>JBCCDS010000003.1:0-175479 GCA_039030655.1 Bacteroidota bacterium | reverse complement strand
TCGGAATGCCCTATTGCGGCACATAGTGACTCCTGGTTGCCTACACAGCGTTCACGTTAGAACGATCCGGGTCGGAATGCCCTATTGCGGCACATAGTGACTCCTGGGTTCAAAAAACTTTTTAAACTATGAATACATTAGTCGGAATGCCCTATTGCGGCACATAGTGACTCCTGGAAAACTAAATTTATGAAAGGTTCACTGGTCGGAATGCCCTATTGCGGCACATAGTGACTCCTGGCAATTTGGTAAAGGGGAGATTCTAATGCAATTGTCGGAATGCCCTATTGTGGCACATAGTGACTCCTGGGCAAGAAGTTGCGGAAGATCCTGAAGAAATCGGTCGGAATGCCCTATTGTGGCACATAGTGACTCCTGGACTATTATCAGGAGACTGAGCTAGGAGAGCCACTGTCGGAATGCCCTATTGTGGCACATAGTGACTCCTGGCTAACCTGGCGCAAACTCTGACCTATGTTGGTCGGAATGCCCTATTGCGGCACATAGTGACTCCTGGCGTTTACGAGAGCGAAAACAGCCTCTATTCTGTCGGAATGCCCTATTGCGGCACATAGTGACTCCTGGGTTCGGGACAGCGTTTGGGCCAGCGTTCGGGGGTCGGAATGCCCTATTGCGGCACATAGTGACTCCTGGTTCCAATTACAAAATTGAGTTGGTTATGTCGGAATGCCCTATTGCGGCACATAGTGACTCCTGGAGCTAATTTTTGCAATACCCTGATAGTCAGTCGATTGTAAATAGTTTAGATGTATGGGAGATTTTATAATATGATTCATTTTGTCATGAAATCGCTAAATACGCTCTTAAATGTAGCGTTTTTATTAGAGAATCAAGGTATGTAAACGACGGTAAATAAGGTCCCAGTTGGGTGTTTTTGTACCAATAGTTTGCAGATTGTCTTCGGTGTACTGGTGCAAGGGCAATAGCAACAACTGATCATTGGCCGACCAACGGGGCTGTTGTTCCAGTAGCTGAAGCTGGGCCTGAAGCCTAAGGTAGCGTTGATCGCTCATACTGCCGATAAAGACTGACTTTTGTACTCTAAATAAGCCAGCACGCAGCAATAGCCGCGCCGTTTTGTAGCGTTGGTTGTTATCCGTAATATCGTAGGAGATCAGGTAAGCTTGCATTAGACGGGGCGTTGTTGGGTACTATCGATCAGGCGGGCTAAATCAGTAGCGTGGCGATAAATCTGCCCGTTACGATCAGCCCGGCTACCCTGCCAGCGGGTTAAGCCCTGAAAGAATTCATTAAAGGCAGGAATGAGTATTTTCTTTGCAGCATGCTGTATTCGGAAGCCTCGCTCGGTGCTGGTGATTAAGGAAATATCGAGCTGCTGCTGCAAAATTTGGGTTAGGATAAAGCGATCTACCTAGGGTCGAAAAGGTTCGATCAGATCATAGGCTAAGGTAGGCCGGTCGTATTCATCAGCGTGTAAAATACCCAGGTGTGGATCCAAACCGGCAGTAAAGAGTGCTCGCTCTACCAGGGCGTAGAGCATCCCATAAAAGTAATTGGTTAGGGCATTGTAGGCGTCCAGAGCGGGGCGCCGGCTGCGCCCTTGAAACTGCCAGGCCTTAGGTAAGGCTTTCGCAATCGCTTGCCAGTAAGTGCGGGCTAAAGCCCCTTCTTTACCCATTATCTGACTAGCCCAGCTAGGGTTGGGCGTTTGATTGGCGAGCTTAAGCCAGTCCGCATCGAACTGCTCAATACTTGCTATCGCTTTTGCTAGTTCTTCTTTCTGTCCCGGCCGCCGATTGGCCAAGTAGCGCAAATTGCCGATCTGCTCTACACCTTTCAGCCTAAATTGCTCCACCACCCAATTTGCACCAGCCAGATCGTCACTGAAATATACTTGCTTGCGACGGCGCAAAGCTAGGCTCTCGAAAAAGGCCGAGCGCAGACAGGCATCAGCATCGCCAAAGTCATCGTGAAAGTAGATAGGCACCTCAGCTTCCGCGGCCAAACGTACCGCTGCCGACGCGATCCAGCAGTTGGCAACTACCGAGATACTGTCGATCAACTCTGGGCTGATTTCCCGTTCGTGTTCCTCACTACTGAGAAGAAAAATTCCGTTTTTCACGTCCAGTTTCAAACCGGGAGTATGCAGTACAACTTGCATGGGCCATTGATTAAAAGCGGGGAAATAATTAGTCAGGTAGGTGTTCGCTAAAATTCAGATAGCCAAATTCCAACCAGGAGACCGGCCCATAGCGCCGGGGTGGCTCCAAGGCTTCCTCAAAATCATTTTCGAGTTCTACCTGTAGCGGATCATCATCCGGTAGGACCTTTTGGGCAAACTGCACCAATCCACGTACGCGTTGTTCGACTTCCTTTACCCAGGCCGTAGTTTTTCGCCGACCACTTGGCATTAAATATTTGGTATTGATCACGGCATCTAATTGCTTGATTCCGGTACGAACCTTCTCCAAAAATTCCGCACTTAGGTGTACCTGGGTATCTCCAACGACTAAGCCCGTAACTTCTTTATCGTTGCGATCAGGACCATGAATAACGCTTTTAGTGGGGTTTAAGGCCAAGTCGAAGTTTTCGACCCAGTCATTAATACGATACAGATCTTCGTAAAAAATCGGGGTCTGCCGACTACTGAAAGTGATATCATCGGCAAAGCGGGTATAGGTCCATTCTTTGGAAGCAGCATATTTCTCTAATTGCACATCCAGTGGATGCGAATAGTAATTACTAAGGATAGGACTGGTAGGTGCCCCCATCGGTAAGCGGCCTTCATAGGTACATAGTCCCCCCAGTCGTCTTGCCGTAAGCTTTGGAAAATTAAAAGGGGCCATGCGAAACAATTTTTCTACATCTTCCCGATCAATGAGGTGAAAGAAATCACGCATATCCAGATTCATCAGCCAGTCGCAGCCGAGGTGGCGCTGGGCATTTGAGAGGATATTTCGCGGATCGGGATCATCCGTCGGGTTCACCAGGAAACCGTAGGCAGCGGGGGACCTTTGGAAATAATAGACGGCCTGTAGATCTCTATTGAGTTTACGAAGTAAGGCTTTGAGGTGCGGTTCAGGATCTTCAATTTGGCGAAAAGTCCCCGCAGTTTTTTTCGGAATCCGATAGCGCCGGTATTTAGGTTCTTCGGCCATGACGGCCATCCGTACCGGATCGACCCGCCAGTGGCGAGCAAGATCGAGCCACCCTTTCAGACGCAGGAATTTATTAGCGCGGCGGCGCAGGCTATTCACACTTGGTCTGCGTGCCATCCTTCAAAATTTTATGCCAATTCGCGATTACTGTGCCTGGCCTGCTTGCTATCAATGGCTAAGTGCTGGTAAGTCCGCTTGCCACAAACTTCTCCGAAACCAAAGCTGTGGCAGCGACCTAGTCCTAGGCCAAAAGGAGGGATAAAGTTGGCGCAGGCTACCAGGTTAAAGCCCACAAAATGATTGCCGTGCCATTGCAGGCGTTTTACTTCATCCACCTTAAGTATTTGCGCTTCGATCATTTGCCGGGGCAGCTCTGGCGTAACGGTTTCTGCAAGTGCCCGCAAGTGACCCGTAAGGCAGCTGCTCAATAGCATAGCGCGGGCCGCTTCATCGCTTTCCAATGCTTTCCAATGCTGGTAGTTTTTTTGATTGAGGGCGAGGTAACGGTACAGGCCAAAAGTGTAGGGCTCCGTGAGGATTTCCGGCTCCCAACTTTTCACCCGCAAGTCATAGGCGTCGGTGGGGCAATAACGTTGCCCGATAAGTAATTGATCGGGTAATACCGGCAACAAATGGCGCATTATTGCATCCGCCCCTTTGCCCATTCCCATGATTCTTGCCCGTCCTTTATGTACGGTGTAGCGAACCAACGGATAGGTATTGGCATATTTTTGCTCGCCCGGTATCGAATTATCAAAGCCATTAAAGAGCGTATGTCCGTAGCCCAGGCTGCCGATAATGGCCGCGCGGAAGGCGCGAATTTCGCCAGCGTGGAGGGGGAAGTTGAAGGTGAGGGTGGAGAGTTGCATGCTACTGATTTTTTTAATTACCGTTGACCTTAACTAAGATCGATCCTGACTTTTAGGATTTTCTTTTTTCTTTGATCGTAATTGGTGATGATGGCATTGTAGATTTTGCCTGCCTCGGGGATAAAACCTTGTGGTATTTCCGATCTTTTCAGGGTCACATGATCGCGCTGTGGGCTAATTACTTCGAAATAAAATTTTCCTTTGTGGGACTGCGTATACTTAACCCGAGCTGCTTGCCCTTCCAGTGACTTACTCTCAACTCTTTGTCGCTGTTTAGCTTGTTTTTCAAGATTTGCGAGTGGATCGTAGCCCGTGTGATCGAAGGCAGCGGAGCTGGTCCTTTTGTCCGCAGAGCGGGCGAGTAGTTCCTCAGCATTAGTCAGCGCTTCAGCGCTCCACTTTTCCAGACTTTCATCCCGGAAGGAAGCCTCCCCTCCCCACTGGATTTCAGGGTCAGCGGTTTCAAAACGACCGTAGCCCAGGCGAGTTTTAGCCCCCACCCCCTTACTGTCAATAGCTTGTTTAAATAGCTCAAGTAGCTCTACTCGGCTGTACTTTAATCGTTCATTGATTTGTACTTCCGCAGGTATATCGAATAAAAAGGTAAAGGTCACCCCTGGCATAATCTTGAGAAAACTTAGAGGGGTGGGTTCTACGTACCGATCCGGCAAATCAGAGTCGCTATCTCGGTTAAGATGCGGAGTAACACTATCTGGTCCAAACAAGGGATAGGTTTCCTTTTTGGGTACCGCTTGTAGCAAGGCATCATGAAAGATGATCTGCTTATGAGCCGCCAGCTCATTGGGACCAAAAATACGCGCTAAAAAATCGGGTAAGTCCTTAGGCTCCACCGGTGCTCGTTCCTCCAGCGTAGCCCGAATTATTCCTTTGATCGAAGAGCCCGGTAAAAAGGGTAAGCCAGTAGTATGATCAAAATAAAAACCACCATTAATCGCTTCCTTAGCCGAGAGTTGATGATTATAGCCCAGCCCGATTAACAAACCGGGGTAAGTTGTTTTCATATTGAATGCCACGGCTTCCGGTGGGGAGTACTGCCGCTGCTGTTGAGCTAGTGCAACAGTATCGGGTTCGAAGCTAAACAGTGCCTGATTACGTAAATTGTAGTGAGCCCGGGCTTCCTTTTCTTTGGCCGTTGGTACATTATTGAGCCAGGCCGCAGAAATTTGGCCGTCGTATTCCCCAATATGCTTGCTAGCATTTCCTTTCGATTGTCGTTCTACCCCATTCTTCCAGGCCCTGAATCCCAGAAGTGCTGCATCTACATCTCCGTAATAATAGCGGTAAAAAAGCAGGCCTGGATTGATGGAATGCATTGCACTATTTTTCTGCTGTGCGGCCATGGTCATAGGTTTTAAAGATGAGTTTTGCAGCGCGGATCGTCGTTTCCAGTCGGCGGCGGAAGAGTCGTGTAGCGTCCTGGTTGTTTCGCCGACTCAGCGCATACTCGAATAAATCCCCCTCCATGGGCGGTTCCTCCTTAGAGTAAATAGCTACCAATACTTGCTGCAAGTAGTTAGCCAGCGGTTGCTTAGCTACTTCTCCTCCCCCACCTTCACTACAGTAAATAGCCAGAGTAGGCAACAAACCCAGCTGCCGGATACTGGGTCCCAGAGCGGCGAGATAATTTGCGTAGGCTTTAGCTTTTTTAGGGTCTTCAACCAGCACAGCATGGTCATTTTTCAGGATACTATTAGCCTTAGAAAGTAACTGCTTGGAAGGTAGTCGATCAGTCATCCTGCTGTAGTTTTGTCCAGACCGTTTGTCCGTAGCCAATCGTAGCGTTAGCACCTATTTGCACCCTGCTACTATTGGCTTTGATCAAAGTATCTAGCTGTTGGAGGGCAGTTGAATTAGGTAGGCCACCGGGTGCCTCACCTACCGTGCAGTAGAATCTGGTTTCACGGGCTACGATCTCTTCGTACCAGAGATTTTCACTGATGCCGTTATCGAGGCGATTACGCGCTACCGTCGGTAAATCTTCCGCTAAACGGGCAAAATCATTCACGTGTAGTAAGGCCACTCGTGGACCGAGTAATGGACTTAAAGCGGCTGCATCCAGCTCTAATCGGGCCGCAGCAAGATCCTCAAGATAAACTTTGCTAAGCTGGGCGGGATAGTTAGCTAACGGTTTTCCTTCTTCTGGGAAATTACCTTTTAGCTGGTCCATAAATTTTTGCAGTTGGGTAAGGTTTTCCGCAGCAACAGCTTTAGCTGCCGTTGCCAAAAAATCAGCCAGTAGTTCAGGGCAGGTAGCCACGTAAAACAGCTGGTCAGTACTCCGTATGGGCAAACCGAGCAAATACGCATCACTTAGGTAAACTGCGCCCTGACGTAGCGATTTAGCAGCGCCCTTAGCGTTATCGGAACCGAATATCTCCACGATCCGAGGATCTTCTTTTCCCGGCGCTTGAGCAGTGAAAACTGCACTTGCTTTTTCGCGCAAGCTGCCTTTTAAGCTAGACGAAAATATGGTTGGCAGGCGGGTAGTCGGGTCGCGCTGCACGTGTTTATCGATGATCCCAAAGGATTGGTCGCCCGCTCCGGCGTGTAGATTGGACCGACAATGGATGGTGTATAGATTAGCTGCAGACATAACAATAATTGTAACCGATTTGATAAAATGGTTGTACCCCCTGAATAGCTTGCGCAACAGCCTCCACTCTTGCTCCCTTGGGCGCTAAGATCACCCCTCCACGTTCCAGTAGCTGGCAGCTATTGCCTTCTGCCCTACTGCCAATACTTCCATTATTTCCTTCAAAAGGACTGAGCAAATAACGAAAAGGGCGGGCCTTGGCCACGATGAACAGGTCCTCTTCTGCTAGCATACCGGCATAGGGGTAAGTATCGCTCAGCAGAATAATTCTTGCGTAGCCCAACTCAGCATCGAGCTGTTGCTTGGCGGCGTAGGGATGAGCATGTGCAAAACCCGCAAGGGTTGCGGTCTCCTCTTCCTTTAATTCACGTGCCGCAAATGCGAATCGACTGCGCTCGCCACCGAGTTGTACTACTGTTTCCGGAGGGAAAAGCTGCAGTTCAGCTAAATCAGTGTTAACCTCTATTTCTACCCGAAAGACCAGTTGAAAATCAGCAGTAGCTGGGATAGGAATCCTCCTTAAAGCCTCCGGCTTTTCCGCGACAATTGCCGCATGGTAACTTCCGCGCACGGAACGACGAAAAGTCTGCCGAAATAGTCCCTCTTCATCTGCCGCTCCGCCACTTTCGGCAGGACGATAGTGTCGATTAGTTACGCGATTACCAGTCAAGGTTTGGGCCGGAAACAGCTCAGTCAGGGAGCGAGCTTTTTTCGCTCCAGCGCGAAATTTCACCTCCAGACCTTGCTTAGCATCTAAACCAGCCAACTGCCAATCACGCTGGGCAGGTCGTTTCCATTTTAAGGGGCCATACTTTCCTTCCCCCTGGTCAAGCGGTACCAAATCCCAAAAATCGGTGCCATCACTGATGCGCAGAGGGCTGATGCCTTTGATGATCCCGAACGATTCATTCTTAGCACTGGGCTCAGCTGGGTTAAAGCTGAAGCCTTTTCTCCCAACTAGCTTTACCGTCTTTTCCTGATCGGGCCAGGATCCAGCTTGGTAGAGCAGCTTATTCTCACGCAAAAGTAGATATCGAAGCATCCCCAGTAGCGAGCTTTGCTGGGGAAGAATTTCTGATTTCACCAAGTAGGACCTTCGCCGCTCATCGTCATCACCCTGCCCGAAAATGGTCTCGCCACCAAAGAAAAATCGACCATGCGGCCGCAGACTTATTTCAAATATTTTACTCGACATGGGCTACATTTTTGTGGGCTGGCCGATTAGCATTTCCATCAGTTTGCGGCAAGAAGAAGCGCAGCAGACGGAGTAGAGCGTAGGAGTTATCACGAGTATTGCCGGGCTTATCGCTCACGCTAAAGACCGTATTCTGCACCTCAAACAAAAATTGCATCACGGCCGCTAAGGCTTCCTCGTGACTACGGTGATCCGCCTCGTTGAATAAGTTGGCTACCAGGGCAGTACGTCGCACTTCGTCCAGCTCCGGACCGACTACCTGCAATACATCTTCGATTTCACGCAGCTTATAGGTGAAGGAGGACAAGAACTTTTCCGAGGTACCCAACTGATATAGTCCGAGAAAATCTTTAAGCAGCGGCTTAGTTAAATAACCATCGAAATAGCTGCCGGAATGGCGAATGAAGCGAAAAGCAATGGTGTTCTTCTTCAGCGGTTTAGTAGTCCCATTTTGGGTTTTCTGCGGCCAGCTACTCCGTTTGGCATGCTGCAAAAGGCGCTCTAAACTAGCGTTTCGGGCCTCGAACAGGGGATATTTATAGTGAGTGATGCTCAGGCCGTAAGACAGTGTAGGGGCAGCAGGAAAATTTTCTGCTGTAAACAGCGCATCGAGTGCTTCGATCAAATCAAAAATAGTAGTTGGTACCCCCTTTGCTGTTGAGTGATAAACCACCGGAGCGAGAAAAAGCATGTCATCTCCTCCGATAAAGATGGGTTTCCCTCCGTACTTATTAATAGTAGCCGCCGCGCTCAGTGCAAAATTGGCCAGTTTCTGAGAGAATTGCTCAATAGCCGCTTCATCATCACCCAAGGAGCGGATAGCTAAGCCAAAGGCATCACCGTCTACATCCACGAGGCAGTAGTACTTATGATAATCCTCGTACGCAGGTAGCAATTGATCACGTAGTCGCAGAATTTTTTCAGCCTTTTCCTGGGTTCGCGCGGGTCGGTCCGTACTAGGATCAGCAGCAACTGCCGGAAAACTTCCTTTTTCCAGCAAGCGATAAAATTCTGTCAGTACTTCGTCACTGACGTAAGTCTCGATTTCACTTTTGCGTTTTTTTGATGCCGCCTTGTTCTTCGCAATCTCTTCCTGAATCAAAGGATCTTTGTACAATTCCTCTAATAATTCAAGATAGCTTTCGGGATATTGTCGGTACAAGCCCAAGGCTGCAACATCGGCCGTAGCGGGAAAAAAGTCGTAGGAGAAGGTTTGCTGTCCTGTTTTTAGTAAGCGATTTTCCGGTTCGGTCAGCCCAGCAAAGGCGCTCTCTACTGGTGCCGGTGGTCTGGCCAGTCCTAGCTTTGCCATTGCTGACTGATAAGGATCTCCGAACAGTGAATTAGTCAATTCGTTTTCACCTGCGGAAGTACTAATTATAGCTGGCTGTAATTCCTGCGTATCCAGTAAATCGTTGAGCGGTTGTAGTAGTAGTCGATCAGGCAGGCTTGCTACGGTCTCTTCTTCTTCCTTTATCTGGCTAATAATTTCATCAGACAGCTTACTAAGCTCAGTCTCCTCTAACCATACCGCGACGATGCGAAAATACTGGTCAAAAAACTGTTCTGCCCCTGCACTTACGGGAGGGCGCAGTTCCGTAACCAATGCTTTTATCGCCTTAGCTTTAATCAGCTGAAAAAGGTGCTGCTGTTGATTAGCTATAGCAGTCGGTTCTGTGTTTTCCAGCAAAAAGGCGGCGTACATCCGATCGGGATAGATACCCGCCCCGAAATGAAAATGGTCTGCTTCACTTGGGGGCTGAGGAGCTAGCACCCTACCCCCAATATCTTCCTCCGCAACGGCGACGGTTAAATGATACATCAAGCGAGAAAGGAGGTAAGAAGCTACCCACAGTTCTCGCGTTTTTTGAGCCAGTAAGAGCGTATCCACCACCGGCCCAGTGGAAATGGCTAAATAATACTTTTTCATGGCAGTAGTGGAATTTCACCCTCGTGGCGGTCTAGACTCTGTTCGATCATGCTATAGGTCTGCAAAAGCTTTTTCTTGATCGGTAGATCCAGATTTCGCCTCTTAATACGAATCATTGATGCGACCCGTTCAGCTTTGAAGTAATCCTGCAAAAAAGTTCGCATTTGAAAACCGGGAAAGGGCTTCAATTGAAGTTCTTTGTCCCCACCGTTTCGGTAGGTCATACTGACTTTGAATGAATGGTTGAGAAAAACAGCTTCTGGTTGGCGTGCATAGACGTAGACCCCAAATCCACCCGCTAGCTTGACCGGAACGAAGGTGAAGGGAGAAGGTGCGCGCTTAATCCGCTCAGATTCTTTTTTTACTTCAAAAGGGTATTTGCCCCAAGATTGGTTGGTAGATAGTCCTAGTGCGTCACGCACCGTAGCTTTTGCGCGTGCACCTGCTTTTTCATTGTACCAAAGCGGCCAATGCTCCTTTGGGGTTAAACCATTTTCGTAGTCTTTAAGATCTCGTGCCAGCATTCCGAAGCCCTCGTTAGCTCCGTGTTTCTCTT
Source organism: Bacteroidota bacterium (assembly GCA_039030655.1). Classification (GTDB taxonomy): domain Bacteria; phylum Bacteroidota; class Bacteroidia; order Chitinophagales; family Saprospiraceae; genus Neolewinella. The sequence continues at coordinate 165,175 of JBCCDS010000003.1, read as the reverse complement.
TGTATACTTTCTTTTCCCATACCAAGCTTTCCGTACGAGCGTATTCAAAAATCAGCGGCTTTTGGTAAAAGGATTCATTGTATCCATCCGAAAAGTCTTTAAAGCAGTTCAGACCAGTGCGGATGGAGCGATGCAATATTTCGATATGGCGGAAAAGGCTTTTGTAATTATGCTTACGCTCAGGCACAAAAAAAGCGAAAGCATAATTATTTGGAATTGGACCCGCAGGGAGAAAGGAGCCAAAACCTTTGGAAACACGGCTACCAAAATTAGTAGCGTGGAAAAAAAGCATTACTTCTGCTTTTATCTTCTGAATTAGATCATCATGTGGAGATTCGATGATCAGGGCCAATTGCTCATGTAGCGTAAACACCCGGTAGTTGTGCTGCGGTAAAGGATCATCTCCCAACTCCGCAAAAAAATTAGGGAAACCACTACGGATACTCTCTCGTTTCCATTCCTCTAGCAGATTTTCTCCCTTAGCTACAATTCGCAGTCGGTAATTGAGTGCGGTAGGGCTGTTTTCGTCAAAGGACCATCTTTTTAGTTTTTCCTTCCCTTCTTCAGACGACTCAAGTTTCGCTTTGAGCCAGCGATCCAGCTTTGGTTTCACCTCCGAAGCCCGTAAAGTGGCTCCCCGCTGAGTTCCCTGAAAATGAATGAGGGGCGTTTGTTGATAAAGAATAATCGGTTTGGCGGTCATCACTAAATTTTAAGTGGATTATAAGCTGTCGTCGGGAGCAGCTACACTAGGTAGTACTGGTTGCTCAGCAGGAGTAGGAGGAATATCGGGAGTGGAGGTGGTTTCTTCCACTGGAGTTGGTGCAGCTGGGAGGCAGTACGATTTCCGCGAGAAAAACCAGGGAGGAAGGAAGACCAACACTGCGATGAATCCGACCATCAACCAGGTAAAAATCGAGGGGCCAGGATTTCTGAACCGCTTAATGGTGTATAAGGAAGTCAAAACGATGGCTAGCGAAATCCCGACCGACCAAGGGTAAATGTTACTGGCACAGTCCGGATTTTCACCTGGCAGGCCAGCCACAGCAAAAAGCGCGTATAGCAGACCCGGACCAGCAATTACCGCACCTATCACACCCAGCAGCGTTTCCTGCCGCTTGGCAATGTCATCCTGTTCTTTTTCGTGGATATGCGTAGCATAATTATGCAACTCATGTACTTCCTGATGTAAACTTTCTACAGCATCTCGCAATCGGCTTTGTTCGTGCAATAAGCTGTACAATTCTACTCCCTGTACCTGTGCCGTTACTTCTCGAAAGTAAATGCGGTTAACGAAGCGGATATAGCGCTGGTATAACTCCTGCGCCTGCTCCGCGATCTCAGATCGACGCTCGGGTGGCAGCAGCGATATTTGGGTGACCTCATCACTAAAACGCTGTACGCAGGCTCGCTGTACCAGCACCAGTTCAGCCATCTTATAGTAGATGGTCTGCAGGTGCGTAAGCAGATAGGCAACACCTTCACCACGCAGGCTGTCCAAGCTGCCGGTTAAGCATACGAAGCTGTAGTCCGTGATTCCATAGTAAGTACCGAGGCCTGACCAGCGTAAATAAGAAGACTTGTCTAGCAATTCTTCCCGCATTACCTTATTCTGAACACTTAGCCATTTGCTATCCACGTAGACGTAGCGCGCCCAGAAGTCGTGATCATATACAGTCTGATTTACCGATTTACCATTTTTTTGCTCTGCTAACTCTGCTACGAGTGTATCATTCCCGTACCAGCAGACTACGAACATCCGATCATCAAGGACCGGTGAGATGGTGAAGCCTTGGGGCAGTGGACCAAAGAAGCGCTTAAGATAATTAGGAAGTTGCTCCTTAAAATCATCCAGCTCATCTGGATCAGCGGGAGGGCTTTTGTCCCACTTTTCTGGTTTGGAATAATCCAGACCATCACCGAAATCAATACTGATACTCTGGGCAATTTCCACGCCACGGGGGTCCGTTTCCTTTAGAACAAAGGTCTGTTCATGCGCAGCCGGATAACCGACCTTTTCGTTAGGGATAGGGTAAAAAGGAGGAAAGATGCGGCGCCCGAATTGATTGATGTAGAGAATATCTTCTCTACGATCTTGTCTTTGTTTTTGCCCCTGCTCGTTGAAGTAGTTTCGATTGTGCAGATGAAAACTTAGTACGCCAACTCCGGTATAATACCAGTGTAGTAAAATGCTATCAATCTCTAATTGATAGATTTTTGAAGTCGATTCAGCAGTCGGTTTTTGCCCACCATACCAGGGTTGTGGTGTCTCAATCCGATAAATCCAATTTGCCCCTTTTTGCTTTTCCAGCTCAAAATGACGGATATACTGATCCGATTTTCCGGCCTGCGATTCTTTTTGGTAGAGAATATCTCTGACGTAATCGTAGAAGTAGTTGTATTCGTTGTAATTAACCAGCTCCTTGAGCGAAAAATCTTCACTTAACCATCGTGGCTTATTATCAGCGGAACCATAACTCTGCATTACTTGTAAGAAATCAGCTTGGGCAAACAGACCATCCTCGCCCTTTTTACTGATTTTAAAAGGCAGCATGAAAACATGGTGACTGACGAGGTCTTCCGCTGCAACTTGCCCGTTGGCCACCTTTTGCTTTTTCTTAGCCATTGACCTGCCAGATTTTTTCGAATACCGCCTTGCTAGTTAAAGCGTCTCCCAGGGCATTATGCCGCACAAGCCCGCTTACACTCTGCTTACGTGCAGGACCTGCGGAAGTACTCCACTGATCTTGATTTTCATTCTTTTCCGTAGACTCGTGCGCAAAAGTAAAGCGGTCAATATCCGGGTTATACCCCTTCATTTCCAGCAACGTCGCCAAATCCCGCACGATATAATGGATATTTTCTGGTAAGGATAAAGCCCCACCGAACAACTCGCAAAAAAGCACCCAATCATAAGCGGGTACGTCCGCCCAGATTTCGATTTGTTCGTAGCTGCTCAACCAATTACTTAAGGACAACTTTACCGCAGCGCGATCTCCCTTCAGGTAAGTCCCTGCGGCTGGCAGCTGCTCGATTTGGGTAGGAGATAACAACAGAAAAGGCACCACATTCTCCTGGTGCCAATCGGATAGACCATCCCAGTTCGAGTCCGTGAAAACGGCGTAAAACCAGCGCCCCTGTTCATCGACCAGCGCCAGCGACAATAGCGCTGCATCTTGGGTCAGGGCACTGAACTCGGTGTCTAAAAAGAGTCGGGGCAAAATTGGTGTTTTACGGAATTCAAAATGGGTTCTTTTGCAATACGCTTATTACACCATATAAGTTTCAACACCTAGCAAAAGTTTCCAAATCTTCACTCGCATCACCAAAATGCTTTAAGGACAAATAGGAATCAATGATAATATGGCCATAAGCCGGAGTCTTAGGTCGGAATGCCCTATCATGGCACGAAATCCTTTAGTACATAGTACTGAGTACAAAGTACCTAATCACCTGCGAATTACAGTCACAGCCATTTTTCGTACCAACCACTTATTCAGCCAGCAAGGATAAATACCTGATCAAATACGCCATACACTGTACCCTATACCCTATACCCTATACCCAATACCCTGTACCAAAATGCCCTATTGCGGCACATAGTGACTCCTGGAGAGCTGAGGCCAAGCTTCAATCTCAGTGGAGTCGGAATGCCCTATTGCGGCACATAGTGACTCCTGGTTGCTTCGCTCCTCACTACTTGTTTCGGTCGGAATGCCCTATTGTGGCACATAGTGACTCCTGGTATCGGGTACGAAGCCCGAACTGCCCGCCCAAGGTCGGAATGCCCTATTGTGGCACATAGTGACTCCTGGTACTGCACAAGGTAACAGCGGTCTTCAACATGTCGGAATGCCCTATTGTGGCACATAGTGACTCCTGGGACATAAGCGCAAATGCTCTTTTAGCATATATGTCGGAATGCCCTATTGTGGCACATAGTGACTCCTGGATCGGAGCGAAGAAAAAGAACGCCTTGCAGATGGTCGGAATGCCCTATTGTGGCACATAGTGACTCCTGGAGGTTAACGAACTGCCAAGAGTACGAAAAAAGTCGGAATGCCCTATTGTGGCACATAGTGACTCCTGGTTACGTTTGGTGGAAGAAGTTCCACCGGCTGTGGTCGGAATGCCCTATTGTGGCACATAGTGACTCCTGGTTTCCTGGATCGTCGGTCCTGGAAAAGGTCGGAATGCCCTATTGTGGCACATAGTGACTCCTGGGCAAACCGGCTTAGATACATGAAACCAGGAGAGTCGGAATGCCCTATTGTGGCACATAGTGACTCCTGGCCGGCAACTGAAATCCGGGCAGCTCAGGGTCGGAATGCCCTATTGTGGCACATAGTGACTCCTGGTTGGGCTGGGCGGCGAATGTTTAAAAGCAGTCGGAATGCCCTATTGTGGCACATAGTGACTCCTGGTTACGCTGGCAGCAAGGAAAGCGGCTGTGTGGTCGGAATGCCCTATTGTGGCACATAGTGACTCCTGGAGCTAATTTTTGCAATATACTGATAATCAGCCGATTGTAAATAGTTTAAATGTATGGGAGATTTTATAATATGAACAAAAAAGGCCAAAAATGATCAATTTTAGTCAAAATAAGCAATTTTGGTCACTCCCTAACCAATACCCGGCAAGAATATCCACAACTTAGCAATTAGCAATTAAAAATCAAGAATTAGCAATCAAATATCCCCCTCACGGCCCCACTTCCGGTACCTCCAGCTCTACTCTTAGCTCTTCCAGCCGCTGCATCAAATCAGCCTGCACCTCGGCCAGGGCTGGATCATCAAAGCGGTTATTGACTTCGGTGCCATCCGTCTCCAAGTCATACAGCTCGTACCACTCGCCGTTTTCGCCGTAGAAGTGGATCAGCTTGTAGCGATCGGTGCGTACCCCATCGTGCTTATTGACCGAATGCCAACCATGGGGGTATTCGTAATAGTGGTAGTAAGCAGCATCCCGCCAGTCCGGCTCGTCCTGCTGCGTGAGTAAAGGCCGCAAACTGGCGCCCTGCATGCGCTCCGGTACTTCCACCCCAGCCATATCCAGCAGGGTTGGGGCAATATCGTTATTGAGCACCAGCTCTTCGTTTACCGTCCCAGCCTCCACCAGCAGTGGGTAGCGGATCATCAGCGGCGTGCGCATCGACTCCTCGTACATAAAGCGCTTGTCGTACCAGCCGTGCTCCCCGAGGTAAAAGCCCTGATCGCTGGTGTAAATGACAATGGTATTTTCGGCCAGTCCGCTTTCGTCCAGGTAGTCCAACACGCGGCCTACGTTGCGGTCCACGCTTTCTACACTGGAAATGTAGTCCTGCATGTAGCGCTGATACTGCCATTCCAGGAGGCGATCTTCGGCTACGGCCTGTAAGTAGCTCTCTCCTACCCGATCCAGAAAGGGATCCCAGGCGGCCCGTTGCTCGGGCGTAAAGCGCTCCAACAAATCCAGAAAATTCTGTTGCCCTTTAAAAGTCGGGTGGCCGCCAGTGCCCGGGTCCACGGGAGCGTACTCCGGCGTGACTTTTAAGTCTTTGCTAATGTACATATCAGCAATGCGCATGTCGGCTTCCTCGGCGGCAGGTCGCCCAGCATAGTCGTCGCGTAGCGTAGGCGGCTCCGGAAACTCTCGCTCCAGTAGTCCATCCAGGTCACTGAGGTCCGGCATCCAATTGCGGTGGGGCGCTTTGTGCCAGTAGAGCATGCAGAAGGGTTCATCACCCGCCGCCCGTTGTTGGAGTTGCTCCAGGGCCAGGTCCGTGATTACCGTACTGGTATAGCCGATGATCTCGGTCGTATCAGTAGGCGTGACAAACTCTGGGTTGTAATAATGCCCCTGATCAATCAACACGCGCCAGTAATCAAAGCCTTGCGGGGCTGATTTCAGGTGCCACTTCCCGATTACCGAAGTATGATAGCCCGAGGCCTGTAGATCTTTGATGAAAGTCGGCTGATCCCCATTAAAGACGTCCCGATTGTCTAGTTTGCCATTCAGGTGACTATAGAGCCCCGTCAGCATTGTCGCACGCGAAGGCGCACAAATACTATTGGTCACAAAACTGTTGGCAAAGCGCATCCCCTCGTTGGCGATCCGGTCCAGATTGGGCGTACTGATCAAGCTATTGTCGTACGCACTAATGGCCCGCTCCGCGTGGTCATCCGACATGATGAATAGGATATTGGGGCGCTTGGGAATTTCTGGTACTTCCGCAGGTGTATCCGGCGCACAGGCCATTACCGTCAATAGAAAAAGATAGCTCAGGTATTTCATTGGGGTAATTTAGGGATAAGTTGGTACTTGGTACAGCGCATTGGGTACTAGGTATAGGGTATAGCGTACAACGTATCGCGACTCCTAACAAAAAGTACAGGGTATCGGGTACAGAGTACAGTGACTCATAACTTCCAACTCATAACTAACAACTGAAAAGTAAATGGAATGGTATAGCTGTTTCCAATCAAGAATCAGCAATCAAGAATCAGCAATCTGTCGGCGATAGCCGGCAGCACCCTACCGCTCTCGTAACACGATACCCCGACTATCCCCAGCGTAATCTCCCTGCGGCAGATCAACGCGAAAGCTGGTATGCTCAAATTCTGCTTCGTACTGATAGCCAACCTCACTGCCGTGTGCATGAAAGTCGCCACTTAATGAAAAGTGGATACGGCCCAAGACCCGGGAGGGATCGGCCAGGCTTACGGCCAGGCGACCGTCTTCTTGTGGCTTTAGCATAATCGCCCCGGGGCTGTCTAGGCTCAGTAGTCGACCATCAGCTAGCTCCAGGCTACCGGCGCGATAGAAAATGGCCTGTACAATGCCCGTTGCAGGATCTTCTACCGCTTGCAACCAGCGATTATTAATCAGCACCTGTGGGCCAGTTGCTGCTTCCATTCGGCCCAGCTGCGTATTGGGAAATACGGTGTACTGGTAGGTTGCATCCTTGGGGTGATTATCGGCATGGTTGAGTCCGCCGGGTCGTCCTTGCGGGCGCGGTCCGTGGTCGATCCATAATTGAAAAACTTTCTTTTGCACGGTATCCTGTGGAATGTGCCACTGCCGATTGATGTCCGCCCAGCTGCCCCAGCGGTTTCCTGCTTCCAGTCGCATCCGTTGTGGACGGTCCCAGCGATAGCCCGTACCGTTGTGGTAGACCCAACCGATGCTGTCCAGCACCGAGTCGGCCGCCGCCAGGCTGCTGCTTCCCTGTGCATTACTTACCCACACGTTTCCGTTAAGAAGCGACTGCTGTAAGGTCGTCACCACAGGCAGTTCGTAGCTAGGCGATTCAATGCCGGCCCCGAGGCAAACGTAGGCATCATCGAAAAAGAACCAGCTTTTACGAGCTTTTGTGCCATCATGGGCACTGATGAAGTCGTAAGCAACAGCCCCGTAATCGCCATCAGTAACGGCGCCCACAAATTGGCTGATTCCCGGCTTGCGGATCTCCTGCGGACTACCCAACTCCGGTTTTTGCAGAATAGTCGCACCGGGTATTTTCTGCCAATCGTAGACTGGCCAGATGTGGTGGTACTCATTACCAAAGCGGTAGTGATGATTTACTCCATCGCCACGATGGTGATTAAAGAGACCTTCTTCGTTGTAAGGCGACTCCATATTCTCATTGCGCAAGGAGTGCATCCGCACCGAGGCGAACCAGTTAGGGCGTTGACAGACAAAGTGTTCGGTTTGCCAGTAAAAGCGGCAGAAATTATACTGTGGAGATTGGTTTTCTTCATGCACTGCAATCAACTCTTCCAGCTCCTCGGCCCGATAGCCAGCACAGGCCAGTAGCAGGTGCTTGGCAATAGCCGTATCAAAGCTGTAGGTATTGGGCCGCGAAACTGAGCGATTTAAAGTTCCCACATCCGGGCTGCGCCCGTAAACCAATTGCTTCACTACCCCATCCAGGTAATAGTCGATCAGTATATTGATTTTTTCCTCGCGAAAGGCGTAATCCGTACCTGCCACGAAGGCCGCCCACTCGGCGAAACTAGCCGCGTAGCCATTGCCATAGGAGATGGTATTATTTACCCGATCGATCCGGTGGTGAAAACTGTAATCCGCCTGAATGCCTCTTACGCCGGTAGCAAAGCGTACTTCCTCATTGAGCACCTGCATCGTCTCGGCAAATAAGGCTTCATCTCCTTGCAATAGGCTAGCGCGCGCGAGGGTATTGCCGATCTTCATCCGGTCCGCTCCCTGCCGGGCGCCACTAGCCTCCAAATTGGCCACCCCAATAATGGGTACTAGTGCAGCTACCAATTCTTCGGGCAGTTGGTCCCCGATCAAGATCAGACTATTCACCAAGGTCCGTGGGGTAAATACCTGATTAAACCACCAGTTTTCACAGCGATAGTCCTGCTCGGCCCAGTGCTGCAAAGCTGCTTGTACAGCCTGAATTAAGTCAGGGTCATTTTGGCTCGCCGACTCCGGGTCAGCAATGGCCAGACTCATGCTGAAGATCCTTTCCAAATGCTTCTGGTGCTGAAAGCCAGTACGGGATACATCCTCGTAATTTATATCTGGCCAGGTACCATCCACCGATTGTTGAGCAGCGAACTCACGGACCGAAGCCACTGAATAGTCGGCAGTACGAATACTGCTACGAACCCGCTCAAATACTTGTTCCAGCGCAGCCGACTGCGCCCCAATCACCGCTGGCGCTAGTAACAGTAATAATCCTACAATTCGTCCTCTCATCTTTAACATAACGGTTGATTACCCTAAAGATGCTAAAAGTGCGTAAAAAAGACACAGTTTTTCAAAAGCGAAAGCGAAAGCCATTCAGCCAGCTATAAACGGTTTCCGGTACTTCCGGAAAGTCTCTACCCAGACGGCCGTCGTGGGTAAAATTGAGATTGGAGGTAAAAGATAACCAGCTCGATATCGTGAATTCCAGATTACTGACCATACTAAGTCGAGGTACTTCAAAGCTGAATAATAAGGGCTGATAGTAAGTAGTATTAGTGAAAACCAACTGCTCGGTCAGCGGAAATCGCGCCGAAATGTAGGTGCTTAACCGATGATCTCGGTAGCTGATATCGGAGGCATCAAACTCATCGTATTCAAACATATAGAGGATGCCAACATTCAATCTTCGTCCTGGCTTAGGGGATAAAAGTGCGATACGTGGCCCCGTACCAATCAACCAACGAGCACTCAGGCGCAACCGCTCATTGTATTGCAGCTGGGTAAAGGCTTCCCAGCGCAGGCGTTCGTTGAGGTCGTAACCGTAGCGAAAATGGAAGAAACCATCATTAATCAGATTATCCGCACCGGCCTGAATGAGTTGGTAATTGGCTAGGAATAAGCCATGAGTACGCTCGCCTAGTTGATCCAATCTGATGCCACCTTTCAGGGTGAGTACCCGATTTGAGTTTTCGGTCAACTGCCCCGCTAGGTCAACCTGTCCTCGCCAGCCGAGGCTGTCCGGTCGACCACGACGATCTTCGATATTGACGATTTGGGCAGCAAGCTGTAAGTTGAGAATCAGAAATAAGCAAGGAAGCAACTTTCTCAGTAAACAAAAAATCATAGGGAATAGCTAGATCGCTACCACAGGTAACGAACATTTAGGGAGGCCATAAATATACTATTCTATGAATTCGTCTACAGCGGATCAGGAATCCTGATCGCCCGTGGCCGAGTGGAAATGGCCCCCAGAAAGGCCAGTAACTGATCAATTTCTTCCTCCGTCAATCCCAGAGGTTGTAGGATAGGGTCGTGCTCCGGTAAGCGTTCGGTGGTCTTCTGTACGTTGCGGGGAATGATCTGAGGCATACCAGCATTATAGAGTTGGATGACCTCCCGCAGCTCTACTACATTTCCGTGGTGAAAATAGGGCCCGGTGAAAACAACGTCGCGCAAACTCGGCGTCCGAAAATCTCCGGCATCGGCCCAGTTTCCCGTCAAGAGATAGCGGCCAAGATCTTCTTCTCTGCGGCCCAATAAATGGTTGCCCAAATTGTGAAACTGTTGATCAGAAAATAATGGACCGTTATGACAGTTGATGCAGCGTGCTTTCGTCCGAAAAAGGTGTAGGCCAGCAATTTCATCGTCCGTTAAAGCGTCGTAGCGACCATTGACAAAATGATCGAAACGACTACTACGGCTATGGATGCTGCGTTCAAAAGCGGCAATAGCATAAGCCACTTTTTCATCATCAATTTCGCCGCTACCAAAAGCCGCTGCAAATAATTCCCGATAAGCGGGAATCTGACTGAGCTCCGGGCCAAGTTCCGTCAGATCCTGCCTCATTTCAGTTACGTCCTGCAGCGGAACGAGTACTTGCTCTTCTAGCGTCGTGCTTCGCCCATCCCAGAAAAGGCTGGTCCAATGTCCGGCATTTAGTAAGCTGGGAGCATTGCGTTTCCCTCGCTCCCGATCGTGACCAAAGCTACGGCGACGGCCATCGCCCCAGGCCAGGTCAGGATCGTGACAAGAAGCACAACTGATCTGGTTGCTGGCGGATAAGCGCGGATCAAAAAAAAGCTGTTTTCCTAACTGGCGCAAAGCCTGACTGTCTTGGGCTGCGATTGCCGTCCAATCTCCGCTAGCCATAATCAAGTCACTACGCTTAAGGATCCCTAATTCCCGGCGTTCTACCCCCGTTGCCAAGTGCGGCTCCGGCCACTGTTCAGGATCTTGCTCGTAGGCTACCCGCAGGGTAAAACCTGCCGTATCAACTTGCGTAGACCTAAGCGGGGTGCAAGCATAGTACAGTAAGACCAACAGTAACGCAGCAAAGAAAAAATATTGGCTTTTCATGTCAAATGGGGAATAGAGCGGCAGCTGCCCCAAGTCTGTGCTCAGGACAGCTACCACTTCCTTATTAACGTTTTACCAGTTTAGCTATTACCCAGGCATTACCACTATTTACTTCCAGTCGATAATGTCCCGTGGGCAGACTACTCAAGTTTAGTTGATGGCTCGCAGCACCCTGCGGCCAACGGCCACTTTGGAGTAATTGCCCCGTGGCTGCGAATAGGCGCCACTGTCCATCCTCTAGACTTTCTTCCAGCTCGATGGTCAGCAAATCATCTACTGGATTGGGGTATACTGCTCTGGTGGGTAAACTTTGATCGTAAACACTATTGACAATCGCCGTACCATTGAGTTGTACCAAGAAGTTACCGTCGTTGTTGTTATCGGAGGTAACTACTGTCAACAAGTCAGAGAAATCACCTAAGTCGGTAGGGAGGAAACTGATGTCTAGGGCTACTGATTCGCCCTGTGCCAGCGTATCCTGTAAATCCGCCACGCTAAATTCTGTTCCGCCAGTCAGACTCGCGGATAAGATGACCAGCAAGCCTTCGCCCACGTTGGTCAGGTTGATCGTCCGGGTAGAATCGGTGTCGGTAGGCACATCACCAAAATCCAGGGCGCTGTTATTGGCCAACTGTTCCCCTGACTCACTCACCTCAACGGTCGGTCTGATGGTACTGCCGCGCACGTAAATTTTTTGACGGCTACCCACTGCGGATAGGTACTCTACGTCCAGCTCGTCGATAAATTCACCATTATCGAAGGCGACGGGGAAAAAACTCAGGGTCAAGCTGGCGTCATCAGGACTGGGTAGCAATTGGTCATTTTCGCCAGCAAAGCTTACGGAAGCACTAAAAGGGTCATCCAGATCATTGACTCCGCCCAGATAAAGCGAAGTATCGGTACCCCTATTGACGATCGTCAGTTCAATCAGACTATTAAAGCCTACGGTAACCGGGCCAAAATCGATGGTGTCGCTATCCATCACCAACTCTCCTTCTGGATCACGTAGTTCGATGTAGGCGGTTGAAGCAGCCAGGCTCCATAACTCTCGGCCGCTGGTGGTGTCGTCGGCCTCAAAAATCAGTAAGTCACCGAAGAGTTGAATGTCGTCGATGCTGCTACCTCCCGGACCAGCCAGGACTTCGCCGGGAACACTAACCTCACCGCTAATGGCCACTCCATACTGGGCGATTTCACGACCAACATCATCATTTTCGTAGCTGAAATACAAAGAAGTACCCGTAAAGACGATATCGTCGGGATCATCGCCCGCTAAATCTTCCATGATGGAGAACTGTGGAACAAAGACTGGTCCGTCAGTGCTGGCGATCACCAGGAAAAAATTAGCACCTTGATCAGTATCCGCCACAAAAAACAACTGTTTGTCTTCCCAGACCTCAATGAAATCACGGGGGTTGCTGGCATCTTCGCCGTTTACATCAAATACTTTCACCGTTGAAGCGGAATCGCCGGCCGTCGTCCACAGCTCATTACCATCGCCGTCGTTGGCTACGAAAAATAGTTGATCGTCAAATTCGAAGAAGTCGCGGGGCGAACTACTGCCGCTTCCTTCGCGGATATCGCGAACCAGTACCGTACCTTCTTCGGTACCGTCGGTTTTCCAGAGTTCGGTACCGACCTCACCGTTGTTGGCGCGGAAGTACAATTCTCCGTTAAATTCGAAGTATTGGCTGGGAGAAGCATTGCCCCCATCCCGGATATCCTTGACCATCATCGTCCCCTCGGCGGTGCCGTCGCTGCTCCAGAGCTCGTTACCGTTGGTGCCATCGTTGGCGGTGAAGAAGAGCAGGTCATTGAAGACCGTCTTGAAGTTGGGGTTGCCCGGTGCATTACCGGGACGAATGTCTACCACTAGTTGAGTTCCGGCTACCGTACCGTCGCTGACCCACAATTCGGAGCTGTTGATACCGTCGTTGGCCGTAAAGTAGAGCAGGCCATTGTACTCAATGAAATTGAAAGGATTGGCGTTGCCTTCCCCGGCTTGAATATCTAGCAGTTGGCTAGTACCTGCGGAAGTCCCATCCGTTACCCAAAGCTCATCTCCAAAACCATCCGATCTGGCCTTGAAATAGACCAGGTCGTTATAAATGATGAAGTTATCGGGATTGGAGTTACCGGATGATAAATCGTCATTCGTATTGATGTCTAAAATCAGGTTGGTTCCCGCAGAAGTACCGTCGGTACTCCAGAGTTCAACCCCTTCGTCTGGGGTTTCGGCCCGAAACAGGAGCTGGTCTCCGTACTGGAAAAAGCGGGTGGGCGAGCTGTCCTCTGCTCCAGGAAAAATATCCTGGATTTGGGTAGGCGTCTGACCGAATACGGTCAGCATTAGGCAACTCAATAAGCTGGTGTAGATAGTTTTCATAAAACAGGTTTACGTGTGAAAAAGGATGGTCTAAATAAATGGTTAGGGACGTTCTTCTGACTCGTAGGCGTAACGACGAACTACGGCATCGCCTAGTCCGAGTTCGGTTTCATCAAAAATGATGGTGACTAAGATAGTTCCGGTCACCTCATCGTAGGTTCCGCTCCCGGAAAGGCCAACCTCAAAGGGAGGAAGCCCTGAGCTGGCCCGGCGGACGATAGTAATGCGTTGTTCGATAACTTCTACCTGACCAAAGGTAGCACCGGGGCTGTCTGGAATTAAGCGAAACAGACGGGGAATCCGGATATTAGCCGAACCGGTAGAAACTTCGTAATCAGCATAAACTCGGTGCAAGTTGAGGGCATTTGTCGACCGCCCCGGCACTTCATTATACATCCCAATTACGTTCGGTTCCGTACGGCTGGAATAGGCAAAAGCAAAGTGTTCGCCTGCCGCCAGATTACTGCCCTCGGGTACTGGTTCAGGGCCAAAGCTGGTGTAGCCATATAGCTTAGGAAAGGCTTCGTCCGGCGTCCAGAGTTCTACGGCTGCCGTGTGAGGCACGCTAAAACCGAAGTAAAAAAACTGTCTTTCGCTCAGGCGAAACCAATCATTGTCTTCAAGGGTGATGACTCCCCTACGGTCCAGGCGGCTGGGGTCGGCTAGTTCGGCAACTTGCAATTGTATTTGTACTTCCGTAGATCCAGCCGGTACACGTAATGGGCTTGGCGTCAGGATGCGGATATCTGCCGCTCCTACACCGTCTCCACTGAAGTTAAAGGCTAAGTCCCGGTCCTGATCCATCGCGGCAGTCAGTAAAATATTGACCTCCAGGATTTCTCCGGCGACACTGACGACGCCGGTAGTGTCGCCAAAACCGAGTAGTGGTGGCAGTAGATTGACTTCTGCGCCCTCGGGTTCACAGGCCATCAGCAAGATCAGGCCCAATAATGCAGTCCAGGAAGTACAAATCTTAAACAAGGCTAAAGTTTTTATTCCATTAAATAAGGGCTATTTAGTAGCCCTCGTTTTGGGTCAGGTTGGGGTTTCGCAGGATAGCATCCAGTGGAATTGGTAAGACATAGCGTGGATCTGGATAGCTAAGCGCACAGCTACTGACCAATGAAGCACAATTTAGTCGTTCCAGGTCTGCCCCCCAGCGTCCCAAGTCGAAAAAATGGTGACCTTCTAATGCCAATTCTCTTCGGCGTTCCTCGCGGATGGCGCGGCGCAAATCCTCCTGATTCATCAACGGAGGTAATACGGCCTCCGGTTCAGCACGTAGGCGAATTAATCGGTAATCTGCTGTGGCTAGTTCTAGTTGATTCAATTCTGCTGCGGCCTCGGCACGCAGCAGAAATATCTCCGATAAGCGCAGCAGCGGAACGTTGCGAATTTGATTTTCAGCGAAGGGCCATTTGCGTGACAAACGGTTACCCTCGGCATCCGTTACGATCAGTTGTCGCCGCAGGTCACCTTCCTCAAATTGATCCAACAGTTGCTGGCTCAATTGCATAAAGGGATCTTCATTTCCGGCCCCCATGACCCGGGCGGGACTAGTCAGTACCGGCGTGCTACCGCTTACTTCTACATTGCGCTGAAGATCTAACTGCCAGATGGTCTCACTCAGGCTGCCAGCTTCCCACTGATCTAGGTACTGTTCACTGGGGCTTAATGCTCGGGAATTATCAGACAAACAGCGATTCGCCCATGCTAGACAAGCTTCCCAATCTTGTCGGTAGGCAGCAACTCTGGCTAACAGGCCCTGAACCGCAGTTGGAGTCAGCCAGATCGCTCCCGTAGAACGACGTGTGAAGCGGCTATCCATCAAGCGCTCGGCTTCTTCCAAGTCGGCGCAAACGGAGGTAAAGCCCGCTGCAACTGAACTTCTGGCGGACTGGGCAAATACGGAAGGGATAGCTTCCATCAGCACAATACCCGGATGCCCAGCATCCGGGCTGAAACCGGGAGCCTGGGCGTAAAGTCGCAGGAGATCAAAATGGACCAGGGCACGAAAGCAAAGTGCTTCGGCACGCAGGCTGGCACGCTGCTCAGAGCTACCCTCGGGAAGCAGCTCAAGACCAGCGAGGATGTCATTGGCCTGGTACAATAGGTTGTAAGCATCTGCATAGATGGCATCAAAACTACTGTTGTTGTACCCAGGCGTAATTCGTAGGGCGTGTGCCTGAATAAACTCCAAACGCAGGCCACCAATATCCTCCAGGCTAACAACTTGTTCGTCGTTCAGGGGCTCCAGGTTCGCTATTACGTCGGCGAAGATGGGTAGGTTAATTTGGTACAACTCGCCTTCCCCCAACAAATTATATAAGCCGACTACCGCCGCATCTGCCCCACGGATGCTGCTAAAAACCTCCTGACGCGACAGCTCATCTTCCGGCTCTATGGTCAGGAAGTCCTGACAACCAAAGGTTGAACAAGCGTGTACAGCAATCAACAGGTATATCCATTTTGACATTACCAACCAATTTTTATGCCCAGCGTGTAGGCACGCTGCTGCGGAAAAGTAAAGCGATATTCGGCCACCCCATTGCGACCTGCTACGCGCTCATCATCGTAGAGATACCCCAGATTATTAACCAGGGCGAAGGCCTTCAATTGGGCGAGGCCAAAAGGTTTCAGCCCGAGTTGGGCCAGGTTACAATCCAGGCTTAAAGTGCTAAACTGGATATAGCTCAACTCATAAAAGTAACGGCTCGACCGGCTAACGGGAGGATTGTCTAAACTCAGGCGCGGTACCTCCGTGATATCCCCAGGCTGTTGCCAACGGTCCAGCTGGTTGACGCTTTGGTTATTGATCAGTATTTGCCGTCCATCGGTAAAGGTGAGCGGATCGATCCGGTCAGTAGCACCATAGCTGAAATTTAGCTGAAAGGTCAGCCCCCAAGCCCCGTAACTGAAGCGATGGTGCCAACCTCCGAAGAAATTCGGCACAGCGCGCCCCAGACGGACAAAATTGCGAGGATCTTGAGCAGCATCGACATCGCTAGTGATCGTTCCATCAGGAAGACGAAAGAGGGAAATGCCATTGTCCGGATCTACACCAACAAAAGGAATGCCGTAAACATCATTGATATTCCCCCCCTCGATCAAAGCCAAGGTATTGGCACCACTGCGCGGTGCCTCTTCCTGAGTGATTTCGATCAGGCGGTTGCGGTTATGGGCAATATTGAAGCTCGTTGACCACTTCAGGCGACCCTGCCCCTGGGTGGCATAGCGCAGGCTCAATTCATACCCCCAGTTGCGCAAGCTTACTGCATTGGCCAGAATGGTAGAAAAGCCAGTTTCTAGCGGAGTATCAAAGGTATAGAGGCCATCGATAGTGAGATTATTGTAAAACTCGAAACTGAGGCCATAGCGACCATCCCGCCACCCCAGGTCTAGCCCAAAGTTAGTTTGACGTTTACGCTCCCAGCCTAGCAACTCATTAACTGGGGTGGAAACAATGATCGGAATTTGATCACCATACTGTTCATCACTGAATTCCTGAGTGTAGAGACCTGCGGAAGTATACACCCCCACCCGACTATTACCTGTGATCCCGTAGCTAGCCCGCAGTTTTCCGTAATCCATCCCGAAGGGCAAATTCCCTACCAGAGCTGGCTCCTGGCTGAAGTTCCAGCTAGCTCCTAGCGCCCAAAACAGATCTGCCTGTTGATCCCCACCAAAGATGGAGCTGGCATCCCGGCGAGCATTGAGTTTTAGATAGTAGCGGTAGTCATAATCATAGGACAGCTCCCCGTATAGTGACGCTTTGGCCCGCACGAAACGACTCTCCGACACCGCCGTTTCGCTATTGGGCAACACGTCCAGTCGGCGTAAATCATCAAAAGGGAAATCTTTACCCGTACTGACCTGTTGAAAACGATTTTGTCGCTGGAGTTCCCCCCCTAGCAGCGCACTAAAATGGTGGTCGCTACCGCTATCTGGCGTCCAAACCAGTTGGCCATTGGTTATCCATTGCAGATTACTGTTATTGGCCAGACGTAAAAAACCATTACGACTTCGGCCGGAACCGTTTAGTGCAGAAGCATATTGAAACTGGTCGCGGCTACTTCGATCAAGACCACCTAACAACCTGAATTTCAAACTATTAATTGGCCTGTACTCAAGTGTTACTTGTGCGTTAGTAGAAAAGCTGTTCTGATAATTTTCATTTTGTTCTAGCAGTGCGACTGGGTTAGGGCGATTGATAAAGAAGCCATCATTATTGAAGCTCCCGTCTGCTAATCGAACGGGCAGGTTGGGCAAGAAGCTGAAGACGTCGAAGGAACGTAGTCCCTGCTTATCCTGATAGGCACCACTAAAGCGGGTACTGAGGCGCAAGCGCTCCCCCAGTGGGATATTAAGATTAAGATTGAGATTGGCTTGCTGCAGGCCATTGCCGATATGTACGGATTCCAGCTGGCTGTATCCTGCCGTCAAGCGATAGGTAGTGCCGCCGTTACCGCCACTTAGTGCTAAGTCTAGATCGACGTTTTGTGGGTTTTGCTGCACCAATTCCCGCCAGTTGGTTTCGACATCACTGGGTCCAGCCAGCTCTGGGTTCTGCCCACTATTGAAGAGTGTCTCCCGGGCTAATTCTAGGTATTGCTCTGTGTTGAGAAACTGGATTTCATTGATGGTTTGACCAAAGCCATAGTTAGCCGATAATGATATACGCTGCTGGCCGGATTGCCCCTGCTTTGTAGTGATCAGAATTACTCCATTAGCAGCATCAGCGCCGTAAAGTGCAGTAGCGGACGCATCTTTCAAGACGGTAACACTAGCAATATCGTCTGGATTGATTAGCGCAAGAGGGTTAAGTCGTTGATTGTTCCCATCACTAAAGACGGTGCCGGTCGTATTCGTTTCTAACACATCGAAAAGCGGCACTCCATCAAGGATATACAGTGGCTGGGTAGATGCACTAATGCCGGTGCCCGTATTAGGCAGTGAGCTTTGCCCCCTGATCTGTACTCTAATTGGTAGGCCAGGTTCTCCGGTTAGTGTTTCCACCCTTACTCCAGCTACCCTACCCTCGATAAGTTGATCCAAACTCTCAATGGGTCGATCTGCCGCTAGTTCTTCCTCGCCAATTTCAACGTAGCTCCCAACCAGGTCTTTGACCTCCTGAGCGCCTCGGTAACCCGTAACGACCACTTCAGCCAGCTGTAAATCTCCGACCAGGCGGATACTAATCACGGCCTGTCTCCCTACCCTGACTTCCTGACTGGCCTTACCTACGTAGGAGAAAATGAGTACAGCATCCGGGCCGGCAACTTCAAGCTCGTAGTTGCCATCAAAGTCGGTAATTACGCCATTACCCGTCCCGCTTTCCTGCACTGCTACCCCAATGAGCGGATACCCTTCGGCCTCGTCAGTCACCTGGCCACGCACGTTTTGCTGCGCACCAACCGGTGTGTAAGACCAGAGCAATAAAAAATAAAAAAAAGAATAGCGCAATCGCTCTTATTTAGATTTAGTTCAAATATAGATAAGATCAACGTATAATCAATCTACTCTGTTGGTTTTTACGATCTGCTTGCAAATGCAATTGGTACCAACCGGCAGCAAAACCATCAGTGCTGAGCCAATACTCCATTGGTGCATTGAAACTGCCGCTGTTCACTACTCGGCCCTGGGCATCAAGCAGCTGATAATCAACCGGACCGCGATAATCGGCTATCCTGATGTGTAGCCTCTCCCCTACTGGATTGGGGTACAGCTGTGCAAAATTTATCGCACCCGGCTCTCCTACCCTACTATCGCAAAGGTCATCAAAATAACTATCCAGCCAATTCAATCGATTATCCAACCAGACTTCCAGCTCTGCCAGATGGTTCCCAGGATAGCTATAATCCTCCCATTTTAGACTTTCGCGGGTGTAAACCGCATTGCGGCTCAGGTAATCGTGGTAATAATTGAAGCGGGACAGGATAGCTTCCGTCGTCAATAGGTCTTCGCGCAAATCATCCCAGCGTATTGCGGCTCGCTGCGCAAATTCATCTTCCCCACAGCTTTCTAACAAACGATCGTAGAGATGATGACTCAGGATCGAGCTATACCAGGGTGCAAACTGCCCTTGCCAATCTAAGCCAAAAACCGCATCTAGGTCCCAGGGAATGTATACTAGTGGCTCTCCACTATCGTAGCGGGCTAAGAAGGTATTTTTCCCCGTATTATCATAGCCCCGAAGAATATTCATAAACAGGAAGTAGTCAACTGCCGCAGTCGGCTCTAACCAATTATCAATCTCTGCCTGAAAACTCGCCGTAGAACTATTACGGGCAAAGGCAACGAAGTCATAGATCCCACTCCAGTCCAGTGGTACATCATCTGGATCGGGATAATCTATCTCCCATCCCCCCCAGCGATTGCCTTGGCTAGGTATGGGAGGCAGGCTATTGAATTGCGTATTGCCGTGCCCTACGGCCTTGAATAGCTCGCCCCGCAATCCTTCCTCTTCATCGTATTTTTTTAACTTGAGTTGCTTGCGGTCCATGCGTTCGGTCAGCTGATAGAGTCCTTGGTATCCATCGCCAATAAATAACTCCACGTAGGCACCATCAATGTAGGAACGAGCTTCGTCTTCGTCCTCCAGATAGTAAAGCTGATGCAGATCTTGCCAGAGGTCCCAGCTGACCATATTGCGCATTCTAAGCGGCTCAATCCAGGCGGCCTGCAGGTTCCAATCGTCATCCGAGCGCATGCCCAGCAGTGCTTCATTATCAGTACCCTCGCCTAGCTCATCTTCCCAGATTTCGATGCGGAGTGATTTCTTGTCGTAATTCTGACTGGAGCCACCTCGGTACTCTACACCAATCCAGGAAGAGAAACTACTACCGTCAGTTTCTGTCAACTCCAGCTCAGCAAGCACCCGGGGCTCATCCATGATCATTTGGGTCGTATCAATTCGGATGATAGGCAGCTCAGTAAAGAACAGTAGCAAGCTTTCGGGGCCGTCGCTCAGGCCATATGCCTGGCCTAGTTGCAGGCTATCCTGTGGTGAACTCAGGTCATAGGATTGGCCATTGATCAGCATACTACTGACTGAACTGATCGCGGCATTAAGGCTAGCTAAATCTTCATTGACCAAGATTAGACCTAACTCACTATCCAGATAAACATGGGCCGAATTCAGGCTCAATTCCTGTCCCCAAAGCATACTACTAATTAGGCCCCAAAAGCTGATAAGTAAATACTTCTTCATAGAATAACACCGTGTTCACCTTAAAGATAGCACAAACGCTCTAAGCCGCTCCCCAACAACACATGCACAAGAAAAATCATATCTTAAGCCCTATTAATTTATCTACCTCTAATACAAAGTTTATGACATGGCCTCAACCAAATTTTGCTTCGAGCTTATTTGTATCGATCCGGCTCAAATTGGCAACGATCTATCGTCCCTGG
The DNA here is from genome assembly GCA_039030655.1 of Bacteroidota bacterium. Taxonomy (GTDB): domain Bacteria; phylum Bacteroidota; class Bacteroidia; order Chitinophagales; family Saprospiraceae; genus Neolewinella. Next base: position 144,606 of record JBCCDS010000003.1, on the reverse strand, counting down.
TTCATGGGCTTAGTTATCCCAAAGATCTATGGGGTGGGACGGTCCCAAAGTCTATTGAAGACAGTGCAGAACAATCTATTATTGAAGGCCAGGATGGAATTCGGGTGTATCTCCACTCGATTGATACCAGTAAGATTCTAACTGACATGATTGATGCGGCTTTCGTTATCCGCGCCGAAAGTCAATTATTTGAACCCCTTGAACCTTTTCGCCAACGACTTCTACACCACCTCAACGAGCAACTCGGTTTCAAACAGATTAGGGTACTCAGGGATGATATTTCGTCCGAAATAGCTAACCAGCTCTACCCCAAAATCAATTTGGTGGAGAATCTGCTGCGTCGTTATCTCACTAAATTCTTCATCCAGCGGGTGGGCCCCAATTGGTGGGAAGTAACCGCTACGCCTAAGATGATAGAAAAGGTCAATGCCCGCAAGCGCAACCGCTCTAATCAGTTCACCTACATCATTGAAAGCAATATCGAATACGCCGACTTTGATGATTTAGGCTTATTGATCTATAAGCAGTCTACTGGTTTCAATGAACCCGAAAAGGTCATTGAAAAGCTCAATGCCATCGAAAGCATGGAAGACCTGGAGGCCCTCAAAGATGAGCTACAAGGCAACTACACCAAATATTTCAAGAAATTCTTCCGCGACAAAAACTTCGAACGTCAATGGAAGGAGATGTCGCGCATCAGAAACAAGGTGGCTCATCAAGCAACCTTTTTCCACGCTGAGTTAAAAAAGGGCATCAGCCTCAGTCAGCAATTGATTAAGATTATCCAAGAGGCAGAGAGCCACATCGATGAGATGGTACTTAGCCTTAAGGAAAAACAGGCTATTCATCAGGCAGCTGCCACTGCAGTAAGGGAAGAAGGCGAGATAATTGCCGCAGCAGAATCACTGTCGATTCCCGGTCTAAGCGGCGGAATGGCACTAGCTGCTCACGCTCTGGCCGAGCATGTTCTGGAAGATGATGCCGACAACCGTATTAAACTAGAAGGGCCTAAGGTCCTGGGAAAAATCAAACTCGAGCAAAAAACCAATGCCTATATCGATACACCTACGGCTGGTTACCGAGTCATTACCGAAGAGGAGATCTGCAACGAGCTCGGTGAGGCTGAAAGCTTAGATTACATCAATTTTGTAGGGCTAAAGTGGTTTGTTACCACCTACCTGGCCAATAAGGGATTCGCGATCGGCACCACCTATTCGCTGGTTAACATCCTGATTGAGCAGAAAAAAATCGAGCTCTACGATATGAACAGTCCGGAGGGTTACAGTATCAAAGCCGTGCGTTTACCACGTTAAACCAGCGGACTCCCACTGCGGTCTAATACTATATCTTTCCATCGCGCATAAGCCCCCTTCTATGTCGACCATTACCCCATTGCTGCGTAAGGCCTACTCCTCCGAGCGTTTCCAGGAGCAAGGCCAGGCTCTACTTGCCTATCTAGGCACCTACCTGTCAGATTTGGATGCTCATTCTACCAACCCTTTTGCTGAGCCGCAACAAGAACTACAGTTCTGGGAACAACTCTTGAAAAATGAAGGTGGACAAGGTAAAGCTGCTCCTTTGGATCAAGTGCTGGAAAGGACCGTGCATGTACACCAGCCAAAGTATATGGGCCATCAAATCAGTCCACCTGTTCCTACGCTAGCCTTCGCGGATCAGCTCAGTGCTGTGCTCAATGCTGGCATGGGAGTTTACGAAATGGGCCGTGCTGGTTCTGCCTTGGAGCAAGTCGTCATCAATGAGTTTTGCGGCCTGCTTGGTCTTTCCGTTGGAGCAGGTGGGTTTCTCACCCACGGTGGTACCCTGGCCAACTTAACCGCCTTACTCGCCGCACGAGCCAGTCGCTGGCCCGGTGAAACCGAAGTCTGGGAAACAGGACAGACGGATGCGATCAAACCTTGCCTACTGGTCAACGAGCAAGCCCATTATTGTATCGATCGAGCTGTTCGGATTATGGGCTGGGGAGCAGGAGGAATCCGCAAAGTCCCTAGTGATGACCAGTACCGCATCCGTACTGATCTCATCGAGGCAACCCTGGCCGAAGCGAAAGCCGAAGGCTACAGTCCTGTGCTACTCGTAGGCAGTGCCTGCACAACCAGCACTGGTAGTTTCGACGACCTACAAGCTCTGGCTAAAGTCGCCGAAAAACACCAGCTTTGGTTGCACGTAGACGGTGCCCACGGTGCTCCCCTTGCCATGAGTGCGCAACACCGGCATTTATTGGCCGGCCTGGAACAGGCCGATAGTATTGCGATGGATTTTCATAAGATGTGCTGTGTTCCAGCGCTTACTACGGCTCTGTTTTTTAGGGATGTCAAAGACAGTTATCGCACCTTTCACCAGCAGGCCGATTATCTACTCAATTTTGATACCGAAGACGAATGGTACAACCTCGGCCGGCGCACTTTTGAATGCACCAAGCAGATGTTAAGCCTACGGGTATTCTCCTTGCTCTTTCAACACGGACCTCAGTTTCTGCGTGATTACCTAAATCGCGTCTGCGCCCTAGGGCAAACCATGGCCGACCAAATCAGTAGTCGACCTGATTTCGAACTGGCTATCCGACCAGATTGTAATATCATCTGCTTCCGCTATACGCCTAAGCTACCTCAGATGACCGCCCCACAACTAGATCACCTCAATCAACTGATACGTGAGCAAATCGTCCAGGAAGCTGAGTTTTACCTGGTCAATACTCGGCTTCGGGGCCGCTATTATTTGCGTTGCACCCTCTCCAATGCCTTTACTGAAGACCACCATATTTCTGCTTTACTAGATAAGGTTGCCAGTATCGGCAACACTATGCAAAGCCTAAATACCAGCCTGGGCCGGTTGCGCTAAGGCAGTTGCGCAAAAAACAAATTCTCCCTCCAAAATGTATTGTAAAGCAAAGTTGAAAGTACGTGACCAACGAAGACCTCGATCCTAACGACCTCCTCCTGGATGACGATGAAGTAGTTATTGAACAAAATGATACCGGGCTTTCCATTGCAGAAAATAACCTGCCCCGGAATTTATCAATAGTACCACTGATTCAACGGCCCATTTTTCCAGGCATGGTCCTTCCCATGACTTTCACTGGCGAAGACAAACTGGCCGTACTACAAGATGCGATTGACCATAATGATGGGTACATTGGGGCCGTACTAACCCTCGAATACGACGAAGAGGACTTTAGCCAAAGCGATTTTGTCGACATCGGAACGGCCTATCGTATCAGAAAGGTGATGCCAATCGGCCCTGAAGCCGTCCAGGTAATTGGTGAAGCAGTGAGAAGGTTCCGCCGTCGCAAACAATTATCTCAACAGGAGTTTCTGCGCTGGGAGGTCGATTATTACCAGCGGCCCAAAACCAAACCCGATAATGAATTGCGGGCCTATATGCTCGCTATCAGCAAAGATGTCAAGGAATTATTACAACTGAACCCACTCTTTCAGGAGCAGGTCAACATGGTCGTTAGTCAACTCAACTACGACCAGCCGGGCCGCACCATGGACATCATCAGCAACTTGCTCAGTTCAGAAAAGAGCCGCTTGCAGGAGCTGCTGGAAACCTGGGAACCCAGCGAAAGGGCCAAGATTTTACTGGCTGTGATCAAGGATGAGCTGGAAGTCGCCAAGATCCAGCATCGGATCAATAAGAAGATTGAATCCGACGTCAATCAGCAACAAAAAGAATTCTTCCTGCGCGAACAGTTGAAAGCGATTAAGCGAGAGCTGGGCGAGGAGCAGGAAGAAGGAGAAAGCATTGAAGGACGGATTCTTTCTCAGCTCGAGGGTAAAGAGCTACCCGCAGAGGCGCAAAAAGCTTTCGATCGGGAAATGAATAAACTCCGCACCCTCAATAATCAGTCGCCGGAATTCAACATTACACGTACCTATCTAGAAACCTTTGCCGGCCTACCCTGGAATATCTACAGTCCGGACAACCAGAATGTACCTGAAGCTCGTCGCATCCTCGATAGTGACCACTATGGTCTTGGTGATGTAAAAGACAGTATCCTAGAATTTCTAGCCACCATCCTTAAGAGGGATAGCGTAGCTGGTAATATCATCTGTATGGTTGGCCCTCCCGGCGTGGGAAAAACCAGCATTGGCAAGAGTATCGCCAAGGCCTTAGGTAGAGAGTTTTTCCGCTTTAGCGTAGGAGGAATGCGCGACGAGGCCGAAATCAAAGGCCACCGTCGTACTTACATCGGCGCCATGCCGGGTAAGCTGATTCAGGCCCTGCAGCGGGTGGGCACCAGTAACCCCGTCGTCATGCTGGATGAAATCGATAAGATCGGTAGCAGCTTCCGGGGCGACCCGGCCTCCGCTCTACTGGAAGTATTAGATCCCGAACAGAACGACAGTTTCATGGATCACTACCTGGACGTTCCCTTCGACTTGTCCAACGTGCTATTCGTCACTACTGCCAACCAACTCGATACTATTCCAGGACCTCTGCTCGACCGCATGGAGGTTATCCGCTTGAGCGGCTATGTGCAGGCCGAAAAAATTGAAATTGCCAAGCAGTATCTGATTCCCAAACAGCTGCGGGAACACAACTTCGCCGAAGAAGAAGTCAGCTTTACCGAAGAAGCCCTATCCTTCCTCACCGACAGCTATGCCCGTGAAGCGGGCGTACGAAATCTGGAGAAGCAGCTTCGCAAGATCATCCGCAAGTTGGTCTTACGCCAGGCCGAAGGCCAAGGGGCTACTTTTGAAGTAGACCGTCCCATGGTGGAAGAATTACTAGGAAAGCCTCCTTTCAAGCCTGAAAAACTCTACGACCGTGCGATTGCAGGCGTAGTACTAGGGCTGGCCTACACCAGCATGGGGGGAGCTACTCTTTACATCGAGGCTACGGGTATTCCCCACGCCGGAGGAGGCTTTAAGCAAACCGGCCAACTGGGCGACGTGATGAAAGAAAGCGCGTTAATTGCTTACAGCTACGTCCGCTCTTTACTCAGCAAAGAAGGCTTAGACTACTTCGATAGCCACCAAATCCACCTCCACGTGCCAGCCGGTGCTACTCCTAAGGATGGTCCTTCGGCTGGTATTACCATGGCACTGGCCCTCTACGGACTAGCCACTAATCAGGCTCCGCTTTTCAACCTAGCCATGACCGGTGAGCTGACGCTGACCGGCCGAGTTTTGCCCATTGGTGGGGTGAAGGAAAAAACCATCGGTGCTAAGCGGGTGGGCATAAAAACGCTGATTTTCCCTAAGGAAAACCAGCGTGATTTTGAAGAATTACCCGATTATATCAAAGAAGGCATCGATGCCCATTTCGCCGAGTATTTCGACGATGTGCTCAAGGTTGCCTATCCCGACCGAATTCCCCCTTCCACATGAGCCGTCGCCAACAAATAGAACAAATGCTGGCCAGCAGCCCTGAAGATGCTTTCCTGCTCTTTGCCCTGGCCAAGGAAGAAGAAAAGATGGGAGACGATCAGGCCGCTCTCCAGACTTACCAACGCCTCAAAAAGCTGCATCCGGAATACATTGGGCTTTATTACCATTTGGGTAAAACTCTGGAGCGATTACAACAAGAAAAAGCGGCCTGGGACACCTACACCGAAGGCATCACCATTGCTGGTCGCCTTGGTGAAGGCCACGCCAAAAACGAATTGGCGGGAGCGCGCTTAGAACTCGGGGATGAAGAAGACTTTATTTAGTCATCTCATTGGCCAGTTCTAGTAGTTGAGCTTGCAGCTGCTCTTCATCCTGCACTTCCATAAAACTAGCGTCTACAATAAGTTCTAACTCATTGCCCTTGCGACTACGCAATAGGTAATTGTGTTTGCGGTACTTGAAAGCATAGCCAATCAAAGTTTCATCTCCAGGGCCACCGCTGAGCGTTTGATAACTAAAGTCGTCCTGGCCCTCAGCTAGGTATTTCTGGTAAGTATTCTCGTAGAACTGATTGGTTCGTGCATACTCATTGGCATAATCCAAACGCAGCACCAGGCCGTCGTTTCCAGCAGGATAGTAATAGGTACAAGCCTGTACACGACCATCCATCAGTTCGTCAGCCGTGCTCTGTACGTCGGCCCAACCGAACACCGCACCTACTTTTTCATTAGATACACTTTCACAAGGGGCTTTGTAGGTACTAGTATTGGTCTGCTCCGTTGGCGAGGAGTTGTCAGTTGTTGAACTTGAAGGGGTGGTCTCGCCACAAGCAAGCAGTAAAAGGAAGGAAAGAAGCGCAAAACTCGTGCGAATCATAAGACGGTATTTTCCAACTTAGTGCATCTATTGGAATGTTGGTTACAGCATTCCCCTCTTTTCTACCCAGTTTATTTATGCTCCACAGGCAGAGTTCCCCTTAAGTAGTGTTAATGATCTGCAAAGCATGCAATTAAGTGGGGTAAGAATAGAAGTAGCTCCGCATCTTCCCCCTATGAAACCCCTCGCCAGCTTTGGACTACTCGGCCTCCTACTTGGCTTGACGGCTTGTCAATCAGAACACCCACTCAACTACCTACCTACCAATGCCCAGCTCCGGGCTGGAATCTATAACAAATATTACCTACACTATCAGCCGGATGAGCGCGACGATTGGGATACCGACATAAGCTACCTGGGCTACCAGCGCCGAAACGAAGCAAGCCCCGTTACCCTCACTACTTATAACCCCAGCTTAGCTCCAACCCGAGAGCAACTGATCGAGGTAGATCGCGATAGCTGGCATCTGCTTACCGAAAAACAATACTTCAGAACAGGCGACACCAGTAGAGCGGCCATAGAAGGAGGCACTATTCATCGACTCACCGCGGACAGCTGTGCCCCAACCAGTATTCGAATCGAGTACCCTAATGGATACGTCGTCACCGATAATAAAGCACATCTACCACCTCGCGACACCCTAATAGACCACTACAGCGGTATCGTACTGCCCAGTTACGGCACCCGCAAGGTGGAGCTTGCCGATTCCACTATTCGAGAGTTCGACTTCCAAATGGAAGAAGTTCTACTGGCCGGTATTGGTCTGTACAGCCGTCAATTTAGCAGCGAGGAATACAACTTCACTTGGGAGTTGATGGAACAGATCCCCGCCACAGCATTTCGGCGAATGCTGGCTGAAGCACCCAAAAGGATCGGTTATATCAACCCCCAAGAGGCGCTGGAAGGCCCCGGAATGTTCTCGACCTGCGGAAGTGAAAATGAAATTTATGATTACTACAATGGTGATCCAGACGGTCAACCGCTAGGAGGGAAGCCCGTGCTGTGGCAGATCGTGGAAGATCAGTGGGAGCCCGATTTATTTACCGGTTTAAATGGTTACCTGAGCCTGCATTTTGTCATTAATTGCCGGGGGGAAATCGGTCGTTTTGATTTGGAGCAAACTAATCTCGATTTTCAACCCACCACCTTTCCTACTGAGGCTGTTCGCCATTGTATGCAGTTGCTGGAGCAAGTCCCGGCATGGCAACCGATGGTTTATCAGGGCGAAGCTACCGACAGCTACGCCTACGTCACCTTTAAACTAAACAACGGTGCGCTTATCGATATTATCCCTTAGCCTGGCTGCGCTTTTCCTCGGACTACAGGCCTGTAAGCAGCAAGGAGATTTGTACTTCCGCAGGTCTCAATCGGAAGTAGCTCCAGCGGCGGAACTGGCGGAGATGCTGGTGCAAGGCAGTTTTCGCCACTATCAAGGCAGTCCTAGTCACCAAATGGTCCTGCAAGAAGCCCTAAAGTTGGATCCCGCTTCTGCCCTCGTCCACCGCGAGTTGGGGGTGGCCTATCTGAAAAGAGGCTACGCCAATGAATTCCCACGTTACTATGGCCAAGCCGCTGAACTGGACCCGGTGACCTGGATCGGGTGGCGAGGTTACCTTTACCTCTACTTTTACCGCGACTATCGCCGAGCCATTGGTGACTTCAATGCCTTGGACACGCTAACGCCGGACGTCGTTGACCAGCCACAGTCGCAGTCTGTCGACTATATGCGGGGTGTTGCCTTTCATCAATTGGGTGACTACGACCACGCGCACTACTTCCTACAGAAGCACCTCGACTACGAAGCCGAGCATGGAGGCCGACGGTATACCAGTAGTGTAGCTTACCTGATTTACGCCATGAATTGGCGATCCCTCGGCAATAACAACAAAGCATTGGAAGCACTGGATTTAGCCCTCAGCTGGGGGTCGCGCATGGCCGATCTACACTATTATAGAGCGATGATTCTACGGGAGGAAGGTCGGCTGGTAGAGGCCAGAGCAGCTTTGCAAAAAGCGTGCCAAGGCTATGCCGATGACTGGTATCACGAACGCGCTTACGTAGAAGAGTTTTATCAGGTCTATCCTGAAGATTTTGCTGCCTTAGCGGAGGAACTGAATCGGTAAACCCACGCTCCGCGTGGGACATCCCTTCTCCATAGCGATTAGGTGCATCACTCCCGTGCGGAGCACAGGAGAACCGTATTTAGTCGCCTAGGCTTTTAAAGTTTCTCATGACCAGGCTCCAGTCATCGCCAATGGTATAGTCACGGGCGTAGAGCAGATTAAGGCGGTGAAGCGTTTCTGGATCAATATCGGCGGAGTGGCCCGTAGCGGGGTGCAGGATACCTTCTTTCAATTCCGGGAGCAGCTGGCGTTGGGGATCAGCAGCAGTGTAGGCAACCCAGCTGCGCTGGCCGCGCAGCACGCGCATGATGTTGCCTAGATACCCCAGGCGATTATTGACCAGCCAAATGCTGAGGGGCCAACTAAGCAATAGTAATAAGGCGAGTCCTTTATCGAAAAGCCACTTGGCTCGTCGTTGCATGGGTTGGTCGATGCGTAGGGAGATATCGATGGTGTAGAGGGTACCTCTGCGATCACTGCGATGACTGCCGATGATACTGGAGCTGGCTTCAGGCAGAATGCGGTACTGCAATTGTGGCCCCAGGTCAGACATCCAGGCCTGAATCTGGGTGTTGGGCAAGTCGGCCGAACAAAAGATCAGTTCCTCCGCCCGGTAAAGGCCGATCAACTCCGGCAGGCGACTGGCGGAAGTAGTGGGATCTACCCTACCGAGATAATTCCTGCGGGCACCGGCCGTACGCAGCAATTGTAGGGTACGCTCGGCTTCGGTCTCGCTACCTACGATGAGTAAGCGCTGTTCCTCTTCCTCTCTCAATTTAAAACTACCGGAACGGAAAAACACCTGGATGATGCGCAGCAACAGTGTCCAGCCGATGGCCCAGCTAGCGCCTAGAATCAGTAAGGCACGGCTAGGGCGCAGCTCGCCGGGTAATAGACCGTAAATGGCAAGTAGCAGCAAAGTACTCCCACCTAATCCACGTACTAGACGGCCGGTTTCTTGGGGTCGATCATAGCCTCCTGCCAGGAAAACACCCAGCAACCACATCAAACAATAAGCTGGAAAATGTAACCACAGGATACGATCGTCGTAGTAATTCGGGTCCTGGAAATGGTACTGGGCCCAGATCGTTTTCAGGGCTACTAAGCCCAGGTAAATGCCCGCTGTATCCAGAATAGGCAACCGCCACCGTCGCCAAAAACCAAACACCAGGCTCAAGGCTGCTCGTAGATAAATAGCCAAGCGCATACCTGCTACCAGAAAGGTCTGCTTACGCCCTACAAAATGTTTGCGGGCGAAAATGATCATGGCCTGATAAAAGGTGCGTACGTAATTGAGGCTACCGCGTTTGGTGCTTTCTCCCTTGTAATGGATAATGCTGGTCTCCGGGTAATACCAGTTTTCCCAGCCGCCTTTGATCAAGCGATAACTCAGGTCAATATCTTCGCCGTACATAAAGAAGGCCTCATCCAGCAAGCCGACTTCATCCAGGGCTGTGCGGCGCATCCACATGAATGCTCCGGCCAAAATTTCGACCTGATTAGTAGCCATTTCCGGCAGGTATCCCAGGTGATAGTGGTTAAAGCGGCGGCTTTTAGGAAAGAGTCTGGCCAAACCAAAAGCCTTCGTAAAGGCCACCCAGGGAGTAGGTAAACCCCGCTTACTTTCCGGCAGAAAGCGCCCTGCCCCGTCGATCATGCGTACACCCAGACCTCCACAACGCGGGTGCGCCTCCATAAAGGACAAGCAGCGGCTGAAAGTGTCCTCACGCACCACGGTGTCGGGGTTAAGCAGCAATATGTGCTCTCCTTTTGCCAAACGAATAGCTTGATTGTTGGCTACGCTGAAGCCAGGATTATCATCGCGAGCAATTAAGTGTACCCGGGGAAAATCACGCCTCACCATCTCGACTGAATCATCTGCCGAATTATTGTCGACGACGAAAACCTCCATCTCAATACCCTCCCCCGCTCGTTCCACTGAGCGTAGTGCCTGCTCCAAAAAGTAGCGGACGTTGTAATTGACAATGATGACAGAAAGCTGCACGCGGTAAATGTACGCCAGAGGTGCGCTATTTCAACAATCGGGATGACCAATCTCATCGCTCTGCGGCAAGAAAGCCACTTGCTTTGTCATAGACAAAATAGCTACACAGCGTATGAAGGACTTCTCAACTGTACTAATACCCTTTGATTTTTCTGGTCAGGCTTTAGGAGCACTTTCCTACGCCAGCCAATTTTTTCGTGGTCAGTCCGACAAGCGGATCATAATTCTGCACGTTTTGGAGAACCATCCAGACGCTGTAGAAATTCGGGACATCCAGCAACGCTTGCAAGCCATAGCGGAGCAGTATCAATCCGATACAACGGCTAAAATCAGCTGGGAAACCTTAACAGGAGAAATACCTGAAGGCATTCTGCTGGCCCAACAAAAATTGCAGACGGATGCTATCGTAATGGGCACCCAGGGCAATATGCAGCACAGCTCCAAGGCCGCAACCAATACTGCCGAATTGGTTTACAATTCAGAGTGCCCGGTCATTGTAGTTCCAGAAACCGAGGCCGACTTCCAGCTCAAAAAACTAGTACTACTGCTTGATCAAAGCCTTTTAAAAGAGCCAGAAAAGTTGTCTGTTCCATTGGCATTGGCTAGGCAGTTTGATGCTAAGGTCCATGTACTCACCTTTTATCAAGATGAAGCCAGTCTGCTTGCTAAGGGCGATGCTGTCGAGCAACAATTAGCCTACTACTTCGATCGCTTCTATACTAATCACATTTTTGTCAAAGACAAGCAATTGTTAGAGGGCATCAAAAAATACATTGATACCCACGACATTGATTTATTCGCGATCATCCCCAACCATCACGCTACTAAAGGCCCCGTTAGTGAAGGGCGGCTTACTCGCCTGCTTACGATGGAGTCGCCGATTCCTTTACTCAGTATTGATCTCTAGACTGCTGGACCATCAACTTATTCTAAGCTATAAAAATTCGATCCAAGTGACTAAAGCCAAACAACAACTTGACCTAAGTACCTACGGGCTCCAAAATGCAGCTGTTCATTGGAACCTAGCTAAAGAAAAGCTCCAGGAAATCACCCTCAGCAAAGGCCAGGGTGTGTTGACTGACAACGGTACCCTCGTGGTAAATACCGGCAAATTTACGGGTCGCTCTCCTCAGGACAGGTTTCTGGTAAGAGATGCCTATACGGAGAAAAAAGTCTGGTGGGGAAAGGTTAATCAGCCGCTTTCATCCGAAAATTTCGACTACCTGCATCAAGAGATATTATCGTATTTAAGCGATAAAGAAGTATTCGTCCATGACGCATACGTTTGTGCCGCGCCTGAGTTCCGTACCAATATTCGTACTATCGCCGAATATCCCTGGTCAGCCTACTTCGTCAACAATATGTTTTTGCGCTTAGCAGAGGAAGAACGGTCTTCCTTCGCAGAAGACTGGCTGGTCCTTTGTGCTCCAGGCTATGAGTGCTCGGATCCAAAAGCCCACGGTTTGCGCCAAGGAAATTTCTCCGTGATCAACTTCAGTAAAAAGGTGGCATTAGTAGGAGGCTCTGCCTATACGGGTGAAATAAAAAAAGGCATCTTCTCTGCTCTAAATTTAATTATGCCCGCTGAGCATAATGTCTTGCCGATGCATTGTTCAGCCAATGTGGGAGCAACAGGCGATACGGCCATTTTTTTCGGCTTATCCGGAACAGGCAAAACTACCCTTTCTGCCGACCCTAACCGTAAATTGATTGGTGACGATGAGCATGGCTGGACTTCCGATAATCTTATCTTCAATTTTGAGGGAGGTTGCTACGCCAAAGCTATTGATCTAACTGCTGAAAGTGAGCCCGAAATTTATGCTGCTATTCGCCCTGGTGCTTTGCTCGAAAATATCGTCTTTAAAGAAGGGACTAACGAAGTAGACTATGGAGACAGCAGTATTACTCAAAATACTAGAGTGAGTTATCCTATTGATCACATTGACAACATCCAGCGCCCAAGCTACGGGCGCAATCCAAAAAATATCTTTTTCCTTACCTGCGATGCTTTTGGAGTACTTCCGCCGGTGTCACGTCTTACTCCCGGGCAGGCCGCCTACCATTTCATCTCTGGATATACAGCAAAGGTTGCGGGGACTGAGGCGGGTATCACCGAGCCAGTACCGTCATTTTCTGCCTGTTTCGGCGCACCATTTATGCCTTTACACCCTGCAGTTTACGCTGAGATGTTGAGTCACAAAATGCGGGAGGCTAAAACCAACGTTTGGCTGATCAATACCGGCTGGAGTGGTGGCCCTTACGGTACAGGATCACGTATCAAACTGAAATGGACCCGTCGTATGATCACGGCTTGCATGACCGGACAATTGGACGAAGTAGATTATGAAATCCATCCCATTCTTGGACTACATATGCCCAAGTACTGCCCTGGAGTACCCATCGAATTGCTGGACCCCATTAATACCTGGTTACAAAAAGGTGCATACGTACGTAAGTCGATCCAACTGGCACACTATTTTCACCTCAACTTTGAAAAATTTGCCAGTGAAGCTTCTCAAGAGATACTTGCAGGAGGACCACTAGTAGAAGAACACCATCATCTAGACTATGATGTAGCCTAGTTACTCTAGTCGCTCACAAACAATCCGCCAGCTAGGATAGACGATAGATTCATCCTTACTTACCCATTCGCCTTTCCACTGGTAGCCTTTTTCGCTTATATCATGAAAGGTAAGTCGATAGAATCCTTCTGTGCCATTGGGGGCGGCCTGTTCCCGGTAGAGGACAATATCTCCCCCTTCGGTTTTACTGCCCCTCCAGGTCGGTAAAGTTGCTGTCGGTCCTTTGGCAGAGTAATAGTGGACGTACCATTCCCCTTGCCCATGCTCATCTTCCAGGTATTGGCGGATGCTGCCGGAGTGACCACCATCTGCTTTCAGGGTTTCATCCTGTACGGCCAATCCGTTCATGATGTATTTCCAGCGCCAGACCATCTGCTCCGGTTCATTCCATTCCCCATCGGGGCCGCGATTGGTAGAAGTGCAGTTGCATTCACCAATTAATAGGTCAAAATCTTTAATCGCCCGTGGTGCTTCGGGATTGGCTTGCCCGAAAGGGTGCTCTACCGAAGGTTCGTAATCGTACTGTGCTGATAGTAAAGTAGCGTTTAGAATAAACAGCATACAGAGTAAGGGATAAGCGTTGCTTAACATTTGTTTTTCATCTTGGTTAGCCGCCAAGAAAGTGGCTTACCGACTTTACTACAATGCCTTTGCAGCCAACGGGGCCTGAATTGCAGTGAACTGGCTAATAGTTGCAGTAATTAGTCTGCTGAACGAATTTGTTCCCCAGCGAAATAAGTCCGAACCAGCTTTAGCTTACTTTTGGATACCGCCAAGCTGCTAGTACTCTGTAGTAATAATCGTTGTTCCTCAGGATCGAATGCCGTGACGTACTTCAGATGAACGATGTACTTTCGGTGAATGCGGATGAATTGTTCCGGTAGCTTTTCTTCCAATGCTTTAAGGGTAATTCGCATTACGTATTTCTTACCGTCCTCCAGATGAATATTGACGCAATAGTCGTCCGCTTCCAGATATTCGATAGTTTGCAGACGTACTACCTGATATTTCCCCCCGGACTTGACGGTGAGAAGCTGCTCATTAGGCTGAGGGCGGCTCGGTAGTTGGTGAACTAAATCTTCATTTTCGGCCAGCAGGTCTGCCAGCTTTTTGACTTGTACTTGCAAGCGCTCGTTCTCCCAATAAAGACTTAAGACCCAGATCAGGGCAATGTAGCCCAGCGTAAAGAAGGGTGTCTTTTGAAATAAGAAGAAAGTGACAAACTCTCCGAAAAAGAACTCGCTTTGGTAGCCCTCGCTCCAATCGTATTCGTAGATGGCCACCAAAATGATAGCAGTGATGACCAATCCACTAATCAAAAGGCTGTAGCGAAAGAAGCGGGACCAGTAGCTAGCCTCGCCTGCATTGATCTTCCGTACGAAATAGAATAGTGGTACTCCTAACAAGGCCCAAATCAGCCAGCGAATGGTTTGGAGCTGCACAATATCCAGGAAGTGTACGTCAGCTGCTAAATCGTAACGCCGTAAATAGAACAACTGCTGGGCAGATTCAAAGAGAATTACCAACGCCAAAAGAGACAGCAGAATATAGAAGGCCGGTCGCTTCATGGGAGAAAGATAGTATTTGGAACCATTTGTAACTGAGAATCAGAAAAGATGTCCGATCTTTTGGCAACTGCTCAAACAATTTCCCCTCACTATGTCTACTAGACTACTTCTTCTCTGCTCTTTGTGTTGGGTCGCCTGCCAAAATCAGCCCACAGAAGAGATTGCCCCAGACACCGATTCATTGAACATTGTATGGATTGTAGCCGAAGACCTCAGTCCGGTGATTCCGCCTTTTGGTGACAGCACCATTGTGACGCCTAATTTAAATCGTCTCGCGGCCGAAGGGGTAAGCTACACCCATTTTTTTTCTCCCTCTGGCGTGTGTGCACCCAGTCGAGCTGCTATCGCTACCGGTATGTATCCTACCCGAATTGGGGCCAATCATATGCGGACTGGCCCCTGGTACCGGCTAATCACGGATTCGGTGTTGAATGCCCGCGATCAGAATTATCGCATGGAGGGTATACCCTACTACGAAGCGGTTCCACCTGCGGGAGTACATACCCATAGTACCTATCTACGCAAAGCTGGATACTATTGTAGTAACAATGCCAAGGAAGACTACCAGTTTAGGCGAGAACTGACCGCCTGGGATGAGAGCAGTGAGGCCGCTCACTGGCGCAATCGCGCAGCGGGGCAAGCTTTTTTTGCCATTTTCAACCTGGAGGTCACCCACGAATCCCGCATCTGGAAAAAGGCGGAGGATACGCTCTTGGTCCCGGAAGACTTAGCCGTCCCGATCCCTCCTTACCTACCGGATACGGAAGTTGGTCGCCGGGATATCCGCCGCATGTACTCGAACATCCTGGAGATGGACCAGCAGGTCGGGGAAATTATCGCAGAATTGGAGGCAGAGCAGCTCCTGGATAAAACCATTATTTTCTGGTACGCCGATCACGGTGGGCCACTGCCCCGACAAAAACGTCTGCTGTACGATTCCGGTATCCGCTCCCCATTGATCGTTCGTTTCCCAGATGGACGCTCTGCCAATACGGTGGATGACCAAATGCTGAATTTTATCGATTTAAAACCGACTATTCTCTCCTTGGCGGGTATTCAGCCGCCGGATTACGTGGACGGTAAGGCCTGGTTAGGCCCTTATGCTGAGGAAGAAAAGCGTAGCTACGTTTATGCGGCGGCAGATCGCTTTGACGAAGAACGCTGTCGCCGTCGGGCCGTCAGAGACCATCGCTATAAGTACATTCGTAACTATCTGCCTGGGCAGCCTCGTTACCTGCCCCTGGCCTACCGCGAACAGATGCCCATTATGCAAGAGCTTCTGCGCTTGCAGGCCGAAGGAGCGCTTAGTCCTGAGCAAGCAATCTGGTTTGATCCTAATGCTCCCGCTGAGGAGCTCTATGACCTTCAGCTAGACCCTCATGAACTCCACAATCTCGCAGCAGACCCGAGCTACGCCGATCAATTGGAGGCGTTGAGTGAAGAATTAGATCGCTGGCTAGCCGAAGCCGAAGATTTAAATCTGGGGCCAGAGAAAGACTTCTTGCAAAGCATTAGGCCCGGCGGCGTACAAGTTCAAACTACAATGCCTCAAATCGAGCTCGGTGCAGCAGGATTACAGCTGAGTTGCAGCACGGCCGGCGCATCAATCGGGTATCAGTGGTTAGCCCCTGGTGAACGCCCCACAGAGCGTTGGCAACCATTTGTAGAAGCGATTGAAACAGTGGCAGATAAGGTTTTGGTCGTCCGCGCACATCGTATCGGATATTTGCCTAGCCTTCCGGCTATTTGGACTGCTAATGGTTTGGAAATTGCCGAAGACTACGATCCTTATCAGGGAAGCGATTTTTATTAGTAATATTGACCTTCTCTGCTATCCATAATTTGACCTTTATGCAACGTCGCACCTTTTTGCAAACTTCTTCTTTAGGACTAGCTGGTATTGGGCTGGGCAATACGCCTTTGGGAGCTACGGCTACTACTCAAAACGCTGATCGCGCTTTCAAAATCAGTTTAAAGGCTGATGCCATCGGGGTCTCCGGCCCGATAGTGAATCTACTGGAACCGGTCGTCGCGATGGGCTATGAGTCGCTAGCGATGCCTAGTGAGGAGTTGATCGCCATGAGTGGCTCGCAATTACAAGACCTCAAGCTCCGTGCCGATGGTATTGGTTTGAGCTGGGGAAGCGCGGGATTGCCGATACAGTTCCGGGAAGACGAAGCCCGTTTTCAGGCAGACCTGGAAGCCCTGCCCCAACACGCCCGGGCGATGCAAACCATCGGTATCGAGCGGGTGGGTACCTGGATTATGCCTTGCAACGAAGAACGCGATTTTAGCGTCAATTTTGCCCTACACGCAAGCCGGCTGCGCCAGGTCGCTGCTGTGTTGGTTGATTATAATATCCGCCTGGGCCTGGAGTACGTGGCTCCCCGCACGCTGCGCAATGCCAAACGTTACGCCTTCATTGATAACGGTAAGCAGCTGAAGGAATTGATTAAGGCCATTGGCCAGCCTAACGTAGGTGTGGTACTCGATAGTTTCCACTGGTACTGTGCGGAGGAAAGTGTGAATGATCTGCATATTTGGGATAATAGCAGTATTGTGGCTGTTGATCTAAATGATGCCGATCGAAATCTAGGGCCACGGGAGCAAATTGACGGCAACCGGGAATTGCCCGGCGCAACCGGCCAAATTGACATCGCAGCCTTCGTCGGCTTCCTGGATCAGATAAGCTACGATGGTCCCGTACGGGCCGAGCCCTTCAACAGTACGCTCAATGCGATGCGGGATGAGCTGGCGATGCAGGCAACGATTGAGGCCATTAAGTCGGTGATTGGATAGTCTTTGTTGCACGCAAGGAACGCAACGATCTTTTGCAAAGGGCGCAAAGTGAGTTTTAGTTAGATGGAGGTGATAGGAGGCCTCGTTGGTTAGTAAGACCATTATCCCTGGACTAAGCCAGCGGCAATTGGGTCAGCAAGAATTTAAACCACCCCCAACCATTCCGGAAACAACACCACCAGCGCCAGAATAATTACCTGAATGATTAGAAAGGGAATAATCCCGCGATAGAGATGCCCGGTCTTGACCTCGGGTGGAGCTACGCCTTTCAGATAAAACAGCGCAAAGCCAAAAGGTGGGGATAAAAAGCTGGTCTGCAAATTCAGCGCCATGAGGATGCCGAACCAGACCAGATCCACTTCCATCTCCACAAAGATGGGAGCGACCACCGGCACAATGATGAAGATGATTTCAATGAAATCAATAAAGAAACCGGCGAAAAATACGACGATCATCACCAGGGCCAAAAAAGTGGAAGGGGCTAGTTGCGCCTGTTCGATCAAGTCGACGAGGTAGCGGTCTCCGCCGAGCTTGCGAAAGACCAGGCTAAAGGTCGTAGCGCCCAGCAGGATCATAAAGACCATACTCGTCAGGTGGGTCGTTTCCTGCATAACCTGGCGCAGGATAGGTAAGTTGAATTTGCGTTGATACAAGGTGAGCAGCGTGGCTCCTAAAGCACCGATTGCTGAAGCCTCAGTGGGGGTCGCCCAACCTGCAAAGATGCTGCCCAGGACGGCTAAAATCAAGAGGAACGGCAGCACGAAGCTTTCTACGGTAGATCTTAGGGGAACGGTTTTAGGGCTGCCCTCACTTTGTAAGCTGCCTTCCTCCCCTACCTTAGGGAAATAACTAGGGCGGATACGCGACAACAGCAAGATATAGCCGATATAACTCCCTACTAACAGCAAGCCAGGCCACAAGGCCGCCCGAAACAATTGACCTACACTGACCCCTAATACTGAGCCCAGCAGTACTAGCACCACCGAAGGCGGGATGATTTGTCCCAGTGTACCGGAAGCCGAGATGATACCGGTAGCTAACTCCGGCTTATAGCCACGCTGCAACATGGGCGGCAAACTGATGAGCCCCATAGTTATTACTGTAGCGCCGACAATACCCGTAGAAGCGGCCAAAAGCGCCCCAACGATCACCACGGAGATGGCCATACCACCCCGCATTTTGCCAAAGAGCCCAGCCATGGTGGCTAGCATTCGCTCTGCCAGGCCAGATTTCTCCAGCATAATCCCCATGAAGATAAAGAGTGGTACAGCCACCAATACGGTCGTGCTCATGGTCCCCATAATACGATTGGGTAGCAAGCTCAGATCGCCCGCATCCAAAAAGCAAAAGGCATAGATCAGACTCATCCCTCCCAGGGTAAAAGCCACGGGATAACCGTATAAAATCAGCAAAAAGATGCTGACAAATAAAATGAGTGCGATTACTGCCAAGCTCATAATTCAGCTTGTTTCAGCGCACGCCAGGCTAGTATGACTTGAGCAATTGCCTGGAGAAAAAGCAGCAAAGCAGCTAAGGGTAATGCGATTTTAATGGGTACCATTGTGGGTAGCCCCCCCACGTCAGCTGAAGCCTCCCCCAGCAAATAGGCTTCGTAGGCAAATTGGCTGCCAAACCAAATCAAGACCAGGCACCAAGGGATCAAAAAGAGTAGGCTTCCTACCAGATTCACCTGTGCTCGTTGTCGGGGGCTGAAGCGTTCGTAGAACAAGTCCACCCGTACGTGGCGGTTTTGCTGTAAGGCATAGGGTGCACCTAGAAGAAAGACCAGGGCAAAAAGCTGCCATTGTAATTCACGCATCCAGGCCTGCCCGTAGTTAAAAAACGCCCGTAGCAATACTTCACTCACCACCAGCACTACCAGAACGGCTGTCAGCCAGCTCACGCTCTTTCCGATCCAGGCATTGAGCCGATTAATTAAGCTTAGCATGCTGTGAATGTAGGGTTTTAGTCGGTATTTGATGTTGGTTGTCAGATGTTAGGTGTGAGTTAGGGGTTCAGTGTTATGAGTTATGAGTTCGGGTAGTAACCAAGATACGCTGTACCCAATACGCTGTACGCCATACCCTGTACCAACTACCCCGTACCAACTACCATCCCCAGATTGCTCAGCAAGCAGCAGCTTCCTATCTTGCAGCCGTGAGCAAACGCGTTTCTATCACCGGCAATATTGGCAGCGGAAAAAGTACCGTGGCCCGTCTTTTCGAGCAACTAGGTATACCTGTCTATTATGCCGATGCCCGCGCCAAAGATTTGATGGTGGAGGATTTAGACTTACGCAGGTCTATCCAATCCGAGTTTGGCAGTGCCACCTACAACGAACAAGGGGAGCTGGACCGAAAGTACCTTGCACAACAAGTAGTCGACCAACCCCAGCGTTTAGCAGCACTTAACGCTTTAGTACATCCCGCCGTAGCACGAGATAGTCAGCAATGGCATCAATCCTTCGCAAACTCTAGTCAGCCACCAGCATATACTTTACACGAAGCTGCCATCACCCTGGAGATCGGTGCCGATACTGGTTTTGACGCCATTTTGGTAGTCACGGCCCCCGTAGAAGTACGACTGGCCCGGGTAATGGCCCGAGATAAAGTGGATGCGGGATACGTAAAAAAGTGGATGGCCCGTCAATGGTCGGAAGAACAAAAAGTAGCTCGGGCAGACTATCTGATCCATAATTACGCTCACTATTTATTGCAACCCCAAGTATTAGCCGTACATCGGCAATTGACTACCCTAGCATGAAAACAAAGTTCCAAGAAGAGATTGTCGACTGCATTCGTACCATTAATAACGAATGGCTGATCAATGGACATACGGACTTGACCCAAACCACCCTGATCGAACTGGACTTGCGTCAAATCGACATCAACTGGTCGCGCTTCAAAATTGATGCTTCTACTCTCTTCATAGGTTGCCAAATGAGCATCGAAGAAGAAGTACAGTTACGCCGCAGGGGAGCCAGTTTGATCTCTGCTCCCGACCATCTCCCCTACCGCCCCTTGCGCCACGATCTTTACAGTTGGCAAGAACTAATGGAAGGCTACAATCCAGAGGATGATCAAAGCTATGACTTGAAAATCTATGAGCACTTCTCTCATTACCGTTGCCATCCCAACTTGCAGGAGGCCCTCCACCAGCGCCTCCACGATTTCAGCATGGACGAAGCGCTCAACCGCCTCCTGGACTACAAAGCGGATGGCTTACCTAAGCGGCGCACCGTTGGCTTTATGGGTGGACACAGCGTAGGAAGAGCCGATCACTACTATCAACTAAGCCTGCGCACTGCCAAATTACTGACCGAGGCAGGCTACCTGGTGGTTTCAGGCGGTGGCCCTGGTATCATGGAAGCGGCTAACCTCGGCGCCTATCTGGCCGGAAAAAGCGAAGCAGACTTAGCATGGGTACTCACTACCCTAGCCAAAGCGCCTAAGTATACCGACCGAGGCTACCACGAAGGAGCGCTAGCTATCCTTGATCGCTTCCCAGAGGGCGCTGAAAGCCTGGCCATTCCCACCTGGTTCTACGGGCACGAGCCCAGCAACCTCTTTGCGACCTACATTGCCAAGTATTTTAGCAACAGTATCCGGGAAGATACGCTGCTGGCCATCTCCCTTTATGGTATAGTCTACGCTCCGGGTAGTGCCGGTACAACTCAGGAGATCTTTCAAGAAGCCGCCCAGAATCATTACGTGACCTTTGACTATGTCAGTCCAATGGTCTTCCTCAGCAGTCAGCGCTACGAGATCGATACCATGATCTACCCCTTACTGCGGCAACTGGCCTACGGTAAAAAGTACTTTGACTACCTCACCGTAACCGACCACCCAGAGCAGGTGGTGGATTTTATTGCGCAGCATCCGCCGCTAAGGCAGGAGTAGATAAACACATAGACAACACAATTTTGCCAGATAAATCGTTCAGGCTATTTTTTCCGACTACTAAAGAGTAGGTACAGGACAGGGATTAAATACAAGCTAGCCAGGGTGCCAAAGCTTAAGCCACCAATGACGCTTATAGCTAGCGGTGCTTGCAACTCCGCGCCTAAGCCAGAGGAGAAGAGTACGGGACCGAGAGCGAGGATCGTCGTCAGTGAGGTCATGACAATAGCTCGAAGCCGTCTTCTGCCGGCAGTATGAATAGCATTGGTCAGCTTAGCTCCTTTTTGTAGTTCCCGTTCGATGATGTCGATTTTCAGGATGGCATCGTTAATCACTATTCCTCCAGTGACGACCATACCAATCAGG
This sequence comes from Bacteroidota bacterium, assembly GCA_039030655.1. Classification (GTDB taxonomy): domain Bacteria; phylum Bacteroidota; class Bacteroidia; order Chitinophagales; family Saprospiraceae; genus Neolewinella. Next base: position 123,034 of record JBCCDS010000003.1, on the reverse strand, counting down.
CTTACTAGATTCAGGCTGGTATTGGTCAGCCATAGGGCCAATAAAGCGCCGGCCAGACTCAAAGGAATAACCATTAGTACGATCAGCGGTAAACGCAGACTTTCGAACTGGGCAGCCAGGATAAGAAACAGCAGCAAGAGCGAAACCAATAGTATTTGATTCAATTCGCCTATCCGATCCTGGTCGGTATAAAATCGCCCGCGAAATTGGCAGCTTAAACCTTCAGCCCTGGTAGCCGCAGACTGAATGCGGAGCCGTTCCTCCTGCGGAAGTACAAAAGGAAACTGACAGCTCAAATACTCCCCTTGCTGGTCAGCCGTCAAGACTTTGTAGTCCGTAGTTAATTCCAGATCGATTAATTGTCCTAGCGAAATTTCGTTCCCATTTTCATTCAATACCGTACTGCTTAGCAAGGCCAAACGACTAATTAAAGTCGGCTGACCAATTACCACTCTTAATCTTTGATCGTTATTGAACAACTGGGTCACCTCATTTTCATTAAACAGACTCAGCAAACGTCCCTGCAATTGGGTATCGGTGACCCGGTGAATGCGCAGTTTTTCGTAGTCAATACTCAGGCGTATGACCTCCTTTAAGGCCGGTAGTTCTGCATAAGTGTTTTCAGCGGTTACTTGTTCCAAAAAAGGCACAACCCTAGACCAATCAGGACTCTCACGGGACGTTGCATCGCGAATTTTCAGCGACAGGTAAGCTTCATCGTTTAGAAAAACGCGATCAAATAGATTAGGCAGGGCCCGAAAACTTAATCTTGCGCTGGGGTAAGTGGATCGAATTTCCGCGAGAAAGGCCGCAGCAAATTCCGCATTTTGCGGGGGACTATCTAAATAAAACTGAATTTCACTAGTATTAATCGCCTGGTTTTCCACCTCCAAAAAAAATTGCTTTTCCCCGACTGAGGCTGCCGTGGTTCCGCTCACTAATTCTTGCCAGCGGGTACAGAGTGCCTGAGTACGTATCAAATTGTCTTCTAAAGAAAGGGCGGTATTCCAATCGAGTTGCAGTTGATAATCCGTCCGGCTTAAGGCAGGAAAACTACGGCGCTCTAATTGTCGAGAGCTGAAATACGCCAGCGTAATCAGAGCAGCACCCATCATTAGAACTACCCAAAGGAAGCGCAACCCTAGATTAACAGAGCGTTCAAAATGGGAAACTGACTCCCGCTGAGGTTCTACAGAATGACCAGATCGGTAGGTTTTTCGGCTCAAGAGCGGGAGCAACAAGTATGCCGTAATTAGGGATGCGGCCAGGCTAAGGCTAACAGCCAGCGCCTGATCCCGAAAAAGGGAGCCGGCAATTCCGCTCAAAAAAACAAGTGGCAAAAAAACAGCTATCGTGGTCATGGCCGAAGCGATCAAGGGGCGGATGACTTCATCACCACCACGCAGGGCTGCAGAACGTGGATTTTCTCCACCTTGTATAAATTGCTGGATATTATCTAAAACGATGATCGAGTTGTCGATCATTAACCCCAGTCCCAGGATTAATCCGGCGAGTGAAATAACATTGATGGACAAATCCAGAAGATAAAAACCCAGTAGAGTCACGATCAACCCGAGCGGCACCGCCAGCGCGATCAGCAGTGGGCGTTGCCATTCCCGAAAAAATAGGAACAGGGTGAAAACAGCAAAACCAGCACCGTAAGCTAAACCGCTTAAAAGATTATTAATACTCAGTCGCAAGATGCGGGTCTGGTCATTATTCAACTCGAAGCGTAACTGAGGGTATTCTTCACTTAAATCTTTCAATAATACGTTCAAGTCGCGTTGCAGGTCCAGCAAGCTGCTGTTGGCTCGTCTGCGCAATTGAAAAGCAATTCCTAGCTCATTTTGGTGGAGGAAATACCCACGAGTCGGGCGCGCACTGAGTTTTACGGTGGCTAATTCAGCGAGCTGTAAGTTTCGATTACGAAAATTGAGATAAAGTTGCGCTAGATCCTCAGCCGTTCGTAATTCACCGGCCAAACGCACACTATACTGATAGTATCCATCGCGGATCAGCATACTCCCCAGTTCACGATTGGCTGTCTGGATGGCTGTGACCAGCTCCGCTTCGCTGATCCCTAGGCTACGCATTTGCTGCTCGTCCAGTTGAATGCTGATTTGAGGTTCCAACTGCCCCGTAAGATCGGCAAAGGCGATTTGTGGAAGTTGCTCTAAACGCCGTCGTAGAACTTTTTGGGCCAATTCGCTTAGTTCTAGCAAAGCTTCGGTAGCTGATGCGCTATTGCTGGTGTTGCGCAGACTAACGGCCAGTTGTACTACCGGAATTTCACTAATATCGGTACTCAGCACCCGCGGGCGTTCCAACTCGCGCGGCAGTTGGCTCATGGCTTGATCAATCTTTTCGTTAACTTCAATAAAAGCTAGATTGGGATTGGTACCGTAGGGAAAATCCAGGTAAATGACCGCACTTTCGTCGCGAGTACGGCTCTGAATATCCGCCAATTGGTTGAGCTGTAATAGCGTATTGCGTAAGGGGGTCACCACATTGGTCTCCAGATTTCGCGCCGCAGTGTTGGGGTAAGTTATTTGAACACTAATCCTGGGGATAGCCACTTCCGGTAGTAAGCCGATAGATAGTTGAGTAGCTGCAATTGCTCCCAATGTCAATGCCGCCAAAAAGGAAAGCAGTACCCCCACTGGGCGGTCAAGTAAGCGATCTAATATGCTTTTGAAGTAAGGAATAATTGACTAGTTAATAATTTAGTCCGACAGGCGAACGGGAGATTCGTGGTCCAGGGTCAGCTGACCACTGACAATCACTAAATCCCCTTCTTCCAGACCGGATGACAGTGCTAAAGCCTCATCGTTTTCGTGGGCAATTTCGACGTATCTCCAGATCGCTCTTTGGGTATCAGGTTCGTACACGAAAACGACTTCTCTACCCGCCCGCAGCACCATAGCCCGTTTAGGAATGACAATGGCTTCGGCTGCGATGGTCTCCAGTTGGAGGCGGACGTTCATCCCGACGAAAAGTCGGTGAGTGGCTCTAAAGGATTGAAGTTTAGCTCTTACCCTTACTAGTCCTCCTTCATCTACGCTAGGATTAATGATATCCAGTCGGGCAGGAATGCTTAAGCTTTCGTCGGAGAGCGGACTGACCAGTACCTTATCTATCTGCCGGATGCTGGCCAATTCTTGTTCAAGTACGTAAAATTCAGCTTCCAGGGAATTGGGGTCGATCAAAGTACAGATTTCTTCGGTAGCGTTGATAAACTCTCCGGGCTGGATGCTAAGGTCGGCAATGTAGCCTCCGAAAGGCGCTTGAATCCGGCACTGAGACAGCCGGAATTGAGCCTCAGCCAGGGCTACTTGCGCAGCCGGCAAACCAGAGCGAATCAGTATGTTTCCCGCCTGGACCTCCGTTAAGGTATCGCCGGGGTAGGCATTGCCCATTTGCAGCAGTAAATCGCGATGATTAAAATCTGCCTCTTGTACTACTACTTCAGCGGCCTGTACGGCAAGTACTAAGGCGCTAGAGTCCAGCAGGGCCAATAGATTTCCGGCGGGATAGTAACTTCCTTCTTCGGGTGTGATTAACAAACGTCCCCCGATTTCGCTGCTGACCCGCAGTTGTCGACGCGCCCGGATAAGGCCGTTGATGGTTTTGCGTAGGGGCAAGCGCCCTCGAGTTGCGGGAAGGACTTCCACTTTCGGTACAACTAGCGTGTCCACCGATGACTGAGCGACTTGTGATTCCGTGGTTTGGGGGGAAGATTCCGATGAGGTGGCGGAGCAGCCAGTGATCAGGTAAATAGAGAAAATGCCCAAAAGTGTCAGCCAATTACTCATGGTTCAGCTTGATCCATTGCAGTAGGTAGTGGAATAGCCTGGTAAGCTGTATGTTTAACACCCTGAGGATACCCGAGGCGTTCGTAAACCAATCTTTGATGAGCAGGCAATAGGTTTCCAGAAGGTAAGGGTACCTTAAGTTTCTTCAGCCGCCGCCGCAGGGTAATTGTACTAATGCCATATTCATCCGCAATTTGTTTGCGCGTTTTGGGAGGGATCATGTTGAATAAGGTATAAGGTATAAGGTATAAGGTACTTGATGAGTTTTATTTTATGAACTACTACAATATACGCTCTTTAAAGCATTAACACAATTAATAAAAATAGCACACAATACATAAGATATCCACTACGCTTTTTAGAGAAGAGGTCACTTAATCGCAGTCAAAAGTACTAAATGGTAAAAATACAGTATCTCCCACTTCATTATAAGCATTTTGGTTAAAAACTTGGATGCCTTGACCGTAGGCGTAAGTCGTATAGGGAGTATGGCTGTCAGGAAGGATGAACTCGTGATCGATATCCAGTTCTTCGTTTAAAGCTATCAAGGAGTATTGGTAATCAAAACTTCCATCCTCTAATGGAATACAATACCTAGTCATACGATAGACCTTTCTTTCCTGTTCATTCACCATAAGCCCGCAAAAGTGAGAAGTCTCCCTAAAGTATTTAGCGGAAAGTTGAGGATCGGGTAGGTTGTCAGCGGAGACGGGCTCTGAAAAAGGAACTACTTCACTAAACAAGGTAGATGAAGCATTCACGGTGCCTAATAGATTAAAAAATTCGTCATATTCCCAGATTCTATTGTCTACCGGAAAAGAAACTAAGAAGCTATTCCTCCATGGACAGTAACGTATAGCTGCCCAATAAAAATACGGCTGAGTACTATAAAAATTTTCGAAATAAAGGTTAGAAAAGGGAATTATCTCCTTGAGTTCAAAGCCTTTTTGACTATTCACTGTAACGAATGCCCTTTTCGTATCACTTATACTCGCTGGATGGCGAAACGTGCTGAAAATAGCTTTATTGTTCGCATAAATTGGCGTGCATTGAAAGTTGGAAACCAAACGAATATCATCTCCCTCAACGTCAAAACTATGTAGTTTAGTAATTATTGAATCCTGAATTAAGTAAATAGTGTTTAGTCGGTTGCTGGAATAAATAATTGAACTATCAGGAGCAACAACCATCCCGTCAAATTCAGATAACGCTTCAATTTTATACTTTCCTTCCGTTGGAACAGTAAACTCCCGATTAAGCGTACCATCTTCAATATCAAAAACAAAGATTTGCTCTCCCGATAGGCTCGCAAGAACAGGTCTTCCTTCAACTTCGAACTCCGCTAGCCCATTTGTTCCTAATGGGTTGAAACCGTAGTTAGCACTATAAACAATATTATCAATTGGCTCGCAATTAAGTAGTTGAGGCTCACCAACTGTTTCTTCACCACAGTTGCTGAAATAGCATATAAACAGTAGCCCAACAAGGAAATTTTTATATAACATAGTGTAATACTTACGTAAACGCATCTGCACTAACGAATCTTATCGTTAGTACAGGTGCTAAGTTCTTGAAATTACAAACAACCTTATATATTTAGGTACTTAATCAACAAGAAGGGAGTATTATACATATTGAGGCAGGAGAGAAAAAACTTACAACTAGATTAGTGGATTAAAAAAACCTTCACCAGGAAAAAAATAATCAAAAGCTGACCACTATACCGAGGCCGGAGAGGTTTGGGAATCCAAACCGACTTCGCCTCGAGTATATACTCGCTAGAAGTGGTTTGGGCTAGCCCAAACCACTTCGTTTGCGGTATATCAATCAGAAGCGGTCAATATATTGACTAATCCCTTAATTTAGAAGGCGTGAATCGGTCCTCCTCCCACTTTTCGGTCACCTTAGGCTTCCTCAGCCTGGCCGTTATCGGTTATCTGTTGCTGCCCCGCCTCAGTGTACGCTGGGAGCCTTCCTTTCCACAAAAGCAGCTATCGCTTAGTTATGCCTGGCCCGAGGCAGACCCACAACTACTGGAGCAGCAACTCACCGCCCCCCTGGAGGCCGCTTTAGCGCTAATCCCAGGGATTACTGAAATACAATCCACTAGCCGAATGGGAAATGGTTTGATCCAATTGGAGATAGACCCTGCCGTCGACGGGCAGTTCATCCGCTTCCAGGTGGCCGCTCAGGTCCGCCGACTCTACGCCAGCTTACCGGCAGGAATCACCTATCCACAACTGTCTTATTCCTCTACGGAGGAGAATAATGATTACAATTCCCCACTGCAGATTTACAGCCTTAGTGGTCCCGATGATCCCACGCGGATGTACGAATACGCCGCTCAACAGCTAGTTCCGCTTTTGAGCTTACTCCCGGGATTGGAGCGGGTAGAGGTCACGGGCGGCAACCAACTGCACTGGAAAATCAAAATCGACCCAAATCAAGCTGCTATATCAGGCCAATCTATTCCACAACTCACCGAGCGGTTAAGCACACATTGGCGGCGACAAGGGCTAGGCTTACTACAGTGGGGAGATGACCAGCACTATACCTACTTTGATAATCGTCCGCTCAGTTCCCCACATCGATTTAGCCCCGAAGACTGGCAGACTATTCCATTACCGGACTCCAGTCAGCTGAGATCTCTTCAGTTAGGCGATATTGCTCAACTTAGTCAATTACCCCTGCCCCCCCGACGTTTTTATCGGGTAAACGGCCAAAACAGTTTACGCTTACTCCTTTATCCCATCAGGACGGCCAATCAATTGGAGCTCGCCGAGCGGCTAGGCGAAAAACTAGCTGGATTGAAAAATGAATTACCGCAGGGCTATCGACTTAGATTAGAATCGGACAGCACAGAACGCCTACGCGAAGAAGTACGAAAAAACAAAAAAAGAACGGCCCTGAGCATGGGGATTTTGTGCTTATTCCTGCTCCTGGTTTATCGATCCTGGCGACAACTGCTCATCATCAGTTTTGGCTTACTGATCAACTTGGGGCTGGCCTTTCTATTGTACTATTGGCTAGCGGTTGAAATAAACTTATATGCTTTCGCGGCCATCGCCGTTTCCTTCGGCATCATGATTGACAACCTCATTGTGGTACTTGATCGCCTGCGGCATACCGTAGCTTCCGCCGTCAGTCCGGCCCTGGTGGGAGCTACGCTTACGACCCTGGCTAGTCTGAGTGTGATTTGGTTTTTGTCGGAAGAGATTCGGGTGCAATTATTCGAACTGGCCCGCGTAATGATCATCAATCTAGGTTGTTCCCTGCTGGTGGCGCTAGTCTTGATGCCGGCCCTAGTGGGACATTTTCGACCTCGACAAGGACATAAATCAGTTGGGAAGGCTTGGACCCGCGGAAGTACAAAAAGAAAAATCCGCCTAATTAGACTCCACTACCAAATTTTGCAATTCTTGGTAGGTCGACGTAAACTGGTCTGGTTGAGTATGCTGCTACTTTTTGGCCTGCCGGTATTCTGGCTGCCCAATAAAGTGAGCGGATGGGAATGGTACAATACCACCATTGGTAGCGATACTTATCGCCAAGTTTACCGGCCGCAGGTCAATAAATGGCTAGGCGGGAGTTTTCGTCTTTTTTCCAACTACGTTTACGAGGGAAGTGGCTATCGAAGGCCGGAACAAACCCAACTATACGTAGAGGCAGCGCTCCCCGAAGGAGCAACGCTGGAGCAACTCAACAAGGTTTTACTAAGCGTAGAAGGCTATTTAGCCGGCTTTACCAACCAACTCGAAAACTACCGTACTAGCGTCAGTAGTGGCCAGCAGGGGCGCATCACCCTTAGCTTTCCTGCGGACGTTCGACCGGGTTTCCCCGAGGTCTTAAAAAACCGCCTAACGGCTTATGCAGTCAATTTTGGCGGGGTAAGCTGGAACATTTATGGCGTAGGGCAAGGGTTCAGCAACAGTGGATTCGGTAGTCCCTTGGAATATCGGGTACAATTACGAGCTTATAATCAGGCCGGGTTGGACCAGCAGGCAACACGACTAGCTGAGCTACTGGCGCAACACCCCCGGGTGAAGGACATCAATACCAACGCCAATATCAATTGGTGGGAAAAGGACCGTTCAGAATACTTATTGACCTATCAACCCGATCGCTTAGCGCAGTACGGCCTGGATCTCAATGATTTTCGCCAGGCGCTCGACTGGTTCGACCAGCGTAAATTCCCTCAGTTTTATTTGAGCAACGGTCAGGGCGTTACGGTGGCCAGTGCACAAGCAGACAACTACGATCGCTGGCGAATGGAAAACTGGAGCATTCCCTTGAATGATCGTGCTTTCCAATTCCGTCAACTCGCCAGTCTGGAAAAACGCCAGGCACCGCAAGCCCTGCATAAGATCGACCAACAATACCTGCGGCAAATTGAATATAAATACCAAGGCAGTAGTCGTTTTGGCAGTCGCCATCTGGATGCTTGCCTGGATAGCCTAAAGGCCGAGCTGCCTTTGGGTTTTTCGGTTCAGCGCGACTGGGGCAATTATTCACCTCCAGGTCAGGAGTGGTCCTGGTCGGTTGGTCTCGCCATCCTATTCATCTTCTTTATCTGTGCCCTATTGTTCGAATCCTTGCGGCAGGCCTTCCAGGTCATTTTGCTGATTCCACTCTCTTTTATCGGTATTTTCCTGACCTTCTATTACGCTGGTCTTCGGCTCGACCAAGGGGGCTACACTTCTTTTTTGCTGGTTACCGGCCTGGTTGTCAATGGCCTGATCCTCATCATCAATGAGTACAACTATCTCCGTAAACAACGCCCCCATTGGAATAGCCTCCGCCTCTATCTACGTGCGTTTCACCGAAAAATCACCCCTATTGCCTTAACCATTTTTAGTACTTCCGCAGGTCTGATCCCTTTTCTAATTGGCGGAAAGCAAGAGGTATTTTGGCCCGGATTGGCTGCCGGTACGATCGGAGGACTGGTATTTTCATTTTTCTTATTGACGCTGATCGCACCTACTTTCTTTGTAATTGAGTCAAAAAAAATCAATTAATCAAGCGTTGCTGTATGAAGGTTTCAGCTAAAGCATACCCTAATCCTCAATTAGATCACGCGTCTTTCGGTTGAGAAATTGACATGCCATGGACTTGCACAATTCTTGCCCAACCAAAAGGTGACCGTTTATGCGCTGAGCACACAAATTTTTTTCACACTTTTAAAGTTTCCGAAGACGGGGAAGTCTACAAACATATCTATTTTTTTGTCAAAAGCTAGTTGGAGGCCCTCTTTCAAAACTCAATTATGAATTCAAATCATCTTATTACCCTTGCTCTACTTTTTTGTTGTTGTCAACCAAACGGAGAGTCACCTAATGAGGAAAATCCAGTGATTCACCTAAGCATTGATAACTCAAAAATCGACTTCTTAAGTCCGGTAACGATTCCACATACCGTAGCCATCTTTACCATTGAGAAAGAACTATCTTACGGTATTGGTAGTAAATTTGGCGACTTCTACAAAATTAATGACCTACTACTCATCGTTGACCGACGGGCTTCTGAAATTACTTGTATCGATACCGACGGGAAAGTAGTTTGGATACCTGACCCACCCTCTCCCGAGGTCGAACGGTATACGCATATCGGAACAATCGATATCGATTACGATCAAAAAGAAATCTACATCGAAGACCGGCTAAATCTAAAGATCGACGTATATGCTTATGATGGCCGTTTCTTACGTTCTATCCCCGTTAATATGGGTTTCATGGAATACGTAGTTTTGGGGAAGAACAATTTACTTTTCGACATAAGTGACGTAGAACCTTACCGTACGGCAGGTGACGAAAGCCCCCCCATGAAGTTTATGCATCAGAAAGATAACGAGGTAAATTTCACCGGAGAAATGCCGACAGGGGTAAATTACGATGCTATTCCCTGGAACAGCCGTAACCGTTTCAATAGGATTGGTAGTTCTATTCAGCATCGTAGACCTTGGGAGAACGAAGTGTTTGCCATTTATCCTGATTACTCTTCAAAGAAAATTCTCGAATTCAAATTTGCTAGATCTTCTGGATTCGTAGACGTAGCAAATCGACCCAACATTGGTGATGTTCGTGGAAAGTTGGTTGAAGAACATCTGGCCATACCTAACTACCTACTGTATGACCAAGAACAAAATCGACTTTACTGTGGCTTCTGGATGAACGACGTACACTATTTAAGCTGCACTGTGGGTGATCAAAAAATTGTGCAGCCAGCAGAGTTTTATCGTTTCAATGAATTTTATCTTCGTGCTCCTGAATACTACTCAGATGGTCAATTTTTTCAACAATTATTTCGCTATGAGTTTGAATACCTGCAAACGGCCTTTAAAGACCAATATTCTAGAGAAAAGATTCGCACCGATTTAGCAGAACTGGAAGCACAATATGGTGACAATGATGATATTTTTATTATTGTTATTGAATTACGATAGATGAATATAATCTGACAAAAGATAAAAAATGCTTTACTCAATTAAAACTGTTAGAAAAAATATAATAACACAAGCTTTTGGAAGTTAGCCGCACGACCACATTACTACTAATAACTCAATTTTTCACCCTCAACAAAACCAGCACTGCACCAGAGTTATCACCTTGCTGTTCGTAGGCGGTTTGAAGCTGAGCTTCTGCTTCGGGCAGGTGCTCAAAGTCCGCAGCCCTACGCTGTTGCCAGTAGGTAAACTCGTAATCTTTCATTCGAGTCAAGAACCAACCATCACTGTAAAGGATCGGTGCAGAGAAAGCCAACCCTCCCCAAGTCAGCACGGCCGAATTCACCAAGTTATTGCCTGCGTTATCAATAATCGACAATTTATACCCACCTCCAGTACTACGATAAATAGAGTAGACATGCTCTTGATCACGAACCGTTTGCAACAACATGGGCGCACCCTGAGCCATTAATTCCGACAGTGGGCTCTGTATATTCTGATTTTCCGCAATATCTTGACTTATGCTATTTCTTTCGAAGTCCAAATTATAAATCCAATTAACTTCCCCACTAACAAAGTCGACCGAGTAGATGGAATCAAAAAAACTACGCCTGAAAAAGATTTGATCGTCAAGTTGGGTGAAAGTGTCATATCCTGAAAACTGAACTCTTGAGTAGTTGATCTCTCCCGATTTATTGAAAGTCGAAACTACTCCCTTACAGTCCATAATCAAACCATAGTTATCTGCTGCATTAGTCCAGGCACGGTTATCAACCGCGTAACTATCGAAAATGCAACAATCATCCTGGCAAGATCGATACGTAAAAAAATATTCTAAGGCTTCCTTTTCTATGAAATCGCCCTCTAGATCATACCAATAGTAAGCATTTTCAATATCCGAATATACACCTACACGTTGCTGGGTATCATCAAATTCGATATTCATTAGACTGGGAAAACGATAGGGATTATCATCTTCTGCTGCTAGTTGCCATGCTATAGTTCCGTCAAAATTAACAGCCTGAATTTTTCCATTGTACATATCTGCCAATAATAACAACTCTTCTGCCACTACAAACTTGACTAAATCAACACCAATACTTTGATAAACATCAGCGGCTATTTCTATAGTACGTAGCTCAAAAAAATCATCAATTACTGCCTGATCCTGTAGATGTGTATTGGTGATGGTATAATGATCAGCAGATAGCAGATTCTTAGCCTCTTGTTTATTACAGCTATAATAAAAGGTGCAGAGGATGTATATACTTAGAAGTAAGATTGATTTCATTCGTCTCACTTAACAAACAATGTTTTCTTATGACTATTTTTTTGACTATCGCGTGCTACTCAAAAAATGAAAAAGGTGGCCCATGACTACTCCGCCATGAGCCACCTCATATTTTTTAGAGCATTCCCGCTAACTCAGAGCTAACTAACAGCTCCGAAAAACGCCCTACCGCTTCAGCGTCACCTTCTCCTTTTTCTTTTCCACGGCCTTCATCTCTTCGCCCATCTTCTGGCTGGCGATGAAGCTGGCCGTCATGTTGGTCAGCATATCGGAGCCGGCGCTGGGCGCATTGGGCAACATAATCAGGTTAGAGTTGGCATTTTCGCCCATACTCTGTAGCGTATCGTAGTGCTGGGTAACCACGATCAGGGCCGAAGCTTCTTGCGAGTTAATACCCACACTATTCAGGATGTCTACCGACTCCTCCAGACCTTTGGCGATTTCCCGACGCTGATCGGCAATACCCTGACCTTGTAGACGCTTCGATTCAGCTTCGGCCTTGGCCTTAGCTACAATCCGGATACGCTCTGCTTCACCTTCATACTCCGCAGCTAGCTTTTCACGCTCTGCGGCGTTGATCCGGTTCATCGCTACTTTTACCGTTGCGTCAGGGTCGATGTCCGTTACCAGCGCTTTGACGATTCCGTAGCCGTAGCTTTCCATGGCTTCCTGTAGTTCTCGCTTAATGGCAATGGCTACGTCGTCTTTGCGCTCAAAGACATCATCCAATTTCATTTTGGGTACTTCAGCACGCACTACATCAAATACGTAGGCATTGATCTGCTCGTAAGGGTTTTCCAGCTTATAGAAGGCATCGTAGACGCTATCGGGACGAACCAGGAATTGTACACTCACTTTCAGTTTCACGAATACGTTATCCTTCGTCTTCGTTTCCACCAGTACATCCAGCTGTTGAATCTTCAAGCTTACTTTGCCTACTACACGGTCCAGCACCGGGACTTTGAAGTGCAAGCCAGGACGCTTAATGCTATGAAAGCGACCAAAACGTTCCATGATCGCAGCTGACTGCTGCTTTACCGTAAAGAACATAGATAGTAAGAACATCAAGGCGACTATGCCAAGGCCTATTAACATAGGATTGAAATCTTCCATTCTTCGTTTTTCTGTTATTTATTGCCTTAAAATACGGAATTTGCCGCCCATTGGCCGGAAAATATCGACTAATTGACTGCTTCTACCGCCTGAATTTCCGGTAATGCGCTTTTAATAGTTTGCTCTACCCCAGCCCGCATGGTCATTTGACTCATCGAACAACCTACACAAGCCCCCATCCATTTGACCTTAACTAACAACTGGTCGGTCACATCTACTACTTCTACATTACCACCATCAATGGCCAAATGTGGGCGTACGTTTTCTAAAGCCTGATCGACCTTAGTGATCCAATCTTGTTTTTCGGCAGTTGACATAAGACAAAGATAGTATTTAAGTGACTTGAACCATAGGAGTTGGCCCCATCATTTCATTGCGCAGGGCCACTTGTCGAGCTACATTTTGAGCTACCTTCACCCACGCAGCTCGGGTGATTGGATCCTCTTCATTTAGATAAGCAGGGCGACCAGCATCTCCTCCCTCTCGGATACTCTGCACTACAGGAACCTGCCCGAGCAGCATTGTATTAGATTGTTTGGCTAGGGTCTTCCCACCATCCTTTCCAAAAAGATAATACTTGTTATCGGGCAGTTCAGCTGGTGTAAACCAGGACATATTTTCCACCACGCCCAGTATCGGCACCTGCACACTCTCCAACTTAAACATATTGGCGGCTTTGATGGCGTCTGCTAGGGCCACTTCCTGTGGAGTCGTTACTAAAACCGCCCCAGTCACCGCTACGGTTTGCACCAGCGTAAGTTGCACATCCCCTGTCCCGGGAGGCAGATCTACCACTAGGTAATCCAGTGGCGGCCAGACGGTTTCTTCGAAAAACTGTTTGATAATTCCCGCCAATCGAGGGCCACGTAGCACTACCGCCTGTTCCGGCTCGACGATAAAGCCCGTACTCATGACTGGCAGCCCGAAAGCATACAGTGGTTTGATCTTCGGCTTACCGTAAACGCGCTCTACTTGTGGGCGTTGCCCCTGAAGCCCCAGCATGGTAGGTGCAGAAGGGCCGTACACATCTGCGTCCAGTAGACCTACCGTTGCCCCCAAATCCTGTAACCCTAAAGCCAAATTGACCGCAACGGTACTTTTACCAACGCCCCCCTTCCCGCTCGCTACCGCAATGATGTTGCGTACCTGCGGCAAGGGATTATTCGGTGCCGTTTGCCCAGAGGAGGGAGCCGCCGGCTGCATCAGGTGTAAATGTACCTGGGCCTCAGGATATACCCCCAGTATGGCTTCTTGACAAGCAAAGTTGAGCTGCTGCTTATAATCGTTGTCGATATTGGAAAGCTCAAGGGTGAAACTGACATTATTACCCTCTACCTTCAGATCCCGCACCAGATTGGCAGTAATCAAATCCTGCCCCGTTTTAGGATCGGTAACCTGGGCTAATGCCCGCACGATTTTAGTCGTTTCTATGGCCATAAAAGGGTAACAGTAAGGGGTGAGGCTTGGTTGTGTTGAGGGTAGGAGAACTGGCTTAGGAGGTAGGAGTTCCGAGTTAAAGTTTGAGCGTTAAGAGTTGAATGGCAGGGCTGGTAATCGCGCTACTCTGTACCCTCGTACTCAATACCAAGTACCAACTTATTCCAAAAGCTCCAGCAAAAAATCGGTTTCGACTAGACTTGTCTCCCGCCATTTTAATTGTAGACTTTTGTCGAGCACCAGGGTCGTCGGCAGGCTCAGCTGCCCGTCTTCACTGCCCAAAAATTGCGCCAACTCGTGCTGTCCCGTCTCGTAGCCCGTCGAGATAAACTGGTAAGAGCGCCCCATAAACCTAAGCGCTTCTCGGCCTTCGGCATCCAGCTTCAGGCAGTAATAGTCGGTATTTAGTTTTTGTACTACCGCAGGTCCAGCGAAGACCTCGGACTCCTGTCGTTTACAATAAGCACACCAATCGGCATGGATGAAGATCAATAAAGGCCTAGCCTCCTGTCGCAGGCTATCGTTGAGATGTTCAAAACTCGTCCAGTTTAGCTGGGCAGAAGCCGTGGCGGCAACCGATAAGAGGAATACGAAAAGAGCCGTGAGTTTTTTCCCATTATCCATATATCCTCCCATCCTCCAAACACTCAGACGCTCAACTCCGCGGCGTAGCCGATCACCGAGGGTAAAGGCCTTACGCTTTCGCTCCAGACGCTTCGAGGTCCTAGCTAAGCAGCCAACCCTCCAATCATCCCTACATCCAATCATCTCAACATCCATCATCGGATCGTCATTCTAATGCCAAAAAATGCACGCCGCCCCTGGTTACTAGCGTAAACGTAACTCGGATCGAAACTGAGCGCAAAAGGATTTTCGGCCGTAGGAATCACTTGCCCTTCTGCATCAAATTCTACTCCTTGGTCAAAGGGGTCTTCGGGTCGGGCGATACTATTGGCAGCTGGGGTAAAGTCCAGCAGGTTTTTAATACCACCGTAGACTTCCCAGCGGTCATTAAAGCGTTTAGTCAATTGAACATTCTGGGTGCTGAACCAGGGAGAGAACTCCGCTCTGGGGTCCAAGTCACCCAATAGCGGCAAACGCATCGGGCCGTATAAGTTGCCGGTATAATCAAAGGTCCAGCCGGAGGCCGGCGTCCGATAATTAAGTGACCAGACTCCGTTAAAGCTTTCCGTCAATACGGGAGTGTTGCGCTCCCCATTCTCTTCAAAGAAGACATCCATTAGCGTAGCCCCAGCATTTAAGCTGAGTCCGGTGGGCAATCGGAGGTCCACATTTAAGCTGATTCCACGACTCACCGAAAAGCCATCCAGATTGGCGTAGATGATTTTATTGGGATCCGTATCGTAATCAGGAATGATCTGATTTTGGAAACGAGTATAAAAGACACTCGCATCTAGGCCAATAAAGGTATTGTTGTTGGTAAAGAATTGCTGCACCCAGTTGAGGTTGAGATTCCAGCTGCGTTCGGGCGCTAGCTCATCTTCAAACACCAGTTGACGGGCGCCTGTCAAGGCAGCATGATCTTCGGTAAAGACATTGGCCACCCGGTAGCCGTTTCCGGCCGAAATGCGCAGGCTGCTCAAACGAGAAGGGCTGGTCCATTGGTAATTGAGGCGCGGCGACCAGATACCACCATGCACACTATTATAATCGTAGCGTAGGCCCAGTAGTAGGCGATGCGAACGGTCAAAAGTGATTTCGTCTTGGATGAAAACTCCGGGCAGGTAGATTTCGGAAGCAGCATTGATCCTCAGATCGCCACTAGAGGCAGTAGCTGGCGTATCATCATCGTAAAAGGTGTAGCGCATCGCCGCTCCAATCAGTAAGTCATGACCAGCAGTTAGTTTCGGGTTCCACAACAGTTGCTGAAAGCCCACGTACTGTTTAGCGTTGTAGATCAAATCTCCGTAGACGGAATTCTGGTAGTGCCCATTGGCCGAAAACTGATAGGTCAGAGAAGTAGGCAGATCAAATTCATAGGTACCCAGCAACTCCCAGCGGTTGGTGTAGATACTTTCACCGTAGACCTCATCACCTCCCCGGAAGCGGCGCTGCCAGTTGAGGTCTCCACCCCAACGATCTTCGTATACGTAGCGGGCGGCCAGGCTCATCGCCCGACCGGAAGACCTGCGGAAGTGCCACTTATTAAAAACCGAAAGTCGATCCTGTAGGGTCAGATCGGTAAAACCGTCGTCATTGTTATCGATGCGCTGCTGAAAATTAAAGTAGTTAATGCCCAGCAGAGAAGAAGCGTTCTCCCCTACCCCAAAACGCAGGCCTAAATCAGTATTAATTTCGCCCCAACTACTACTGAAGACATCGGCCGAAAGTCGAGGAGCGCTGGTAGGGTTCTTAGTGATGATGTTGATCAGCCCGCCTACCGCTTCGGAGCCGTAAAGCGTGGCGGCCGGCCCCTTGACCACTTCAATGCGATCGATCAGCGACTGTGGAATACCCGTCAGACCATAAACAGTCGACAGGCCGCTAACGATGGGCATCCCATCCAGTAAGACCATGGTGTAAGGCCCCTCAAGGCCGTTGATGTGGATATCGCCGGTATTACAAACATTACAATTCAGCTGTGGACGTACCCCATTCACATTCTGTAGAGATTCAAAGATGGAAGGCGTTGGGTTAGCTTTAAAGAAGGCGTCACTATATACTTCAACCGGAACGGGGCTATCGAGCTTATCTACTGTTTTCAGCGTACCGGTAACGACAACCTGATTTAAAGCCAGACTACTTTCCTGCAATTGAAAGCGCAGGTTTTGAGGAGGTTGCTGAGGGTTAAAGCTGCGCCGAACGGTTGTAAAACCCAGCATCTGGATACTGAGGGTGAGGCGCTCTAATTCAGTGGCCTCGATCTCCAGCTGAAAAAGCCCGTTTAGATCCGTGAAAGTACCTTGTCCTAACTCATCGATAGCTACCGTGGCGAACTCCAGTGGTTGATTATCCGTGCCGAAGACCTGCCCCTGGATTGAAGTGGATTGAGCATGAAGGCTGAACAATGAACTAAACAGCCAAAAAGTAAGCATGTAAAAGTAAATTCGACTCATCACTAAGATCAAAATTAGAGCTCCAAAAATTAAAAGTTAGA
The DNA here is from genome assembly GCA_039030655.1 of Bacteroidota bacterium. Taxonomy (GTDB): domain Bacteria; phylum Bacteroidota; class Bacteroidia; order Chitinophagales; family Saprospiraceae; genus Neolewinella. The sequence goes on along the minus strand of JBCCDS010000003.1, from coordinate 105,824 downwards.
CTATTCTAAAAACAAAGATAAGCAATAAGAACTATCTTACAGCCAGAAAGTTTGCGGCATGCCCACTCCCACCACTGAAAATTATTTAAAGGCGCTGTTCCACCTAGCCGATGAAGCAGGAAATACCACTTTAAGTGAACTCGCTAAACAACTGGGAGTCAGCGCACCTACGGCTAATAGCATGATCAAAAAATTGAAGGAGCGCGGCTTGGTTTTTCACCAAAAGTATCAGCCCATTCAGTTGACAGATTCCGGGCGTAAAGAAGCTGCACTCATCATTCGCAAGCACCGTCTTACGGAAATGTACTTGGTAGAGAAAATGGGGTTCGGCTGGGAGCAGGTACACGAAATCGCCGAGCAGATGGAACACCTTAAAGCCCCCGCCTTTTTCGAGCGCATGGATGAAATCCTCGGTCGCCCGCAACTCGACCCCCACGGCTCTCCGATCCCGGCAAAAGATGGTAGTATCCACCACCACGCCTACCACAAACTCAGTGATTGCGAGCTAGGGCAGCGGGTGCGTTTAAGCGCGGTTATGGAGGCCGACGATGGCTTTCTACACTTTCTCAACGAACGCGAAATCGCCCTCGGAACGCCCTTTCACATCCTGGAGAAAACCGACTTCGATGGCAGTCTACGCGTCAGCTATCCTGGCCACAATGCTGAAGTTTTGTCAAAAATGGTAGCGGAGCGGCTTTTGGTTGTTGTGGATGAGTAGCTTAGCTTAGTTTTGCATTGTGCCTTCGGCGCAATGCAAAACTATTAATATGACTTATCAGGTCAACGAGCGCGGCTACTACGGCCAATTTGGAGGGGCTTACATCCCAGAAATGTTGCACGCCAACATTGCGGAATTACAAGAGCAATACCGTAAGATAACAGCCGAGCCAGAGTTTGAAGCGGAGTTTCGAGCCTTGCTCAAAGACTACGTCGGTCGCCCCAGCCCGCTTTATTTTGCAAAGCGTTTGAGCACACATTTTGGTACAAAAATCTATCTCAAGCGAGAAGACCTCAACCATACCGGCGCCCACAAGATCAATAACACAATTGGCCAGATCCTACTCGCGCAACGACTAGGCAAAACACGCATTATTGCCGAAACGGGCGCTGGTCAACACGGTGTAGCTACTGCTACAGTTTGTGCTTTGATGGGCCTACAGTGTATCGTATACATGGGCGAAGTTGACATTGCTCGCCAAGCTCCGAATGTGGCGCGTATGAAAATGCTGGGAGCAGAAGTACGCCCGGCCACCAGCGGATCTAAGACTTTGAAGGATGCCACTAATGAGGCCATTCGCGATTGGATCAGCAACCCAGAAGACACCCACTACATCATCGGCTCAGTAGTGGGTCCCCACCCCTACCCTGATATGGTAGCCCGCTTCCAATCCGTGATTTCCGAAGAGATGCGCTGGCAGCTACAGGAGCAAGAAGGCCGCGATTATCCCGATAGCATCATCGCTTGCGTGGGTGGTGGCAGTAACGCAGCCGGTGCCTTTTACCACTATCTCGATGACGAACGTGTCGGTCTGGTGGCCGTTGAGGCTGCCGGCCTCGGCATTGATACGGGCGAAAGTGCTGCCACGAGCGTGCTAGGGACCGAGGGTATCATTCACGGTAGTCGCACCCTACTGATGCAGACGGATGACGGGCAAATCATCGAACCCTACAGCATCTCAGCCGGTCTTGACTACCCTGGCATTGGCCCCCTGCACGCCCACCTTATCGACTCCGGGCGCGCCCAGGCTGTCAGTATCCCCGACGAAGAAGCGCTGGCAGCAGCTCTATTCCTCAGTAGAACCGAAGGCATCATCCCTGCCCTGGAAACTGCCCATGCCTTTGCCGCCCTCGACGGACTAAGCTACCAGCCGGAAGATGTCGTTGTCGTCTGCCTAAGCGGTCGCGGAGATAAAGATTTGGCGGCTTTTGAGGCGTATTTGGAAAGGCTTTAGGTCGCCCCGACTACCGACTAAATAACCCTCGGACACTCAAAGGTCTTACGCTTCCCTCCAGACGCTTCGAGGTCCTCCGTGCTAAATAACTAAAAGTCTAACTGACTAAAAGATTAAAGCTCTAACCGACTACCTCCCCCTGGACACTCAAAGACCTTACGCTAAGCTCCAGACGCTTCGAGGTCCTACGCTCTAAATGACTAAAAGTCTAACCGACTAAAAGACTAATCATGAATCGCCTCGACGCCCTCTTTGCTCGTAAAAAAGAAAACATACTCAACGTCTACTTTACCGCTGGCTACCCGAAGCTGGAGGATACGGTGCCCATTATCCGGGGTTTAGCCGAAGGTGGTGTAGACTTGATCGAGATCGGCATGCCCTACAGCGATCCCATGGCTGATGGCACGACCATCCAGCAAAGCTCCATGCAGGCCCTAAAAAATGGCATGACTCTGGAGTTACTATTTGAGCAAATTCGGGAAGCACGTGAATACACGCAGGTCCCCATTATTTTGATGGGTTATTACAATCAGGTTTTACAGTTTGGGACAGAGCGTTTTGTTCAATTTTGTACTTCCGCAGGTCCAAAACATTCCCCGAATAATTTGAATCCGGAGGATCACAGTCGGGATGTAGACGGTCTCATCTTACCCGACCTGCCCCTGGCCGAATACCAAGAAAACTTCCAGCCACTTATGGATGCCGCTGGCTTGCGTTTCAGCTTTCTCATCACCCCTCAAACCAGTGAAGCCCGTATCCGCGCTATCGATGCGGCCAGCGACGGCTTTATTTACGTCGTCTCCAGCAGTGCGATCACAGGCAACACTAGTGGTATCAGTCCTGCACAAAAGGATTATTTCGCTCGAATTGAGGCTATGCAGTTGAGCAGCCCCTGCTTAATCGGCTTCGGTATCTCTAATGCTCAAAGTTTCCAGACCGCCTGTCAGTATGCGCATGGGGCAATTATCGGATCTGCTTTTATCCGGGCTTTGGGTGAGGGCGGCTCGTCTCAAATGGTTGCCCATGATTTTGTAAAAGCTATCAAGGGCTAAGTATTTAGGCCCGGAAAAAGCTTAGCTATTTGGCCTATCCCCCCGCTGGAGAGGGAGCCTCTTGCGGTAAGTTAAAATTAGTCTGTAACCTGCTCGTCTCTAAAGCAAGTCTTCACTCTTGCTTCTAGCAGACGCGCGCAGCGTCGTCGATCCTGAGTCTCGATTCTCGCAGCGCAGCGGTCTCGACTCTCGCAACGAAGTGGTCTCAATTCTCGTCCCTCCCCTTATCTTAGCTTTATCAAACCCCATCTTCTTGTTAATTAGTCGCGAGCTACTTTTCTTTTTCAGTGCCCTCGGTGCCTTCAATGGTATTTTACTAGGCCTGTACTTCCTGTTTTTCATTCGACCACGCCGCTTAACCACCTATCTTTTAGGAGGGCTGATCCTCGCGCTCAGCGTCCGTATCGGCAAATCGGTACTCTACCATTTCAATCCAGATTTAGGCCCGATATATCTACAAATTGGCCTATCCGCTTGCGCCTTAATTGGGCCACTGCTGTTGATGTATTTGCGTTCCAGCCTCTATCCTGAAACTAATCAAGACAGCTGGTGGCGTTGGCATCTGGGAGCCTGGTTGAGTTTGCTCATTATTGGCGGAGCCTTCTTCTCATTCAGCAGTCACCGTTATTTCTGGGACTACTTTTTTATTCAATTTATCTACTTACAATGGCTGGTATATCTGAGTTTATCCGGAGCCTTGATCTGGTATTGGTGGCATGATCGACCATTAACAAACAACAGATGGACCAAGCATGCCATCTGGACCCTGAGCATGTACCTGGGAGTTGTCCTGGTCTGGATAGCTTATTGGTTTTGTGGCTTCTTCAACTACATCATGGGGCCGATTCTTTTTTCGCTCATCCTCTATTTTCAGCTTTTACTTTTCCTACTCGGTAGGGGTCGCAGTAGTCGCCTCCTACAAGATCCCGTAAAATACCAGAACCGTAAAATAGCTAGTGCTGAGGCGGAGTCATTGATTAGCCAACTGGAACGGTTGATGCAAGAACAGCAACTTTTTCAGAACCCTAACCTGAAATTACAGGACTTGGCAGATCGGCTTGCTTTGCCAACAGCTAGGCTTTCTCAATTACTCAATGATAACCTAGGCAAGAGTTTCACCTACTACGTCAACGAGTATCGGGTCAAAGCAGCTAAGGATATGCTTCAAGCGAAAAGCCCCTTTTCTTTGGAAGCCATTGCAGAAAACTGCGGCTATAATTCCAAATCAACATTTTACGCGGCTTTCAAAAAAATAAGCGGCACCACCCCGGCTAAATACCGGGAATCACTATCTGAATAAACGTCAACCGGTTCCAGTATTGTAAAACCGTACTCCTGAATTCTTGCCGAGCAAGGTCAATCTAATGACTCGCTTTTAGCTTGCGCCAAAACCAAATGACGTTTTAAATGAATTCAGCTCCAACTCTACTTCAGTTCGTATACCTGCTAACCTTAGTCTATTTAACTTCTCCCATTGCTTTCGGACAAGCTACCCCACAATCAAACTGGCGGACTCAAGTCACTGACCTTTTAGAGGCCGCTGTTCCAGCGGATCAAGCAGGAGTTGCCGTTTCCATCGCCTTTGCCGAAGAAGAGGTTTTCGCCCATTCACGTGGCTTTTCCAATATCGAAAACCACATCCCCCTCCAGCCAAGAAGCCGGTTCAAGGTGGGTGACCTTTGCAATCAGTTTATTGCTTTTGCCGTACTTCGCTTGGTCGACCAAGGTCGAATAGATCTGGAAGCAGAGATCCAGGAATATCTTCCCGAATTCCCCCGCTACCAGCATCCCGTCCGGGTCAAACATCTGCTATCTCATACCCACGGTTTGCCTAATGCTAGCAACTTACAACTCCTAGCTGGCTGGGGCTTAGGCGATCAAATCACTACTTCAGAATTACTAGCCTTAGTTAGTGGACATCGTAGCATGGCCTTCCTTCCCGGCACCGAATTCAATTATGATAACACAGGGTTTATCCTGGCGAGCCAGATTATTGAGACCCTGTCCGGAGTAGAATTCACCCGCTATATGACCGATTCGCTTTTCTTACCCTTGGGAATGAACAACACCTATTACAGCAACAGTTCAGCTAGTATCGATCCACTCAGGACTACGCTATATATCTCCGGTAATGACGCTTACCGATACGGCAGGCTTATCTACCACCAACTGCCCTCTAGCAGTTTTTATAGCACGACCGAAGATCTAGCCCGCTGGGGTGCTTTTATTAATACTGCCCCTCCAGCTTACGCATCCATCATCCAGGCCTTCAACGAAGAGGTCGAAACTACCCTCGAATCCCAGCTTAGTTTCACTAAGGGTCAGTTTATAGAAGATTATCGCGGCTTGCAGCGTTACTACCAAATGGGCTTAGCCTACGGAAACATGAGTTACTTCTGCCGATTTCCAGCTGAAGAGCTAACGGTAGTAGTGCTTTCGAATGATATTGAATTTCGAGCCTACCCTTTAGCTGACCAGATCATTGATCTGCTACTGGCTGATAAATTCGCTGCTCCAGAAGAATCATCCACTACGCTACCCACTGCTCCTTCTACCCTATCGGAAAGCGTGATTGTGCCTTCCGAAATCCTGGATAGCTACTTAGGTGACTACTGGGAATCGGAGGCGATGTACGCCAGAAGTATTTATCTCAAAAATGACACCCTCTATTATAGTCGTGGGGTCGGTCAAGACAACCCTTTAATTCCGATTAATGACACACTCTTCGTCCTTGGAAATACCGGAAATAATCACCTCACCCTCAGCTTTAGCAATGACCAAATGGAACTCATTGTCAACGAGGCCTCCGATTATCATTTTGATCCTTTTACAGCCCCCGAACTCAGCAATGAAGAGTTGGAGCTCTTCACCGGTAAGTACCACAATAGCGGCCTGGGTATCAGCTACGAAATCATCCAAGAAGAAAACCAGCTGGTCCTTCAACATCCACGCCTCGGGCGAATCGCGCTAAAGCCCTACCAAAAAAACCATTTCATTACCGATCGTTGGTACCTGCCCCAGCTTAGGTTTCTTCTAACCAGAGGTGGAGAAGTAGCTTTTGCGGAGGTGAGTTCAGCAGATTTGAGGGGGGTCTTGATTCACCCGGTGAGTAATTAAGTAATAGTGATCAACCGCTCAGGCGAAATAAGGATTCTTGTCTTTAAAGCAAGTCTTGCTTCTTGATTCTAGGAGACGCGCGCAAGCGTCGTCGATCTTGGGTCTAAAAACTACCCCTCAAAGTGCAGCGACAAGGTAAAAGTTCTGCTCAACACCTTCTCCAGCACCGTACTCTCCGGCAAGTTGGGATTAAAAATGAGTGTATTACCAATCCCATGACTAACCTTAAACTCTGGAGAAAAGATGAAGTAGGGCATAAAAAACTGGACCCCAAAGCCATATTCAATCTGGAAATCATGGGGGCTAATCTTGACCAACTGGTCTGCTTGTCGAGCACGACTTTCGCTGGCTACGTCGAAGTTGTACTTAATCCCGGCAATGAGGAATAGGCGCTTATCATTATAGGGCGCCGATTTGAAGCGAAAATGGAAAGGCAGCTCCACAAAAACCGACTCGACTGTCTCCTGGCTTATACGCTCGGTGCGTGTTCCGGTGGTGTAATTGAGGGTGCGCTCCGCAAAGGAAAGGGTGGGTAGGAAACGAAAATCGAAGTACTTCCCAATTTTTAGATTGGTAACGATCCCCAGGTTGAAGCCCGGACCGTTAATGGACTCGACGATATTGATACTGTCGGAAAACAAAAACTCCTGGGAACGGAAAGGGGTATAGCGACTAGCATTAATCCCCAGCGTGATCCCAAAGTAATAGGGTTTCTGCTGGAAATCGAAAAAATTGTAGTTACCGCCTCCCTGGAACTGAGCCTTTAGGCCACCCCCTAAGGTAAGCAGCAGTAATAAGGCGGCTAATCCGGCTTTTGGGCCGAGTAAATGGAGGCAATTCCGAAACTTAAAGCTTGACATGTAGGTTGCTTATATCCAAGGCGCTGCAAAATTCGGGTAAATTCTGCACCCGAAGGAAATTCCTGCACACTTTCGAATAAATACTTGTAGGCGCGCGGGTCACTGGAGGTTAAACGCCCAATTACGGGCATAATGTACCCGAAGTAGATGTTAAATCCCCATCGTAGTGGCGCAAAGCGAATTTTACTGAATTCCAGCACCAATAATTGGCCACCCGGACGCAGTACTCTTTGCAATTCTTCCAGCCCCTTTTCCAGGTTCTCAAAGTTGCGCACGCCGAAGGAAACGGTAATAGCATCAAAGCTATTGTCCGCGAATGGTAATGCTTCACTATCTCCGTGTACCAGCTCAATGCGATCCTGTAGCTCCGCTTTGTCGATTTTAAGCTGGCCGTAGCGCAACATCTCCGCACTGAGGTCCAAGCCCGTGATGGTAGCGGCTGGTAATTGCTTAGCAATCGCCAAGGCGACATCTGCCGTGCCCGTCGCCACATCCAGGATCTCCCGATGGCGGGCAGGATCTAAGTGCTTGATCATTTTCTTGCGCCAGCGCACATCCGTCCCCATACTCGTACCCCGATTTAAGGCATCATAAGTGGGTGCAATATTGTCGAACATCTGCTCAACCTGCTCCTTTTTCGAGTGCTCACTTTTATAAGGTGTAACTGCCATTCCTTTTCAAATTTCCTTCCTCGTCCTCGTCGAAACACCCCCTACTTTGACTGAAAGGAGATAGCTGACGAGCTAGCTTTGATTATGTAAGCGAATAGGAAAGGAAACACCGGTTTTTCCACATAGTTCAGCTACGCCAGCCCACTAAATTGTTGTATCTTCGCGTACATTTTCAACAAAGCTTTTGCATGACCCCCGAACAGCGGATCATCCCCGTGAATATCGAGGACCAGATGAAGTCGGCATACATCGATTATTCGATGTCCGTCATCGTCTCCCGCGCACTGCCTGATGTGCGCGATGGACTCAAGCCAGTACACCGCCGTGTACTCTACGCTATGTCCGACCTCGGTCTCACTTACAACAAGTCTTACAAGAAGTCTGCCCGTATTGTGGGTGAGGTGCTCGGTAAGTATCACCCTCACGGCGACACCTCCGTCTACGATACTATGGTACGCCTGGCCCAAGACTGGTCATTGCGCTACCCACTGGTAGACGGACAAGGTAACTTCGGCCATATTGATGGTGACAGCCCTGCAGCTATGCGTTATACCGAGGCTCGCCTCGAACGCATTAGTGATTACATCCTGGCAGACATCGGTAAGGACACCGTCGATTTCCAACTCAACTTTGACGACTCGCTCAAAGAACCTACCGTTCTTCCTACCCGAGTTCCCAACCTGTTGATCAATGGAGCTAGTGGTATCGCAGTAGGTATGGCAACCAATATGATGCCACACAACCTCACCGAGGTCATCAATGGTGTGGTTGCGGCGGTCGACCATCCGGACATTACCGTAGAGGAACTCATGGAGCACATCAAAGCCCCTGATTTCCCGACCGGAGGTATCATCTATGGACTGGAAGGCGTGCGGGAAGCCTTCCGAACGGGCCGCGGTCGAGTAGTCGTACGCGGACGGGCTGAAATCCAAACGGACGATAATGATCGCGAACGCATCATCATCACCGAGATACCCTATCAGGTCAACAAGGCCAACCTCGTCTCCAAGATTGCCGAGCTGGTCAATGAGAAGAAAATCGAAGGCATTTCCGGCGTAGCTGATGAATCCAGCAACCGGGAAGGCATCCGTATTGTCATCGACGTTAAGCGGGACGCCATGGCCAGCATCGTGCTGAGCTATCTTTATAAGTATACTCCGCTGCAAAGCAGTTACGGCGTAAACAACGTGGCCCTAGTGAATGGCCGCCCCATGACCTTGAACCTGAAGGACATGGTGGACGAATTCATTAAGTTTCGCCTCGAAGTTATCCAACGTCGCACGCAGTACGACCTGAACAAAGCACTGGCCCGTGCCCACATCCTCGTTGGTTTAATCATCGCGCTGGACTACCTGGACGAAATCATCGCCCTGATCCGTGCTAGCGCTACACCCGATGAAGCCAAGAAAGGTTTGATGCGTGGTGATTTCATTGAAGATAAAAAGGCCTTTTGGGAAAAATTCGGCGATCTGGTCAAAGAAGTCCAAACCGAGGATTTAATCACCGAAGAAGGTAACGTGCTCAGTGAAGCCCAAGCCAAAGCAATCCTGGACATGCGTCTACAGAAACTGACCGGACTAGAACTGGACAAGATTCGCGCTGAGTACCAGGAGATCCGTGAATTGATCGATCATCTACGCGCCATTCTAGCTAGTGAGGCCATGCAGCGTGATATCATCAAGGAAGAACTGGCTGAAGTCCTGGAACGCTTCGGTGACGATCGCAAGTCAGAAATCAGCTTCGATACCAGCGACATCTCCATCACGGACATGATTCCTGACGAAGATGTAGTCGTCACTATCTCTCACTTAGGGTACATTAAGCGTACCGCCATGACTGAATACAAGATTCAAAGTCGGGGTGGTCGCGGTAGCCGGGGCAGTAAAACCCGGGATACGGACTTTGTAGAGCACATGCTGGTGGCCAGTAACCACAACTACCTCCTACTCTTTACCGAGCAAGGACGTTGCCACTGGGTCCGCATCTACGAAATCCCTGAAGCGGGTAAAGGCAGTGCTGGGCGGGTAATCCAGAACATCATTGCTATCCCCAAAGATGATAAAGTCAGGGCCTACATCATTGTGCAGGATCTGACAGATGGAGACTTCCTTAAGGATCACTACATCATGTTCGCTACGAAGCGGGGCATGGTGAAAAAGACCAGTTTGGAGGCCTATAGCCGTCCGCGTACCAATGGCATCAACGCCATCACCATCAACGAAGGCGATCAGCTACTGGAGGCCCGACTAACAACGGGTAATAGTCAGATTTTCCTAGCTACTACTATGGGGCAAGCCATTCGCTTCGAGGAATCGAAGGTCCGTCCGATGGGACGTACCGCTGCCGGTGTACGCGGAGTTAGCCTGGCTGGCGAAGAAGATCACGTCATTGGAATGGTTGCCCTTAATCTAGAAGCTGACACCGATGCCGATGCTGATCGGACCATTATGGTGGTAAGTGAGCGAGGTATGGGTAAACGAACGCCCTATGATGAATACCGTCTCACTAATCGGGGTGGCAAAGGCGTTCGTACACTACAGGTTAACCAGAAAACAGGTAAGCTAGTAGCGATGAAAGCAGTATTGGAGGATGATCAGTTGATGATTATCAATAAGTCCGGTATTACCATCCGCATGAAAATTCGCGATATTCGCGAACAAGGACGGGCAACTCAGGGGGTCAAGGTGATCCGTGTCGACAAAAACGATGCAATCTCCGACGTCGCTGTAGTTCGTCTGGACGATGATGAAAATGGCGAGGAGGAATAAACATTCTCCTCATAAAACCTATTTTAAATTTTGCTTAACAGCTTTGGTCCCCCCTTTAACGTTTTAGGAGTGACCAAGCTACACGCTTAGCACGTCTTATTGGCGTATTTACCAATCTAAATCAATGCTCAAATGAAGAAGGTCATATTAGGCATTTTCGCCATGTTACTTTCTATTTCTGTGTCTTTCGCCCAGGGTGATCTCCGTGCCGCTTCACGGGCCTACGACAACTTCGCCCTCAACAACGACGCAAGTAAACTGGTCGAGGCCTACGCCAACATCCAAGGTGCCGATGCCGGAGTGGAAGCCGATAAAATGATCGACTACTACCTAACGGCAGGTAACATCTACGGAGCTATTACCCAAGCGGTTTTAACTGACCGCCAGAAAGCTCAAATGGACCCAGACCTCGCTGCCCTAACACCGGATCTGCCCACAGAATTAGGTACAGTAGCAGCGCCAGCAGCTATGGCTGCCGAAATGTTTATGGCTGCTCACGGCGCTACCGATAAGCGAGGTAAGCAACGCGCTGCCATGCGTGGCCTGGCTGAACTACAGCAAAACATCAGTAACTCCGGCATCTATGCCCTACAAGATCAGGACTACGAAACAGCACTTGCCAACTTCTCTGCTAGTCTCACCGTAGATCAATTCTTAAAGGACAATGGCCAGGAATCCGTCATGGATAGCTCCGAAGGCGACCAACGCGGTGACGAGACCTACTACGCTGGTCTATCTGCTCTGCTAACGGAAAACTTCGAAGCAGCCAAGCCTTTCTACATAAAACTGCAAGAAATGGACTATGGTGAAGACGGCTCCGTGTACGACGGTCTATACCGTATCGCCACTAACGAAGGCAATACCGAACAAGCGCTGGCTTACCTCCAAGAAGGTCGCGAACGCTATCCCGACGACAACGGACTGCTCTTTACCGAAATCAACTACTACTTGAGTATCGGCGAGCTCGATGCCCTGCTGGACCGCCTACAAACGGCGATCGAACGGGAACCAGAAAACCTGGGACTTTACGTTACCCTCGGTAGTGTTTACGACAAGCTTTACCAGGATGCCTACGCCACAGAAGATGCGGAAAAAGCTAACGAATACTTCGGCCAGGCACAAAGCTATTACGAACAAGTGCTGGAAAAAGATGCTAGCAACTCTTCCGCTATCTATAGCCTAGGAGCCCTCTTCTATAACCGCGGCGCTAACATGTCGCAGGAATTGGAAACCCTGGCGGACGATCTGTCTCGCGAAGGACAGCGCCGCTACGAAGAAGTAAAAGCTACGGTAGATGCGGAGTTCGAAAAAGCACTACCTTACTTCGTACAGGCGGAGCAGATCGACCCTGAAGACACCAACATCATCATCGCCCTGCGTGAAATGTATGCCCGGAATGGTGAATACGATCTCTCTAATGAGTTCAAGGATCGTTACGAGCGCATCCAGGCAGGTGAAACCCTGACCTCCTACTTCGCTCAATAAGCCCTCGCGCTTAAGCAAAAAAGCCCCGGCTGCTCTAGCAAGCCGGGGCTTTTTTATTCGAAGTGATTTAGGCTTATTTTTTGCTGGCGAGCGAAAAGCCAAGTAGGTGCTGCTTAGCTTTCCGCGCAGTCGGATTACAAAAGTTTAAATCACTTCTTCATCAGTAGTGGAATGACCTAATTACGAATCACCTTAAATATATGCGCCGGCCAACGATTAGGGTCCAACTGAACGAAATTGGCCCGACTGTTCCAGTAGTAGCGTTCTCCGGTCAGTAAATCGTGAACAGCGAAGCCTTCCCCTCCTAAAAGATCCTGGGGTACAGCCACCATGCCGCCCTGGCTATGATTAGCATCAAAATTGACAATCGTCCAGATCATATTGCTGCCTGCATCGGCGTATTTGATGTAGCTCAATAATTGGCCATTATCACTATCGGTAAAGCGAATGTTGTTAGTTTGCTGTAAAGCCGGATTTTCCTTGCGAATCCGATTCATCAAACTGTAAGTATCGGTCAAGCGATTGCGGTAATTCCAGTCGTAGTGACGTGCGTAGTATTTCTCGCTATCGTAGTATTCTTCCTTACCGTTGGTATTGCCACGATTCTCCATCAACTCGTAGCTAGGTCCATACAAACCGTAGTTACTACTCAGAGTAGCAGCCAGCAAGTAGCGTTTTACAAATTGATTGGCGTTGGCTCCCATCATCTCGAAAGCCAGAATATCGGGCGTATTCGGCCAGAAGTTCGGACGCATGACTTCCCGCAGTTCCGTGCTGCTTAATTCCTCCAGGTACTCTCGCATTTCAGCGGGGTTCGTCCGCCAGGTGAAGTAAGTATAAGACTGTTGAAAGCCCCGCTTTGCCAGTTCGGCCATGATCTTTGGACGGGTAAAAGCTTCTGCCAAAAAGATGACATCCGGGTATTGCTTCCCGATTTTATCAATTAGCCACTCCCAAAAACGGTAAGGCTTCGTGTGAGGGTTATCCACCCGGAAGATGGTCACACCAGCTTTACACCAATACAAGACCACCTCTAATAGTTCATCCCAGAGGTTTTTCCAATCTTCAGTTTCGAAATTAATCGGAACAATATCTTGGTATTTCTTCGGCGGATTTTCTGCGTAGGCAATGGTACCGTCTGGGCGCCAGATAAACCATTCTGGATGTGCTTCAATGTAAGGATGGTCAGGGGCACACTGAAAAGCCAGATCGAGCGCTACATCGATGCCCTTTCTTTTAGCTTTCTTGATCAATGCCTGGTAATCGTCAATAGTACCTAGTTCGGGTAGAATAGCTTTATGCCCGCCCTCATCACTGCCAATGGCCCAGGGAGAGCCTGGCTCCCCTTCCTTAGCATTAGTAGCATTGTTACGCCCTTTGCGGTTGCGCTTGCCAATGGGATGCACTGGCGGCATATAAAGGACATCAAAACCCAGCTCTTCGATACGTGGCAGCAATTGCTCAACATCCTTGAAGGTGCCGGTTCGACTTACATCGGGGGAGCTTGAACGCGGGAAAAGCTCATACCAACTGCTAAATCGTTCCTTCAGGCGCCCCACCCTAATCTCCAGACTATGGTCATAAATGGTCTCGTGCTGGACCAAAGGAAAACGTTTGATCAATCCCGCAAACTCTCCACTCAACACAAATTTTACCGCTGCCGTATCCGAAGCGCCCAATTGCTTGATCGCAGCCCGCAGCGGAGCAGCAGCCGTTTTGCTGTATTGCTTAGACGCAACAGTCATCAGATTAGCTCCAATTTGTAGTTCTACGCTCATGTCTTGACCGTCCGCTTCTTTCTTTTTGAAACCGCGGTACCAAGTCAAAAGATGGTCTACCCAGGCAACTAAACGATATTGGTAGCGTCCTTGCTTGTTGACTTGAAAACGGGCCGTCCAGAGATCATTGGGTTGGTCGGCCATTTCTACCTCCTGCCATTTTTTGGCGGACTGCAGCTTGTACTGCACTTTGGCTCGCAGGTAATCGTGGCCGTCCCCAAAAATGCTGGCAGATACGTCTACGAATTCACCAACGACTCGTTTGATGGGGAAGCGACCGTTATTGATCTGGGGCTGCACCTGGTCAATGACCGTACGATTTTGCATGGATGTAGATTTACGAGCTGGCAAATATAGGGCCTATCCTGCGGGCCGACGTCTAGCAGACCGATTAATTAATCACTAAGGTTTTCAAAGAAATCATTTACACCAGGACGGTCTGGTCCAACTTGGCTCGCTACCAGTACAAATTGGGTTACACTATCGCAGCTCGTAGTCATTTCCTGGCTTTCATGGCAGGCATAAGCCTGTGCTGATTGTTGTTGTACGGTGTTTTCTTTTAGACTTTCGCAGGTCTGACGCCAGTCATGCTTAATCAAGGGATTATCATTGAATTCTTCGCCTTCCATCCAATGCAAGTAGACCTTTGGAGTTTCCCAGCTACCAAGCGTAGCAAGTTGTTGCGAAAAATGATCGGAAGAGGCCGCCAGCTCAGCAGCATAATAAGCACCCCGCGCGGAGGCTATGTGCTGTGGATTGCCGTTAAAACCATTCCAGTCCATAGCCAGGATCACCTCCGGTTGATACGTCCGAATGTATTCCGTCATTTTGGCCAGCACACTGTCTTTGCCCCCCCAAAAGGAGAAACCTGGCTCTGCCGCCCCCCAGGGTTGTAGCCCTGCCATGTCTGGGAAACGCGGATGAATAACGGGTAGCTCAATACCGTAGGTTTCGGCGGCACAGGCCATCTCCTGCTCGCGATAATAGTTGGGATAAACCAACTCTTCAGCCGGGATCTTGTGCCAACAAGGATAATCTGAGTCGTCGTAACTACAATCCGGGACCGCACCTTCTTCTACAGGGTGTGGTAAGCCGTTACCGTATTCTCCACTGGTCAGACAGATTAATTTTACGCGCTTTCCCCGACAATGAGCATAGTAGGTCAAGGCGCCTCCCCAAACGCCCTCGTCATCGGGATGAGCGATAAAGGCCAGCAGATCTACTTTCTCTGGATTAGCGTGCGGAACGTCAGCCCGCTCGGTCGTAGGTGATCCACAACCAACGGTCAGAATAAGACAACAAAAAAGTAAGCGCATGGTGTATTATTAAGCGACTAGAAGTCTGCAATGAGCGTAATATCCGCTTAAAGATAAAGCCCTTGTAGTTGCTCCATCCATCCAACGCATTAAGTGTGTTCGACGCCCAGCACCTGCGGAAGTACAAATGAAGAAGTGTAAGGTACGGGGCACTTGGTACAGGGTACAGGGTATTGCGAAGGGCGTACTGAGTAGGATGTAATCCAAGTAAGCTTAAAGCCAGATAAATACCCACCCCATCTAAATTATTCAGAACGCTCAACCTACTCAACTACCCCCTAAAATACTACCCAACTACCTACTACGAACTAAGCACCAATCACTTATATTTGCGCTTCCTTATGGAGGTACATTATTCGCTCGACGAGCTTCCGGAATTTAAAAAGGCAGTAGTAACGATCGGTAGCTTTGATGGCTTGCACCGAGGGCACCAGCAATTGCTGGACCGCATCGTTAAGTTGGCAGAACTCAGTGAGGGGGAAAGCGTCGTCGTCACCTTCGATCCGCACCCTCGTCATTTACTCCAACCCGAATCGGGAGAACCCCGACTGCTCACCACTACCGCCGAAAAAATAGAACGCATTGGTCGCCAGGGCATCGATCATGTGATTATTGTCCCCTTCACTAAGGAATTTTCTCAGCTAACCGCCGAAGCTTACATCCACGATTTCTTGGTGGAACGAATTCGTCCTAGTCGAATCGTGATCGGCTACGACCATCGCTACGGTCAGGGGCGTAAAGGCGACCTGGAACTGCTGCGTTATCTCGGCCCGATGTGCGATTATGAAGTGGTAGAAATTGAAGCGCAGGAGGTCGATGACATCACTGTATCCTCTACAAAAATCCGTAGGGCCATCAGTGAGGGCGAGATCGAAAAGGCTAATCAGCTGCTCGGCTACGACTACATGCTTACCGGACGAGTGGTTACGGGCCAGCAAATTGGTCGGGACATTGGTTATCCTACCGCTAATCTGGACTTGCGTACCCCTTACAAGCTAGTGCCCGCCGACGGAGTTTATGCCGTGCGGGTTTTCCGCGGTACTTCGGCTTATGAAGGTATGCTCTATATCGGCCAGCGCCCCACCCTCGACGAAGGATTGGCCCGTACGATCGAGGTCAATATTTTCGACTTTGATGAAAGCATTTACGGGGAAGAATTAAGTGTAGAGCTGATGGATTTCATCCGTCCAGATCTTCAATTAGAGGGTTTGGAAGCCCTGCGCGCGCAGTTGGCTATGGATGAGGCAACTAGTCGTGCAAAGCTACTAGAGCGGCAAGAGGCCGGTGATGACCAATCGACCATTGACTTAGATACGGCTATCGTCATCCTCAATTATAATGGGCGCCAATACCTTGAGCAGTTTATCCCAGGGGTGGTCGACCATTTGGCGCCTAATTGTCGTTTGATCGTAGCAGATAATGCCAGTACCGATGATAGTGTACACTGGCTCATCAATAGTGGCTATCACCAGATTGAATTGATCCAACTAGAAGAAAACCTGGGTTTTGCCGGTGGCTACAATGCTGCGCTGAAACAAGTCGAAGCAGACATCTACGTACTGCTCAATAGCGATGTAGCTGTAACCGAAGATTGGCTGCCCCCCTGTCTGGCTTTGTTTAAAGACGAACGGGTAGCAGCCGTACAACCAAAGATCCTATCCCAGCTGCGGCCCGAAGAATTTGAATACGCTGGCGGCTCTGGCGGAATGATTGATACGCTGGGCTATCCCTTTTGCCGGGGGCGGGTATTTTACAGTCTGGAAGAAGACCTGGGACAATACGACGGTCGGCAGGAAATTTTCTGGGCTAGTGGCGCTGCCCTTTTTATTCGGGCGGAACTATTCCATGGCATTGGCGGCTTTGAAGAAGAATACTTTGCGCACGCTGAAGAAATTGACCTGTGCTGGCGACTAAAGCGGGCAGGCTACCGCATCATGGCGGAGCCAAGATCCAGCGTATACCACGTTGGCGGCGGCACGCTGGATTACAATAACCCGCGAAAGACCTACCTCAATTTCCGCAATACGATGGTGACCAGCATTAAGAATGAATCCATTCTCAAGTTGCTCTGGTGGGTACCCATCCGGCTCTTCCTGGATGGGCTAGCGGGCCTACTCTTTCTTTACGAACGAAACCTACCCAACATAAAGTCAATTATTCAGGCCCATTGGCACGTCTTCCCTCGGCTAGGATTCTGGTGGAAGCGTCGCCAGCAGCGCAACCAACAGATTGAAGCCATGCGTATCGGTCCGGATCGCAGCGACGAAGGCCGCCTGTACGACAGCGTCATTTTGCATTATTATCTGCTCAAAAACAAACGCTTCTCCCAGATTAATCGCAGACAAATTTCTGCGCGAGCGGAGAACTAACCCTAAATGAGTTCTTTATCTAAGTGATCAGCTCAAGCTTTGATCGCTAGGTTCCCCAACCTCGACCCGTACCAGGAATAAAATTCCCCGTCTACTAGCGATACTTGAGCGGTGGGACAAATTTCCTGTATCTCCCTCAAATGCTTTTCTTTAAATGGGAAGGGCTCAGAAGATAGTAGAATATGTGCTGGCCGGAGATCAATTAGGTCTTGAGTACTGAGACTAGGGTAACGTTCTTGCTCCGCACAGCAATTGATGTAACCACAGCGACTCAACATATCGTGAATGTAGGTATCCCGCCCTACACTCATGAAAGGATCCCGCCAGATTAAATAAAGCGCTTTGCCCTGATCAGGAATCGGATTGGGTAAGGTCAAACGGTTTCGCGCAATGATTTGCTCGCCTAGCTGACTACGTCCAAAGATTTCTGCCAGCGAGCGGATCATTTCTTCGGCCTCCGGGAGAGTCTTGATTGCCGATACCCAACAGCGGAAAAATCTCAGTAGCTGATCTACATCCTCTTTACGGTTTTCTTCCTTATTAGCAATGATCAGGTCTGGGTTCAGGGCCTTGATCCGGTCCAGATGAATATTTTTGGTTCCGCCTATGATGGTTTTGGACTTCCGCAGGTCCAGCGGATGCACACAAAATTTCGTACAACCGACCAGGCGATCTTCCAGACCTAAGTCACAAAGCAATTCAGTGATCGAAGGCACCAAGGATACAATCCGCTGGGGAGGCGCTGCAAAAATCCATTCGTTTCCCAATTGATCGACACTAAGCATCCTTATAGTCTGGGGCACGCTTTTCCATAAAGGCCTGGAAGGATTCCGCTAGATCAGTAGAAAGCAGGAAAGCTGCGTTGTGCGTTGCAATCTGCCGTAAACTATCCTGCACGCTGTGGTCGCGTTTGTAGAGTAAGGTCTCTTTAATGCCGCGTAGCACCAGAGGAGATTTTGCAGCCATCATTTGGGCCAGCTCCCCTACCCCTTTTTGCAAGGCCGCTTGATCAGCATAGCAATTGTTGACCAGACCGATCCGTGCTGCTTCCGGGCCAAATACCTTACGGGCGGTAAAGGCTAGCTCGGCGACCATCCCCGGCTGGATGATCGTCGGCAGCCGCTGCAGGGTTCCAATATCGGCCGCTAAACCAAGATCGGTTTCTTTAATCGTGAAGTAGGCCTCTTCCGAACAGTAGCGCAGATCACAGGCTGTGATGATGTCTACCCCACCCCCAATACAGCCACCGTGTACGGCTGCCAATACGGGCTTCGGGCAGCGCTCTATGGAACTGATACAATCCTGTAACTGGTAAATAAAGTTACGAATGGCCTCTCGCTTGCGGGCTTCATCCGCCGTATCAGCCAGCGCTACACTCATCAAGGTCTCCAGGTCGATACCCGCGCAAAAATGTTTGCCTTGCCCGGAAAGGATGATTACGCGTACCTCTGGGTTTTGCCCAAGGGCTACCAACTGATCGCGCATTTCTTGCCAGGCTGCCAAGTCCAATGAATTGGCCTTCTCCGGTCGATTAAAGGAAAGTTCAGCGACGTAATTATTAATCGTAAGTTGAAAAGCAGGAGAAGTCATTAGCGAAAGATAGGTTAATCTGATTCAATACTGATTATCGGGCTACTCCTCCGTCTATATTCAGACAAACGCCATTGACGAAGCGGGCTTCCTCTGAGGCCAGAGGAAAATAGCCGTAGGCAATATCCAAGGGCTCTCTCAGGAATCCCACGGGCAGCTCCCATTACAATCGCTACTCTGTTTTTTAATCGCATGGGCTTACATACTTCTACGGTACTGACCGCCAACGGAAAACAGGGCGTTAGTAATCTGCCCTAAGGTGCAGTATTTCACACACTCCATCAGTTTTTCAAAAACGTTTCCGTTAGCTATCGCCTCCTGCTTTAAGGCGGTAATACTGGTCTGTGCCCGTTCTTCATGCAAGTGGTGCAATGCCTCCAGGTTGGTAATCTGGCGCAGCTTTTCTTCCTCCGTAGCGCGGATCACTTCCTTCGGTATAATGGTTGGTGAACCTTCCGAAGACAGAAAAGTATTGACGCCAATGATGGGATACTCTCCCGTATGTTTTAGCATCTCGTAGTGCATACTTTCTTCCTGGATTTTACCACGCTGATACATGGTTTCCATCGCGCCCAACACGCCACCCCGTTCGGTAATCCGATCAAACTCCAGCAATACCGCTTCCTCTACTAGATCCGTCAGTTCTTCAATGATAAAACTGCCTTGCAGGGGATTCTCATTCTTAGCCAGCCCCAACTCGTGATTGATAATCATCTGGATGGCAACCGCTCTGCGCACACTATCTTCAGTGGGAGTCGTAATGGCCTCATCGTAGGCATTGGTGTGCAGCGAATTGCAATTGTCATAGATGGCATAGAGCGCTTGTAGCGTCGTTCGGATATCGTTGAAATCAATCTCTTGTGCGTGCAGACTGCGTCCGGAAGTCTGGATATGGTACTTCAACTTCTGACTGCGTTCGTTGGCGCCATATTTAAATTTCATCGCCTTGGCCCATATACGACGCGCCACCCGACCAATAACGGCATATTCGGGATCAACGCCATTGGAGAAGAAGAAGGAAAGGTTGGGCGCAAACTCATTGATGTCCATCCCGCGCGAGAGGTAATACTCGACAAAAGTGAAGCCGTTGGACAGGGTGAAGGCTAGCTGTGAAATAGGGTTAGCCCCTGCCTCTGCGATGTGATAGCCAGAAATGGAAACCGAATAAAAATTGCGCACGCTGTGGTCAATAAAGTACTGCTGTACATCACCCATCAACTTAAGGCTAAACTCAGTGGAGAAGATGCAGGTATTCTGGGCCTGATCTTCCTTCAGAATGTCTGCTTGAACGGTTCCTCTAACTGCACGTAAAGCCTTGGCTTTCAATTCTTCATACACCTCAGCCTCAAGTACCTGATCACCGGTTAGGCCGAGCAGCATCAAACCAAGACCATCATTACCTTCCGGTAAGTCTCCGTGGTAGCGGGGGCGATCGATACCTCGGTCGTCATACTCCCGTTTAAACGCAGCTTCGACCAGCTCTTCAAGGCCATTTTCATGGATATAACACTCACACTGCTGATCAATAGCCGCATTCATAAAGAAGGCACAAATCGTAGCGGCTGGACCGTTGATCGTCATCGAGACCGAAGTCTTTGGATCACAGAGGTCAAAGCCAGAGTAGAGCTTTTTGGCATCGTTTAGCGAGCTGACGTTGACGCCCGAGTTCCCCACCTTCCCGTAGATGTCGGGGCGGTGGTCTGGATCTTCACCGTAGAGCGTTACGGAGTCAAAGGCGGTGGATAGGCGCTTGGCTGGCATACCTTGTGAGAGGTAATGAAAGCGCTTATTGGTCCGTTCGGGGCCACCCTCTCCGGCAAACATACGAGTCGGGTCTTCCCCCTTACGCTTAAAAGGAAATACACCCGCCGTAAAGGGGAACTCTCCCGGGACGTTCTCTTGTCCTGACCAACGAATGATCTCCCCATAGTCTTTGAAGCGAGGCAGTACCACCTTAGGAATTTGATTATGAGATAAGGAGGTGGTGTAGTTGTCTACCTTAATCTCCCGATTGCGTACCTGATAGACGAAATGTTCGGCGCGATAAGCTGCTTTTTTTGCCTCCCAGTCAGCTAGCAATTGTTTGGTGTCCGCACTCAGTCGGTCCTGAGTTTGATCGCGTAAAGTTTCCAGTTGATTTTGTACTTCCGTAGATCCATCCCTAGCTATTAGTTTCAGGGTGTTTTCAAGGGAGAAAAGCTCACGACCAGTATCAGCTTGTTGATGGAGCATCTCGTCGTAGCGGCGGTTATTCTCAGCAATTTCCGATAAATAGCGTACGCGCGCTGGCGGAATGATATACTGCTTTTCACTACTTCCTTCGCGAAGTGGTGTTCGGCTTTCGTCGGGGAAAAGGCGTTGGATCAACGCATTGAAAAAGGTATTGACCCCGGGGTCATTGAACTGAGAAGCAATGGTGCCGTAGACGGGCATGTCCTCCAGTGGATCTTCCCAGCGATCGTGATTGCGCTGATATTGTTTACGCACTGCATTGAGCGCATCTAAGGAGCCACGCTTATCGAACTTATTCAACACGATCAGGTCGGCAAAGTCCAGCATATCAATTTTTTCCAGCTGGCTGGCTGCCCCAAATTCTGGGGTCATCACGTAGACAGACAGCTGGGCATGATCCACAATTTCACTGTCTGATTGACCAATACCAGAGGTCTCCAGAATGATCAGGTCGAAACCTGCTTCCTTAAATACAGCAATGGCGCTATCGATATCCCGTGATAAAGCTGCATTGTACTGCCGGGTAGCCAGACTACGCATGAAGACGCGTTCATTAGCAATGGCATTCATCCGAATACGGTCGCCAAGTAGCGCCCCACCGGTTTTGCGCTTAGAAGGATCGACGGAGATAATACCCAGGGTTTTATCTGGAAATTGGGTCAAATAACGCAACACCAGCTCATCTACCAGACTGGATTTGCCCGCTCCACCAGTCCCGGTGATCCCCAGTACAGGAACCGTACTCTTTTCAGCCGCAGTCTTGATTTCACTTAGCCAATCGGCATTATCATCGGGGTAGTTTTCTGCGGCAGAAATGCTGCGGGCAATGGCTGTGGGCTTCCGCTGGGGAACTTGTTTTACTTCTCCGTTCAGTTGATCGCCTACCGGGAAGTCTGCTTTTTCCAGCAGATCATTAATCATGCCTTGTAGCCCCATTGCCCGACCATCATCAGGAGAATAGATGCGGTCAATACCGTAGGCATGTAAATCTTCGATCTCCGAAGGCAAAATGGTGCCTCCGCCACCTCCGAATATTTTGATGTGGGGCGCACCTTTTTCCCGCAGCAGGTCGTAGGCATACTTAAAAAACTCATTGTGTCCTCCTTGATAGGAAGTAATGGCAATGGCCTGTACGTCTTCCTGGATGGCTGCATTGACGATCTCCGCTACGGGGCGGTTGTGCCCCAGGTGGATCACCTCAGCGCCGGAACGCTGGATAATACGACGCATGATATTGATGGCAGCATCGTGCCCGTCAAAGAGCGAGCCTGCCGTTAGAATGCGTATTTTATGCTGGGCCTGGTAGGGGGCTACTTGTTTCATGCTTTGGCTTTACAAATACGGTTGGTTAGGCTAAATCAATTCGGTCCACAAGGTCGCTATTTCCGCGCACAAACCAGCCTTTAGCCGTCGTAGAATTGTAAGACAATGGTCAGGTCATTAAGGTCGCTTACTTCATCTTTGTACGATAACTATACAACTACCATCCTATGGCTATCCTGAATTTTGGCGGCGTAGAAGAAAATGTCGTCATGCGTGACGAGTTCCCATTGGAAAAAGCACGCGAGGTCCTAAAAGAGGAAACGATTGCGATAATTGGCTACGGCGTGCAGGGCCCAGGCCAGAGTATGAACCTGCGTGATAACGGCTTCAACGTCATTATCGGTCAACGCCAGAATAGTCCGACCTGGGATAAAGCGGTAAATGATGGCTGGGTACCCGGTGAAACCCTTTTCCCCATTGAAGAGGCGGCTGCACGTGCTACTATTATCCAGTACTTGCTGTCCGACGCAGCCCAAATTGCAGTGTGGCCACGGCTTAAACCCCATCTTACTGCAGGTAAGGCGCTGTACTTTAGCCACGGCTTTGGTATTACCTATAAAGAGCGTACTGGCATCATTCCTCCCGACGATATTGATGTTATCCTGGTAGCTCCTAAAGGTTCAGGAACTAGCCTGCGTCGGATGTTCCTGGCGGGCCGAGGACTCAATTCTAGCTATGCTATTTTCCAGGATGCGACTGGCCGGGCCTATGAAAGGGTCGTAGCTTTAGGTATTGGTGTGGGATCTGGCTACCTATTCGAAACAGATTTCCGCAAAGAGGTATTCTCTGACCTTACGGGAGAGCGCGGCTCTTTGATGGGGGCCATCCAGGGGCTTTTTGAAGCCCAGTACGATGTACTGCGTGAGCGCGGCCACTCCCCTTCAGAGGCCTTCAACGAAACAGTAGAGGAATTAACCCAGAGCCTAATGCCACTTGTGGCGGAAAACGGGATGGACTGGATGTACGCCAACTGCTCTACCACTGCTCAACGAGGAGCGCTAGACTGGAAAGATAAATTCCGGGATGCCGTAAAACCCGTAGTAAACGAGCTTTACGATAGCGTAGCAAGTGGTGAGGAAGCCCAACGCAGTATCGATACCAACAGTCAACCCGACTACCGCGAAAAGCTGGACGAAGAATTGCGGCAACTGCGCGAGAGTGAAATGTGGCAGGCCGGGCAAACGGTACGCTCTCTGCGGCCCGAAAATGCCAAAGTGGAAGTCTAATTTTTTTTAGAGCTTGCAGTTTCGCTGCAAGCTCTAAAATTTTTATGCCTTGTCTGAGATAAAAAGTGCCACTGCTAACCCACTGGTTTCCGTAGAGGAAGTAATGCGGGCTCGCCACCGTTTACGTGGAGTCGCTCTACATACGCCGCTACAACGGGTGAGTCGACTTTCGGCAGAATACGAAGCGGAGATTTACTTCAAGCGGGAGGATCTGCAAGAAGTACGCAGCTACAAGATTAGAGGCTCTTATAACAAAATGTCGACCCTCACTGAAGAGCAACTCGCTAAAGGGGTGGTTTGTGCTAGTGCGGGCAACCACGCTCAAGGCATGGCCTACGCTTGTGCACAGCTAAAAGTACAGGGCCATATCTACATGCCGGCCGTCACCCCACGTCAGAAGGTGGGAAAGGTACGCCTATTCGGTAAAGAGTTCGTTGAAATCATCCTGGTAGGCGATACCTACGACGATGCGGCTACGGAAGCCCTCCGAGCTGCGGAACGCAATGGTTACACTTACGTCCCTCCCTTTGATGACCGGGAAGTCATCGCCGGCCAGGGGACCGTCGGTCTGGAAATCCTAGATGATATTCCCCAAAGAGTAGATTATCTACTTATGGCAGTAGGTGGTGGTGGCCTCAGCTCAGGTGTGGGTAGCGTATTTAAACAGCTTTCGCCCCATACCAAACTATACGGAGTAGAACCCAGCGGTGCTCCAGCCATGCACGAAAGCCTGGCAGCAGGAAAGATTCTCACCCTGGATAAAATCGATAATTTCGTCGATGGAGCTGCCGTAAAGCAAGTAGGAAAACTTACTTTTCCTATTGCCCAACAAGTGTTAGAAGAAGTGCTGCTGGTTCCTGAAGGCCAATGCTGCGCTACGCTCATGGAACTCTACAATGAAGAAGCTATCGTCGTAGAACCTGCCGGCACCTTACCTGTCGCAGCCTTAGATCAGTTGCGGGACGATATCAAAGGGAAAACCGTCGTTTGCATTATCGGTGGTGGTAATAACGACATCACCCGAACGGAAGAAATCCGGGAAAGAGCGCTCTTGTACAGTGGGCTCAAACACTACTTCATCGTAGAATTCCCACAACGATCTGGTGCTTTGCGCGAATTCCTCAATGAGGTGCTCGGGCCGACGGATGATATCACCCACTTCGAGTATACCAAGAAGCATAATCGGGCCACTGGTCCTGCTTTAGTAGGCTTACAACTGGCCCATGCCGCAGACTACGACGCCCTCATTGAGCGCATGGAGGCCAAAAGCTTCACCTATGAGCATTTGAATGACCGGCCGCTGCTCTTTGAGATGTTTATGTGACCTATCAATTAGGCAGTAACCGAATACGCATAAGATCCTATAATTAACCTACAGTTAACGATCTAATAAGCTGATTCCCTCGCTAAACCCTAACTTCACGCCCACACTAAGTGAACGTCATTTTGGATCCTACACTACTCATCATGTGGACCGGTTTTATTTTAGCCGGTTACGCCGTTGTTGGTAATGACTCTATTCAGACCCTAGGTACTTTCCTAGCTTCGAACGAGCGACGCCCCTGGTGGGTACTTTGGTTATTTGCCGGGAGTATCCTTACGTTTACCTTGGTTTATGGCTGGTATTATTACGGAGGAGATGTCAGCTATGAACGACTGCAAGTCCTGATCAAAGACGGAGAAAACGCTGGTAGTCTACGCTATCCGAGTCCGGTAGATATGCCAGAGTTTGGCTGGCCCTACTTACTACCTCCACTAGTTTTGATGATTCTGACGCGAACGGGAATTCCCGTTAGTACCTCCTTCCTCATCCTAACTTTTTTCGCTCCGAAAGGGCTGATGTCGATGACCATGAAGTCGATTCTGGGTTACGCCCTAGCCTTCTGTGTAGCGATCCTACTCTGGCAGCTTATCACTCGCTTTGCGGACCGGAAGTTCCTCGCCAACCCGATAAAACCCCAGGAACGACGCGTCTGGACAGTACTCCAATGGGCCTCTACTGGATTCCTTTGGGGGCAATGGCTCATCCAAGACTTTGCCAATATCTACGTCTACCTGCCCAGATCAATTAATGGCGCAGAGCTGGCGATCTCTTTGGCTATACTTTTGACGATGCTAGCCATCATCTTCTATTCAAAAGGGGGGGCCATCCAAAAAATCGTCAAAGCAAAGACTAATACCGTAGACGTGCGTTCGGCTACTATTATTGACTTCACTTATAGTATAGTTCTGCTATTCTTCAAGGAATTCAGTAATGTCCCCATGTCCACTACCTGGGTATTCCTCGGATTACTAGCAGGTCGCGAAATTGCCATTCGCTACCGATTGGAACTGGAAGCAGAACCCAGTGATGTCCAACGAGCTCCGCTAATGCATAGCATGGGCTTAGGTTTAAATGTGGTCCTCCTAGGGTTAATCGGCTACGTAGTTTACCTCCGCGATGCCGTCAGCGATTTAATTATCATCGTGCTTGCGGCATTTATGATCGCCCGTGCAGCCGTCGCCTACTACGAAACGAGTTCAGGGCAATTGGACTTAAAAGGGGCCTTCCGCAACATCTTGTCCGATCTAGCCAAAGTAGCTTTCGGTTTAGCGATCAGCGTGGCGCTAGTCTATATTATGAAGTGGATTACTGGAGGAGCGATTGGGTAATTAGTTCTTAGTTCTTAGTTCTTAGTTCTTAGTTCTTAGTTCTTAGTTCTTAGTTCTTAGTTCTTAGTTCTTAGTTCTTAGTTCTTAGTTCTTAAGAAGGGCAATTCATGATTCAGATTATGGTTTAAAGTGACCGCAAAAAAATTACGATTAAGGCTTTACTCCCAGGGCGAACTTCCTGCGCTGCGCTTGAAAGCATTCGGCCGGCGAGGGGGCAGGTAGCTGGCCGGCTTCCCGGAGCGAAGCGAATGGGGCCGTCCTGCGACTAGACACTACTCCGATGGCGTCGCTACCCAACTATCCTAAAAGACTAATGAACTAAAGTCTAAAGATCTAACAGACTACAGAAGCTCCTCCCTTACCTTCCTCGGCAGGCTAGCTACTACCAATTCATAACTGTGGTCGATCAATTCTTTAATCAGGCTCAGGGGTAGTTCGCGTTGTAAATAGACTGTATTCCAGTGCTTCTTATTCATATGCCAACCTGGAATGATGTCGGGATATTCTTCGCGTAGCAAAACCGACCTTTCGGGGTCACATTTCAAGTTGACCCTTGGTTCTTCTTCCTCTAGGCCGATCGCCCCAAACATCTTCCCCATCACTTTGAATACCAGGACATCGGGCCCAAAGGGCAATTCTTCCGTAGTTCCGGCCTTTGCCAAGCAATATTCGCGTAGTAGATCAAAGTCCATATGGGCAGAATTTGGGCACTAATATCTGTATATTTCCATCTTCCCTAGAATTGCTTCCCCATTGTGGGAAAAAGTTATTACATGACTAAGCCAACCATCAAGCGTTTTAAGCGCATCCTCGTCGCTAACCGAGGTGAAATTGCCATTCGAATCCTGCGGGCAGCCAGTGAACTGGAACTGCGTACCATCGCGATTTATACTTATGAAGACCGTTACAGCCTTCACCGTTATAAGGCCGATGAAAGCTACCAGATTGGCCCTGACGATGAGCCCCTTCGCCCCTATATCGATATTGATGCGATCATCAAGTTAGCAAAGGAAAAAGAGGTGGATGCCATTCACCCCGGCTACGGCTTTCTGAGTGAGAACGTCGATTTTGCCCGTGCCTGCCGGGAGAATAGTATTGAATTCGTCGGTCCGGCCGCCGAATCTATGGACCAACTGGGAGACAAAATTGCGGCAAAAAACTTGGCCAAGCGGGTTAATGTGCCACTCATTCCCGATAGCCAGGTGGACATTACTGACCCTGATCTGGCCGCTAGCGAAGCAGCACGTATTGGCTACCCGGTAATTATCAAAGCTGCTTCCGGCGGCGGCGGCCGAGGTATGCGGGTAGTGCGCTCCGAAGCGGACCTACGTGTAGAAGTAGTGGATGCCGCCAGTGAAGCCGAAAAGGCCTTTGGTGATGGCACCATTTTCCTGGAAAAATTTATCGAAAACCCACGGCACATCGAAGTGCAGCTCTTTGGTGATCGCTACGGCAAATTGGTCCACCTTTACGAACGTGACTGCTCCGTGCAGCGCCGTTTTCAAAAGGTGGTAGAGGTTGCACCTGCGCCCAATCTGGCGCAAAGCACTAAAGACAAATTATACGAATACGCCCTAATGCTGGGCGAAGAAGTAGGTTACTACTGCGCCGGTACGGTAGAATTTCTAGTGGATGAGGACGACTCCATCTACTTCATCGAAGTCAACCCTCGTATTCAGGTAGAACATACCATTACCGAAGAGATTACGGGGATCGATTTAGTCCGCTCGCAGTTTTTAGTGACGATGGGTTACCCGCTGGAGCACCCGACCATCTTTATTCGCAGCCAGGAGGATATCCAGGCCAATGGTTTTGCCATCCAGTGTAGGGTGACTACCGAAGATCCAGCTAATGACTTCAAGCCGGACTATGGCACCTTGATTGCCTACCGCTCTGCTAGTGGTATGGGCATCCGGCTAGATGCCGGCTCGGCCTTTCCCGGTGCGGTTATCAGCCCCTATTTTGACAGCCTACTTGTTAAGGTAACGGCCTGGGGGCGCACGCTGAAAGGCTCCAGCAATCGTCTGCACCGCGCGCTGCGAGAATTTCGCATCCGTGGGGTAAAAACCAATATCGGCTTCTTGCTCAACCTACTGGAAAACGACACTTTCCGCGATGGCGAAGCCACTGTCCGCTTTATTCCTGAGCACCAGCAACTACTGGAAAGTCGCAACTTCCGTGATCGCGGCACCCGCCTGCTGCGCTATCTGGCCGAAACGATTGTGAATGGCAATCCTGACGTCAAATCCTTTGACAAAGGACGTAGCTTCCTTAAACCAGTGGTACCCGACTTCGACCCCTACACTGCCTTTCCCGAAGGCTCGCGCACTCGACTCCAACAGCTAGGACGGGAAGGCTTTGTCAATTGGTTGAAACAGGAAAAAAAGATTCAATATACCGATACGACCTTCCGCGACGGCCACCAAAGTTTGCTGGCTACTCGGATGCGGAGCTACGATATGCTTAAAGTGGCGGAGAGCTACGCCAAGAGTGAAATCGGCGACTTGTTCAGTATGGAGGTCTGGGGAGGTGCGACCTTCGACGTAGCTCATCGTTTCCTCAAGGAAGATCCCTGGCAGCGACTACAAGACCTGCGGAAGTCCATTCCCAACACCTTATTCCAAATGTTACTGCGGGGCTCCAACGGAGTCGGCTACAAGGCCTACCCCGACAACCTGATCGAACGTTTCGTCGTACAAGCCGCTGAAAATGGCATTGACCTCTTCCGCATTTTTGACTCCCTGAACTGGGTGGACAATATGTTGGTCAGCATCCAGACGGTGCGCGAACAAACCGATAGCCTGGCTGAGGCCTGTATTTGCTATTCTGGTGACATCACCGATCCCAGCAAGACCAAATTCACCCTCGATTATTACCTCGATCTGGCGAAGCGGCTCGAGGATGCTGGTGCACACATCCTCGCGATTAAGGATATGGCCGGCCTGCTGAAACCGCTGGCCGCCGCCGAACTGGTAGGACGACTCAAGGAAACGGTGGACCTACCCATTCATCTGCACACCCACGACACCAGTAGTATACAATCGGCGACTTACCTCCAGGCGATCGAAGCCGGAGTAGACATTGTCGACGTGGCCATTAGTTCGCTCTCTGGTCTGACCTCCCAGCCCAGTTTCAACTCGCTGGCAGCAATGATGCAAGGACATCCCCGGGAGAACCCCATTGACCTGCCCAAGCTGAATGAGTTCAGCGCCTACTGGGAAACGGTGCGTAGCTTCTACTACCCTTTCGAGACGGAATTGCGTTCGGGAACGGCCAGTATTTACGATTCCGAAATACCGGGTGGCCAGTATTCTAACCTGCGGCCGCAAGCGCGTGGTTTAGGCCTGGAAGAGCAGTTTGAAACCATCAAAGCCAACTACAAGGCGGCCAATGATCTGTTTGGCAATTTGATCAAGGTAACGCCCAGCTCTAAGGTGGTGGGTGATATGGCCATGTTCATGACCAGCAACGGCTACACGAAAGAAGACATCCTGGCACGGGGCGATAAGATGGACTTTCCCGATAGTGTAAAATCACTGATGCGGGGAGACCTCGGTCAGATTGAAGGCGGTTTCCCGCCCGAGATCCAGAAGATGGTGCTGAAGCACGAAAAGCCCTATACCGATCGACCTAACTCACAGTTAAAGCCCATCGACTGGGCGGCGGCCAAAGCCAGCTATCAGGAAGAGTTTGGGGAAGCAGCCGATGAGTTACGCTTGTCTAGCCAGCTGCTTTACCCGAAGGTGTATGCTGATTATTTTGACTTCCGCAGGAAATACGGTGAGGTAAAAGTATTACCCAGTACGGCTTTCTTTTACGGCCTTCGATCCAACGAAGAAATCCTGGTAGGGATTGACGAAGGCAAGACCATTGCCATCAAGTACCTTAACAAAACTGAAGCCGACGAGCAAGGCAATCGGCTCGTATTCTTCAGCCTGAATGGGCAGACTCGTTCGGTGCAGGTACGGGACAATCAACTCAACGTACAGGTTAAACAGAATCAGAAAGCCAGTGCACCTAATCAGGTGGGCTCTCCCCTACAAGGTAATCTGAGCCGCCTATTGGTAAAGCTGGGCGATGAGGTGGCCGAAGGCGATCCCTTATTCGTGATCGAGGCCATGAAGATGGAAAGTACCATCACCGCTCCGCTGGCCGGAACGGTGGAGCAAATCCATTTGTCGGCTAAGACCCTGGTGGAGCAGGATGATTTGGTGGTGACGCTGGGGGCTTAGGTAGGTTTCACGCGACGGCGCAAAGACGCTATGATTTATCGGTCTTCCCGACGCTCCGCGCGGGAAGGAAAGCACCTCTATTGTAAGTCCAGACCGTATACGGATTCCAAGGTCAAATGATCTGATGACAAGCCTAGACCTTCTAGTAGTAGCTTATAACTTTCTACCGGTTCGTAGATACCAGTATACAATCGGAGGTCGATTCCTCCTCTCGCAGCTCGTAGGGTAAAGTCGTGACCAGCATGGCCAGGGAATTCTTTCAGCAAAATATCATTCAAAAGTCTGGTGGAATAACTGCCAATGGCTTTACATTGATCTACAGGAATTCGGAAGGTGTCGAGTTGAACTAATTCTAAGAAAGGGAAAGTGTCATTTTTCACTTCACATTCCGTGTAGTAACGCTCGTATATCACTTGATTTTCAAAGGAATTTAAGCGGGAAACGCTTATTGATTCTTTATGTCCACCCCATTCACCACATTCGGCAAAACGGGCAGTAATTCTGAGAGCTGAGTTGTAAATATCAGGCTTACCATAAAATCTTCTCTCATGGGGGGAAAGCACTTTAGGGTCATCAATTTCAGTAGTGCCTGGCCTACATGCAGTAAGCAGAATTACCCCTACTAAAAGCGATCTTACTATTTTGTAGTTCATATATCGGTAGATACAATAATCACTGCCGATGGTGTGTAGGTAATTGCTCTATTATTATGAATATCCCTTATCAACTAAAGGCGTTCTTAGGATTGGGGTTATTCTTGGCAATAATCAGCTTATTTCTTTATTCGTCTCAATCTCCAAGGCCACTAGTTCTCACCTTTAAGGATGGTTGTGAGGCCTTGCTTAAGCATCCAGATTTTTCACCTTCTCAATTCGAAGTTCCTTTGCCAGGATTTGCGCCTAGAATCGATAAGCAACCAGGCATGTTCGATTTTAGCCGTGACAGGCCTTTCCAGTTTGATCAAAAAAGCGATTGGTATAGTAGTTTAAGCTGGATGGAGGGAGGACTGGATTTTCAGTCGGGTAGCTACCGTCCAACATTAATGGTTTATGGGAGTCAAATCCAAATAGAGTTGCTTCAGGAAGATGTATCGGGTCGGTATTTTTCTGGC
The DNA here is from genome assembly GCA_039030655.1 of Bacteroidota bacterium. Lineage (GTDB taxonomy): Bacteria > Bacteroidota > Bacteroidia > Chitinophagales > Saprospiraceae > Neolewinella. The sequence continues at coordinate 74,090 of JBCCDS010000003.1, read as the reverse complement.
AGGTGGCAATGTAAAGATCAACTTTTCCCTCTGGCCATGTATGTGGACGAAGACCAACAAGTCTTACACTTCTTCTTTTCCAACGGCATAGAAGATTTCCGCGATCCGGAATGGGATGCGATTATTAGTTTTAGTTGGTTTTGACAAGCAGAAATTTCAGGAGGTAGCCTACTAGATACATGCAGCGACCTCTCCTCCGGAGAGGCCAAAAACCGCATTCGTATAGCAGTGTTCTTCAGGACGCCAATTGACCTGCCGCCGCTCCACACAAACTACTTCTCATCGTAACCGCCGTGGGCAATTGATCCGTACCGATAAAGAGCAACTTCCAGTCGCCTAGTTGTCGGGCTTGACCGTTGATGGTGATGTCCTGGCCCACATAAGGCAATAGAGCTTCGTTAAGCGGATTACCTTCCCAGTCCATGAGAATATAGTAGTCGTGTTCGATTGCCGCGGGGTTGACACCTGCGGAAGTACTCTCCCCACTACTACGAGTCCGAAAAACTGCCGGTATCCCACCGCTCAGACAGCGAATAGCGCAGCTCTTATGTATTTTCCCTTCTCCGGGTTTCATCACGCCGAAGAAGCACTTGGGGTCAAGAATTTCTCCCCGTGCCTGTAAAGAACCAATACTGCTGCCCGTCAAGGCGGGTACGCGCTGCTCATCTACTACGGAGATAAATGATTCGGATCCCTGGGTCAATTCCAATACAGCATGTCCGTCCCCGTGAATCAAAGTACCTGCCAGCTTAATCCGCTTACCATCCAGACGGCCTGTGCTGGCCTGGATCTCCCGCATGGTGGCCGTTGCCCCAAACTTGCCAAAGCCGACTAGTAATGCTTGCGGAGCTACATCTGCGGGTAGATTACCTTCATCAATAATGAAAAAGGGAACCGGTATGGAATGGTAGACCCCCGTAAACTCCTCTACTCGCCCGAGGCGGAATTCGTGCTGATTAAAGGGCTTTTGCAGCAGAACCACCGCTAAAATCAGTAGCGGTAAAAGCAGGGCGATTGCCAATAAGCATCTACGATAGAAAGCGGCATAGCCGGGTGGTAGTTCCTCTCTCCAGCCGATGTAATAATCTTCTGAATTACTCATGATGGATAGCTTAGTGGTGCTACGGCGGTACCAGCAGGAAAAGGAGTTGGATTTACCCATACTTCATCTCCCACTAGTCGCAATTGATAGGTGGGCAACTTCTCCTCGTAGGGAGGAGGCGATTGGCCATTTCCGGGTAGATATTGGTAGCTATGCCAAGGGCAGGTAATGCAACCGTCAATGATCTGGCCCTCCCCCAGCGGCCCTAGCTGATGTCGGCAGACGTTATTGACCGCAGACAACTTTCCGTCGTACTTGAAAACGGCAATATTCTCGCCTTCTACAAAAACCATCTTCGCCCGATTCTCCGGGATTTCTGCTACATGAGCTACCCGATGATAGCCCGCCTCAGCTGCCGAGCCGGCCTGTAAACCCAGCCCCCAACTAGACAGCCAGCCAGTGTATAGATGGAGACCGCTGATCAATAAGAAACCGCCAATCAGCAGAACTTTATAGAATAGATGATCCTCGTATTGCAAGGTCCCCAATGCAATATGACCAATCAGTAAAGCATAGGCTACGTAAACCAGCATATGCAGCAGCTTCCAAATACGAGGACTTAAGTTTTTCAGCCAAAAATCATGGCTGGTAGCCGCCATCACAAACAAGATGGACAAAGCACCAAATCCCAGGATTTGAAAGGGGAACTCACTGATTTCCCGGTAGTTTTGGTTGGCCGTAAAGACACTTACCAGCGGATTAGTATCACCCAAAGCGTGAAACTGCACCATAGATACTATTCCGTGTACAGCCGCCAGAATGAACATCGAAACGCCCATGTGCCGGCGGTTATACAACAGCGGCAAAAAGCGCTTATCCAAGCGGCTTAGGGGGCCGATTAGCAATATGATATGCAGCAGAATAATGGCCGTAAAGGCCGTAGCCCGAATCAACAAAGTCTCGATAGTGACTCCTGGAGCGAAGATCAACTCGAAGGCTGCAAAGCTGACTAAACTCAGCAGAATGCCTGCCCAGAGCAACTTATCGTAGATTTTCTTCTGCCGGTTCCACTGTACCGGTCGGTAAGTATTTGCCATAATCCTTAAAATGCAAAAGTGAGCAACAGCAGTACGACGATGGTCAGTAAGAACCAAAGCACGAAATGGGTCTTGCGTAGTGTGGGTGTCATCTGGCTTTTATTTTTTTAGACTTTCGGAGCTGTCCCCCTTCAGCAGTCTATCCAGGAAGAGCGGCCAGAAGATCAGCGTACCCGGCAAGAAGAGTAAACGCGTCAACCAACTACTGCCTTTGCTGTCTTTATCCACTTTAAAAATGCCCTTACTCAAAAAGTAAACGCTGAATACCAGACCGACCAGTAGATAGGCCACTAATACTTTGGAAATTGTTACAATGATAGCCTCCATCGATTAAGGGTTGACACCGGCATAGCTTACCCCCGTAAGGTGGTACATGTCCCGATTAAAAGTGGTGAGATCTTTAATGTTGAATTGATTGATGTGATCATGCCCACAAGCACGCGCAATCACCTTGATCAATTCATTGATAGCATCAAAGAAATTATGCAACTGGCCCGCAGAGTTCTCAATAATTAAACGCGCTCTTAAGTGGTCCTTTTGCGTAGCAATGCCGACTGGGCAATTGTTAGAGTTACAGGCACGCATCCCCAAACAACCAATGGCCTGTAGCGCCGCGTTGGAAACCGCTACGGCATCGGCGCCCAACATGAGCGCCTTGGCAAAATCTTCGGCTACCCGTAGCCCACCAGTAATGACCAGGCTGATATCCGTGGCGCCGATTTTGTCTAAATGCTTACGGGCACGGGCCAGTGCCGGAATAGTCGGCACATTGATGTTGTTGCGCAAAACCGTCGGTGCAGAACCCGTGCCGCCTCCCCGACCGTCCAGAATGATGTAGTCTACTCCTACTTCCAAAGCAAAGTCAATGTCTGCTTCGATATGGCTGGCTGCAATTTTAAAGCCGATAGGAATACCGCCAGTTAACTGCCGGACCTCTTGGGCAACTTCTGCGAAATCTGCCGTTGTTTTCAAATCCGGAAAAGCGGCTGGAGAGATGGCGGTTTGTCCGACTTCCAATCCACGTACAGTAGCAATTTCAGGAGTTACCTTGTGCCCCGGTAGATGTCCTCCGGTTCCGGTTTTAGCGCCTTGCCCACCTTTGAAATGAAAGGCCTGGGCTTTAGCGACTTTCTCGTAAGAAAAGCCAAATTTGCCCGAAGCTAACTCATAGAAATAGCGCTCATTGTTGGCCTGTTCTTCCGGAAGCATACCACCTTCACCACTACAAATCCCCGTACCCGCTTGTTGGGCACCCATCGCTAGTGCTATTTTAGCTTCCTTAGATAGGGAGCCAAAACTCATATCCGAAACAAAGAGCGGAATGTCAAGCTCTAGCGGTTTCTGCGCCCTTGGCCCAATAATAACCTTGGTCGTTACCGCTTCCTCATCCAGCAATGGGCGAGCAGCAAGCTGCGCAGGTAAAAACTGTAGGTCTTCCCACTTTGGTAAGCTATTTCGGTCCACCCCCATCGATTCGGAAGGACCGTGGTGACCGTAGTTTTTTAAGCCGTTGCGTGCCAGTTCGCGGATATAGCCCGTGTAGGGTTCCGTACTTTCGGGGTGGGTATCAGCGTACTGTCCCAGATACTGATCGCGCCTAAAAGGTTGAGGGTGATTTTCTAAATAGTCGGCGATTTCATCGTCTTCTACCCAAACCTGGCCATCCTCTACCCAGGCTTTGAATTTGTGCAGGGCTTCGTCATTATTGTACTCGCTGATCCCCGTATCGTAGCGATAGTCCCAACCGTGCACCCCACAAATTAAGTTGGGGCCATCAATGTGTCCATCACCCAGTAAAGCACCACGGTGGTGGCAGCGGCCGTAGAGTACCGAAATTTCATCGCCATAGCGAATGACGACTACGTCTAACCCATTAACGACAAAACCTTGAGGCTGCAGTTCTTCGAGAGCAGAGAACTGACAAATGGAGGTGTTTTTTGACATGCTGGTGAGTGTGCTTTGGGGGAAGATAGACATTACTGCCCGTGACCAACGAATCGCTCTTGCAGTTAATTCGTTAGGCGACATTCAAACGGGTAGCAAATGTGATTGATGACTAATTCTCCTTCACCCATTCCAGAGCTGGATCAATTCCCGCTAACAAATCTGCCAGCGATAATTCTACGACTTGGTCGGGATAAAAGGCATCTAAGTCATCATCACTCAGTTGAAAATATTTAGTCGAGTACCAAACCCTTAGGCCAGAATTTGGTAAACGAAAGTTTTTCAACTCTCCAAAATGGTTCGGCTTTCCTCCGGTGGGTTCACCCACGAAAACTGGATCAAGGGTACGCTCTAATTCCAAAACATTGAGCACAGCAGAGGAAAAAGTATTCCTCCCGATGAACACATAAATTTGATCGTGAGCAAGACGGCCGGAATCAACCAGCTCCTTCAGTACTGCCAGTAAGGGGCGAAATACCGTAGAATTTCCACCACCATTCCTGCGGACGTCCAAAACTACTTTTTGAATACCGGGATTAGCTTGTAATTCTTGTACTAAAGCAGCAGCAAAATCGGTCATGGGTACGTCCGGAGCTTCCCGACAGCGATTGTATTGCAGATAAACCATAGCTGATTCTACTAGCGGTCGCATCCAATAATTTACCCGGGGTTTTTGAAGAAAAAGCGGTGGATCAGGTAGCTGGATACGGGAAAGGTCGTTGGCCAAGGGCGCTAAAGCAACGGATTCTCCAGTGGTGAACCGCAGCGCAACATCTTGTCCGGGCGCTAGCCAATCGAAAAAGTAGTGGTATTCGGCGTAGTGCAGCTGCCGACTAAACTGAAACTTAAAATGCGATTCATTTTCGTAGGTAATGACCTGGCGAAACTGATCGATAACGGCCGCCACCGGCTGCCCATTGATGTGACTCAGGGTTTCCCCCAAATAATCGGCCTGCGTTGCCTCAATGGCAGTCAAAACCAAGCCTTCGGCCAGCCAACTCACCCGAAAAGGTAAGGCGCTGCGGCGATCCGCTGCTTCGATGCGCGTATGCGCATCGCCTATCCTGGCCAGAATTTGCTCCAACTCAATCAGCATAGCCGCCTCACTTAGTTCGGGAGCTACAGCCCTTAATTCCGCGAGTGCCCGCTCAAATTCCGCCTCTGGTAATTGGGCAAAGAGGTTCTTGTGCTTTTGGGCAAGGGTCTGTCCAAAAAAATCCAGGTCGACTTGCCAAGGGTGAGCCGGCTCCGTAGGTACTTTCGTTTGGCAGGCACTCAGGACGAGCAGTACTCCCCCGAAAAGGATAGTGAGTGGGTGGTTCATAATTTTGGGGCTACGTCGATTACAATAACGTCATCTCAATTTAGGCCAATTTTCCGTGCTGCCCCTCACCCCATGCGTTCATGCTCTACCAATAGAGCGGCCCTTTGTGAATTTGGTCCCCTACTTCGAGGAAAAACCAGCCAGCTTCGTTATTGGGAGCATACGCTTTACGGTCCAGTTCTACCTTTACCCAGCCTTGCTCATCAGCGATCAATTCAAAAGATGCTAATGGGTTGGCATGGATATCCGTCACGGTAAAAGAGGAGGCAGTTCCAGACGGCAGTTGATAGGCCCACCGTAAGGATGCTGCATCTTGCTCGAACGCAACCGCAATCCTTTGCCCCGCATATTCGATGTTGGTGGCCATCTGCCGACGGTAAATCACGACCGACGTATGCAATTGATCCGATTGCAGCTGTAAAAAGATTCGCTGCTGCTCTCTATCTACGTAGCAAGCTGTACCGCTTTGGGCTTCGACAGCTTGAGGGCTTGATAGCCAGGGAACCTCATTACCCAACGCCCACAATACGACAGGGTCAGGATAAGGGTAATCCATCCAGAGCTGTAGTTTTTTCCCTGTATCGGCAGTCCACTCTAATTGGAAGTCTGCCAGGGCCTGTCCAGAATTCAAAGCTAAAGCATAGGTCTGATCAGCCGCCAAATCCCAACTAACAGCTTGTCCTTCCACGCGCTGCAAAGATCGATCCTCACCCCGTCGGAGTTCTACCTCTTCCAAACTAAGAGCGTGCTCATGGATTGGGTCCGACTGGCCAAAACCCGTAGTCAAGCGTAATTGGCCGATACTCGCATCTGGACAAATCAGCCAGTCAGAATTACCTGCTAGCTGCTGGCAGCCTGGCCCAATAGCCCAGTGCTTAGCGGGCCACAAAGAGATGGAGTTGCTCGTCCGTTCGTGATGATGATGTGTTGGGGGCTCCTCCGAAGCCGGTGAGCCGTGATGTGTTGAAGCCATCATTGAATGGCCACTACTCCCTCCATCCTGTTGCCCACAGTGGGTAGTCACCTTGTCATTAGTAAGTATAGAAGACAAATAATCATCTCCCAGTGGAAAAAACAAAGCCTCCGAGCGTGGCAAAGTAGCCAGCTCCCAGGGCTGATCAACCTGCATAAGCCGCAGACCAGCAATACTGTTGCCAGCTCGTAGTGGGCGCTCCAAGCGGATACCAGTAGCGTAGTTGTGAATCATCAGGTTTTCCCAACGTGGACATAAAGCTTGATCACCTTGATTAATGGCTATTCCCAGTTCTCCTTTGGGAGCTGGACCAATCAGGTGCAAATCCCGCAAACTTGCGCCTCCCACGGCTAAAGCAGATCGATTATCACGGAATTCCCACTGCTCCAGCAGCAGTTGATCCACAGCAATTCGAGCCCCTAGTCCGAACCCTAAAACTTGGTTACGGCTACTCTTGATAGGAGTACTAAAATGCGCATTGGCAAAATAAAGCCCTGTACAGTCATACTCCGCGGCTGTCTTATTTTCCAGGATATTGGCCTCCAGGCTAAATTGCTGGGTGTCATTCAGCCAAAGAAAATCCTGGTATTCAGGAAGCGATGCATACTCGAGTGCGATCCGGCAATGAGCAACGCTGATCTGATTTTCCTCAACGGCTTGCAGTGGATTACCCAAGCGCAAGGCAGCCGCTACCGTTTGCTCTGCCGAGGCCGTGACCCGAAATTGGTTATGCCGCAGCACATTTCCGCTGCCAATACCACTGGGCGATAAGACCAAGGCAGCCCCACCTACCGTCTCTATTTCATTGTGCAGCAGAGGAACGCTGGTTGCATCCAACCATAGTACGCCTCCATGCATGGCCGTGAACTGACAGCGACGTAGCTGCCCTTTTGCGCCTATCCAGCGCAGAAAGGCAGCAGCTTCACCAGTAGCAGTGGCAAATCCATTAAAGTGGATACCAACTAGGGTGACTTCATCCGCTTGCGGGTCTATTGTTACCCAGTGAGGGCGGGCTTGGTTCGTACCAGGTTGAAGTAGCAGCGGGTTTTCCTTTTCTGCCCAGATGCTTAAACGACTGCCAGGCCCCACACTAAGGGCGGGATCCGTCTCATTATCCTGACCGAGTACAATTTCCAGGTCTTTAGCGTAGGGGCTGGAGGGCGTTCCAATTTGAAGCGTGCCGGCAACTAACTCGATTTTCCCGATATCCAGTCGCGTCCCTGCTGGAAGATCTAACTGACAATATCCGGTAATTTTTAGGGATTGGAGTGGGCCAGGGTCTGCTCGAAGTATCAAGCTATCATTTGGCCCGACCACTAAATGCTGAGCAGATAAAAAGGATAGGCCGAAGTAGCTGAGTAAAAAAAGTAGTTGAACAGTTTTCATGAGTATTGATTGTTTGTACTTCCGCAGGTATTCCCTCGGAACGGGGTCTGACGGTTGAGCGGGCTTTAGCCTGCGACGAGTTAAACGGGCTTTAGCCCAAATACCGTTGCTTATGCGAACTGAAGTTCGCGTAACCCAGCGCAGACTCAAGTCTGCTTAACCGAAACACCTGCGGAAGTACAAAAGAATTATTGCTTTACTAATGGTAAGCTGGCTATCTGTTCGCCAACTTGGACGCGGAGATGGTAGACCCCTCGCTGCAAATCGGGGATATTGATCGGTAGTTCATGGTTGCCAGCAGAACGAAGTCCCGTAAACAAGGAAGCAACTTCCCGACCAAGGATGTCCACTAGCTGCACGTTTACCTCGGCAGTGGCGAACAACTCGTAAAACAAGCGAGCTTCCTCGATTACGGGGTTAGGGCGTAGTTGTAAAGCACCTAAGCGATTGACCGAGCCAACTTCATTGACTTCTTCTTCCCCGACGACGACCTGTTCTCCCGGTTCCAGGTGGTACCAGACCATCGTAGTAGAGTGAACCACCGCTTTAAGTACGATCCAACCTCGCTGCCGATCCAGGTAGTAGGCTGTTTGATCAGCATTACGTACGGCGTTTTCCGAACTTACTCGGGGAATCGTATTACCATTTTCATCGACCATACGAGCACCGCCAAAGGGATAGGGAATATGCAAGATCGAGTGATCTCCGTTGCTGATTCCAAAAGCTGCCATGCCAATGTCCAAATAATCCTGCGGTCCAATTTCCGGATCGTAGACTAGGCGGAAATCTTCTTGTACCCGCACCCGTAGCTCTCTGGTATTAAGGCCGCGATCGTAGTTGATCTCACCGTCTTGCTGTTCGAGGTCAATACTTACTCTTTCGTTGGGAGAATGGAATTTAAAATCCATGAAACGATCGGCAGGGCAAATAAAGGCATTCCAGGCTTCCACGAAGTCACAATCGGGTCTAACCAGCGGTGAGTTGGGCCAGACAACCGTCACGGGTTCGCCTCTACCGGTCAAGCTACCGTCGCGATCAAAAAGGCAGGCGCCACTGGGAGAACGACCGGGCGCGCCACTGGTTTCCATCCAGAGCGGCCGGCTATTTTCCAGATGGATGTTTTCCACATAATTAGGCTTGACCTCTAGTTTGTAATCGAGTACGAAGGCCGCAGCTTCATTGTCCGTGTCATCGTGCATATTGACGAAGCTGATGTTGCGCATCTGAGGCCGTTTCTTTCCGCCTTGCGCTACGGTATAAAAACCCGCCCGGTGGTGGCCGTGGCGCAGTACGCGATTACGTCCTCCCAGCGCATTGGCTGAGCGCCCGACCACTAACGCGTCTTCAACTTTAGCCGAGCCACTGATGAAGGCAGAGGTATTATCGGCCAGGGTTAAATCGGTGAAAGTCACGTTTTCGGATTCATTCCAGATGCCCGACATATCACATTTGTAGGCGGTAAAACCATCGAAGATCAGCTCAGTATCCTCGTTGTTGAATTTATCGACAAAGAGCCCGAAACCGTGCCCTACTCTGGCGTACATCGCCACATTGGAGCCCGCATTGTTATTTACGCCCGGTACAGAAATGGAATGGGCCACATTATCGTGGAAAACCATGGGATCAGGCAGGGCATCAAAGTGTCTAAAATCGCGGTGACGGCCAATCACATCAAAGAAAAAACCCACGCCCCGTTCGGCCCCAGCCACGCGATTGCCAATCAGTGGATTATGGAGGTTGCGCATCCAGAAGCCTGAGGGCCGATGTTCGGCCTGAAAGCTGAAAGAGGTTTCACGACCTTCCTGGGGAAAGGCAAAGAAGCCTTCATCTACTCGCCGGGCCAAGATAGCCAAGTTGTGCATGAACAAATTACCCGTTTCGTTACCGTCTTCGGCCGGGATAAAAATGTGGTTTTGGATGTTGTAGGCTACATTATTGACAACACGCAAGTTGTTGGTCCCGTGGGCTACAATTCCCCGCTGCAAGCCATCATAGATACTGCAGTTTTCAACGTAATCGCCACTACGATCGCCGGCAAAATGCCAGTGACAGCTGTAGCGCCCTTCTTGCCCTGGCTGCCCCATCCGGCGCAGAGCGACCCCACTTAAATGGATTGGACCTGCTCCGTCCAAAATCATGATATGGCCGCCCAGGTGTAGATCGGCACTGTTTGCTGCTCCCTGAATGATGACATTCCGACTTAGCATGCCTACTTCGGCCCGTTCATCCAATTGTCGAGTAGTACCGTCTCCAGTGGTAAACGATTGCAGCTCACCGAAATGGTCGAAAGCTAGCGCAGGCGTAAAATTGATAATACGGCCAGTAATTCCGGTTATCGTAAGTCGCTCTGCTTCGTAGGGATCGTAACCACTGGGGGCCAAGACGATTTCGTCGCCAACTTGCCAGTTAACCGGATCATCCGACAGTTGCATTTGGCGACTACCGGTGCTGAGGCCTTCGGCTATTTGCGTCCAGGAGCGCTTATTGGCGGCCATAGCATGAAGCGCTAGTCGACCGCCTTCCATGACGACTAGGTGTCGGGCCCCCAATCCAGGAAAATCTTCCTCTTGCCCGCTGAGGGTGATGATGGCTTCCTGCTCAAAAGGCAGATCGCTGGTCCCGATTTGCAGTAATCCACCTCTGACCAGAATACTCTTAGCGGTAAGCCGAAGATCTGAATCGGCAAAAGTGAGCTCTCCTTGAATCTCTAGCGTACCCAATTCGGGCGGGCTGATGTCTAAAAGAATTTGCGCTTCTGGTGGAATTTGCACGGCTTCTCCAGCTCGCGGAACGGCTCCATTTGGCCAACTATCAGGGCTTGACCAGTTTGATAGTTGAGCGGATAAAGCAGCTGGAAGAATAAAAAGTGCCCAGCAGTAGACTGCTGTAGAAATAAGTAGAGATGGTCGCATGAATATGGTCAGTTATTGGGATGGAAAAATCTCCGAATAACTGGGGCGTCTCGAGGCTTAGGTAAGGCTTAAAACTGGATTATTGGTAAAACGGCTCTCTTTAGAAATAATTGTATGTCTGTATGGAGGGTATCAAAATCGCCGGCTCATCACTTTACGATTTTCACTGTAACGCGTTTCTCCTGATTCAATGATCTCTTGTAATCGTTCATTACAGCTATCACAGGACCCTAGATGATCCCTGAGTCGCTGGTGTGCCTTTTTATCTTCAGCTTCCAAAGTACCATTCCAAAATGCCTTTAAATCCTCGTCTTCAGCGTGTAGATAATAACTTTCCCAGATGCCCTTACCGATGCGGTACAGGAAGTAAGCAATCATGACAATCATCAACAACAGACGAGGATGTAGGCCCATGCTGCAAAATTACAGTTTTCAGCATTAGCAGAATAAGCTATAACCATTTTAAGACATAGAAGTGATTTAGACTTACTTCTTGCTGGCGAGCGAAAAGCCAAGTAGGTTCTGGTAAGCTGCCTTTTTGGGTGCATAGCCCCAGCTATGGACGAAAAAAACAGCGAAGCCCAGGTTCTGCTTAGCTTTCCGCGCAGTCGGATTACAAAAGTTTAAATCACTTCATAACCTATTTATTAAGTAAGTTTACCTTGCTTTTCCCCTAGAGAAAATGGAATAGTTGCATGTTGAGTGAAGAAATCTATAAGCAAGTAATAAAACTGGTATCCCAGGATCGTACGGAAAGTGCTATTGGTATACTACAGGAACAAATGGAAGCCGATCCCGATCGGGACGCTAATACTTACCATTCAGTCATCTTACTGATCAGTCAATATCGAAACTGGGAGAATCAACGCAGAGCCAACCTCAATACTGACGTTTCTGAGCTTAATCGGATCAATAAGGAGATTTTAGACATCGCCAAAGATTTGGCCAAGCCTGAGCAGCAGCTAAAGGTACCCGCCGGCTACCAACCGCCTCCCGTTTTGCCTAAGGCTGACCCGCTGGAGGTTGCGCAACAGCCCATGGGGCACCAGCCGATCATCCAACGGGCAGTGCCGGCAGCTCCTAGTACCAACAAGAAAGAGGTCTGGGCTACTCCTACTCGTATTTTAGCGGTAGTAGGAGGACTTTTTCTGGCGATCCTGGCTATTACTTTGATTTTCCCCGACGATGATGTAGAGCCGGTAAATTCCGACAGCCCAGTCAACGCTTTTTCTGCTCCTATTTCGTCTACTTTCAATTACGTCATCCCAACGGAATACCCCAACTACGGTGGGCTTGAAACCCAAATACCAGCTTACCCGGATGGCAATGGGGAGCTTTTTATCAAAAATCTGCTAAGCAATAGTAGCTGGCGTGATAATGAACCTGCCATTAGTGAAAGCATTACGATTAACTGCAATTCGATTGGAACTGCCTGCAACGTCAGTTTTTCAGATAGTGGGAGTGTAGAACTGCTTTCACTTATGGGATTTGCGGATGATGGTTATGCCTATTTTAAAGCTCCCAGTGAACAGGGAGTCCCACAATATTATGCCATCGAATTTGTCAACAATCTTAGTACTTTGAGGATGTACGTGTTAGATCCCGCAATGGCTGCTAACACCTACCCAACGCTCGATTTTGTACGTCAGTAAGGAGCAAAAAAAACCGGCGATCCAGAACTCATCAGCTTGGATCGCCGGAGATGAGAAGCCTTAGCTTCTTCACCAAATTGCAGTGTAGATACAGATAATTCTTAGTAGGTCATTTGGGGTTATTCGATAATTGCATCCCAGTTTACTTTATCGTTATGGGAATGGGTAAATCCGATTGCTCGCTCTTGAGCGATAGTTGTAACATCTCGGTAGGCCGCAACGTAGGTCTTACGCCAACGATCGGAGGTATTCCCCCCAGAGCCGTGGACGATTTTTTCATCATGGATGGTCAGATCGCCGCGCTTTACCGGTAAATAAACCACTTCATCCGTAGTCCTGGTCTCAATGACGAGGGTGTGGTTATCGTCGCGCTTTACGTCAGTAGCGTCGGAGGAAGCTCCTTTGGGCCGGTGAGCTCGCAACTCTGGTTCCTGATTAGAGCCAGGTACTACTTGCAAGCAACCGTTTTCCAGATCAGAATCACTGAGGGCTAGTGAAAAAGTCGCCGTCCAGGTATTTTTCGTTTTTGGCCAGTAGCCCAGATCTTGGTGCATGGCAAACTCTGCCTTTTCTTGCCGAGGGCGTTTGGCCAAAAATTGCTCATAATCTAAAGCAGCCTCACCGTCCTGGTAGAGTTGATCAGCAATGGATTGACTTATACGATGGAAGACGTTGTTGGCTAATTCCGACCGGTAATGACTGGGTAACATGGCATTTACCAGCTGCCATTGTGAGAAGGGCGTATCGTAATTCTGACTCATGTCGCAGAAATCTCGCCCCATATTTGGTTCCTTCCCACTGATGAAGTGATCGAACCAAAAATCTAGATCGGCTAGGTCCTCCTCAGTAAAAACGTCGTGCAAAATGAGGAACCCGTCGCGCTGGTAGGCGGCGATTTCAGCGGCAGTAATCAAGTAGCGATTAGCTTGCCTACGGTGGGGACCTGAGTCAGGGTTACTGACGCTTTGCATCTTTGACTTTAAGTTAATCTAGTGCAGTTCAACTGCTCTATGGCAAAGAAAGGAGCAATTTTTTTCCTCAACTACTACAATAATTACCAATAATGGTACTATTTTAACAAGCATGGAAGCTATTCTTGAAACTATACCGCGCAACGCGCATACAATTTGCTACGGCAAGCAAGTAGACGACCCCTATTTTCTAACTCCCTATCATTTTCATCCAGAAATTGAAATCCTTTTAGTGCAGGAAGGGTACGGTACTTTATACGTGGGGGATGGGATGCGACCATTCGTTGCTGGAGACGTTGCCATTATTGGATCCAACATACCGCATTGGTGGACTAATCATGAAGATTTCACCAAAGCTGATTCTACCCTGCGCTGCCGAGCGATTTGCATCCAGTTCCCGCTTGATGGATTTGGGGCTCGTTTTCTGGAAGCCGATGAAGCTCGGAGTCTGCGTCGGCTTTTCGTACGGGCCAACCGGGGTATATTTTTTACCGCCAATACCCGAGAAAAACTGGGCTACATACTCCCCGAGTTTATGGCAGCAGCCGGCCTACCAAGGCTGGCCCGCTTGCTAAATATCCTCGACTTAATGCACCGGACCAATGATTTTGAATACTTGAGTACGGCCGATTATCAGTCCCGTCCCTTGCGTCAGGAAGACAGTGACCGCCTCGACAAGGTCTTCCGTTTTGTAGACCGCAACTATGGCGAGCCCATTGAGCTACAGCAAGTCGCTCAGCTGCTCAACCTCAGTGCTCCCAGCTTCTGCCGCTACTTTAAATCCAGGACTAATAAGGTCTTTTCCCAATTTTTGAATGAAGTGAGGGTTGGAAAAGCCTGTGAACTACTCATGCATTCTGACCTTCAGGTAGCCGAAATCGGATTCCGTTGCGGCTACAATCATCTTTCTAATTTCAACCGGCAGTTCAAGCGGTATAAGCAGTTGACTCCTCGTGCCTTCCGCCAACGTTTCGTCAAGAGTCAGGGCGGACCGAATAATTAACGTTGGGCGCACCGTTGCAGTGACTAGCCCTAGGGCTTCAGCTGACCACCAGATGCTTTAAATTGATCAAGAAAACTTTCCGGGCTACGGGTTAACTCATGCAGCATAAAAATTGGTAGGTGTGGGTTTGCACGTAGGGTATCAGAGAATCCTTTTTCTATAAATACGCGCTTAGCCGCCTCGATGATGAGTTGTTCCTTGTCCTCTGCCATTAATCTTCGGGTTAAACTAATCGTTTAACTCATATACAAGCAATTTATTATCTGAATTATATCCTTACAGAGAACCGCTCCTACTATCCTGCCAATTTGCTAATAAACAGCTTCGCAAGTAATTGCAATACTGCGAAGACATCCAAATTGATAAGCCTTCGGGAATAATTGGTAAGCTACCTCCGCTTACCCTACCCCACCTTTGTTCCATCATTAATAAAGGGTGTTATTCAGCACCTTAACTTCAACTACAAAATTTATAAACCATGCGATTGCTCACACTTGCTATCCTGAGCCTATTCATCAGCCTTCATCTAAGCGCTCAGACGGATGCTCAATCTGAAGAATTACTACAAAATCTAGCGACCACCATCGGAAGCTGGTCCGACCTGGCTCAGCTACAGGATGTCGAATTCACCTATACCTATGAAAGTAAAGGGAGTGGAACAGATATTTCTACTGAGCGCTACATCTTTAACGACGAAGCTTCCTGGGCGCATTACTCCCAACATGAAGTCAATGTAATGCCCGGCACCGGAGGGGAAGTCACCCAAGTGTA
Source organism: Bacteroidota bacterium (assembly GCA_039030655.1). Classification (GTDB taxonomy): domain Bacteria; phylum Bacteroidota; class Bacteroidia; order Chitinophagales; family Saprospiraceae; genus Neolewinella. The sequence continues at coordinate 59,015 of JBCCDS010000003.1, read as the reverse complement.
TATGGACGGGAAGGCTGCGCTCACACATGATGGAACGGCTGTATCGGATGCCGAGGCCATCGGAGGCACCGAGTTTCTGCGCGCTGCGAATTACTACTGGTTCACCATGAATTACAAGCTTAGCGATCCAGGGACTAATCATGAATACTTAGGTACCGAAGAAGTCAATGGTATCGCTTACGATAAGGTGAGACTGACCTTTGATGGCAGCCGAACAGGTAAGGAGCAAAATGATGGTTACATCCTCTACTTTAATCCTGAGACGCACCTAATCGATCGTTTCTATTTCTCGCTACCCGCAATGGGCGTAGAAGATATCGTTATCCTGATGGAATTAGCGTACGAGCAAATCGACGGCGTCTACGTCTCTACCCAACGCGATATTTACATGCCTACGCCAAGCGGCGACTATCAGCTGGGCTTAGTTCAGACCACGGAAAACGTACGCTTCAACAATGGCTTTGAGAAAAGCTCATTACGCTTACGCTAAACATAGCCCTGGTACGAGCCTAAGCTCAAGCCAATCAAAAGAAAAGGCGTCCCTAAAAAGGCTGGGTAGTGGCAGAGGGCTGCTGCGCAGCCTATTTAGGACGCAGATGACGCAGATGTTCGCTGATTGGCGCGCGGATGTTGTCCAGGGCCAACTTTGGGGCTTTGATCTGAAGGTTGGTCGGTTTATTTTATGGGCTTATACCAAAGAGTGCTTAGTTGTATTGGATGTACAGCGGATCTACCCAAAACTGAAGTTTTGCGCGCAGATTTCCCACTGAATAAACTGTAGACCTAGCCCTCAGCAGCAACTAAAATCCGTGGAACGAACCGTAGGTGAGTGGTCGTCCGCTCCCATGCTGCTACTCACCATTGGCTGAGCGTACTGGCGCATTGACTAAATACTGCCCCAAGTACTTTCCTTCCCCATAAAAAAGATCAGCGTCCAAAAAATGGCTGGGTAGTGCAGAGAGCTGCTGCGCAGATTATACGCTAAGCTATCTTTAAACGGTAAAGCTTAGCTCCACAGCAGCTCAAAATTCGAGATGACTCCTATTTTTACTTAGCGACCATGTTAGTTAGCTGCTCCAGCAATGCAGGCATTTGCTTACGCGCGTATTCGTAGCCCAGGTCGTGAATCTCCTCCATCTTAGAAAAAGAGAAAATGTTGTAGTTCTTCAGCTCTGGTGGTTCAAATACAAAATCACAACGCTCCAGACATGGGCGAGTATTAGCAATGATAGACAAATCAAACGAACGCCACATGATACCGAAAATACTGCTCAGATCCGTCGGAGGCAGGTTAAGAGCAGGCATCAGGTTGGAGCCAATAATGAAATCAACTTTTGCATCAAACAAGGGTTGAACGGGCATATTACTAATGATGCCTCCATCGACGTATTGCTGTCCCTCAATTTCAACGGGTTTAAAGAGAAACGGTATGGCAGAACTGGCAGCAATCACATCAATTAGCGGCCCCTGGCTGCGCAATTCGATTTCTCCTTCATTTAAATTCGTGATGCCGATGTGCAGTGGCATTTCGAGGTCTTCAAAGCGGGCCTCTTCTCCGAGCTCAGCCTGTAGGCGCTTACGCAGGTAGTTAATACTCGTTAAGCCCTTGCGTGGCAAGCCGAAACCCAATAGACGGTACACTGATGAATTGCGTAGAAACTGCAGCATAGCATCTGGCGTACGCCCCGCAGCGTACATCGCTGCTACAATCGCTCCAGCACTTACCCCTACCAAATGTTGAGGTTTCCAGTTCGCTTCTTCTAGAGCTCGCAAAAGTCCGATATGGGCTGCGCCTCTTGCTCCTCCACCACTTAAACTTAAACCGATAGCGGGCTTTCCCACGGTAGTGTTTTTAATAGTACTCCGGCGGGCAGATTACCCGCCGGAGTAAATAATCTATTGTTTCATAATCATTCTCCCCATCTGGCCTTCAGGGCTGATGATTTGGAGATAGTAAGTAGCAGCAGGCAAAGCCGACAAGTCTAGCTCCACTTGCTGGCCCTCCACCGTCTGACGCAGCAGCATACGTCCTGCCAGGTCCAGCAGGCGTACTTGTGACAACTGCACCGGTGCATTTACTTCGAGCAAATCTTGTACTGGGTTAGGGAAGATTTGTACTTCCGGAGCCCAAACCGCCTCGCTGACACTAGTGATGGTGGCAATATCACTATCCCGACGAGGAAACAGTTGATAACCACCGTCAAAGGGAGAGGAGGTATCGAACTGGCCACCAACTCCCGTGACCGTAATACTACTCCCACCATTGGCCACATAATCGGCGATGATACCCGCAAAGTCGATATTAACGTCCTCGTCAATACGCAATGTTATGGGATTATCTCCCGCATCGAGCATGGTGAAATTGAAGGTACCACTGGTAGGGACATCTTCGGTTGACTCTGGCACTAGGTTTTCCAGGGTAACTAGTTGGGATTCTTCGTTCTCTCCTAACTCAGAAGTCAGGGTCGGATCGAAGAGCTCATTACCTGAAGAAAGCACCTCTACGGCAGATACCTCAATCTGGAGCAGCCCCCGGAACTGAGTGACTTCTCCCGTCACCCGCAGCAAGTCACCTTCGGTTACGGTGTAGCCCAGATCGTCATCGATATTAAACAGGCCGATACCATCATTGTTACCGTCGATGATGGTGGTCGTAATGCCACCTGGGCGGAAGTTGGGAGCGTGTACCACGCCTTCTACCGTTACGGTTTCACCAACGGAAAGGCCTACGCCATCAGCGTCAATATCATCGATGGCACCAATGGTAGTCACCATCGAGGTAGCGTCATTATCGTCAATAGTGACGGTAATAGAACTGTTGGGGATTTGCACATCCATCTGAGAGCTGGAGAAATTGAGGATGATGGTCTCGTTATCCTCTTCGTCCATATCATCTACAATCGGCACTTCTACGAAAAAGGTATCAATCATATTACCGGCTCCGGTAAACACCTGCGGAAGTCCTCCAATTACGGAAAAGTCTGCATCAATAGTAGCGGTACTTGCTCCGTCAAGCGCTACTTCAAAAACCGGTACTTCGGTGAAATTGACCGCCAGTACGCGGATGCGTACGGTGTCAGCGTCTTCATCTACGGTGAAATCATTACCGATTTGCAACTGTGGAGAAGGTGCTTCACAAGCTGGCAAGCTGCCAGGGTTAGCCAGAATCATGACCTCGTTGATGGTAGTGCCAGTAGGGGTTACAGCGGCGGCCCAATTGGCGGGGTCGCTATTATCCGCCATAGCATCACAAAGTTGGATACTGGCTCCTTGACCATCAGTACCCGTTGGCCAGGGCGGATTGTCGTCGTAAGTCAATTCATCAACCACGATACCGTCTGCATTAGAGATAGCAACTTCTTCTCCACCATTGCTCAAGGCACCCTCTTCCCACTGAAGGGTGGCGCCGGAATAGTTATAATTATTCACGAAGGCTGCTTCATTGACACAAATGATCAAAAATCCTTCAGCATCGATCATCGTACCCGCGGGGAACGTCAATTCTACGCCGTCGCTCATGGTCCAGTCGGACAGATCAACGGCAGTAGTACCAGGGTTGTATAGCTCGATAAATTCCAAGCTGTCGGTACCGATTTCTGGCGGGTTGTACATGATTTCTGAAATCACCACGGCGTCGTTTCCGCCAGCTGCTTCCACGATGATTTGGCCAGTCATACCCACCGCTAAGTGGGGATCACAGTGGTAATCATAGGTACCTGCCAGGGTAAAGACATGGCTAAAGGTCCAGGCAGCGGAAGAAGCAGGGCCGTTCTCAAATCCTTCCGGGTTGCCAGGGTTTTCCTCCATACTACCATCCACATTGTGGAAACCGCCGGTATTCGTCCAGGTCACGGTATCCCCCACGGCGATGGTCGGCGCATTAGGAGTGAAGAAATTGGAACCGACCGAAATGTTGTGGTTGGTTTGTGCCGCTAAAATAGCGGAGGTAGATAGCAGTGCTAAAAGCGTAAAAAATCTCATAAAGGATGGTTGTAAGTAATACTTCCGGCTACTCGATTCCGGAGAGCACAATGAATGGTTAATTGAGTTTCGTAAGTCGGGGCTACGAAGCTCATCAAAATAAGGCAAAATGTCGAATCTTCTCGTTAAGAATTTATCAATTCTCGCAAGGCGGCTGCTGGTTGAATAAGGCGACCGGTAAGGTCACCATTGTTCAAATCCCGCCCAGTACGGTGGAGGATTTGCCAGGCGCTATCGGTATCTAAATCGGGATTTAGGGCCCTGAGGTTCGCAATTAAGCCCGCGACTAACGGACAAGCCATGCTGGTTCCACTAAATTGCTTGTACTGCCCGCGTGGAAAAGTGGAGTAGATATTGACGCCGGGTGCACAGATCGGCCGCTCGATATTTTGGAGGGTATTACTAAAGGTTGCTCGCTGCAGCTCTCGGTCTACTGCGGCTACGGTAATTAGGCCTGCCGCCCCAGCCGGCAGATGATCCGCAGCCGGGCGGTTGCTGTTGCCAGCAGCGGCTACGATGATACAATTGTTGCGGCGAGCGTAGCTGACTGCCTGGTTGTAGGAGCGTCGTTTACTGGCAGCAGAACGTCCACCCAGACTCATCGAAATGACATCGGCACCGTTATCTGCGGCCTCTAACATGCCCTGAATAATCCCTTGTTGGGTCCCTACCCCCCGCTTGCTTAAAACTCGAATACTGGAGACCTCGACAAAACCCTGCGCATTAGGACTGGCAATGCCGATGCCATTATTGGTAGTAGCAGCAGCGATGCCCGCACAGTGGGTGCCATGACCATGCTCATCATTATCGTATCCACTCTGGTGGGAGCGGTAGTTGCTGCGGATATCAGCATGATTGCCTTCTACACCCGTGTCTAGAATAAAGAGTCGGGCGGGTTTGGCGGGCTTGGGCTGCTGAGCCAGCAACTGATAGTAAGCGGACATATTCAATGCGCCCAGTGCCCACTGCTTATCGATATCGGGATCGTTTACGCCTAAACGGTTGGGTTGAGTTTGGGCCACGGAGGTAATCGGGTCCTTCAGCTGGATAACTTCATTGCCCTCCACCCAGTCGAAGAGCTGGCTATTTTCCAGCTGCTCGGTGGTCAGCTCGTTAAAGGCAGGGACATCTAGCAGGTAGTATTCATCTAGCTCCGTAGCGCCCGCATCCGTCATCTGGAAGGCCCGCCGCACGCTGAATCCTCGGGCTACTGCCCAGGCTTGGAGCTCAGCCTCAGTCGTGGTCTTAAGGTTGAGGTCGACTAAGTATTCTCCGTCTTCGGCGTAAGTGATGGCCGACAACTCTCCGGCCGGGTAAGGTACCGGGATCATCCGGCTAGCTGCATACAAGCCAAGCATCATAAGGATGGCCTGCCAAAGCGGAATTTGCCGGGTAACGGCGAAGCGTTGCACCAAGCCCACCATACCTAGCGTCAGGAAGTCACGTAGAATCAGCGGGATCAAATAATCCCAACCGCTGGCCGCAGCATAAGAATTGTAATACTGCGAACACAGGGCCATCAGGCCGATGTAGGTCAGGGCCGTCCACAGCCAGGCATCAGCTTTGCGCTCGCGGTAAAACCAGAGGGTGAGGGCCAGGCAGGGGATGATCAAGAAGGAGAACATGGTGGGAGGGTTTGTAGTATAACGCCTGAGTACGGCTTCGCGTTGTGATAACTCCTTGTAGTCGTGGTGATAAGCGCCTGCGGCGCGATGATAACTCCCTGCGGTCGGGGAATATACGCCTCGCGACGGGTGATGACTCCCTGCGGTCGTGGGAAAATGGGCTTTCTAGGCGGAGGTTGGGGGTGGAGAAGGATGGGATCACTCCCCCTCACTCCTTTAAGGCTATAGCAAGAGCGGGGGTGCCCTCATGTTTTGGGAGAAGGCCTACCGCCTACCGTTTCCTACACTTGCAAGCCCTCTTGCTGAGCTGTATTTCAATCTTGGTTCAGGCATTGCCCATCCCAAAAGTTTCACCTAAGCTGTCAATGCTATTTGATTAGGTACAGCGACACACATCACCAATCCTTTTCGATTCTTTCCCGATGAACGACTCTTCCCGCTACATCATAGTGGATAAATTCAATAACCGGCTGCCCATTTTCCCGAAAAATACTCGTCGCCAAAAAGCCGCCCGCTACCCGTAGGAACTGATGCTCCGGACGTAAGTCTTTAGGGTCCCAGCCTTGAGCGTGTACATCACTGCTGGGGCCCTGGCTAAATTCCATGAGTCCGGTCACCGGGTCTCTAGCAACGTACTGCCAGTGTCGGTCACCATTAATTACGAACATATTGTTTGCTACCAAGAATTCACGTAACCAAGCGCCCTCGGTAGCAAATGATGAATTAGCGTGATTATCCGACTTGTTATTGCGATCCGGGCCAACGACCGGTGTGGGGGAAATGAGCAACTTGAAGCTTGCATCCGAGGCCATAACTGACTGCCTGAACCAAGATTTTTGTTCCTCTCCCCAAATGCTTTTATCAGGTCCATCCACTGAGCGATTATTTGAACGAAATTCTCGGCCTTCTACCAGCCATATTTGCAGGTCCCTGCCCCAGCGGAAAGTGCGAAAAGAGTTTTCTGCAATGGGCGTCTGCTCTTTCCAAATTCGCCAGCCATCACTGAAGCTAAGTTCTCCAAATGCTTGGCTATAGGGCGAAGCATCATCCCTTAGCAAATCGTGGTCATCTTTTTGAATATATAGTGGTGTAGTCAGGTAGAATTCCCGAAGTGATGGCCAGCTATTCATGGCGTGCCATTTATGCCTGGCTAGTTCTATAGTATAAGCCATGGGGCCAGGCTTGTCGTAATAAATATAGTCTCCAGTCTGGCAGTGAAAATCAGGCGCCAAATCCAGCATACTGTCGTAGAGTCTAAATCCACGAACAGGATCATCATAAGACCAAAAATATTGGCAGGTAGAGGAGGTAAATACAACCGGAACAATTTCATCCTGAGCGGGGCTGGTAGTAAAGGCACCAGTAATAGTAGAAACGGGAGCACCTTCCCTTTTCCTTCCTCTGATTTCTACTTGAAATTCGGTACTGGGCAGCAAACCACCTATATATTGTTTAAAGGTATAATCGCAATAGGCAGACACGTATTCCCAGTTAGATAGTATGATGGTGTCCGTGGCCGTAAGCTGTATCTGTAACTGGCCAAAAGCGCCCGGAACGGCCCCGTCCATCTGATCTACCGGCATATCATTATCAAAATCCAGCGGATGGCGGAAGGTAGATGGCTTTTGTTGATGATAAATGGGAACGGCACTGGGGGCTCGACAAAGCCGGGTCCAGATCATTACGGACGAATCCGTAAGCTCACCAAGCTTGAAACCATTGGTGAAATATACATGATCATCAGTTTGCGCACTGACCAAGTTAGTGCTGCAAAAAAGGAATAAGCAATGGAAGAGATAGCGCATTAAACCAAGTTTAGCATTAAAAGAGTTGTTTCGGAGGGTAAAGAATAGAAATATTAGCAAGCGCAACAAACTATTCGGGTCATGAAAGTTGAGCGCGCGCTCAAGCACAAGTAGTAATCGCGGTTCATCCCCTACTTATCGCCATTCGTCGAGAAATCGCAATTCCTAAATAAAAAGGTTGTACTGTTGCAGTGTATTATTAAACTAATACACTAGAACATGATTATAGAACTCAACAAGGTCAGTCTGCGCTACGGCAAGGAGTCACCCGTGCTCGAAGAGCTGTCCTTACGTATGGAAGGCGGCGGAATAGTCGGCCTTTGTGCGCCCAATGGGGTGGGAAAAACCAGCCTGCTCAAGATGCTGATGGGGCTGCGTTATCCGACCACTGGCTCGCTCAAAGTGATGGGATTTGATCCTACTAAGCGCCCAACCGCGCTCTTGGAGCAGGCCTACTTCCTGCCTGCAGACCCTAACTTGCCAGCCTGGACGCCACGCAAGATTGGTAAGGTATTAGGTAGCTTCTACCCCAATTTTAATCCGGAAATTTACCAGGAGTGTATTGATGATTTCCAGGTTGATCCCGACCGGGTGTTGAGTAAGCTCTCTTTCGGGCAGCAGCGCCGGGTACAGCTCGCTTTTGCGCTCGGAGTACGCACACCGCTGCTACTCCTGGACGAGCCAACCATCGGATTGGACGTGAACGGCAAAGATCAGTTTCGCCGCAGTCTGATTAAAGCTACCGAAGCCGGTCAAACCGTGATCCTAGCTACCCACTTGCTCAACGAAGTAGGGCCGGTGTTGGATCAGTTGCTGGTCTTGCACCAGCGACAGGTGTGGGCCCACGTCAACCTGGAGGAGGCCAATAAGATCTACTCCTACCACCACAGCAGCTACCCACCACCAGAAGGCACCAATTCTTTTGGTCGGCGCGTACCTGGCGGCTGGCACATTGTGCGAGCTGATGGTGGCCCTTCTTCGGCGCACCCCGATCTCGAAACCCTTTATTTAGGTCTGACTGATGGCAACCTCGTCGACCCCACCTTTAAATCTTCCATCGATGTTTAACCTACCTCGCTTCGGCAAATTTCTCCGGTGGCTATGGCATCGGTCGCCGCTCTGGTACGTATTTGCGCCCGTAGCTGCCTGTGCGATTATCGCCGCCTTTGTGTACTTCTCTTTCGGTGCAACCGAAGGGGCCTACAAGGATCTGTTCCCCCATTTCGACATGGAGATCATCATGCCTTTCGCATTTATGAGCATGTTACTGAGTGGGCTTCCTATCGCGATTCATTTCGCCAGCAGGCATCTGGCCAAACCACAAGAGGGAATCGCCTATCTCAGCCTACCGGTTTCTACCCTGGAACGCTTCATAGCGCTTCTGCTGGGTCTTTTCATAATTATCCCGGTATGGAGCTATCTCGGACTCATCATCTTCTACAGTTTGCTCAACTTATTTAGTGGGCTGATCCCCTACCCTTTTCCAGGCTTGGCCGACGCATTACCCATTTTCAATTTCGCCTTTGTCCCTTACCTCGCAGCTGCGGTACTCGTCATGGGAATTACCATCATACGTCCCCGCCAGGCTTTCGTCTGGTACGCTGGAGTGGGCATCGCCATTTCCATTCTTTTTCCGCTATTCGGTATGCAGGCAGAGGGCGTGAACTTTATCCTAGAGATGCCCGCTGGTCCTAGTAATACGGTAGAAAACCTGGTCGGCAGACAAGCTCCAGACATCTGGTACAACAACACCAGCAATTTTGCCATGAACAATATCTGGACCTTGTACATCCCGGCCGTAGTGGCCACCCTCAGTTTTGCAGCTGTGGCTTTCCTCGGCTTACGCCACAAACAAGTATAGCCATGCAGTTTCAAGATTCTTCTGCCATTTATCAACAAATCGCCGATTACGGCATCGAACAGGTTTTGCACGCCCGCTGGACCCCAGAATCCCGGATTCCTTCCGTGCGTAGCCTAGCCGGCGAGGTCGGTGTAAACCCCAATACAGTTATGAGAGCCTATAATTTCCTTCAAGAAACAGGCATCATCTACAACGAACGCGGCGTCGGTTTCTTCGTGGCCAAAGACGGTCTAGAAGAAGCTGCCCGCCTCCGTAGACAAAATTTCATCGACCAGACGCTACCCGAATTAATCAAAACCCTCGACCTGCTCGGCATCGAAGCTGAAGAATTGGTAGAGATCATTCAAGCATTCAAAAAAGAAACCGAAGATGAAGACCGCTAAGCTCCTTTTCGCCGGTACTTGTTTGTTCCTGGTCTTGTGGCCCATGTATCGCATCAATTCGTTCACGGGCCAATTTAAGCGCGAGGGGCAATCCGCCGCCTTCCTCGACGCCGAACGGACCCCCTTTCTCGATACGATTTATGCCTCGGACGAGATCATAGAAGTTACCCGCCGAATAGGTTATTTCAATGAATTTTGGACTTCCGCAGGTATTCACCTTATCCATGACCCGAGCCTAGGGAGAGAAGCCATCGTTCGTGGCCCGGAAAATGTACTGAAACACCTCAATTTTGGCCATCCAATGGGGGGCTACGGACTCCACTTTAAGCGTCCGATAGTACTCCCCGAAGACGTTGAAGTACGTATAAATCTAAATGCCCACCATCCAGGTCTGTTACGCTTAGGGTTTAATGGTCGAAATGGCCGCCAAGTGCAATTCACAACTCTTGGCCCAGTCGAGGCAGAGGTCATTGTACTTAATGGATGCCCATCTTCAAATAGCTCCGTTCATTTGGAAGCACGCTATCTCTTTCAGGAAGACCCCTGTGTCAACTTGCCCGTCAATGGAGAAATCAATTTTTTCCAAAGCTCCTTTGGGCAAGCTGACCGAGATTTTGCTGACCTTCAACTCGAGCGTGCCAAGGTAGAACAGGGCTTTCCACATGGCAATCGAGCTGCCTTTCAGGCTGACACCGTAGAAGTATATTATCACTTTGAGGGCCAAGAAAGTCAAAATGCACTTACGCTCCTCACCGATGCTCCAGATACACTCTATGTTCCTCAGGGTACTGAGATAGAACTGAATTATCGCCACGATGATCACCTTACTGGTCTCGATACGGCACTGCTTGTTGTAAGGCCACTAGCCGAGTTTTAGGCGGGCAGGTTTGTCCTGCTTATGGTCTGTTTTTCTGTTGTTAAATAGTTGTGGGTTGGGCCAGTGGCCCAGCCCGCAGTTTTTTCCAAAAACGGTAGCCTCGCGCTCCGCGCGAGAAATAGTAGTTTCAAGCTATACAACAATTCTCGACCGTGCGGAGCGCGGTCGTACCGGAACCTACTAGTAACTACTGTCCTTTACCGACGCTTTGACCCTCAAAATGAAACTAGCAACAACAGCCGCTGTTTTTAAGCAATAGATGCCGTACTTTTGCGGCCACCCAATCGTAAGGAACTACAACAGATGTCAAAAGAACCGCTAAAAACTGTCATCATCGGCTCTGGCCCAGCGGGCTATACGGCTGCTATTTATGCTGCGCGAGCCAACCTTTCTCCCGTACTCTATACGGGTAAGGAACCAGGAGGCCAATTGATGATTACTACTGACGTAGAAAACTTCCCCGGCTACCCCGACGGTATCATGGGGCCACAAATGATGGAAGATCTACGCAAGCAAGCAGAGCGCTTCGGTACGGAAGTCAATTATGAAATGATTGAGCGGGTAGATTTTTCCGGTCCGGTGCATAAAATCTACAACGAAAAAGGAGATGAAATCCAGGCGCACTCTGTTATCATTTCTACTGGTGCCAGTGCCCGCTGGCTCGGACTGGAAAGTGAACAGCGACTGGCTAATAAAGGCGTGAGTGCCTGTGCAGTCTGTGACGGTTTCTTCTACCGCGGCCAGGAAGTCGCTATCGTCGGCGCCGGAGATAGCGCGGCCGAGGAAGCCCTGTATCTCAGCAACCTTTGCCCGACCGTTCACATGCTGGTGCGCCGCGACGAAATGCGGGCCTCTAAGATTATGCAGGACCGGGTCAAGAAGCAGAAAAACATTCAGATCCACTGGAACACCGAGACGAAGGAAATCCTGGGGGAAGATGAAGTTACTGCCGTACGGGTATTCAACAACAAGACGGGAGAAGAGTCAGAAATCCCCGTCAAGGGTTTCTTCGTAGCTATTGGTCACATCCCCAACACTGCCATCTTCAAAGATTGGTTGGATATGGAAGACACGGGCTACCTGATCCACCAGCCCAATACTACCGCCACCAATGTGCCGGGTGTATTCGTTAGTGGTGATGCTGCTGATCACGTCTACCGACAAGCCATTACGGCAGCCGGCACTGGCTGTATGGCTGCGCTCGATGCGGAACGCTACCTCGGCGAGCAAGGCATTATCTGATTCCTTGGCCCTGACCAACATCCGCGCGGCAATCCGAGAATATCAGCGTCATCTGCGCACTAAAAAGGCTGCGCAGCAGCACTCTGCCAATAACCAACCATTTTTTAGGGACGCAGATTTCTCTTATTGAGGAGGTAAATACTTGGGGCAGTATATGGTCAATGCCTCAGTGCACTCAGCTATTGGTGAGGAGCAGCATGGGAGCAGATGACCACTCACCTACGGTTCGTTCCGCGGATTTAGGTTGCTACTGGGAGCTAAGTCTCCAGTTTATCCAGTGGAGAAATCTGCGCGCAAAACTTCAGTTTTGGGTAGATCCGCTATACATCCAGTGCAACTAAGCATGCTTTGGAAGAAGCCCAAAAGTAAACCGACTAGCCTCCTGATCAAAACCCCAAAGTTGGCCCTGGCCAACATCCGCGCGCCAATCCGAGAATATCAGCGTCATCTGCGCACTAAAAAGGCTGCACAGCAGCACTCTGCCACCACTCGCCATTTTTGGGACGCCCCATGTTTTTATGCCGGACTGTTTACCAATGGTTTTTTGCGGGCACTAAGGGCTAAAACCCATTAATTACCATGAAAAACCTATTTTTTCTATTCCTAACTTTTTTGATCCTACTACCAGCATGTAGCAACGATGATGACGATGGCACCAACCTGGACAATCCAGGAGACTTGACCCTCAAAATTAGCTGGGATGCTGCCGATGCTGATTTTGACTTATCCATTCTGGGACCTACCAACCTGATTATTGGTGGCGGCTTTGTTAACAATCCGGCACCGGGCATCAGCTCTTCGCCCGATGTATTGTCCGGCCCCGGCGAAGAAATCATTGCCTTCGATAATGCAGCACCAGATGGCAGCTATTTCGTTCAACTGGACTTAGCTAGTGCGCCGGCCGCACGTGACGTCCGTCTGGAGATTGTCTCCAGCGGCACCAGTCGTACCTTCGATGAAAGCATGGTGGATGGCCAGACCATCAATTACAGTTTCACCAAAAACGGCGGCAATCTGAATTTCTAGAAGAATGAGTCTGGTAGTTTTGTTGAAAGACAGCGCTACCTATCTGCCCGTTAGCAATGTTGCCAGCGGGCTTTTTATTTTAAATCAGAATTTCCATCTTGCGAACACCCCAATAAAAGCGCTGTTTAAGCACAACAGATCCAACTACAGTTGCCCATTCATTACATGCATCGATTTCTCTTTTGCTATTGCCTTTTCCTTTATGTAAGCAGCTGCGCTGACTACCGCATGCACCTCGCTCCTGCCGTTCAGCCAGGGGGTGATCTACCGCCCAAAACGGAGGCAGAATACCGGCTTTTTTTCGTGGGAGATCTGGGTCACCAACCTGAACGTGGCCTGACCACTCTACAGTCGATTACGGCCCTTAGTCAAGAAGCCGGACCAGCAAGTGGACTAGTGCTATTGGGCGATATCACTGGTAGAGATGGCCTGCGTAGTGATGATGATCAGACCAAAGCTTGGTTACGGCAAATCATCGAGCAATTAGAAACACAGCCTGGAGCTGTTTTCTACGCTCCCGGCGATTACGAATTAGGTCAGCATGGTCAATTCGGACGTTTAGAACGACTCGAACGCTTTTTTGACCGACACTGCGATAAAAAGGTCCGCTTTATGCCCAATAATGCCTGTAGCGGCCCGGATGACGAAGAGCTGCACCCAGGAGTAGGCCTGATTGGTGCCAGTTCGGCCTGGTACTTAGCCGATTGGCAGCAGGAAGAAGAACTGAATGAAGGCTGCGACTACGCCGACCGCAATAGTTTCTTGCTGGCCTTAACCGATGAGATCAAAGGCTATCGAGATCAGGTGAAAATTGTTGCCATGCACCATCCCTTGCAAAGCAATGGTAACCGGGGCGGACGCTTTTCGGTCACCCAGCATCTTTTCCCGCTAACTGATTTGGTTCCGGGAGCCTACTTGCCTTTACCGATTATCGGTAGCCTGGCCAGAGGCGTTCAAACGACGGCTGGTTCCCGACGTGACCTTAGCAATTTGCTCTACAAAGAGTTGGTCTCCGATATCGAACGCTCCGTTGAAGACGAAGATATGGTCATTTTTCTAGGTGGTCACGAACACAACATGCTCTACGTCGAGGAAGAAAACTACCACATTGTTACCGCTGGAAGCGGCAGCGAGCGAGCTCCGGCCGGCGGTGGAAATGAAGCCAGTTTTGCCTACGGTGCTATCGGATTTGGAGAGCTTAGTTTTCATCCCAGCGGCAAAGTATTTCTGAGTTTTTATCAAGTCCACGAAAACGGACAGCGAGAACGGGTCTTCCGACGCTGCATCATCGTAGATCGCTTTGCGGCTAACACACCAGATCTACCTACCGTAGCAGCGGAACCTTTGAACGGGAATCGCCTGCGAACCACGGTATACGGAGACAGTCTCGATGAGCACGGTAATTTCTACCGCAGCACCTTCGGGCGGACCTACCGATCTATGTATTACCAACCGCTACAGGTAGACGCTCTTTTTCTGGACACTATCCACGGAGGGCTGGCTCCTCTACGTCGCGGAGGAGGGATGACTACTCAATCGCTCCATTTGCAGGGAGGTGACGGGCACCGTTACCAACTACGATCCGTCCGAAAAAACCCGGTGCAACTCTTACCTGGCCCGCTAGAACAAAGCTACGCCGCGGACCTAACGCGAGACGCGCTTACTTCCCTGCACCCTTTTGCTCCCCTTAGCCTGCCCACCATGCAGCAGCAATTGGAATTATTGCACGTACGCCCCTCCTTGTACTACGTCCCCAAGCAAGCTCCACTGACTAGTTTTAACGATAATTTCGGCGGCGAAATGTACTGGTTAGAACAACGGCCTGACGGAGATTGGCGCGGTACTGGCTTGTTTGCCAATAGTGAAGATATTGTCAGTAATAGCAGCGCCCGGGAAGCCATCATGGATAGTTGGAAACACCAAGCTAATCAACGTGATTACCTGCGAGCACGATTATTCGATCTGTTGATTGGTGATTGGGATAGGCACCGAGATCAATGGCGATGGACGACTCATGAGGAAGGTGAGCTTACTGTCTACCGCCCAGTTCCACGTGACCGGGATCAAGTTTACAGTAATTTTGATGCGGGAATTATTCGTTTAGCCGCTTGGTTTGTACCTCATGCTCGAAAACTCAGAGCATTCAGCTACGATTTTGAGGGCGGGCACTGGCTCTTCATGAACGGCAAATGGAACGACCGCTTTTTCCTCTCTGAAATGACCAAAGCCGACTTTTTGGCTGAAGCTCGCTATATCATCACTCATTTGGATGATGCTACCATTGATGCCGGGCTAGCGCTCCTACCTGCGGAAGTACAAGAAGAAAGTCTGGAGACCTACGATATCGATGGAAAACTGAAAAGCCGGCGGGACCAATTAGAGGAAATCGCACTGCTGTATTATCGGCACTTGGCCCGGGAAGTGGACATTACGGCGACGAATAAGGATGATTTCATCCGAGTCACGGCTCAAGCTGAAGGCGACTTATTAGTGGAGCTCTTTGATGCGGACAAAGAAGGGAAAGCCGATGAACGCTATTACTCCCGGCTTTTTTTGGCCGACGATACCCGTGAAGTTCGCATTTATGGCCTGGATGGTGACGACCACTTTGAGCTGCTGGGGCAAAACAGCCGTAAGATTCGCCTACGCTTGATCGGTGGAACGGATGATGATCAAGTAGCTGCTCAAGGACGTCTAAATGCCCGGGTGTACGACCATCCTGAAGGGCTGGAAATCATAGAAGGCCGAGCCAAAGTGCGTGATCGACGCAGCCAGCGCCATCCCGAGTTGAACCTCTACCGGTTTCAGGATTATCAGTTTGATTATGCCATACCCCTGCCACAGCTGGGGTTCAACGTAGATGATGGATTCTTCGTTGGCGGCGGGGTCCAATTCATCCGCCATGGATTTAAGCCCGACCCTTTTGCCCAGGAGCACAAAATCCAGGCTAGCTACGGCAGCTTGAAAACGTTGCGCCTGGAATATCAAACGGTGTTTAACAATGCCTTTGGCCGCTACAGCGACTTCTTACTGGATGCAGAATACCTCAGTGATAATTATATCGTCAACTTCTTCGGCTTCGGCAATGAAACGGCCGATGCGCCTAGAGGAGATCTTGATTTTAACCGCACTCGCCAAGGCTATTTCCAGTTTTTCCCACGGGTTCGCTTTCGTAGTCGTAGAAACCGGATGGCCTGGGAGTTCGGCCCTTACTACCGCTCCACCGAACTGAGTCGTCGCAGTGACGGATTTCTTGCCACGGTGGATTTGCCCGACCGGCTATTTTCCACACAGCGCTTCGTAGGCTTGCGGGCGCATTTCGACTACAACAATCTGGCCAATCCACTTCTGCCCGATAACGGGCTAGTTGTTCGCCTCGGTGCACAGTATAATCGCAATATTACCGAAGGAATTGATCAGGATTTCCGACGTTTTCAGGGGTCGGTATCGCTATACCGTTTTTTTAACAATCAAATTATTGGCTTGGCTACCCGCATTGGTTTTGAACACATCAATGGCGATTTCGATTTTTGGCAAGCTGCGCAGCTGGGCGGGCGCTCCAATTTCCGTGCATTGCGCTCGGAGCGTTTCCTGGGCAATACCGCCTTTTACCAAAACTTCGATATTCGTGTCCGCGGTTTTGGCTTCGGGAAAAACACCATTCCTACCATTGGCGGCATCTTGCTCGGCTTTGATCACGGGCGGATCTGGTTGGATGGCGAAGACAGCGAAGTATGGCACTTTGGTTA
This sequence comes from Bacteroidota bacterium, assembly GCA_039030655.1. GTDB lineage: Bacteria > Bacteroidota > Bacteroidia > Chitinophagales > Saprospiraceae > Neolewinella. The sequence goes on along the minus strand of JBCCDS010000003.1, from coordinate 42,466 downwards.
TGGCGGAGGTATTTGGATGGCACCACTCGGAGCGACCATTCTGCACCTGACTTACTTTACCAGCCAGAGTGGATCTCGAATCTCCTTCGCGGCGGGCTTCCCATTTTAAACCCTGTTTCGATCTGCTATTTCCATCTCGACAATTAATTTTCATGGCCCTCATCGACTATCCGAATCGTTTAAGCTTGCTACTACTTGGCGGTGTACTGCTAATTGCTTTGGCCTACGGCTATTTCAGCTATCAAGCACCGCTGCCCAATACTTTTTTTACGGCCGAAGGAAGTGACTACCACTTCCCCTACCGTTTAAGTCAACCCGACCAGGTGATCGAATTACCGAATAAACTTCGGGAAATCAGCGGATTGGCCAGCTGGTCCGACGATGAGGTACTCTGCATCCAGGACGAAGACGGCGAAGTCTTTATTTTCAATCTCCGGGAAGAAAAAGTCACTAAGGATTTTAGGTTTGGCAAGGATCGGGACTACGAAGGTATCGCCCGGCGCGACAGCCAAATCTACGTATTGGAGCGCGATGGCGATTTACACTACTTCAATTACGACCCTGAGCGAAGTTCTTTCGATGCTGAAAAGTTAGAAACGAGCTTTAGCTACCGCAATGATCTGGAGGGGCTATGTTATGACCCTCAACAAGCCGCTTTTTTGCTCGTACCTAAAGCACAAAACCTCCATCCCAGTTCAGCGACCAACCATCTGCGTGACATCTATCGTTACTGGCCGGACAGTAGTGATATCGAGCAAGAGCCACTTTATCAAATCGACGAATACGCCCTGGGGCAACTCATCTATGGTCAGCGACAGCGCTTTACTTTTCGACCTTCCTCCATTGCCATCCACCCTCAGACTGGACAGTTATTTTTGCTCTCGGCGGTGGGAGAAAGTCTCTTGGTTTTAAACGCGCAGGGCGAGGTTGAGTATCTAGAGCTACTCGACCGTTCAATATTTCCTCAGCCGGAAGGTCTTACATTTACCTCAGAAGGAGGATTAATCATTTCTTCCGAAGGACAAAGTCGCCAGGCGATCATTGCTACTTTCCAACCGTATAACCCCACCTCTTCTTCTTTAGATAGCTTAGGGTACCATGAGTAAAACCAGCAAAAAAGAAAAGGCAGTTGTTGCCTTTAAGAACTGGATACAGGCACATTTCCACCGCGAATTAGATCCTATTTTCCTCTTCCATAATTATACGTTCTCCGAGGAGCTCGAAGGGGCCATGCGCAAACTGGCGGGCAAGCAGGCAAATTTTGACGAAGATCAGCTTATCGCCTTGCGCTTTGCCGCCCTAGCCTACCCTTTGGGCTGTACCCGCCTGATGGTCGAACAGTTACGTGATCAATTAAGTGACCCAGAGCTCACTAAACCGATCATGCTTCCTGACTTGGCCTCTCATTTTCTTCCGCATTCGCGCGCACTGCTCACGGCTTTCCTGGATGATGCAAAAGATTTGGACCTGCCTGACTGGCCTCGGCAGGCAGACTTCCGCAGGTCTGTCCCTTCAGTTGACACTGCAGCAAGTCCTACTGCTACCGCACAAAGCGAAGGCTACCACCCTTTAATGCTGCTCTACCTGGCCGAGCAAAAAGATTACAGTCACCCGCTGGCGGCGCTATTCCATGATGTCCTACACAATTGGTATGGCCGCAAACGCTTCAGTCGTCGGGCAGAACAATTGGCCCTTGAAAGCCGAGCTATTCTTCGGGACAGCTTCGAAGCTGGTCAATTTCAAGAGGAACTAGAACAACGCTTACTTTCGTTAAATTACCGCACTCCGGTAGCCATGGAGCTGTACGAAAGTCGCCGACGTTCCAATCTCCGGGACCAGCGCGACCAGGTGTTGAAAACGGAAAAAGTGCAGCTGCGTCGTAAAACCGGTAAGGACCTGGGTAGAGGCATTGATACGCTCTACCGCACGGCTTTCCGTAATCACATCAACCTGAGTCGAATCGCGGATGGTAAGGCCAATATGATGATCTCCATCAACACGATCATTTTATCCATTTTGTTAGCGGTCTCTGGAGCCGGTATCGGCTTTTTTCAGGATCTATTTTTCCAACGCCCGCTGATGCTGCTCCCCATTATTACTCTCTTGCTATCTTCACTGATTGCCGTGGTTTTTGCAGTTTTCTCCGCTCGCCCAAAGGTGACAGAATACCGGATCAAGAAAAAGAAGTTACTTAATAGCAAGGAGGCCAGTTTACTGTACTTTGGTAACTTCCTCAAGTTGGAAAAATCTGACTTTGTCGATTACATGGACCAGATGAAGTATCAACAAGATGAGCTCTACAACGATTTGAGCCGAGACCTCTACGACCTCGGTAAGGTATTGCACCGCAAATACTTACTCCTCACCATCAGCTACAATACCTTCGTTGGCGGCCTGGCTTTGAGCGTAAGTTTGCTCTTGATCGTTTTGGTATTGAAGTTTTTTTGAGTCAGTAGTCACTTACATGGTGCAGAAAAGAGGCAAGTAACTATATTGCTTGCCTAGACATATCTCAGCGTTAGTGATGCGGTTTAGTGCCCATCGGTAACCATAGCCTTAATCTAACTTGTATCATGTTACTAGTCATTAATTCAGATAATCCACAGCAAAGAAAAATTGACCAATTGGTAAGCCTGCTAGAAGACGGTGGAGTGATCATTTACCCAACGGATACCGTATATGGTATTGGTTGTGACATCACCAATAAGAAAGCCGTAGAGCGTGTAGCGCGTTTACGCGGATTGGACCCTGGCAAGGCTTTATTCAGCTTCATTTGCGAAGATATCAGCCAGGTTACCGACTACTCCGCTCAAATTAATAATGATGTTTTTCGACTGATGAAGGCCCACCTACCCGGTCCTTTTACCTTCATCCTAAAAGCCAATAACCGAACTCCAAAAATTTTAAAGAACCGCAAGGAAACGATTGGAGTGCGCATCGTCGACAACAATATTGTAGCAGCACTCGTCAAGGGATTGGGGCGCCCGATTCTAACTGCCAGCTTAAAGAGTGATGACGAGATTACCGAATACTTCACCGATCCTCAAGATATCTACGAGGACTATAAAAAGCTGGTCGATGCCGTTATCGACGGTGGTATAGGTGGTAATCAACCAAGTACAATCATTGACTGCACGGGATCAGAGCCCATTTTACAACGAGAAGGAGCCGGTCAGTTGCGTTAGTCCTATGTGTTTTTTCGTCAAATAGACGACTGCCTCTAATTAGATAGGGAGGCTTCCGGCATTCATTTTATCTTTGCCGCACTTACTGGACTGCCTAGTAGCCCTGTGAGGACAAGAAACCTATTCTATGCGTCAGTTATTATTTGGTCTTCTCCTAATTTGTAGTCTGGGGTTGGCCGCCCAGACCAGTACCATCCGCGGCAACGTCGTAGACCAGGAAACTGGAGAACCTATCAGCTTCGGCACCGTCCGACTGGTGGAGAATAATCGGGGAATGAATACCGATATCGATGGTTTCTTCAGCTTCGCCAATCTACCTGCGGGTACCTACACCATTGAGTCGAGTTATTTAGGCTATCAGACCGCACAGCAGACGATTAATGTTGGCAATGGTGAAATCGAATTTGTGCGGGTGCTATTAACTACCGACGATGGCATCGAACTAGCGACTATAGACGTAAGTGCTCGAAGAGAACAAGCTCGCTCCGATGTACAGGTCTCGAAGGTGACCGTCACGACCCGCGAAATCCAGGCTTTGCCTTCCACTGGAGGAGAGCCTGATATTGCCCAGTACCTGGCAGTTCTACCGGGGGTCATCAGTACAGGTGATCAGGGTGGACAACTCTACATTCGTGGTGGTAGCCCCATCCAGAATAAGATTCTACTGGATGGAATGACCATCTACAATCCTTTTCACTCCATCGGTCTCTTTTCGGTCTTTGAAACGGAGGCTATCCGTGCCGTTGATGTCTATACCGGTGGTTTTAATGCAGAATACGGTGGTCGTATTTCAGCCATTGTCGACATCTCGACCCGTGAAGGCAATAAGACACGTTTTGCCGGCCTGGTATCTGGAAGCCCCTTCCAAACCAAAGTCCTGCTAGAAGGCCCCATTAAGCCACTTGACCCCGAGACCGGTAATAGTATTTCCTTCCTCGTGACGGGTAAGCATTCCTACCTGGCAGAAACCTCTAAGCGATTGTACGGCTACGCCGTTTCGGAAAACCTCTTCAATATCGATCCCGACGCTGGTTTAATGCCAGAAGATATCGGCCTACCCTACAACTATACCGACATCTACGGCAAGGTGAGCATTGTCAGTGGTACCGGCTCTAACCTCAACATATTTGGCTTCAGTTTTACGGACGATTTTGCCGTACCGACAGTTTCGATGCTCGATTGGACCAACGGCGGTGGTGGTGCCAGTTTTAAAATTGTACCGCCCAATTCCAGCATTGTAATCGATGGTACGGTCAGTTATAGCGACTACGAGATCAACCTACTAGAGACCAGTGGAGATCCTCGCCGTTCTGGAATTACCAACTATCGTGCGTTACTTAACTTCACCTACTTTGGCGCCACTAATCAGATTGATTATGGCTTCGAATTTAATGGCTTCGACACCGACTTTGAATTCGTCAATCCAGCCGGAATCACTTTCCTACAGGAAGATTTCACCACGGAATTACACGCTTATGTAAAGTATAAACAGACGATCGGCAATCTCATTATCGAGCCAGGTCTGCGTGCGCAGTTTTATGCTTCGCAATCGGCCGTTTCTTTGGAGCCACGCATCGGGCTGAAGTACAACATCACTCCCGACTTCCGCTTCAAAGCTGCCGGCGGCGTCTACAGTCAAAACTTGATCAGCACCCAAAATGACCTCGATATTGTTAACTTCTTCTCAGGTTTTCTCTCCGGGCCAGAAGTCAGTCTGCTACGTCCTGATCGGGAAACGCTTGCTGATAACAATCTACAAAGAGCGGTCCACGCAGTGGGTGGTTTCGAATTTGACGTGGGTGATCGCCTGAGTTTCAATTTAGAAGGCTATTTCAAAGGCTTCACGCAGCTGATTGAACTCAACCGCAACAAACTAAGTGTCAACGACCCTGACTTCATCACCCTTACGGGAGAAGCCTATGGTGGGGATATTTCCTTCGAGTACCGCGGAGGCGCGCTCTTCATTGCAGGTAACTACAGTTTGGGCTGGGTAACCCGCGATGACGGTACGGAAGTCTACCCTACCAGCTTTGATCGTCGGCATAATGTAAACCTATACGGCAGCTTTGTTTTCGGCAAAGACAATGTCTACGAGTTTGGTGCCCGCTATAACTTTGGTTCGGCCTTTCCTTTCACCCAAACCCAGGGTTTCTACGAACAACCTAACCTGACGGATAATCCCGTAGTCACCGACCTGGTGAGCAGTAATGGCACGCTTGGGGTATTGCTGGCTGGTGAGCGTAATGGCGGTCGCTTATCCGATTTTCATCGCCTGGACGTCAGCCTCAAGCGCAAGTTTGAGTTTGGTAAAAATACCCATCTCGATGTTACGGCAAGTGTGACTAATGTCTACGACCGTGAGAACATCTTTTTCGTAGATCGCATCACTAATCGTCGAGTCAATCAGTTACCGATTCTGCCTTCGTTGACTGCTGCTTTTTATTGGTAATCAGCTTAAATTCCCTCCATATTCTTTACCCATCATTTCCCAAACGGTGATGAATAGGGCTGCTACAACCGGACCGAGGATAAAACCGCTAATCCCGAAAAGGGTAATCCCTCCCAAGGTGGAAAGCAAAACCAGATAATCTGGCATTTGGGTATCGCGGCCCACAAGAATGGGACGCAGGATATTGTCGACCAGACCGATGATTAGGGATCCTACGATCAGTACGAGGACGCCTTCCCAGATATCTCCTTGGGCCAGTAATATTATCGCTGCGGGAAACCAAACAATGGCGCTTCCTCCTACTGGTAGCAAAGCTAAAAAAGTCATAGCTACTCCCCAGAGCAGGGCACCAGGAATGCCCACGATGGAGAAAAGCAGACCACCGATCGATCCTTGTACGACGGCCACTACTAAGGTTCCTTTCAGCGTAGCCCGGGCTACCGAAGCGAAGCGTTGTACCAACTCTCGCTCCCGCACATTACCCATGGGAATGGTATTGACGATGGTACGTACCAGTGGTCGGCCGTCCCGCAGAAAGAAGAAGAGCAGATACAGCATCAGCGTAAACTGAATGAAGAAGTTAAAGATGCTGCCCGTGAAACTAAACACACGACTTCCCAGTGTCTGGCTGACCGTTACGGCCGCATTGCTGGCCTGTTCACGGATTTGCTCGACACTCATGCCCCACTCACTCAGGTATTCTTCTACCTGCGGTATGCGCTCATTGACGTAGTCAAAAACCACGTAAACATCCAGCTCTCCAGAGTTGATGCTGGTTACCAAATCTTTGCCCTGATTGACCAGGGCCAAGCTCAGTAAACCCAGCGGTACGATCACAAACAGGAAGATAAGCATCGACATAACCGCGGCCGATAAGCTGCGTCGCTTTAAATGCTTCACTAACCAACCGTAGGGCCCGTAAAAAATAAGGGCCAAAACGCCGGCCCAGAAAACGGTAATAACGTAGTCTTCAATCAACCAGTAAAACCCCAGCGTTACTAGTACAACTACGATAAAAAACAGGTTACGACGAATACGGGCTAAAGTCTCCCGATCATATTCCTTGGCCATAAGGGTGGTTTTGACGCAACCAAGATAGACGCTACTCGGAAAAAGCAGATATTTGTGGCAAATAAATTCTTCATGACCGATCGTCAGTCCACCACGCTCACCGTCATTGGTTTTCTGTTATTTCTCCTGGGCTTCTTTTCACTGGCCCTGAATTTGGTAGGTGTCGATCTGGCTTTCCTCCGGTGGGTTTCAGCACTTGGCCAGCTGCCCTCTTTTCTAATTAGAATGGCCATGGTGATCGTCGGGATGGTCTTTATTTTTGTAGGTCAGACCGATTGGAAGCGGGAAGAACTATAAGCTTTCCATTTTAACCGCTGTACTGGTTCAACTGAAGCAAAGGAATTTGTACTTCCGCAGGTCTCCACCTTGCTGATTTGACCTATAACTTCCTGCGCTTTATTTCCGCCTGAATGAGCTTCAGCTCGCGAGAGGCATCGCCCGTGACAGAAGTATTTTCCTGGGCTCGACGGATGAGATAGGGCGTCACTTCACGTACTGGCCCGTAAACAAGATACTTGGCCACATTAAAGCCCGCTTCGGCCAGATTAAAGGTCAGGTTATCACTCATTCCGTAGAGTTGGCAGAAATTGAGGTGTTCATGGTCCCGCGGATAGTTGCGTGCGGCGATCAAGCCCGCTTGTAACTGGACACTGGCCCGATTATGACTAGCATTACAACTCGCTAACGATTCGTAGTGATCCAGACAATAGCGTACGGCAGCATTGAAAGCGTCGTGCGTCGCTGCCAGGTTGGGCTGAATGGGGGAAGGATAGCCCATTTTGCTAGCTCGTTCCCGTTCTTTATCCATGTAGGCTCCACGTACCAGCTTAGCCCCCAGCATATAACCCTCATTCTGCGCCTCTTCGTGACTGGCGATCAAAAAATCTAAGCGGTCATGACGATAAAGTTGAAAAGTATTGTAGACGATGACTCGCTCCTGGTTATAGCGTTTCATCATCACTTTAACCATACGGTCGATGCTGTCCTGATACCAGCTTTCCTCCGCATCGAAAAACACCTTGACGCCCTGCTGATGGGCAATATTACAGATCGAATCCATACGGCGGATCACCCCGTCGTATTCACGTTGTAGCTCTGGAGTAAAAACGAATTCAGTGGCTTGTAGATCTTCCAGCAGGCCATTGCGCGCCAGGCTGGTCACTTTGCAGGTTACTACTGGTACGGAAGCCTGCCGAGCGGCAAACTCTACTGCAGTCATGATCTCACGCTGGCTGATGTTGAAGTCTTCTTCGGTCTCCTTGCCTTCCGCACCATAGTCCAGTAAGGAGAGCACCCCTCTTTCGTACAAGCGTTCGATGGCAGGAATGGAAGAAACCAAACTACTGCCTCCCACAAACTGTGGATAAATAGTCTTTTTGACGAACCAGGCTGCAAAAGGCAGTTTCCAACGAACAGCCCACATTCCTATAGGGGAAAGGATATTCGTCAACCAGCGCTTATTCATCAGTTGGAAAAGTCGAGCAGAGCGCTTTAACTCTTTATCACTGAGGTGCGAGAAAGTCTTTTGGGTATCGTCAAAATCCAGCTCTGGTAAGGCAAGCCCTGCCTCCTGGAGGTGCTGATCAAGTACGCTTTTCTCGGGGACTGGTCCTCCCTTCTTTTTCATCCGTCCAAATTGACCAGGCCGCTTCGGCCTGTGCGTGTAACATACCTAGTCCGTTGCGAGTTGCAGCTCCTTGTGCAGCGGCTAGTTGCAAGAAACGAGTTTCAGCGGGATTGTAGATTAAATCATAGCAAAAATGCGCTGAAGTAAGGGCAAAATAGGGTAAGTCTGGCGCTGTGGTGACTCTAGGAGCCATTCCGAGCGGGGTCGTATTGACAATTAAAGGGTGAGCCTCAAGGATGGTGGCATCCAGTTCTTGATAGTTGTAGCGATCGTCTCCCGGCCGCCGGCTACACCAACTAACCGCTATATCTAACTCCTGCAACACCCATTGAACGGCTTTTGAAGCGCCCCCAGTACCCAGAATCAGCGCACGTTGCGGTCGCTTCTCTCCCAGCAATTCTAGGAGATCTTGACGAAAACCCAGGGCATCCGTATTGTAACCAATGGATCGCCCTTGCTGAAAATGAATGGTATTGACTGCGCCAATGGCGGCTGCACCCGGCGACAATTCATCCAGCAGTGGGATAATGGCCTCCTTGTGTGGAATGGTGACGTTGCATCCCAGCAGATCGGGATAGACCTGCGGAAGTACTAAAAAATTTTGTACATCCTCCATTTCAAAGCTGAGGTACTGGTGACTATCCTGCAACTCCAGTTCTACGAACTTTCGACCGAAATAAGCAGGTGAAAAGGTATGGGAGAGTGGGTAGCCAATAAGTCCGAAAGTAGGCATCTATAGTTGGGTAGTTGGGTAGTTGGGTAGTTGGGTAGTAAGATAGTAGAAAGTCGGTAGTCAGGTAGTCCGGTAGTTAGCTATTAAATAGACGTTGCACTAAATGGCCCTGGAAGGGACTTCTACTCAACGAGCGAGGTCTGCCGGCCCGGAGGGCTTAGGGCCTCGCGGGTGGAAACAGCTAGTCTTTTAACCAGGGTCTCGAAGCGTCTGAAGTGCAACGAGAGGCCTTTTAGCGTCCGATTGTTTGCCAGTTGGTTAGTCCTTTAGGAAGAAGCAATTGGCTTTTTTTCTCCGAACAGATCCAGCAGATATACGATACCTAAACCAACTAAAAAAGCGAGAATGACACCGACCAGGTAGGGCTGACCACTATAGAGCGCGGGTCCGACATTCTGCGTAAGGTCAGCCACTTCTTCTCCCGAACTGTTGATGCGATAGCTGATCACGTTTTGCCAGGGCCAGAGCTTATTGAGGGAGCCTAACATGAAGCCCGTGAGCAGGGCCAGGGTGGCACTGGGATATTTATTGAAAGTATAGGTTAGTAGCCGACTAAAGAGCGCGAGGCCCAACAAACAGCCGGAACCAAAGGCCAGTACCGTAACCAGCTGGGTCGAATCTCCACTGAGCAGACCCCGGATGGCGCCAAAGACAACCGTATACATGCCTAAGAGCAGCAAGATGAAACTCCCAGAAATACCCGGTAGAATTAAGGCACAGATAGCGATGGCGCCACTGGCCATAACTAGTAAAGGTTGGGTGCTCCCCCCCATTCGATTCAATATCGTAAGGGCAAAAGCAAAAACTAGGCCTAGTATCAAAAGGACGACCTCTCGCAGGCTCCATTTAGCCACCTGGCGGGCAATGTAAATCGCAGAGGCGATGATCAAACCAAAGAAAAAGGCCCACACAATGGGTGGGTAGTGTTCTAGTAATTCGGTGACCCCGAAGATCATGATGACCAGGCCAGTCACCATCCCTCCTCCTAGTTGTAGCAGGAAATTACCGTCGATAGTCGACCATAAGCCGCCTAATCCATCCTGCTTCCAGGCTTTAATCCAAGCCGGGCTTAGCACCGATCGAATAGCTTGTAAGAGGCGCTCATAAATCCCCGTGATAAAAGCAATGGTACCACCCGATACGCCGGGAATAGCCTCGGCCATACCCATAGCCATACCTTTGAGAATAGTGCTGAAATTCATAGGGGGGCAAAGGTAGCAAGAATCGTACTGTACTGCCAGCTTATTCTGTCTGGGAAAAAATCGGTGCCTGCCGCTGTTCGACATTTGCTAATTTAGCTCTAAGGTCAACTACAATATGAAACAATTATTAGGTCTATTGCTACTCTTAGCCCTGGGTTTTGCCTGTAATTTGGAAGACGGTCATGAACTGAAGCCTCCCAATGTCTTACTGGTCATTGGGGATGACATCAGCTTTCCTCATTTAGGCGCTTACGGTACGAAATGGATAGAAACTCCACACTGTGACCGGATCGCAGCGGAAGGTTTGCTATTTAATAATGCATTCACCCCCAACGCTAAGTGTGGGCCGAGTCGTAGCATTATTCTAACTGGCCGACACGGTTGGCAACTGGGGGCGGCCATCAATCATATTGCTAACTGGCCGGATACCTTAGGAAGCATCTGGGAATCCCTGGCACAAGCCAGCTACCATACCGGATTTACCGGAAAAGGCTGGGCACCTGGCAACCCTGGTATGAAGGATAATCAAAGGCGGGAACTCACCGGCCCAAATTATTCAGAACTAAAATTGAGTCCGCCTACTACAGCAATCTCTGATATTGATTATGCTGCCAATTTTGCAACATTTTTAGCGGATCGTGACCAGGAAGAACCCTTTGCTTTTTGGTTTGGATCCTTAGAGCCCCACCGTGCTTATGAATTTGGCTCGGGTATACGTATAGGAGGTAAAGACCCCGCTGCGATAGATCGAGTACCTCCCTACTGGCCCGACGTAGATAGTGTGCGTCAAGACCTGCTGGATTATGCCTTGGAGATCGAACATTTTGATCAACAATTAGGGCAGATGCTAGCCTTGCTGGAAGCCGAGGGCGAACTAGATAATACCATTATCATCGTTACGGCGGACAACGGTATGCCTTTCCCCCGGGTGAAGGGGCAAGCCTACCACGATAGTCATCACTTACCCTTTTTAGTACGCTACCCGCCACTCATTAAGGATGCTGGTGGTCAGGTGGATGCCTTCATAGATTTCACGGACCTAGCTCCTACCCTAGCCGACCTCTGCGGCTTGAACGAGGAGCATTTGGGGAATCTGAAACATTTCCAGGGCCGGTCTTTACGACCTTTACTCCGTGGCGAGCAACCCGAAGACTGGCGACAATTTGTACTCTTCGAAAAGGAAAGGCATGATGTAGGGCGGCCGCAGGACCAGGGCTACCCCATCCGTGGTATTCGCAGTGAGAATGACCTGCTACTCATCAACTATGAGCCCGAGCGCTGGCCCGCCGGTGACCCGGTGACCGGTTACCTAAATACGGATGGCAGTGCGACTAAATCCTTTATTTTAAACCAAGCACGTAACGGTATCGACACTTCTTTTTGGCAAATGAATTTTGGTCGTCGACCCGCTATTGAGTTTTATCAGTTGGATCAAGATCCTCACTGTGTAAATAATCTGGCCCAAGCAGAGCAGTATCTGCCCAGGATAGAAGAGTTGCGCAACTTAATGGAAAGCGAACTGCGCCGGCAAGGAGATTTACGCATGCAGGGCCTTGGAGAGCAATACGAGGCTTTTCCAGTAGCCTGGGAATCTCAACGGGGCTACTATGAGCAATTTATGGCGGGTGACACCTTGCCCGCTAATTGGATCAACCCCAGCGATCGAGAGTCGGGCTTGTGGGTAGAATGATGGAACGATACCCTATTTTACTATTTACTTAGCATATCTTTGCCCCTGCCTCCTCCAACAAGATGCAAGCAACAGCTCCCAAATCTTCCCGCGGTCGCCGCCCCAATTACCTCTACACCCTCATCAGTGTAGCATTGGTGTTGTTTCTACTAGGTGTATTCGGACTATACCTCCTACAGGCTACCCATTTGAGCCAAACCTTGAAGGAGCAGCTCGACATCATTGTGGAGTTGGAAGACGATGTTGATGCCAGTCAGCGACTGACAATGATGGAGACTATTGCTGATCGAGCAGAAGTGCGTACCGGTAGCATCACCTACGTCAGTAAGGAAGCCGGCCTAGCAGAAATGGGAGATGAATTTCAAGAAGACCTCGATGAGTTGGGCCTGCCCAATCCACTGCGTAACATGCTAACCTTTAATGTTCGGGCAGATTACCTGGAAACGGATAGCCTGGAAGCTACCGCCACGGCACTGCGCTTAATGCCCGGAGTGGCAGATGTCTACTACCAGGAAAATTTTGTCGATCGTGTAGCGGACAATGCTGGACGCTTAGGCTGGGTTTTACTAGGGGTGGCCGCTTTACTGGTTTTGATCTCCGTAGTACTGATCCACAATACGGTACGCTTGTCCCTGTACGCCAACCGCTTTTTGATAAAAACCCAGCAGACCGTAGGGGCTACTTGGGGGTTCATTAGTCGTCCGTATCTTCGGCGCGCATTCGGCCATGGTCTATTGAGCGGTGTACTAGCCGTTAGTGGCCTTTTGGGATTGCAATATTGGTTGCAGCAACAAACGCCCGAATTGCGTCTTTTTGAGCGCACCGATTGGTTGATAGCCCTTTATATAGGGCTGATTATCCTCGGTATCCTCATCAATTATTTGAGTCATTACGCCGTTGTGCGTCGCTATCTGCGGATGCGCATCGACGATCTATACTAAGCGAATGAGCAAACGTAAGAAAACGAAAATTAGCCCTAGTAAGCGCGCTAAGCAGAATCGTCAGGCGGCAGCTAATCCTGCTGCTAAAGCCCAACCCGCGGCAGCTCGGGCACGTTCCACCGCTGCTGCTAAGCCCCGGCGGGCTGCTGCTACCCCAACTGCCCCATTGGCTTTTGGCAAAGATACCTATATCTGGCTAGCGGGAGCTTTTGGGCTCATTTTATTCGGCATGATCCTGATGACCGGAGGCGGACAGCCTGACCCCAACGTATGGGATCCAGACATCATCTACAATTGGCGACGCATCACCCTGGCACCAATCATGATGCTGGCTGGTATCGGATTGGCCATTTACGCCGTCTTTAAAAAGTAAGCGAAATTGGCTCTTCTCGTTGCCCTAATCCTGGGCATTATTCAAGGCTTGACGGAGTTCCTGCCCGTTAGTAGCAGCGGTCACCTCGAACTGGCCAAATGGATACTTCAAGACGATAGCATTGCCAAGGAAAGTATGCTCATGACCGTAACGGTTCATGCGGCTACCGCCCTAGCTACCATTGCCGTTTTTCGCAAAGATGTGGGGCAAATCCTGCGGGATGTCCTGGCCCTTAAATGGACGGCCCATAGTCGACTCGCTGCTCTGATCTTATTATCCATGATCCCGGCTGCCATCGTGGGCTTGTTCTTCGAAGAGCAGCTGGACCTGCTTTTCGACCGGCAGATTACACTGGTATGCATTATGCTGATCATTACCGGATTACTGCTTTTCCTGGCGGACCGTGCCCAAACCACTGACAAAGCGGTCAGCTGGTGGGATTCCCTGCTCATCGGTATTGCCCAGGCCGTAGCTATCCTGCCGGGTATCAGCCGATCTGGAGCAACCATCTCCACCAGCGTTTTGCTGGGGGTAGATCGCGACCAGGCGGCTCGCTTCAGCTTTTTGATGGTAGTTCCTTTAATTCTGGCCAAAATGGTCAAGGAATTAATCGACGGTGATTTTTCCAGTGTCAGTGCCCCGGCAGAATTGATCGTGGCCTTTGTGGCCGCCTTTATTACGGGGGTTTTGGCCTGTCTTTGGATGATCCGTTTGGTGCGTAAGGCAAAGCTGCGTTATTTTGCCTATTACTGCTTTAGCGTAGCCCTACTGGCGCTCAGTTATCGCTACTTTTTTGCGCAGTGATTTATACCCAATATGCTCACACCCTCTACCCCACCCATTGATTTTCGTAGCGGCGCCCTGCTGCTCGTCAACAAGCCCATTGGATGGACCTCCTTCGACGTAGTCAATAAACTGCGCTTTAGTATCCGCAAGCGACTCCAGTTGCGCAAAATCAAAGTGGGTCATGCCGGCACACTGGACCCGATGGCTTCTGGCTTGCTGTTGATTTGTACGGGTAAATGGACCAAGCGACTCAACGATTTACAGGGGATGCCCAAAACCTACACCGGTGCTTTCGCACTTGGCGGTACAACCCCCAGCTACGATCTGGAAACGGAAATCGACGAGCGCTTCCCCGTCGATCATATCGATGCCGATTTACTGGAAAAGGCTCGCTTAGCCTTGAGTGGCCCAATCGAACAAATGCCACCGATGTTCAGTGCCATCAAGGTCAATGGGCAGCCCCTCTACAAAAAGGCGCGAGCCGGCGAGACGATCGAACGCAAGGCAAGACCCGTAGAAATTCTAGACTTTCGCCTGGGAGAAGTTGTTGGACTTCCGCAGGTCCAAACCTCTCCCGGACCAGATTTACCTGCCGGTGCTAAAGTCCCTACCATCGCCGTCGAAGATCATGCCAGTCAGGAATTGGCGAGCGTCGACTTCCTGATTTCCTGTACCAAGGGGACCTACATCCGCTCCATGGCCCACGATTTTGGAAAGCTTTGTGCGTCTGGCGGCCACCTCAAAAGTCTCTGTCGAACCAGTATCGGACCCTACGTATTAGAGGAGGCCTGGGACCTGGATCAATTGGTAGAGTATATCCTGGAGGGCGAAGTGGAGGAAGCAGCCAGCGATACTTAGCGCTTGAACTCATTTTGGGCGTTGTATCTTTTTCTACCTTTTATGAAATCACTTGAACCCAGCGACGTTTCCCAGGAGGACAACACGCTTAAACTCATACTACATCCTTTAACTATGCCAATTATCTACCTAATTTTATTGCTGGGCCTTTTCGCCTGTTCTACTGAGTCCGGCAGTGCGGATGACGTCTCCAATTCTACCGCAGCAGCGGATACATCCCGAGGGTCGAGGATCTCCGCTACGCTCCGACCTGCGGAAGTACAAGAAAAAGACCCTCCGCTCCAATATTCGATTGAGATTATGGACGAATCCGTCGCCGGGTTGTTCGGTGAAACGCCAGAATTTGATGAGCTATTTGGAGGAATGAGTTGGTCAGAGGGACCGCTTTGGCTAGCCGATCAGCAGACGATCATTTGTTCAGATGTGCCCAATAATCAGATTTTGAGTTGGAACACAACGGACGGCCACGCCGTTTGGCTGGAGAATAGTGGCTTCGGGCCTGGAGACTCGCCCAGTCGCGAATCAGGCTCCAACGGTTTGATTTTAGATGCCGAAGGCCGACTGGTGCTGTGCCAGCATGGTTTGCGACAAGTAGCTCGCATGAACGCACCACTACACACTCCCCGGGCAGTTTTCACGACCCTGGCTGACAATTATGAAGGGAAACGGTTTAACAGTCCTAACGATCTCGTTTATGACTCAAGTGGGGTGCTCTATTTCACCGACCCACCATACGGTCTGGATGGCCAAGACGAGTCGGAGGATAAGGAGCTGGATTTCAACGGCGTTTTTCGGCTTGATCCTGACGGAAAAGTCAGCTTGCTAATTCGTGATTTGACTCGCCCTAATGGAATAGGTCTGAGCCCGGATCAAAAAGTGCTATACGTGGCAGTATCTGATCCGGATGCAGCAAAAATTTATGCCTATCTCTTAGGTGCAGACAAAACTATCCAGGAAGAATTTTGGGTACTCGACCTGACCGAAGAAGTCGCCTTGGCCCCTGGATTACCCGACGGTTTAGAAGTGGCCCAAGATGGAAAAATTTACGCAACCGGGCCCGGTGGAGTATGGGTCATCAGCCCCGGAGGGGTACCCCTGGCCCAGGTCCATACCGGCTTTGCGATTGCTAATGTCGAGCTTGACGACAAAGAGGAATATCTATATATGACGAGTGACCCTTACCTTGTGCGCGTAAAATTGCATTAGCCATGATTCCTATCAGTGATGAACAGGTAACTGAGATAGCTACAGCTATTCGCCGGGGAAAAGAAGTATATGTACACCGAGAGCACGGCCGAGTACTAATTGCCGATGATCCGGAGCGTAATCTTCAGGCCGATCCCGAGGTTTTTGAAATCATTATGCAAACGGTTTCTACCGATGAGGAATCCTACTTGCATATCGAACGCCTGTCTGCGGAGGAGGCCATCAAGATTATGAAAGGGTTTGTAGATAGAGTTCGTGATCAGGAGCTCTGGCAAAGCCTCAGTTACGCCCTAAAACGGCCCCGCCCCTTCCAAACCTTTAAAGGAGAGTTGAAAAAATATCCTAAAAGTTATGATCGCTGGCGGGCTTTTCGTCAAAAGCGCTACGAAGCCTACGTTCGTGTGAAACTGCAAGAGACCCAGGAGTAAATGAGTATGTCCCATCACTTGGCCTTAGCCTATACCAGTGAAGACCAGAATATTGCCTACGCAATTGAACGGGAATTACGCGGTCAACTACAATTTGAGCACTTCAGTGTAGACCAGGCCAATGAAGGTCCGATTCTGACTGATTTGTTGAGCGAGAATTATCGCAATAGTGGGTCGATCCTACTGTTGATTAGCGATAGCTTCGTGCGCAACCCCAATGCTATGCTGCACGCCCTGCGGCTGTTGCAAATGGGTGATCAGGTACTCCCTATCGTGATTGATGGTGAACAATACGATCCCGTTACTGGAAAAACTCAGCTGGTCTCCACCAAAATTGAACGGCAAGCCGACATCATGAAATACGTCGGTTACTGGCAGACGCGCTACCTGGACCTGCGCCGACAAGCCAAGTCACTGAGTGAAGAAGCGGGACCGGACTTCGATAATTATTATCGCAAAATCCGCGAGATCAGCGGGCAGGTCAACGATTTTCTCCACCAGCTCAAAACTGATTCCTGGCGGAGAAGCATGGCGGAGCTGAAAATTGATAACTATCGCCAGCTTTTCATTTTTCTGGACAAAGAAGAACAATGGCAAAGTTTCAAGCTGGAGACAGAACCCGCTGTAGCAGTCCCCCCTGCCCCAGAGGTCCCTCCAGTTGCGACTACGCCCCCTATCCCAGACCCTATTCCCGAGGAAGTCGCGGAAGAAGCTGAACCACTGCTGGATTTAAGCCAGACGGACTTGCCTCCTCCCAGCGGAGAGCCCTTGCCCGAAAGTTTAGGCGCAGTAGCCCCCTCGCCAGCCAGCAGCAATGAAGACCATGAACTGGAACAAGCCGTTAGTTGGATTCAACGGGCCTGGCAAATGGCTGAAAATGGCGATGCCGATGCCGGTGTGGCCTTGTTGGAAAGTGGCCGTGAGGCGCTGCCAGAACAACGCGACCTGCATTATCACTTAGCTTTGATGCTGGCCATCGAACGCAATGACCAGGCAGGAGCAAGGCGAGAATTGGAAGAACTTCTTAGCCAGGCTCCGGATCATCTCGATGCCTTGTTCCTCAATGGCGAGCTATACGAAGCTAATCAAGAATACGAAGCAGCACTGGATCAATGGGAGCAGTTAGCAGAAATCAATGCGGATTATGCAGATCTGTCCTACCGGATTGGAGACTTGCTATTCTCCTACTTCCCTGATCGGCAGTATGATGCCGCCAGTTACTTAAAACAAGCTATTAAAGCCGATCCAAAGGCTACAGACGCCCGCTTTCATTACGCTTTACTCTGTATTAATGCCCTAGACAAACCAGAGCGAGCCATTAAAGAATTGCGCGTCGTCGTAGAACAGCAGCCTCAACACGCAGCCGCGCATTTCCAATTGGCTGAGCAATTACGCAAAGCCAATCAACTCGATTTAGCCAGAGCAGCTTATTTACGGGCCCGGGAGCTAGATACCACCTACGCCACTGATAGTAATGAGCAGGCCTTTAATCAGCAGCAAAACCAACATGCAGCTGAATTGGAAGCCCAGCGCGCCGCTTTTGAAGCTACCCTAAAAGAGTTACACACACAAGTTGAAGAACTGCACAGTAGCCTGAATGCCGATCAAGAAAGTCTGCAACAAGTCCAGGCTGACCTCCAGCAGCTTTATCAGAATAGCCAAACAGGTCAAGGTCAACTTGCTTTGATATCCGGGGCGACTTCTGGTATCGGGCGAGCCACCGCCATTCGCCTGGCTGCCGCTGGTTACCGCCTGATTTTGACGGGTAGGCGCCAGGAAAGACTAGCGGAACTTGCAGCGGAACTTGCCGAAGAATACGACACCACTACCCAGCTCTTACAATTTGATGTTCGAGATCGTGAAGCAGTAGCTGCCGCCATCAATAGTCTGGAAACCGACTGGCAGCCCATCGATCTACTGATCAATAACGCCGGAAAGGCCAAAGGCTTTGATCCAATCCATGAGGGCAACCTGGATCATTGGGATGAAATGATCGACACCAACCTCAAAGGCCTGCTTTACCTAAGCCGGGCCGTCAGTCCGGGTATGGTAAAGCGGGAACAAGGCATGATCATCAATGTATGCTCCACTGCGGGAAAGGAAGTCTACCCCAACGGAAACGTTTACTGCGCCACTAAGCACGCTGTAGACGCCCTGACGCACAGTATGCGATTGGATTTAGTCGAACATGGCGTGCGAGTAGGTCAGATTTGCCCGGCTCATGTGGAAGAAACCGAATTTGCATTGGTCAGATTCGACGGAGATGCAGAACGCGCTCAAATCTACCAGGGTTTCCAGCCACTGACTAGTCCTGATGTGGCTGATGCGATCTATTTCATGGCTAGCCAACCCGCGCATGTCAATATTCTAGATATGGTCTTACAGGGCAAGCAGCAAGCCAGCTCTACTATGATTCATCGCTCTGGTCGAGAGGAAGAGTAGGATTTTAGTTGGTAGTCTTTTAGGAGATAGTTGGGTAGTTAATAAGCTACGATCTCCACATCATCTATAAATAATGGTTGACTGTTGGTACTGAAGTAGATTTTCAGTTCGGCTCCTTCTTTAATCGAAGCTGGCCACTGGATCGTATAGCTGATCTCCTCCCAAACATTAGGGGTTCCACCGTGCCAGATCGTGTAGTTTTCATTGCCAATAAGCGGATCAAGGCGTAGCGCACGCCAGCTTTTGGGCCAGCTGCCCTGACTAATGAGTGAAGCCGCACTGTAGTAAGGCGTCTCGATTTGCTTCTTGTAAATTTTCGCCCGGATTTCCAATATGCTATGGGTACGAAGAAATTCTGCCTCGAAGGTAGGCAGATTGTAAAAGCCTTGTGGAGGAATCCGCTGCGCCATATCACCTGAAGCTACTATCTCATTTTGCTCTAAACTATCGGAGGAGTAAGTTTCGAAATCTTCGGTAAAGACTACTTCCCCGTCGATCATCTCGCGAGCTTTTGCCGGTCGGGTGTCGCTAAAGAAAGCGTACATACTCCGCTCGCTATGCTCCAGTTGGCCAAACACCTCCCAGTAATAAGGAGTATTGGCGCTTTCGGTCCAGAGTATGCCCCGTTGGTGTTGTTCATGTTGAAATAGGTTGAGTCCCACAAAGAAACTAACCAGGCCAATGGTAGCGTAACTCAACAGTTTTTTCCGATCACTCCACTGCAAAAAGGCTGCAAGAGGGAAGACCAAAAGCGCATAGATTTCAACCATGGGTCGTGAGCCAAAACCATTGATGTAGTACCAATTCCACCAGGCATAAGCGATGTAAATATGCAGGGGAAGCAAAGTGATTACTGGCCACCACCATTGGCGCTGACGCCATAAAAGCGGAATACCCGCCAGCGCCAGGAAAAGCAAAGGAGAATACACCAGCCAGCCATTACGGAAACTGAATAAACCGGCGTAAATCTTCGATTTGTCCCAAAAAAATTGTTCTTCGCCATAACTGAAGAACAACCAATGATCACTGCTATAGCGCCAATAGAGTAGCTGAATACAGCCCACTGCTACAAACACAGCTCCAGCTTTAAGCAAGTAAGGCCAATGCTCCTTCCAGAAATTAGCCCGTTCCTTCAAAGCTTGCCTGGAAGTCAGCCCGTATAAAAAGGGTATGAGCAAACAGATTCCTTCAACTGGTCGGATTAAAGTAATCAGGCCAGCACTGATACCGATTATAGTGGCCGTACGATTGGCAGGTCGGCGATAGAAGCGCACCGTTGCCCAAATTAAAGATGCGTACAAGGCAAATAAGTAGCCGTGGGACATCGGCCCCCTGAACACTAAAAAGTTGTACAAATTGGACCCCACGGCCAGTAATAAGATGGCCGAGCCGACGATCAGGGGTCGATAATGTTCGCTTAACGCTCGCCACAACCAACCAATCGCCAGAAGAAAATAAAAGATTACCGACAGGTTGATTAGCCAGCGATAAGGCCAGCTGTAGCCGTCCGCAGCTACATTGGGCAAAACGGTAGCTAGGCCATGTGCCGCCCAGAAAAAAGGCAGCTGCAATAAGGCAACTCCGCTTGTATACTTAATGGTTCGATGTCCATTAGGTGCCTCAGTCAAAACACCTCCTGGCGCCGGATAGCTAGGCTGCTCTGAGATATGATCGAAGCGGGCCAGATAGCTGGTATCAATATCGTGCAGATCGCCATAGATGAATGTAGCAGGCAGATACAAATAGTAGCCCTGGGTATCACCTCCGTAGAGGATGTTGACCTCTGTGCGCCCAAAATAGATCAGCGAAAGTAAGAGAAAGACTCCCAATCCGAGGCGTAGGCGAGATAGCGTCATGCCCCAAAGGTAAGTAAGGACGGGAAGCTGGCGTAACCAGCTTGAGTTATAGCAAAGAAAAATTCCACACCAGCCCTTGGGAAGGTTTGATTCCCCGTAAAAACATGGTTAAAGCAGCTGACCTGGTTCAGTAATCCCCTTGTTCCCTAAACGGGAAGCCCCGACAAGTCTGGGGTTGAGGCCCGCCCTAGTCAGATCAAAGTCACGCTCTAATTTAATAAAACTGTAGGATCAACCTTTTTAAGGACAAGTGTGGAAGCTTAGAAACAGACCGCTTAACTAAAGGTTGTCACTGCGAATTACTTTTCAGCTATTTTCTATCCCTGGATAAAAACTACTGAAAAAGCTTTTGTTGCATCCCTTCTTTTCCCTACCTTTGCGGACCGAAAATAATTTGGAGCTATGCCCAAGATGAAAACGCATTCAAGCGCAAAGAAGCGCTTTAAGCTGACTGGCTCCGGTAAGGTAAAGCGTTTCCACGCTTACACCTCGCACATGATGCGCAACAAAGGCAAGAAAGCCAAGTTGCGTCTACGCGATGCCGGATTAGTTAGTACCGCAGATGAGAAGCGAATCAAGCGCCTCCTCTGTAAGTAATCCACAATCAGGATTACCCCTTTTGTGGCGCGCTTGTCACGAAAGTATTTCTTCACGAGAGTTCAGGACTAAAGCACCCAAAAAGGTCCCTGTACTGCACCAAGAAAAATTATTATGCCTCGTTCAGTAAATCACGTTGCCAGCCGCGCTCGTCGTAAGCGCATCATCAAGGCCGCCAAAGGTTACTTCGGCGCCCGGAAGAACGTCTACACGGTAGCTAAGAATGCCGTAGAAAAAGGTTGGACTTACGCCTACCGTGACCGCCGCAACAAGAAGCGTGCCTTTCGCCGTCTGTGGATCGCCCGTATCAACGCCGGCGCCCGTCAAAACGGTACTACTTACTCTCGCTTGATGCACGGGCTTAGCCAAAAAGGTATCGAGCTCAATCGTAAAGTACTAGCTGATCTCGCCATGAATCACCCTGAAGCCTTTACGGCGGTGGTGAAGAGCGTAGGATAAATGCGCTCGTCGGTCCCTTGAGGATCGCAACTAAGAATTGAAATTTCGGAGAGCTGCTTTTCCTTAGGGAGAGGCGGCTCTTTTTAGTCGGGTAGTAATTTAGTCTGTTTGTCTTTTAGGGATAGGCGTTGCGCGGGGATATGAAGGCTTCAAATGAATTTATTACTATTTTTTTAGACTTTCGCAGGTCTACCCCTAGATTCGAAACCTGTACTTTTGTGATATGGAAACTCCGGCTACTGTTCAAATGCTCAATCTTCAATTGCCAACTGATCCGCGCTGGGTCAATCTGGCTGAGATGGATTTGGGGGAGATATTGACCGATCACGCTTACTGTGAGCAAAAAGCAGCTACCAGTATCATCTCGTTGATCCAGTCGTATCCCGATCGCGATGACATGGTCCGTGAATTAGCACCCATAGTTACTGAAGAGTGGGGGCACTTTCGCGCAGTCTTGGATGAAATAGACCGAAGAGGACTGACTTTGGGTCGACAACGTAAGGATGAATACGTCAACGGTCTGCTAAAGTTTCAGCAGAAAGGTGGTGGGCGAGATAAAAGCCTACTGGAGAAATTATTGATTTGCGGCTTGATCGAAGCCCGCTCCTGTGAGCGCTTCCGCTTGCTGAGTCTCTACGTGCAAGATGAAGACCTGCGGAAGTTCTACCACAAATTCATGATAGCAGAAGCAGGACACTACGTGCTCTTCCTAGACTTGGCCCGTCGCTATTTCCCCCGAGAACAGGTAGATCAGCGCTGGCAGGAATACCTCACCTTTGAGGCCGATTTACTAGCAAACATGGAAGTTAGAGGGGACCGTATGCATTAGTTGTTAGTTGTTAGTTGTTAGTTGTTAAGAAGGGAAATTCGTTATTCAGCCTACGGTTTAAAGAAACAGTAAGAAGTTCAAGTCCCTACAGACTACAGACTACAGACTACAGACTACAGACTAAATTAACTTCTCTTAACGACAGCACCTTTCTCTTGTTGTACCACTCCTGGATACACCTGAAGTGCTTTCTCTAAGCAATCCATTGCTTTTTCCAGGTCATTTTCGTTGAGTACGTAGGCAATTCTACACTCGTCTTTACCAAGACCAGGCGTCGCATAAAAGCCAGGGCCAGGACTAATCATAACGGTAGCACCCTCGTGTTCAAACTCTGAAAGCAACCAATGACAAAAGTGCTCACTATCCTGAATGGGTAAACGAGCAAAACAGTAGAAGGCTCCACCGGGTCGGTAACTAAATACGCCGGGCATCGCCTGCAAGCGGCGATAAACTACATCGCGACGGTTTTGGTAATCTTCCTTGACTCCGCTGAGGTAAGCCGTATCATCCTGTAACATGCACTCGGAAAGCATTTGTCCGAGACCGGGTGGACTGAGTCGTAATTTAGCGTAACGATCAATAGCGGCCAGCACCTCCTCATTACGCGTAACCAGCGCCCCTACCCTAGCACCCGTGGCGCTATACCGCTTAGAGACGGAGTCGATAACGATGGCATGTTCTGCCAGATTTGGCAATTGCAGCACAGAACGCAAGGGTTGCTCATAGCTAAATTCGCGATAAACCTCATCGGCACATAGAAAAAGATTGTGCTCTTTCACAATTTGGGCCAGACTACTCAATTCCTGATCAGTATAACAGGCGCCCGTAGGGTTATTGGGACTAGTGATCAAAATAGCCTTGGTACGCCGGGTAATCTTATTGGCAAAGGCAGCTGGAGAAGGCAAGCTAAAACCGTCCTCGATATTACAAGTTATTGGGACTACCCGCACATCCGCTATGTGTGCAAAGCCATTGTAGTTGGCATAGAAAGGCTCGGGGATAATAATTTCGTCGCCAGGGTCCAGGCAAGCTAGGAAAAGGAATAGGATAGCTTCTGAGCCGCCAGTGGTCACTAAAATCTCTTCTGCGGCAAGATCTACTTGGAAGCGACGGTAGTAATCTACCAGGGCGGCCCGATAGCTACTATTCCCGTTGGAAGGGCTATAGGGAAGGATTGACCAGTCCAGCTCCCGAAACTGCTTCACCGCTGCAGGAGGGGTTTTAATATCGGGCTGGCCAATATTAAGATGATAGATATGACGCCCCTGCGCCTTGGCAGCATCCGCTAAAGGAATAAGCTTGCGAAAAGGAGAGGGAGGGACCGTAAGACTTCTATGGGAGATATCTGGCATACGACGAGAATTATCGGGCCGCAAAATTAGCTATTCTTTCTCCAGTATGTATCATTTTAAAGTGGTAAATAGTAAGGCTTTCATCCCCACAAGCCTTTCTTTTTGAGCAGCTTACTGCCTTCGCGCAGACTTAGAGGAGATAAGGACTGCTCTTCCCTTTCCAGAAAAGCTAGTATTTCTCTTGGAAAATATCGGCTAGCGGAGCGCAGGGACCATCCGATGGCTTTCTGGACGAAGAATTCCGAACTACCGCTGTGTTGTCGAGAGTAAGCGAATATCCGATCAAGATCCATTTGGTCTCGATAATTTAGCTGGACGATTATTGCGGCGCGCTGCAACCAAAAATTTTCAGCCTGGATCCACTGATCAGGGTAGTTTACAAACTGATCGGGTACACGTTTTAGTAAGTTGGCGGCAATTTTAGGAGACCAAACATCTACGGTATCCCACCAGGATTTAGTCGTCATATAATCGCTTAGACGTGGTAACCAGAACATGGGATCGACCTTACGAATACTGCTTTTTAATAGATCACAGGCTGCGTATTGAAATTCCCGTTCCGGTAGCTGATAGAGGAAATCTACCCAGGCTAGTAAAACTTGACTTGAAGGCATGGTTTGTGCTTTCAGCCAGGCTATCACGAGCTGCTCTCTTTGGGGAGCCTTGATACCTAGGAAGGGGAATTGATTGCGCATGTAAGCGGCCATAGCACGAGCTTGGGCAGGATTACTTCCTTTACGCAGGGCGTATTTAAGGTCAGAAATCATATTGTGGTGTATCAAGATGACTGCTTCAATTTACCGGTAAACTAGTTTATTAGTTTACCGGTAAATTAATTATGCTAAGCTGCATCCAGCATCAATCGCATGCAGAACAACTGGATTGCTCCCACCGCATCCTGTACCGCTTCTTTACTTAACCGATATCCTGCTTCACCATTATCCAAACTGCATAACTCCATCCACCCAAGGCTTTTCAATTTTTGGCAATGAAAGGCTACGGTAGTAGTCGCCAATGGTATACGTTCAGAAAGATCAGCGAAAGAGCAACGCCCCCGCATCGACAATACTTCCAAAATCTGTACACGCGCCGGATGACCCAAAGCCTGTCCATATGCTCCAAGCTCTTGTTGCGGCCAATCAAACAAATGTTTTTTCCTAACTGCCATGTTAATAGTGTTTTAAAAATGTATATTTGACAACTAATGTAAGCAATTTCAAAATAATAAACAAAAAGTTTAATTGCAACCTCTCGCTGAACGCATGCGCCCAAAAAGTCTCGACGACTACGTCGGGCAGAAACAACTCGTAGGCCCCGGCGCCGTTTTACACCAGGCTGTAATCGCCAAACGCATCCCTAGCTTCATTCTCTGGGGTCCACCAGGAGTTGGAAAAACTACGCTCGCTAAAATAGTTGCCAATCAGCTTGAACTTCCCTTCTACGTACTATCCGCAGTCAACTCAGGTGTGAAAGAAGTACGAGAAACCATCGCCAAAGCACAGCGCTCTCAGTTCTTTGATCGGCCCTCCCCCATCCTCTTCATTGATGAGATTCATCGCTTCAGCAAGTCACAGCAAGACAGCCTCCTAGGAGCCGTAGAAGCAGGAACCGTTACCCTGATTGGTGCCACTACGGAAAATCCCAGCTTTGAGGTCATCCCAGCCTTACTGAGTCGCTGTCAGGTCTACGTTCTAGAGCCTCTGGCCAAAGAGGAGCTGCAACAAATGATTCATACCGCTCTAGCCGAAGATGAATTTCTACGGGATAGAGTCATTGTCATTCAGGAATACGACGCCATCCTGCGCTTTTCTGGTGGAGATGGTCGCCGACTCTACAACATCCTGGAACTCGTAACGAACTATCCCGCTGCCGAAGGAGCAGAAGAACTAATTATTACCAATGAGCTAGTTACCCAGCGGGTCCAGCAGAGTTTTACCCGCTACGATAAAACCGGCGAACAGCACTACGACATTGCCTCCGCCATGATAAAAAGCATCCGAGGAAGCGATCCCAACGGAGCTGTCTATTGGTTGGCACGAATGATCGAAGGAGGAGAAGACCTCAAATTTATCGCCCGTCGACTCATTATCTCTGCCTCTGAAGATATTGGATTGGCGAATCCCAATGCCCTGCTCATGGCTACCACTGCTGCACAAGCTGCGCAAATGGTCGGTTTTCCCGAAGCTCGCATCATTCTCTCCCAAGCTACCGTCTACCTAGCAACCAGTCCCAAAAGTAATAGTAGCTATCAGGCTATTAATCAGGCACAGGCCAAAGTACGGGAAACTGGCACCCTATCCGTACCTCTACATCTGCGTAATGCGCCTACCAAGTTGATGAAACAACTAGATTATGGGAAAAATTACCAGTACAGCCATGACGGAAAAGACAACTTCCTCGAACAAGAATACCTTCCAGAAGAATTAACCAAAACGGTATTCTTTACCCCCCAAGACAACAACCCCACCGAGCAGAAAATGCGCGATTTCTTACGCAAACGCTGGAAAAAAAAGTACAACTACTAAAACCACCTCGGTCCGCAGAAGACCTTCTAATCTACCTTCCTACCCAACTACCCAACTAAATTACTCCTCCTCTTCGTCGTCGTAATACTCTTCCTCATAGCGTTCACGCTCCGCTTGTTCCTTCTTACGCATGAATTCGTCAAAGTCATAATCAGGCATCAATTCATCTTTCAGATAGTCAACGGTATCCTGCAGGTTATCTAGAAAACGGTTGATGTCTTCCTTGTAGATAAAGATCTTATGGCGCTCCATTCCTCCATCGCGACCAAAATGACGAGTGCTTTCCGTCAGCACCAAATAAAAGTCATCCGCTCTGGTCCTGCGCAAGTCAAAAAAGTAGGTCCTGCGTCGACCGGCTCGCTGTTTGCGACTGAATTCTGACCGAATTTCTCGGCGCCCTCGGTTTCCATTTTCCACGGCAATGTGCTCTTTTACTCCAACAAGTAAATAAATTTTACGGGTTGCACCAAATCCCACTACCTCTCTACATGCAAAAGCGGCCATCCAACTTCAGTTGAATGGCCGCTTCCTATAGGCGTTTGACTGTTTAGAAATCCGTAGCCGAGCGTCCCATCAGAGACATTACGTTACGGAATCCAACATAAGATTTGGTCGTATCCTGGAACTCGTAAGAACGAGTACCCGTCTGCAGGTAGAAACTGACATCCTTCCAGCTACCTCCACGAACGACCTTGCGCTTCCAAGCTTCAGGATCATTCTCATCAGCTTCGTAGTGAATATCAGAGTTCATATCGTGAATGAATGAGCCGGCATTCTCCGAGAAAGAAGAGCCTGTCCACTCCGCAACGTTACCAGACATGTTGTACAGACCGTAATCGTTGGGGTAGTAAGCATCAGCAGGTACGGTGTACTGACCACCGTCTTCAGGGTAGTTACCACGACCAGGCTTAAAGTTGGCCAACAGACATCCTTTCGCATTACGGATATAAGGACCACCCCAGGGATAAGGAGCAGATTCACGGCCACCACGGGCAGCGTATTCAAATTCTGCCTCGGTAGGCAAACGGAATTCCTCCGTCAAAATATCGTTGTAACGGTTCCATAACTCGGTACGCCAATAGCTGAAGGCGCGAGCCATGTGCCAATTGACACCAACTACCGGGTAGCTGTCATAGGCTGGGTGCCAGAAGTAATTACGGGCCATCGGCTCATTGTAACTGTAGGCGAAGTCACGCACCCAAACCATCGTATCAGGGTAAACCTTGATGCTATGGTCCTCAAAGAAAGCAGAAGGGGAAGACTGGCCACGATCGTGAGCAGCAGCAACCCAATCAAAGGTTTTGTAGGTATAGTTGAATAGATCAGTGTTGTACAAGCGACGCCCTGCAAAACGATCTTCCAGATATAAGTCTTGTAACGTAGGGTCAGAGAAGTCGAGGGGAATATCCCAGTCAATCGACTCATTGCCGTTTTCGTCAACATAATAATCACCCATCAGATCGTGCGCAACTGAGTCACGTACCCAATTTACGAACTGGCGGTATTCGTTATTAGTAATCTCAGTGTCGTCCATATAGAAGCCACTGATCGAAATCGCCTTAGGTCGTTGGATAAAAGTACCGGTGATATCCTGATCGCTATTACCGATATGTACGGTTCCTGGACGGACGTACACCATACCGTAAGGGTTGATCCCTTTCCAATCAGGACGATCTAATACACCGACTAGCTCGCCAGATTCGCGGCGGCCGCATGAAGTAAGGATGATGGTAAGCGTAAAAACTGTAAACGCTACTTTGATAAAGTTTCTCATTCTGTAACCCGAGTTTACCTCTGATTTTTGCAAAGCGTGACAAAGATAGGCGCGGGCAGGACTAATATCCAAGCTTTCGGGCCCTTGGAAAAGTGCTTTAACACAAATTCACTGGGAGAAAACCTTGGCTTAGCCGGGAAAACCCGTCCGAATTGGGAGAGTAATTTGAAGATAGAAGCCTATGGGAAGAATAGCACACACCAGGGGACCAGTACTAACTATTCTTTGGTGCGAGGGTAGTATATAATCGGTGGCGGAGTACCCGCACCAATACGCTGCCGCAAGTTGTACTTTACCGTCAGTTCATGCGATCCATCATTGACCGAACGAAGAGCTGAAAGTGAAATATCGTAAGCGTAGGCGATGCTGATTTTGGGACTTACGTTTAAGCCAGCCAGAATAATAACGGCATCAGTGCTTTCGGCATTGTATCCTCTGAACGAGGCACCGAGAAAAATATTGTCATTTTGCTGCAGCACCGCCGAAATTTCAGCTTGTGTTTGCACACCATCGCTACGAACCATCAGAGAAGGATACAAAACCCAATCTCCAAAAGCGTCTAATCGAGTGCGAATATAGGCAGTATATGTCGGTAATACAGACCAAGTCAAAGCTTCTAGTGTTAAAGCCGGTTGATTAAGGTTCTGAACAGCCAGTCCTCCCTCCAATCTTTCGGCCTGATAATAGATGCCCGCGCCAAAGGAATACTGGGTCGCATTAAAAATTCCTGTGCCCAGTAAAGCGTCGTTATGAATGATTGGCCCTCCTTCATCATATTCCCCCTCAGGGGTGCGTAACAAATCACCATCCAGTCGCAGTTGTTGCATTCTGGCCGATAAGCCAAAGGACCATACCGAGCTTCCCCGGACCAGCTGATAATTATAACTCAAGCCCACTCGGCTAAACCTCCGTGCTCCCAGTTCATCTTGTTCAGCCTCAATACCAAACCCTCCAGACAAGCGATAAATCGGCAGATGTGCACTAATACGTTGACTTTGCGGAGCTCCCGACAAACTCGTCCACTGCGAACGGATCGTTCCCGTTACACTTAAGCTATTATCCAGACCTGCATATGCAGGATTAAATTGCACCGGGTCCAAAAAATAAAGGCTGTATTGTCCGGGCTGCTGCGCCGCGAGAGACCCCAGGCCGAGGCAGCCAATAAGCAGTAGAAGCAAGTAGCCTTTTTGCATAATTCGGGTTTAAATCACTTTGGGGACGCTAACTAATATACAAACTTGCCCGCTGGCATGCTTGATAAGTTCTCAACGAGTAAGCCGCAGGCCTGGTTGCGACAATCAACAAGTTATAGAACTATTTTCAGTAAAACGGATCGATTACCAATAATAGTCTGACCATTCCGTCTTTAAGCAGACGATTCTACATTCTACCCGCTTGCTTGAAACTTCTCTTTTTTTGTACTTCCGCAGGTCCCAGCCTCGGAACGGGGTCGGAGTGTAGCGGAGATCCTCGCCCCTCGAACTACAACGATCCCCTAGATCTTAACCGACTACTGACTACTAATAACTAAGTCAGTAGACCCACATATCAACAAGGTGGCGAAAAATCTTTACCGTGTTCTCGGCATCGGTCAAGGCACGGTGTGCTTCTCCACTAAACTCGAAGCCCTCATGTTTCACCGCAGACTGCAGTCCTCGGGGCTTAGGGAGTCCCTTAATTTGCTGGTATTGTTTTTTCAGATTGATGTGTGGGTATAGCCAGTCCTCCTCCATTCGGTGTAAATCACAATCTTTCTCCAATTGGTACAGGTCGAAGTCCCCCCAACTAGCCAACACATAGTCATCCTCATTTAGGCCGATGAAATGCTGAAATTCGCGGGCTACCCGAGTAAAATCACGAGCACGGTTGATTTCCGCTTGATCAATCCGAGTCAGCTGACGACAAAAATGAGATAGCTGCGGATGAATAACCGGTTTGATCAAACGGCTAAAAGCATCAAGTACTTCACCATAGGGCGTAACGCGAACGGCCCCAATTTCAATGGTCTCCTGCTGCATTCCAGGAGGGCGCCCCTCCCAGCATGTGGCTTCGATGTCGTAGATAATGAAGACCAAAGTAGATCGTGTTTAGCTATCTGTATACTTGGGCTTGCAACACCCCTACATAGGTTTTAGTTTCTCGGTATCTTTAGACCACTGCTGTCAATTATCGCTGGTAATTGGGGCAAGGCGAGCGGTAAGTCACTAATAATACTCGGTAGTGCTAAATTTACTATTAGTGTCCGCGTTACTGCTCCAATACCATCCTCCGTTGGCAAATAGATTTCTAGTGGTAGTTGACGACTAGTCATTTGCGATATATCAATTTTACTGAGTGGCCAGGATTCGCGCGTTTCCAAGCGCAAGATGAATTGATGTCTCCGCTCCTGAATTTCAGTACTCTCGTGCCATAAATGCAGGCTGTCTACTTTCACTACGTTTTGTACTAAACTTGCCCCTGAATAATAATCGCAAGGGTGCTCCCAATCATCGATATTTAGCTCAATTTCCCAAGAGCAGCTGTAGTTTTGATCATCCTGACGCTGCAAGTCAAAGCGCTGGGTATGACTACTGATTAGCGGTTGAAAAGATCGGCTAAAATTCGCACTACTAGTAAACGACAGCTGGTTGTAGTCCCGGCCGTAAACGGTAAAGGTGCAGCGGATGTCCGCTGTACTTGCCGCCATTGGATCACGGTGAAACCCCTGACTATTCGGAATCCCATTGAGTTGCATTTCTAAACCAAAGCTGCCGTCTGCCTCTTGATAGGGAACTACCTTGAGTTCGGGCATACCCCTATACAGGCTCCCCTCCAGATTGGATATCGACCAGTCCAGACCTGCCATTGCTGAGGGTAGCCCCGGAAACTTGAAGCTGTGCTGAAAGGGGGCTAATTCGCGGACCAATTTCTCAGTCGCTGGCTGATTAGCGCTGCTCAGGTACTGGAAATAGCTTTCGATCTCCGTGCTACTCGGCAAACGTTCAAAGAAGCCTTCCCGCTGATAAGCCGGGTTGAAATCGGTGTATACGATCGTCTGCCAGTCCGTCCCTTCAAAAGTAGTAGCGGCAGTACGTCCCCTACTTGCTTCGGCTTTAAAACGTGCGGCAAAGGGAAGATTTACATTGACCCCAAATTGCTGCTCCATAGTATAAATATCATTTGCCGTACTGAGGTGCTGGACGATCATTCCTTCAAATTCGTGCAGATAGTAGGCCTGACCATTAAGTTCCGGATGTTCCTGATAGAATAGCCATAAGCGCGCCATGAGTTCATGCGTCCGTGTATCATTGGCAGCTATGATCTCTCGCAAGGGGCTGCTAAAACTCCCGGCCAGTGCAAGCACGCTACTTTCTCGGCGATCATCAGAAGCCAAAGCAGCCCTGAAGGCAGCATAAGGTGGCTCGATTCCTGCTTCCAGACAAGCATTCAAATAACCACTACAGTTTTTAGTCATGACAAAAGCATCGAAGCCTTCCTTAGCCTGTGGCAAAAAGGGAGTCTGCTGCTGCTGTAGCTGTAATACATGGTCTGGTCGAAAGCGAATTTCATCCAGCGGATAGGCCGTCTCCTCGGCGGAAAAGATATAATTCATCAACAAGCCACCATTGATGTCTGCTTGCTCTACCCGGGTACGTAAATCGCGTCGCCCGAGAAATCGTTCCAAAGAGGGCGGAGTATAGTCTCTTCTTCTACCACTAGCAGCAGGAAAGCCACAAAACTCATAGTGCTTGGCAAATACTTGCTGGAGTGCAGAGCCAAGTGATAATCGGCTGTAGGCGCGTTCCGGTGGCCAGGCTTCCGTAGAAGAGCTAGAGCGATTTCGACGGTTGTTTCGTTGAGCTTCTGCATCCGGACAGATCATGAACAAGCCTAGCAAAAATAGAAGTGTGGTCAGGCGGCTGAAATACATGTTGCGCAATTGGAGAGTTGGGTTCAGTTCAAATCCACTAATACTATGCTTGCAGAGGCTTTATTGTTTAAAGCACCACCTAATTACGTACTGGCATAGAATCAAACCTAAACGTTAGCTTATCTTTCCCTAAGATGCAACCTAAAACTCCTCAAAGATGGCATCGTCCAACTCGTCCAGCACTTCTACCGGTGCTAATTGGAAACGCCCCGAGCGATCATCAGAAAAAAGAACACCAGCTATTTCGTGGTAGTTGTCGAAAGGTGTTTCCAGTGCCGGTTCGGTAGCTTCCGTAGTAGGGAAATACTGCCAGGCATTAATCAAATAAGTTTCCTGATCGACGTAAATTCGGTAACGGTTATCGGGGGTGTTTCCAACCTCCTTAAAGTCTAGTTGCAAGATGTGACTGGGACGCTGCTTTTGGTTGTCTGTGGCTACTTCACCAGCATAGGTAAGCGTGACGCCACTATCCTTGAGTTTAAAGGGTTGAATCAACCAGTAGGTATCGTTGATCATTATACCACGGGCACGTTTCATCAGACTATCCAATTTTAGTGGATCCGTAACTTCCTCTAAACCAAGCATGGCCCGACCTTCGCCGGTACTCCCATTGTAGAGCAGAATAGTAGAGTCACTATTGCTAGAGATACGAATTCGCTGCTGATAGCGGTCCCAGGTCAGTTCTCGATTACCAAAGAAATTAAAGCGTAAGAACCGTATACGATCCCAAGCTGAGCGACCACCGTGGGCGGCGACCACCGAATCGGCAATGGCAATGGCTTGCGGATCGGAGCCCGCTAGATCAAATCCGGGGGCAGCCGGGTTAGCTTCCGTTGTGGATACGGAACTATTATCTTCCGAAGAGGCAGTTTCGCCGGCGGTCCCTTCAGTCTGACAGGCGAAAAGAAGAAAAGATAAGGCCGTAAATAGCAAGTACTTCATAGAGGTGGGTAGTTAAGTAGTCGTAAATTGGTTTTGAAGTGATTTAGACTTATTTCTTGCTGGCGAGCGAAAAGCCAAGTAGGTTCTGGCAAGCTGCCTTTTGGAGTGCGTAGTACAGCTACGGACGACAAAAACAGCGAGGTTCAGGTTCTGCTTAGCTTTCCGCGTAGTCGGATTATAAAAGTCTAAATCACTTCCGTAACGCAAGACACTACTTATGTACAAATGTTGGCTTTACCTGATAGGTTCACTACTCCTTGCAGCTAGTTCATTGGAGGGGCAGAATTTAGCAACACGCCTGGGCTTCGCCGCCGATGCTAAATTGCTAATCATTCATGCCGATGATTTGGGCTGCACCCATAGTACTAATCAAGCTAGCTTTAAGGCGCTGGAAGAAGGAGTGGTTAATTCAGCCAGTATTATGATGCCTACGCCCTGGGTTGCAGAAGTGGCCGAGTACGCTCGTACACACCCTGAAGCCGATCTGGGTTTACACCTCACTTTAACCAGTGAATGGGAATGGCTGAAGTGGGGACCCGTAGCCTCCCTCACTGAGGTTCCAAGTCTGGTGGATAGTAACGGTTACTTTTACCCGCTTTGCCATTTGATGGCCGCGGGGGCCAGACCTGCGGAAGTAAAAATAGAACTCAGGGCCCAAATCGAACGGGCCTACCGCATGGGGATCGAGCCGACCCACCTGGATTCACATATGGGCTGTCTAATATTTAGCTCCACGGACATTTTTCGCGTATACCTTGAGTTGGGAAGAACTTACGGGCTGCCCATCCTGATCGAAGAGGGCCTACCGGAAGAATTACTAGAACTTGTCACGCCAGACGATATTGTTATTACTGCATCCTACTGTGCTGAACCTCGACATTTTGCCTCCGAAGAAGGCTTAGTGGGCTATTATGAAAATCTCTTACGAAACTTAGGGCCTGGGGTACACGATCTACTCATCCACTGCGCCCACAACGACCGCGAAAGTAAAGGGATGGCCCCGTATACAGAAAATTATGGCGCAGCCTGGCGGCAAGCTGATTACGATTTCTTTCGGTCCATTGCTTGCGATCGGCTCTTACAAGAACAAGATATACAACTAGTAACCTGGCGGCAAATCAAAGCCTTACTTGAATAAAAAAACCGGCGATGGAAATCCATCGCCGGTTTTGCTTTATCCTTTATGTGCCCGGATGGCTTCGGTCAAGGCCGGAACGACATCAAAGAGATCGCCAACCACACCATAGTCCGCCGCTTTAAAGAAAGGCGCTTCGGGATCCTTATTGATCACTACGATGGTCTTGGAATTATTGACGCCTGCCAAGTGCTGAATCGCACCGCTAATACCCGCCGCAATATAAAGGTTGGGGCGAATGGCGATACCTGTTTGTCCTACGTGCTCGTGGTGAGGGCGCCAACCGACGTCGGACACGGGGCGGCTACAGGCCGTAGTGGCTCCCAACTCTTTAGCGAGTTCCTCAATGATACCCCAGTTTTCTGGTCCTTTCATGCCACGACCGGCACTGACCACCAGTTCTGCTTCGGGCAGTGGTACTTCACCCTCCGCACGCTTGGTTTCCAGCACTTTAACCCGTGAAGCAGGTACGGCTACACTGAGGGACTCCACACTAACTGCGCTACCACTTTCCACGGGAGGAATAGCATTACCCATAACAGAAATAACCTTGTTATCACTGCTCAATTCTACCTGTGCAAGCGCCTTTCCAGAGAATACGGGCTTACTTACAATGAAGGTTGACCCATTAACTTGTGGGATAGCATTCGCACCAGGGACAGATCCGGCATCTAGGCGAGCGGCCAGACGGCCCAATAGGCTCTTACCCGTGCTGGTGTGGCTAAGTACCACCGTATCGGCTCCCAGCTCCTGAGCAGCAGCAGCGATTACTGCCGTGTGTACCTGAGCGTCGAATTGTGTCAATTGCTCAGCCTCAACTTGTACGACCCGACTAGCACCATACTTACCCAGCTGGTCAGCGGCTTCGGCACTACCCAAAACCAGGGCTATACAATCCGTACCTGCGGCTTGGGCAGTTTGGCTACCGTAAGTGACGGCTTCGAAAGCATTTTTCTTAAATTGACCATTGGTGGTCTCGGCGAAAACTAAAATCATGGTTAAGGTTTTTCTTCGGCCGTGCTCCTGGAGCCGCCCAAAAGAATTTAGTGCTTTAGATTACTTTGGCTTCCTCGTGCAGCAGGCGGACGAGTTCGGTCATATTATCTGGGTCAATCAGCTTAACCGCAGCCTTCTCAGCGGGCTTTTCGTAGCTCACTACTTTTGCTTTATCGGCAAAATCTACCGCCGCTTCAACGGCTAGCGGCTTACGCTTACTTTTCATAATGCCCATCATATTGGGGATGCGCTGCTCGGCCAGCCCCTTGGCGGCACTAATCACGAAAGGCGCTTCCACTTCTACTACTTCTACCCCCCCCTCGATATCGCGGGTAACGGTGCCTTTGCTGGCCTCCATTTCCAACTTACTGGCGTAGCTGAGGAAGGGTTGGTCTAGATATTCTGCGACCATAGCGCCTACTTCGGAGCCATTGTAATCAATCGTCTCCTTACCGAAGAAGATGATATCGTAGGCTTTATCTTTGGCGTACTCAGCAATCTGCTTGGCGACGTATAGGCTGCTCTGTGGATCGGTATCGATCCGAACGGCATCGTCTGCGCCAATAGCCAAGGCCTTACGGATAACCGGATCATTATCGGCCGGGCCGACATTGAGTACGGTAACGGAACCGCCCACTGCCTCTTTCAGCTCGATGGCACGAACCAAAGCGTACCATTCATCGTAGGGATTCATGATGTACTGCACGCCAGCCGTTTCAAAGACCGTGTTATTGTCCTTGAACTGGATTTTTGCCGTAGTTTCCGGCGTCTTGCTGATGCAAACCAGTAGTTTCATAGTAGATTTTTTGTGTCTTTTTACCGTTCGGCAGTTAGTACTAAAAGCATAACTGCTGG
Organism: Bacteroidota bacterium; assembly: GCA_039030655.1. Classification (GTDB taxonomy): domain Bacteria; phylum Bacteroidota; class Bacteroidia; order Chitinophagales; family Saprospiraceae; genus Neolewinella. The sequence goes on along the minus strand of JBCCDS010000003.1, from coordinate 6,245 downwards.
AGAGGCGGTGCAAATATAGGGGAGCACTATTCCATCACCTAAAATATTTTAGCGAATTTTCGCTAAATCTATAAATTTGACCTTCCTGTGTTCACAATACAAGCGGTAATCCCACGGTTTATAAAGAGTATGCAGTGTAAAATCTTATTGTTGCTGGTTAGCTTATTACCAATCAGCTTAGCGGCTCAGTTTTCCGGTCCGCCCAATAATCCGCAGGAATACGAAGAACAGTACAACTGGCGTATTCGTCAAACCCGGCTAAATGGGGTGTATATCCCCAAAGACCTTCCAGAAGCCATCACGGAGCTGAACCGGCTGACGGATCAGGAAAGCCGAGAACGTTTTGCTACTCTGCCCGAAGAGGACTGCTACCACGAACTTTTTCATAGCCTGGGGCGCTGGATTCGACGCAACTGGGGCTTCAATGGGGGCTCTCGCTTGAGTGCCGCCTTAGCACCATTAGGACTCAGACACCCCGACGATTTGGCACAATTGGTCATCGTAGTCTGGCATCGTAGCCTAAACGATCAACCGCATAGCTTAAGAGGGATTGTGGAGCGGATAAAGGAGGAACGGCAAGCCGCCTTTGAGGCCACTAAAAATTAAATGCTTGCCAACAGCAGCTGACAAGCATTTTTCGTTGTTTAGGCGGTCTTTTGTAGTTGTCGACCGTAATGTTGTAAAACGCGCGATTGCATCTCTGCAGTAGCATTAAGGACTTTTAGCTCTTCATCGAAATCGCGATCGATAGGACAGCTCCTCAACTGCTGCATCCTTTTTCGGTAGCGATTGATTTCCAGGATTTTTTGCACTGTTTCATTGAGTGCGATCTTGGTTTTCAACCACTTCCTTTTGATGGACTTTGTACTCATCTGAGCGGTTTGGTTTAGCTCCGCTGCGTTCTGCGGAGATGGGAAATTTGGTAAAGTAGACGTGAGCTCTTCTGACAAATCAAAAACAGATTAATTGAGAAGAAAATTACAATAATTTCCCAACAATGCAAATCTGTTAATGAATATTTGGTTTTGAAGATTAAGTTTCGCTCTAAAGAACTATAAAGTGCCTATCCTAGTTGCATGGCTTCGTCAATTTTAACAGTCTTTCTTCAATTCTGATATTCCGCTGACGGAAGCCGACAGTGGTTATTGAATTGCTCGCCAATTGGACCGAATGATCACGGCACAAAACAAGGCAACAATCATAGCAATCACGCCTTGCAACCACTGGCCGTAAAGTAAGAATCCAGTACCAAAGAGACTACCGTAGACTAAAAATACACCAGCAAACATGCACAGTAATTCCCGGCTGAATGAGGAAGTACCTACTTCTGCTAGCTGATTGCGTTGCAGCACTGTTCTCCAACCACTTGCATGGGGTCGAATCTTTTGGTAAAAATCCACGAGGCGCGCATTATCCGTAGGGCGGGTTAGCAGGGTGACCAATACCCAGCCAAGCGTCGTAATAGCTACCCCAATTACCAGTTGCCAGTGGCCAGCAAGTAGGATACCAGCAACTTCCGGGGCGGGATCCTTTTTGAAGAACAGGAAGAAAACGATCGCCACTATAAAACTGATCACCATCGCCGCGATTTCAGCATAGGCATTAATGCGCCACCAAAACCACCGCAGGATAAAGATCAGGCCGGTACCCGCACCGATTTGCAGCAGCAAGTCAAATGCTGTTTTCGCATTTTCGTAGAGCGGCGCCAGCAGACAGGCCAGCACAAGCATACCTAGCGTGGCTATACGCCCTACTCTAACCTGCTGGGCTTCCGAAGCCTCAGGGCGTACGAAGCGCAGGTAAAAGTCATTGACGACGTAGCTACTACCCCAGTTAAGATGGGTAGAAATGGTGGACATCAAAGCCGCAATAATGGAAGCCGCAACCAGGCCGAGCAGGCCCGCCGGCAGCTTAGTGAGCATGGCTGGAAAAGCAAAATCGTGCTTAATATAGGCAGGATCGACGGAAGAAAACTCGGCCTGCATACTCGCCAAGTCTGGATAAACCACAATACTCACCAAGGCAATCAGGATCCAGGGCCAAGGACGCAGCGCATAATGCGCCACGTTAAAAAACAAGGTAGCACGCACCGCGTGGCTTTCGTCTTTGGCACTCAGCATCCGTTGCACCACGTAGCCCCCTCCTCCGGGCTCCGCTCCCGGATACCATACCGACCACCACTGTACCGCAAGCGGTATGATCAGTACCGGAATCAAAGACCCCCAGAAATCAGTGCTGTCATTGACTTCGGGTAAAAAATGGAGCTTTTCAGCTACTACCTCATGGCTGAGTAACTCGCTAAGGCCTCCGACCTGCGGAAGTCCTAACAAATAAATGGCAGCTGCTACCATGCCGATCATGGCTAGTGCAAACTGGAAAAAGTCCGTGAGAATAACTCCCCGCAAGCCGCCGATAAAAGTATAACTCAGCGTAATCAATCCCACCACGCCCATAGTCACGATGGGTTCCCAGCCCAGTAAGGCTTCCCCAAATTTGATGCCAGCTAGCAGGACGGCTGCCATCACGGCAACGTTAAAGAAGACGCCGAGATAAAGCGCTCGAAAACCGCGTAAAAACTGGGCTGGGCGACCGCTGTAGCGCAGCTCGTAGAATTCCAAATCCGTACGAATGCCACTACGTCGCCACAGCTTGGCGTAGACGAAGACCGTCAGCATCCCCGTGAGGCAAAAAGCCCACCATACCCAGTTGCCGGATATGCCGCCCTGGCGCACCACGTCGGTCACAAAGTTGGGCGTATCGGCGCTAAAAGTAGTAGCGACCATACTGACCCCTAGCAGCCACCAAGGCATGTTGCGTCCACTCAGAAAATAATCTGAAAAACTGTTATTGGCCAGTCGGGCTGCATACAGACCTATAGCCAGTGAAATGGCAAAAAAGATACCGATGATGATCCAGTCGAGGGAAGCGAGTTGTGTCATAGTTGGCGCGTGGGTTCCGCCAAGATATGCTATCTAAGTTAGTTGAGCAGCTTCCGTATGCCGAAAGGGATGGCGAGCCAGCCATTTACTGGCTTTAAACAGACGCGGGGTAAAGCGACGCACCAACCAATTGCTGAATCGAGAACGCCCTTTTAGCAGGACTGCATATTGGCGGGCTTCCGCCCCCACCGAGCTTTTAATTTCCAAGGCGGTACGCGCGAAGTTAAGCTCGCTGGCCCGCCGACGAATAGCCCCTTCGATTAAATCAAAGAGCATGTTGTGATAAAGGTGGTGGGCCTCATTGACCGTAGGTTCGAAGCCCAGATAGTGGGCGTGTTGTACCTCTCCGTCCTGTAGTGCTGTGGTAAAGCCTAGTAGGCGGTCTCCGTCGAAGTAGCCTATAATTTCACAGGCCGTACCCCATTGCCGTTGAAGTGCAACGAAATAATCTGCCGCGGGGTCTACGGGATCGAAAGCAGCACCTGAGCGTACTGCTTCAAAAAGCTGATACAGCTCCTGACTTCTTTTTTGTACTTCCGCAGGTTTCATCCGTCGCTTACTGATTGCCCCCAATTGCTTCCGTGCCCTGCGGTAGCGGACGCGGTATTTACTGTTTAAATCCAGCAGATAATCTTCCAGACTACTCCAGGCGGTTCGCAAAGGGAGCACCATCACTGGATCGACCGGAAGAGCATAGTAGCCTTGATCTGCCCAGTAGTGAGCTGCTGGATGATCCGCTGTGACCAGATCTTTAAGCAGAGTGCCGCTACAACCATAGTACTTCGTTAAGAGCTCTCCTGCTTCGAGAACGAGTTCCTGCCATTCTTCGACCTGCTGGTGATGGGGTCCCGTCCAGCCATAAGGACCGGAGGTAAGCAATTGCCCCAGCGTTAATACGCGAAAGCGCAAGGGCCGCACTAGCCAGCGTCGCCAACTAAATCCCGCAGGGTCTTCCTGACGGATCTGCCGCCCTGCCTGGAAAGACATGATCTGGACCGTGAATCCCAGGCGATGGCCACTAATATGCTGTAATTCAGCCCAAAAAGTAGGCGTACTAGGTCGCCCAGCCGCTAAGTAGGCCAGCCACTCTCGTTGAATCCATTTACTAGCCGACCAGGATTGGGGCACCACCGTCTGTATTTCCTCCCGGCTCTGATATAGATGCAAGCACCAGCCTTCCTGATTCGGCAATTCCAAGTGCTCCAGCTTCGTGGCTGAAGCAGTAGTCATAATCGCACATGGAAGATGTATAGGCACGAAATGGTAGAATTCTTAAATGGATAACGGTTCAAATCGCCATTTGGCTCACTAATAAGACGTATTTATCCTTTTCGAGACACTTCCCAGGCTAACGACCATTTCCTATCTTTCCGCAGACAAACAAAATACCACCTATGATTCGTCGTATTCTCGTTCCGGTAGATTTTAGTGAAGTCAGTGAAAATGCGCTTTCTTATGCCGAAGGGTTGGCTCGTCACATTGACGCTACCGCGCTAAAGGTGGTACATATTTTCACCCCGCAAACCACGGCTGACGCCATTAGTATCCCTCCGGTGAATCGACTGATGGAAGAGCGACAGCGGGTGTTTGATGAATTTTTAGCGGAGCGTCAATCGGATACTGGCCCTGATCATCAGGGGGAAATCCTGATCGGCTTTGCTGCTGAAGAAATCATTCAACTCAGCCCCAACTACGACCTGGTCGTTATGGGGACCACCGGGGATAATGACTTACTCGAACAGGTATTCGGCAGTGTTTCTTCCTCCGTAGCACAAAAGGCAGAATGCCCGGTATTGCTGATCCCCAATGGAGCCAATTTCAGGGAGTTTAAAAACCTGATCTACGCCAGCAACAATATCTCGCTCAGTCGTCGTGCCGTACTGAAGTTGATGGACTTCAACGAGCTATTTCATGCCATGGTACATTTTGTCCACGTAATTGTCGATGACAAAAGCGACTACCTTGAGGAACGAGATCGATTATTTGCTCCTTTGCTCAACAATCCTAATCCTGAATTCCAGTTCAACATCAACGAATTGGAGGCGGAGAGTCTACACGACGGGCTCAATCAATTTATTGAAGAACACCCCGTAGACATGGCCATTATGGTCACGAAGCAGCGTGGTTTTTGGGCCCGTCTTTTTCATCGGTCGGCAGCCAAAGAACTGACTTTCAATACCCAAATTCCTTTGATGGTCTTTCACCTTGAGGACTGAAACTAAAAAAGGGAAAGCTACTGAGCAGCTCTCCCTTTTTCAATAGTGCTTAGTCAATGACGAACAAACTTTCGTCTATCGGTTCATTTATTTTTATCTCCTTCGTCTCCATAGAGACGGGGAAGGGAGCTACTCCAGTGAGTTGCATCTGGTGAGGGAACATGATGCCTCCTACAGAGCGGTAGTCACTAACGTTAATGGTCTGCGTTTGTCCCGAGGCATTCACCACTGTACGGACCTTTAAGCCTGTTTCCTGGGAAAAGTAATCCTTTTGATTACCAAGATCGGTAATTCTCATCACTACATAGGTGGCCTCACCGTCGATGGTTTCCGTTCCTTCTAGGGAGTAACCACTGAGGTCTTGTAGTGCTTCCACTTCAGGAAATAAGCGAGCTTGCTCGGCCATACCTTGGATCATATCATCATCCAAGGTCATTTCCGCTCCTTGTTGTACCACTTTCGCCGCACCATTATTGTAGCGTTGATCCGCAACGGTCATCCCCATCATAGTGGTTTGAGAGCTAAATTTCGTTCCTCCGCTTTGGTAGAAAGTTTGCTCGATGGTCGCCCCCTGAATTACTCCGGTCAACGAAGTTGTCAGCGTATTTACCGATTGGAGTTTTTCGACGCCACCCAGGGCTTCCACGTAGGCGGTGAGGACACTACGGGCCGAGGGTTCACTTTCCGCAGAATCGTCCACCATGGATGGGCGTTCGGGCTCTTGCTCTACGGCCGTACTGCTAGCAGTAGCCGTTCGGGTTGGACTACATGCCCAGGCTGCGGAAACCACGAATAAAGCGATGAATAATTTAGTTATGGATGATCGCATATCTGCTTGTTGTTTTAATTTTGCGCTTTTGAACGCTCATAATAAAGAATGGTTGTTACTCTAGGGCAGCTTATCGACTACCGCAGATAAAGTATAGACGAAAGCTATCCAAAATTAGGATTTAGCTATTGAAGTGATTTAAACTTTTGTAATCCGACTGCGCGGAAAGCTAAGCAGAACCTGGGCTTCGCTGTTTTTTTCGTCCATAGCTGGGGCTATGCACTCAAAAAGGCAGCTTGCCAGAACCTACTTGGCTTTTCG
>JBCCDS010000002.1:0-197722 GCA_039030655.1 Bacteroidota bacterium | reverse complement strand
CTCAATTCCGCCGTTATTGCGGGAGTAGCCAAGTTAATGGACATGGAGTCCTGTTGACCACAAGCATCAGTAACGGTCACGGAGTAGATGTTGTCTCCTTCAACGGTAGTGACCATGCGCGCACTATCGACGCTGCTATCCTCCCATAGGTAGGTGTAGACCCCAACACCTCCACTGACCGTAGGCGCTAATTCAAAACTACTGCCTGCACAGTCTGGAGGCGGAGCGCTAAGCGCAAGGTCGAGTTCTGGTGAGTCGTTGATTCGTAAAATGACCTGATTAGCATCACAGTTACAGGTACCCTGTAGCTGAAGAATGATTTCTTCCGTTCCTTCGGGTAGATTGTCTAGTACAGTGGTGAAAATCAGGGTGTCTGCCAGCTGACCCGGCATAATGATGATTGAATCCTGGTTGATGGAAAAGTCATCAGGGTTCATCGCCGAGCTGGCCGTGCTGACGGAGTAACTTACCACTACGCTATCCGCTAGTAGTGTGCTGTCTACCCGGTTGAATGCAATCTCAAAAGGCGTACAACCCTCCGTTTGATCAAGGACAAAGGTGTTGGAATCCAGAGAAGCACCTAATGGTTCGGGATTTACCAAACCCGCTGCAAACGAGCCATTGACCAACATCACGGCCGAATCAAAAAAGCCATCACCAACATCAGCGATGACCATGCGTAATTTGTAAGTTTCACAAGGGATCACCGGGGAGCTGGCCGTAAGCACGGTGGTCATACCGTCATAACCAATGTCATCTAGTGCTACGGGATTAGTCAGCCCGCAATTGAGGAAAAAGCCCGGATCGATGTTATTACGGAAGAACTGGGTATTGGTTACGTGATTAACCGTATTTACGTTAATGGTCGTGGTGCCATCGGGTAAAACAGCAATGTTTTCGGCGTCATCGGTAAATGGACCGTTAATACCTGGACCACTGATGAAGAAGGCAAAAACATCAGTATTGTTATCGTTAAAAGCTTCACAGTATTCTTCCGAAGCAAAAACGTAATCAAAGTTAATCTCATCACTGGTCGGCCGAAATTCAAACTCCAATACGGCCATATCATTAACCGGGTTACCACCAGACAGAACTTGCATATCCGCATCTAAGGAGGAAGTGCCATAGTCCTGAGTACTGAAATTATTATCGTTAGGACCTTCGGCATTAGATACCCGCCCAGTACTTAAAATGATGCCCTGCTCAAAGCTGACGGAAGAGCTGCCATTGGCAAAAGTACCTAACTGAGAGACGGTGTCGATGCTGCCATCTGGCTGGGGCTGCAGCAGGAACTCCCCTAGGAAAGTCTGTTCAGAAGTTGCGAAGCAGGATTGATTTTTAAATACGGCATCTACTAGGGTGATGGCATCATCGGTAGCCGTTACTTCGATACTTCCCATTCTGCGGGCCGCTACCTGCCGTTGATGAATATCGGTAAAATCGGCTACGGTTAAGCGCAGGTCATTATCTGCTGTGATTTGCTGGGGGTGAAGCTCAATTTCAAGGTATGGCATATAAACGGTACCCCGCCAGCGAAAAGTGGACAGCTGGTCGGCTGCTCGATTGCGCACGACTAATTCATGACTCTTACCAATGGGCAGGTCGATATCATAGGTGTGCCCAACTGCTAGAGGCCCAATCTGATAACGAAGAATTTCTTGGCTAGCTGCAAGCGGTAGATCAAACCGCTCAATAGGTTCATCTACATCTAATGAAAGAGACTGACCCTGGATAGGTCCCAGACCACAAAAGAGTAGGGCGACCACTAATGGAAGTAGGCTGTTCATGAGTACGATTAATTGGTCTCACTATCGGTTAAGACAAGAGTCGTTGAATCCCTGGAGTAGATTGCCTAGGTGATTGGCTTTCTTAACCGAGCCATACGGTTGTTCATGTGTTTGTCCTAAAAATAACTAAAATAACTATCAGGACTATTTTCGCAAATGTAAGGACTTCCGCAGGTCTTAGCCCCCTGCTTTAACATCTAGTTTAGGTAAAGGCTTTCTTCCTACCTTAAAGGGAGTAATGTAAGTCGGGTATGGAAGAAAAAAACCGGGGCGAATCGCGATTCGCCCCGGTTTTTCCCTCAAAGGGGGTTATAATTAGAACTTCGGACAGTCCACCCGTCCCCGGAACTTCGCTTCTTTGACGTAAATGAGACTGAGCTCAAAAGCTCCTCTACCATTGTTGCTATTCGTCAGGTCACTCAGTGTCAGGTCATAGCTCAGTCCAAACTGCCAGGCATCCATTTCCAATACAGCAGTAACGATCATAGCGTCAGTGCTGGTTTTATCCAATCGATTAGACAGGTGTGCCCAGGCGCCGATCCGGAGAGCTACTTCCCGCCATTCTCGCTGAGTATAGCGCAGGTTGGCACCCGCCATAGCACTAAAAGCAGGGCCTTGACTCATAACTTGAGCGGCTGGAAGGATACTAAAGCCAGATGAACCAAAGGGTACTTCACCTCCGATATGCCCTACATACTTACGGTACAACTGATCCATGCCGCCATCCTCTAGGCTAATATTCGGCTCGTTGAGGTGGTGGACACTCGCGCCGGCATACATACTTTGGTTATCGCCAAAAATGCCATACCAGAGGATACCTGCACTGAAATCAAGGTAGAGACCGCTGCTGCCGCCGATGAAATCAGGTTCACCATCCAGACCGCGATCTACGTAAGATTCTCTGGTGGCGGGATCTACAAAAAACTGAGAACTGAACCACAGTTTTTCAATATCAAAGCCGCGTTGACCAAAACCGAGTGAACCTCCACCAACTAGATAGTGGGTAAGTCCACGGCCTCGTCTTCCACCGCCGCCCAGGATCTTTTGGAAGGATCCACTGATAGAGCCCTGGGTCCTGGTGAAACGAGTTTCTCCGGCTTGATCCCTCATTACCTGGGCGCCAATACCAATGAAGTTGCCTCTGCCGGCAGGTCGACGGATGTCTAAGCCGGCGGCAATGGTGCGAAAGGCATCAGTACCAAGAATACTGGAATACAGAGTTCGGTAATTGGCGGTAAAGCGCAATTCGCCCTCAAATACCCCCGTCATAGCGGGGTTGACGTGGAGCGGGTTGGCGTAGAACTGCGCAAATCGCGCATCCTGAGCGGACAAACTACTCGAGAGGCCAGCGGCCAAACATAAAATTAAAAAGTAAATTCTTGCCATAGTACGGTATTTTCCCTGGCTATTTCCCGTCCTTGGCCGCCTTGAGTGGCTTCAAGGTAAGGATTTTTGCCGGTGGGAACCAAGGGATGCGGTGGTGGCTAGCTATTTTTTAGCTAGCCACCACCATTTTTATCGAATGAGCGTAGTTTGACCCGTTAATAATTCAGTACTGCCGTCTTCGTAAAGCACTTCAACCTGCCAGACGAAAACACCGCCATTTATAGGTTGATCGCGAACCAGGCCGTCCCAGCCACGAGTTGTCTCATTGACTAAGTATTCGGCGTCTTCATAGACGACTTCCCCCCAACGGTCAAAGACCTGGAAGGAATTGATGAAGGTACCTGGACGGCCATGGACGACCAGTAGATCATTGCGATTGTCGCCATTAGGTGTAAACCCAGTAGGTACTTCAACGACTTTTATCTTGCGAACACTCACTCGGACGCGATCCTCGGCTTCACAGCCATTAGCATCGATCACCAAGAGGGTATAATCAATTTCGTATTCGGGCTTGACGGTTACCACCGGACAGCTTTCGCAATCGATCGTACCGTCATAAGAGCCCTGCCAGAAGTAACTGAGCGAGTCAATGCCACCATTCACCAGGGCTTCTAACATAATACTGTCACCGAAGATGATTGTGGTATCAATACCCAGGTCAATATCAAAAGGGGGACCGCCAGTTACGTCTACATTGGTAGCGGCAATACAGCCGCCCGCATCGCGGACGTAAACAGTGTAGCTGCCAGACGTTAAGCCTAGGAATTGATCTGATCGAGAGAAAGATTGCGCATCCAAACTATAGGTAAATGGAGGGCGACCACCACCACCAATCGCCAGAATGCGGCCGGTTGCGTCTCCTTCACAAATCACTGCCTGAGATTGAGCGGTTGCTGTTACCTGCTCGGGCTGTTCAATGGTAGCTCTTACATTAAATTCGCAATCATTAGCATCTCTGACGATTAGCTGATATTCGCCAGCTGGTAAACTACTGATCGCTGCAGTATTGCCGTTGTTCGACCATTCGTAAGTGTATCCTGGCGTTCCTCCGGCAACGTCGGCAATGATTTGTCCATCAGCATCGCCGAAGCAAGTGGCATCTTGCGTACTGAGGGCGGCATCAATCGCCGTAGGTTGAGAGATGTTCAGAGAAGCAGATTGAGTACAACCATTGACGTCTTCGATCTGCACACTATAGGAACCTGCTGGAAGTCCGTTAACCGTTGCATCGGTACTTCCGCCTGCGTTGGCACTCCAGTTGATGTCGTAATCTCCAGGATTGGGCCCAATTATATTAGCTACACTCACCGTACCATCACTGAATCCAAAGCAGCTAACATCTTCGACATTGGTTTGGAAGACAATTGGAGCAGGGTCGGGTAGTAGCAACTCCTGAGTGGAAAAACAGCCTTGAGCATCTCGCACTGTAACCGAGTAGGTTATTCCTCCCAATAGGTTATTGGCAAAGATATTGTTGGAGCCGCTTGACCAGTCAAAACTGTAATCGGTATCCGTGCTGCCTGCACCACCCGTCAACTGGTTAATGCCCATTCCTCCATTGGCCAGCCCATTACAGGTTGGCAACATGGTAAAGAGGTTAAAGGTGATTTCCTCCAGATCGGTCAGCACAATGCTTTGCTCCAGGGAGCAACCTGCTTCGTCGGTAACGGTAACGAAAGCTGTGCCACTGGGTAAATTGTTAGCAGTGGCCGTGACTTCGCCATTTGACCATAGATAGCTATAGTTACCATCACCACCGACGGGTACCACCGTCGCAATGTTAAGCGATTGCTCAAAACAGCCTTGTTCATCCTGTTGGATATCACTCAGATCGATTCCTGTAGCTGGTTGAGTCAGTTGTATACTGTCAATATCCATACAACCTTTGCTGTCGGTAATAGTAACGGTATATACTCCAGCTGTTTGATCACTGATGTTAGGACCCATGTCACCAGTATCCCAGGAGTAGCTATATCCTCCGTTACCACCCGTTGCAAGTGCGGTGGCAGTACCTGTGGCGGCACCGCGACAGGCTACATCTACCCGGTTAAAGTTGATTTGCAATTCGTCGGGCTCAAATACTTGATGCGTTGTGGTCTGCATACAACCATTATCATCGGTTGCGCTCAGCGTGTAAGTTCCGGCCGTTAAGAATACGGCAGAGGCTAAAACTTGCGCATTGGGATCATCCCAAAGGAAGTCAAGGGTGCCGGTACCACCAGTAGGTACGATTTGGATTTCACCATCTCCACCGCCGAAACAGCTGACGGAATCGACCTGCGTAAGTGCTAATACAATTTCATCTGGTGCACTGACCGTTTCTTCTCGAACAGTTTCACAGCCATTCGCATCCGTAATGGTAACGGTATAATCGCCGGGCATTAGGCCGGTGCGGTCTTCCAGGTCATTAACACCAGTCAGGTCGTTCCAGTCGAAAGTGTAAGGGCCTACACCACCTTGTACCATGAGGTCAATTGCTCCGTCATTACTATCAAAACAAAGCAGCGGGTCAACCGTGGTCATTAAGCTGACGGCAGTAGGCTCGTCAATGGTGATCAGGCTATCGAAAGTACAGCCGTTTTCATCACTAACGCTAATACTGTAGTCATTGGCTGTAAGCCCACCAAAGGTGCCACTGGCCTGGCTTGGTCCACTTTCCAAGCTGTAATTGAGGTTGCCAGTACCACCAGCACCTACGATTACAATTTGCCCACTAGCATCGCCATTACAAAGCACGCTGCTGCTGTCGACCATAGCCGTTACCGCAGTCGGCTCCATAATGGTGAAGTCGAGTGTGTCGGTACAGGTGGTTGCGTCTTCTACGATCAGTTGGTAATCTCCTCCACTTAAGCCCGTCAGTATATTATCGGCAGGAATGCTAATCGGGTTGCCATCTAATAGATAGGTCAACTCTCCATCGTTATTGACGAAGTTAAAGGTGGCAGTACCGTCCGTCTCGCCAAAGCAAGAAATATCAGCGACCATCTCTACACTGCTAGTGAAAATGCAAGCCTCGTAGGTGCAGGTCAGCTCGACGAAATCATTGGTTACACAGCCCAATAACAAGGGATCAGTAATCAGGGGACGCACATTGAGGGTAACCTCATCCAGATTAGAAAGCCCCGTAACGGTAATAAAGGTATCACTTACGATCATAGTTCCACCCGAAGGGCCGCCGTTAATGGCAACAGTATATTCGTACTGTCCGCTTGGAGAAGTAGGATTCCAGTTAAATACCATTTCACCTATGCCTAGGATGGAGTTACAATTAGGTGTAAGGGTAGGCAATTCGCTGACGAAAGTGATTTCAACTTGTCCCATTTCTTCACAGCCGTACTGGTCGGTCACGGTCACTTCGTACACGGCATCCATATTAGCGGTAATGACTGGGTCAGGACAGTTGGTACAACTCAGGTTACCGTCGTCGGGTGTCCAGTTATAGGTAAAGAAGTTGGTGTGAATAAAGGTGATGGTCCAGTTTTGGAAAGTTCCGACCTGAATGCCGAAATCATCATAAGCTACCAGTTCCCAGTCGCCATTGATGGGGGTGCCAAGTAAGACATTCCAATTACCTTCTGGCTGGAATTCGCCGTCGAAAGGCGGCACTGCAGCCGTAATTGGAGTAGCTGCATTTGGTGTGAAACAGGTGTTAGTGTAATTATTACCGCCAGCGCCATTGTTGGTGGATAATTCCAGTAAGCTGCCATTAGGCGCTCTTAGAAAGAGGTTGATATCGGATACAAAATCGGTCTCGATATTCAGACATACCGATCGAATCTGGTTGAGATCTGTGAGGTTGACAGGGTTGTTAGAGTTAACCGATATGACGGAACTGAAAGCTTGCGCCATATTGGGATAGAGGGTATTGCCGAAATCCGCATTGGGGAAGGATTGCCAAAGAATGGCCGTATCCAGCTGGGTGGCGGTAGCTAGTTCTGTAGGAATCATTCCACCGCTACAAACGGTATCTTGCTGCAGAACTTCGTCAAGCATGGGCTGACAATCGTAGCAGTCAGGATGGCTAAAGGGAAGGACATCGACGATGACTGTTGTATCCCATTGACAACCGAAAGAATCAATCATGGTCAGGGTATAGTCGCTCTGACCAGCCGCTGCGGGATTAGCAGCTAAGCTATCTGAAGTATAGAAAATCAAGTTGGGGGCCTCCTGCCAAAATACTGTGTCGATGGGAACATTGAAGGACTCCAGATCTGGGAAAAGGTAATCAGCAAAAGAGATACTCCAGTTGAAAATCCATCCGTCGTCAATCCCTAGGTTGTCCGTAACCCGGATGGTCCATTCCCCATTCAGTGGACAGCCGATAAGACCAGAAAGTGGTTCTTCAGATTCATAGTCGCCGGCGGGGAAGGGAGTTCCAAAGGTGGGGTCAGCTTCCTCCCAAGTAGTAGTGGCCCCTGGAGTAAAGCAGTAGTCATAGCCTACGCCTTGTTCAAGATTGTCAGTATCAATGGCTTCTCCTAAGAAGGTTCCTCCTAGACCATTAGGAAATTCAACCAGAACTACGCTCTGCTCTCCCGGACCGGTGTCGCCACAGATGATTTCGATCTCAAGATCGCCAGCGTAAGAATGCTCCATATTTAGGCAAATCCCCACCACATCGTCGATGTTAGTTACGGTTTGGCCTGCTATAAAATTTCCGAATTCGATAGTCGTCTCGTACGAAACGCCATTTCCATCAGGTAGGGCAGTTGTGTCCGAAAGAATTTGGCCAGTAGCGAAAGAAAGGGTATCGGTAGCTACGAACAAATTGGTCGAGGGATCTGGCTCAAGCTCATTACTCTGTGATAAGCTTACGGTATCGGAAGTACAGTAGGTAGTTTGCAAGTCTTGCTGCAAGGCAAACCTTGGCGGAGGCGCTACTCGCACGCGCTGATTGATCTGATTGATATTTCGACAGCCATTGATATCGGTCACGGTCAGCTGTACGGTATAGCCTCCGGGTTCCTCAAAGACATGACTTACGTTATTACCGAGTTCTGTGGTGCCGTCGTTAAAATTCCAGCTAAAAGTAGAAGTGGCATCGTCCTGATCGTAGACCAGTCCATCTTCTGCGTATATGCCAGCACCATTGAAAAAGACCCGATCACCGGGGCAGATATCGATATAACCAGTATCTACGGGCATTACCTCGGGGTCACTACTGACCAATGCTGCTTCAACGGACTGACAAGCACGGGTGCACTGAATGAAAGCGTTCCAACCCGGAGCGGAAGTCCCATCAGGAGTAAAGCGAATAGTCAAACAGCCACTAGGGTTGGCAATAGTCGCAATCATAATAGGGTCGGTACCATTATTGGCTGCTGTCAGCGTGTTGACCAAAGTCGCAGGGTCTACCGAAGGGCCATTATATACTTCGAAAGTGCCTGATATTTCAAACTGGGTGAACACCAGCTGGATGTGGGTCATGTCTGAAGCCGAGCTATTGCTACAAATGGTGATCTCTTCAACACCAGTAGGATCATGACCTCCGACGGTACCACCATCGTCTACGAAGGTACCATCACAATCAACGATGGTGAAATGCTCGTCGATTTCATAGACCTGAGCTTGAAGGGGCATAGAAAAACCGAGTAGAACGAAGCAACAAAGAATCGGGATTAATCGGGTCGAATTGAGAAGCATAGAGTGGCTTTTTGAGCGACACTGGTTAGTGTGAGGGATAGATCACAAATATGAACAGCCGAGCGGAGCTAGACAAATATACATTGAGTTGCTTGCTAGTATGCTCGGCGGTCCGACATTTAAGACTTTAAGGCAGCAGCAAGAAGTCCTCAAATATCAGGGACTGCTCTATATTTGGCCAAATTTCCAACCACATGCAGATACTGGACGGCAAGGCCCTCGCAAATCAGATCAAGGAAGAAATTCGACTAGAAGTCGATCAAATACGCCTGGCGGGCGGGAAAATCCCTCATCTTGCAGCGGTATTGATCGGGGAAAACCCCGCGTCCGAGGTTTATGTCCGCAACAAGGTACGATCCTGTGAACAGGTAGGGTTTAAATCTACCTTGATCAGAAGACCTGCGGAAGTACAACAAAAAGAAGTACTGGAAATTGTGCAGCAGTTAAACAATGACCCTGATATAGATGGATTTATTGTGCAGTTGCCCTTGCCAGATCATATTGATGAGCAAGAAGTTACCCTGGCTATTGATCCGAATAAAGACGTAGATGGGTTTCATCCGGTGAATATTGGGCGGATGACTTTAGGGCTTCCGGCTTACCTACCTGCGACACCTTTTGGTATTCTAGAAATACTCAGCAGGTATGGCGTAGAAACTTCAGGGAAAGAAGTGGTCGTACTGGGGAGGTCTAGTATCGTAGGCACGCCGATGAGTATTTTAATGAGTCGCAAAGGCAATCCCGGTAACGCTACGGTTACAGTTTGTCACAGTCGAACGAAAGACCTGGAGGCGCATACTCGCCGGGCCGATATTTTGGTTGCGGCCATTGGTCGACCAGAAATGGTAACTGCTGATATGGTCAAAGAGGGGGCGGTGATTATCGATGTAGGCATTAATCGGGTAGAGGATAGTAGCCGCAGTCGCGGGTACCGACTTTGTGGAGATGTAAACTATGCTGATCTCGAATCTAAAGTGTCCGCCATGACGCCCGTGCCGGGTGGGGTAGGGCCCATGACGGTGGTGAGTCTGATGCAGAATACCTTGCAGGCTTCGAAGCGGTAAGAGGAAGCTGCTCGAATTGAACGCATTTACATGTAGAGTATAGAGAGCATAGAGAATTCTATACTCATACTAAATTACGGTGATAAAGATTCCATGATCTCTATGTTCTAGATGCAAAAAAGAATTTTGTTATTTACTCGTAGTCATAATCGTCGTCCTCCCCCAGCATGTCGGCAAGGATGTCGCGGAAACTGAGGCTATTTTCCAATACGTCTTTATGTAAGACTTCGTATTCCGTCAATCCTTGCAGAGCTAATTCCATATAGAGGTAACGCTCAGTTTTGCTTAATTCCAGGTTGATGTGGGTATCTACCAGCTTGCCTAGGCCGGCGATACTGTCGAGCTTTTTATGGTAATCAACGGTTGAGTCGTCGTTGAGGAAATCCACTACTTTGCCAGAACCAAAGAAGGCCCGGATGGTACCGTAGGGGTCTTTGTCGACGCCAGGAGCTACTTCTTCTGGATTGGGGAAATGCGTTAAGAAGCTTTCTTTAACGGCTTTGCCCAATAGTTTTACTGCTACCCCATAGGCACCTTCCTGTTCGCCTTCGTAGACCAGCTCTACTTTACCCGTGATGGCCGGTACTACGCCCCAGAAGTCGGTAATTCGAGCAGTGGTTTGTTGCTCTCCGTTGATGAGGGCCCGGCGCTCAGCAGTAGAAGCCAGGTTTTCGTAAGCGGAGATGCTGAGGCGTGCACTCACGCCACTTTTCTCGTCGATGTATTCACTGTCGCGAGCGGCGAAAGCCAGTTGTTCCAGCAAAATTTCTAGCAAATCAGGCACTTCCACCATTTCACGTTGCTCGGGGCTAAGGCGAGCTTCCTGGCGGGTAATAGCTCTGGCGACCTCAACAGTCTTAGGGTAGTGAGTCAAAATCTGACTCTCAATGCGATCCTTAAGTGGGGTGATAATGCTGCCGCGATTGGTGTAATCCTCTGGGTTGGCAGTGAAAATGAATTGAATGTCAAGGGGCAGGCGGAGCTTGAATCCGCGAATTTGAATATCTCCCTCCTGCAAGATGTTGAACAAAGATACTTGAATGCGGGCCTGTAAATCTGGTAGCTCATTAATGACGAAGAGACTGCGGTGAGCACGAGGAACTAAGCCAAAGTGAATAACGCGCTCATCGCTATAAGGGAGCTTTAGACTAGCCGCTTTGATGGGATCTACATCTCCGATCAAGTCAGCAACACTTACATCCGGGGTGGCCAGCTTTTCGACGTAGCGCTCGTCGCGGTGGAGCCAGCTAATTGGGGTGTCATCTCCCATTTCTGCTACCATATCTCTAGCCGAACGACTAAGTGGCAGTAAGGGGTCATCATTGAGCTCGCTGCCTGCAATAACTGGAATGTACTCATCCAACAAACTGACCAGGAGGCGAGCAATTCGTGTTTTTGCTTGCCCACGGAGTCCTAGTAAGAGGATGTTGTGACGCGAAAGGATGGCTCTCTGAACATCTGGCAGGACAGTATCGTCGAAGCCAAGAATACCTTCGAAAATCTGCTCGCCTTTTTGCAACTTAGCGATTAGATTACGTCGTAATTCTTCTTTGATGGGGAGTGATTGGTAGTTGGTGGCTTTTAGCTCGCCTAAAGTTTTTGCCTGGGGCATAGATTTTGCTGAATTGAGATAAGTAGAACCCCTGAAAGCGGCTTTGGTTCTACCTCGACACCACTGTTATAGCCAGCTTATGGCTTATTGCGTAAATTGTGCCTTCCCAATTATCTTTTGAGATGAGAATTATAGGTTTTTGCGCTTTGTTCGCGGCTAGTCTAATGCTGAGCAGTTGCCTAACGATGATTGAGCTTTACCGCTTTAATGCAGATGGATCCGGCCACTATTCGACCGTGGTTGATATGAGCAAGATGATCGCTAACCCGATGTTTGCGATGGCCGCAGCAGAACAGTTAGGCGAGAATCCCGACGAACTCAGTGGAATAGATACAAGCTTCAATATGTACGAGCAGTTGGCAGCTGCCAACCCTCAGTGGACGGAAAAAGAGGCTGCTTACATTAAGCGGATTGAATCCCGCATGCAGCTGGATTTTGAAAATGAAAATGGTGGTATCTACGTCGACTACGATTTTGATTCTACGGAAGAATTGGCAGAGATGCAACGTGTCTTTCAAGCAGCTAATAAACCGGAAGGAGATGGCGGCCTAGGTGGTTTGTCTAGTAACATGGGGACTAATATTACCTCTTTCCAGTGGGGGAGAGGTAAATTAAGCCGAACCACTGAAATCGTTAGTAGCATGAACGATCAGCTAGGTCTGGAGCCGGATCAGTTAGCCATGATGGAATCTATGTTTTCCGATGCTCGTTTGATTTACATTATGGAGTTTCCTGGCCGCATCAAAAAGGTACAAGGCTTTCCAGGAGTACAGAACACGGGTAATACCCTCACCTTCGAATTTCCTTTTCTGGATATGATAAATAATCCTGAAAGTATAGACGCTGCCCTGGATGGTAACGTTAAGTTTAAGCGCCGTTAAGCTAATCTATAATTCTTCTGCTATGGCTGGTCCCTTCACTGATATATGGGAATCACTGCAAAATGCTGCTCAGGATATAAAGGGCAACATCAGTGACGCTACTCGCAAAAAGACGGATAAACTCATTGATGATTGGTTGGAGATTTTTCCCCAACTCGAAGTCTATGGCTTGCGCATCAGTAGTTTTAGCCTCAGTCTGGCACTTAGCCCGGCATTACGGGTTGAGCTACTGGGCAAGCACGAGGATTGGCCCCTGGAACGCTTAGATCGATTGGTAGCGGAGTCAAAAGGAAAAACCGCTTTAAATACGGTTCTATCTACCATGCGGACTACCTACCGACTCCATCGGAAAACTTCGGCAAGCCTGGAAAGCCCACTGATTGTGACGGTGATTGTCAGAATTACGCCCGAAGTTAGGGTAACACTGGGAGTACCTCGACTAGAGAGTGGGGAGTAACGCTTTAAAGCTCTTGAATAAGATGTACAAATCGCTTCGCCTACTGGCGCCATTGTTGGTCATGCTATTATTTAATCACTGCTACAGCTGTCGTGGGATAATCCTGCCGACTGGAGTAGAATCAGTAGCGATCCCTAATTTTGAAGACAATGTAACTACGGCCCACCCTCCGACCCTGGCGCTAGAAGCCACGGAGGCGCTTAAGTTGAAAATGCAAAACCAGGCGCGCTTACAGGTAGTACCCACAGATTCAGATATCGAGTTTAAGGGCACTCTGGTTGATTTCCGGGTGTCCTCCGAGGCGCCAAGACCAGGGGAGTTTACCCGGCTAAACCGCTTGACGATTGTTACTGCAGTCGAATATATCAATCATCTCGATCCAGAGGCTGAGGTCTGGACATCTAATTTTAGTTTCTTCTTCGATTTTCCCGGAGACACTCCCTTGTCCAGTGTACAAGATCAAGCCATTGAGGAGATTCTGGATCAAATCACCGAGCAAATAGTCAATAAGGCCTTTACCGAAGATTGGTAAAAAGAAAACGGCTCATCACTAAAGTAGTCATGAGCCGTTAATCACAGGAATGGGTTTAATCAGACCTTATTTCTTGACCTTCTTTGGACTGATGATGACAGTCATACGGCGGCCTTCCATTTTGGGCATAGCTTCCGCTGCTCCGAGGTCTTCGAGTTCTTTCATCAGGCGAAGTAGGAGTAGTTCTCCACGATCTTTAAAGACAATCGTACGTCCCCGAAAGTGGACGTAGGCCTTTACTTTAGCACCATCTTCTAGAAAGCCGCGGGCATGCCGTAGCTTGAAGTCAAAGTCGTGATCATCAGTATTAGGACCGAAGCGAACTTCTTTGATTACGGTCTTTGCCGCCTTGGCTTTGATTTCTTTTTCCTTTTTCTTCTTCTCGTAAAGGAATTTCTTGTAGTCAATAATGCGAACTACGGGGGGAGCAGCCTTCGGACTGATCTCCACCAGGTCCAACTCGGCATCTTTTGCCCAGCGTTTAACGGTGCGCGTCTCATAGACGCCACTTTCTACGGTTTCACCAGCCGCTTCGGAAATCAAGTCTAGATTGTCTCCTACCAAGCGGACCTCTGGTACCCGTATAAAATCATTAATACGGAACTGCGGTTTTGGTTCTTCTCTACGGATGTAACGGCCGCGGCCGCCTCCTCTTCTCTTTGCCAAATAACAAGTTTTTAATTGAATAAAAGGGTAGAGCAGTGCATTTTCACTGCATCCTGCTACAAATTAACAAAAGCAAGTTGGGATTTTGTTCACCCCAACTTGCTTTTCCTTAACATCTAGTACAATTTAATGCTACTTCTCTGCGCCTGGAGCAGCAGTGGCATCTACGTCTACACTGATGGTCAATCCCTCACCATCTTCACGCATAATGGCGTGCAGGACCGATCCTTCTTCTGGGTTATTATTCAGGATATAATCAGCTAAAGGATCTTCAATGTGCTTTTGAATAGCCCGGTGTAGCGGACGTGCACCAAATTGTGGATCAAAGCCTTTTTCGGCGACAAAGTCCTTCGCATCCTGGCTCAACTCCAATTGAATATTGAGTCCGTCGAGGCGGGAATAGAGGTCCTTAAGTGCAATGTCGATAATACTGAAGATCTCTTCTTTACCCAGGTTGTTGAAGATGACTACATCGTCGATCCGGTTCAGGAACTCTGGAGAGAAAGTACGTTTCAACGCATTCTGAATGACTGCTTTACTGTTATCTTCGGCAGCTTCCTTGCGAGCAGTCGTGGCAAAACCTACACCTTGACCAAAGTCCTTTAGTTGGCGTACACCAATATTGG
Source organism: Bacteroidota bacterium (assembly GCA_039030655.1). GTDB lineage: Bacteria > Bacteroidota > Bacteroidia > Chitinophagales > Saprospiraceae > Neolewinella. The sequence goes on along the minus strand of JBCCDS010000002.1, from coordinate 183,068 downwards.
AGGTCATAATGATCATGGTGTTTTTAAAGTCCACCTTGCGGCCCATTCCATCCGTTAACTGGCCATCGTCCAGTACCTGGAGTAGGATGTTGTATACATCAGGGTGCGCTTTTTCAATTTCATCCAACAGGATGACGCTGTATGGCTTTCTACGCACCTTTTCGGTCAACTGGCCACCTTCTTCGTAGCCGACGTATCCCGGAGGAGCACCAATCAAACGGCTAACACTGAATTTCTCCATGTATTCTGACATGTCGATTCTGACCAATGCATCCTCGCTATCGAAAATGTACTTAGCCAGTGCTTTGGCCAGTTCGGTTTTCCCGACCCCGGTTGGTCCCAAGAAAATGAAAGTGCCAATTGGCTTTTTCGGGTCTTTAAGACCAACACGGTTACGCTGAATAGCACGCGTGACCTTCTTAATCGCTTCATCCTGGCCGATGATGGCCTGCTTCATGTCGTCTTCCATGCTCACGAGTTTTTTACTCTCGTTCTGAGCTACGCGACGAACCGGAATACCCGTCATCATACTGACTACTTCAGCGATATCGTCCTCTCCAACGGGATAGCGCTTAGACTTGCTTTCTTCCTCCCAGTCTACCTTGGCCTGTTCGAGGTTGCGTTGGAGCTTACTTTCCTTGTCGCGTAAGTCAGCAGCCTTTTCGTACTGCTGGTTTTTTACGGCGGCATTTTTCTGCTCCTTGGCTTCTTCGATTTCTTTTTCCAGTGCTTCGATATGCTGAGGAACGTGGATGTTCTTCAGGTGGGTGCGTGCACCTACTTCATCCAATACGTCGATGGCTTTATCCGGCAAGAAGCGGTCCGTGATGTAGCGATCACTCAGTTTAACACAAGCCTCGATAGCATCATCACTGTAGGTGACGTTGTGAAACTCTTCGTATTTCGGCTTGATATTTTGCAGGATATGAATTGCCTCCTCGGATGATGGTGGGTCTACCGTTACTTTTTGGAAGCGACGGTCGAGGGCACCATCTTTTTCGATATGTTGGCGGTATTCGTCCAGCGTACTGGCACCAATACACTGGAGCTCACCTCGAGCTAGGGCCGGTTTGAAAATGTTACTGGCATCTAGGGAGCCCGTTGCGCCACCAGCACCCACGATAGTGTGGATCTCGTCGATAAAGAGAATCACATCTCGTGATTTCTCCAGTTCGTTCATAATGGCCTTCATCCGCTCTTCAAACTGACCACGGTACTTGGTGCCAGCAACCAAAGCTGCCAGGTCCAGCATGACAATTCGCTTATCGAATAGCGTTCGGCTCACCTTACGCTGGTGAATGCGCAGGGCGAGGCCCTCCACAATCGCTGTTTTACCTACACCGGGTTCACCGATTAAGATCGGATTGTTCTTCTTACGGCGACTCAGAATCTGACTGACTCGCTCGATTTCATTTTCCCGACCGATGATGGGATCCAGGCGATCTTCTTCGGCTAGTTTGGTTACATCACGCCCGAAGTTATCCAGCACCGGGGTGCGAGATTTAGAGCCGCTTCCAGCACTTTTGCGTTGCTGGTAGCCACGGCCTTGGCCTTCCTCTTCTTCATAGGCATCATCGTTTTCCGCTGGTGCCTGGTTGATAGGGAGGCTTTCGTCTTCACTAAAATCTTTTTCGTCAATCACGTAGTCTAATTCAGCTTTAAAAATTTCATATTCTACCTCAAACTGTCCCAGAATTTTCGTTACGGGCAATTCCTTATCCCGTAGGATAGAGAGCACCAAGTGTTCTGGAGAAATCTCATTGGTCTTTAACATTTTTGCTTCCAAAAATGTAACCTTCAAGACCTTATCTGCCTGATAATTGAGGGGCATCTTCTCAATTCGATGCTGCGAAGCCTGACCCGAGCTGCGACGCTGGCTGTTTTCACGCAGAGCAGTACGCAGGCTATCCAGGTCTACACTTAAGTTGCGTAGGACCCGGGTCGCCAGGCTATTTTTCATATTGAGTACTCCCAAAAGCAAGTGCTCAGGGCCCACGTAGGCATGGCCGAGACGTTCTGCTTCGCGGCGGGAGTTGGAGATGGCTTTTTTTATCTCCGGTGTAAATTGGCGTTGAGGATTCATGAGTCGGGACTTTGGGGTCACTGCTTGACTATAGCAAGTATAGTATAAAATCAATTGCCATGCCAACCTGGGCACCTGACAGAACTACCTGACAAGATGCCCGATTACCCAGCAGTTATTAGAACAACAACTTAGGACAGCTGGAGGTTGTTTTGTCAATCCGTCAAATCGGCTGCTTTGCGGCCTTAAATTTTTAATACCTTTGCCGGCCTAGTTTTAATGGACTATGAAGTTTGTAATTGACAAGCAAGAGCGCTACACAGTGTTTAAGCCCGAAGAGGATAACCTTAACTCATTGGTAGCTCCAAAGCTGAAGTCTGAATTTGTGATCCTCGCGAATGAGGGCATCCAGAATCTCATTCTCGATTTGAGTTCGGTGAAATACGTGGACTCTTCCGGTCTGAGTGCTATTCTGACCGCCCGCCGCCTCTGGGGGCAGTTAGGCACCTTTGTGGTGACCGGCGTCGAACATGCCGCCGTTAAGCGTCTAGTAGAGATCGCCAAAGTAGATACCGTGCTTACCATTTTGCCTACCCTGGCAGAATCTACGGACTATGTACTCATGGAAGATCTCCAAAGGGATCTACAGGCGGAAGACAACAGCGACAGCACCGAAGCTTAGCCCAGGGCTTCGTGAGATTTGAGCTTACCATATTGGGAAGTAGTGCTGCTATGCCTACCCCTGAGCGATTCTGTTCTGCACAGTTGCTGCGTACGGAATCTGCCAGTATTCTGATTGATTGTGGAGAAGGCACCCAAATGCAGTTGCTACGGATGGGGCAGAGTCTAGCTGGTCTGGACACCATTCTTATCAGTCACCTACATGGCGATCATTATTTCGGCCTACCGGGCTTGTTGACTTCGCAAGCTCTGCTCAATCGCCAGCGGCCCTTGACGATCATTAGTCCGCCAGGACTACGCGAGCGTCTACACCCTCTGTTGGAATGGGATAAATACGAATGGCCTTTTGAGCTAGTTTTCCTGGAACTACCCAGCGATCGACTAGATACCGATAATCCACCTGAGCAACTCGCTGTATTTCATCGGGTCAAAGATCTGGAGATCCTACCTTTTCCTCTGCAGCACCGTTTGCCTACTGCCGGTTATCTTATCCAGGAACGTAAGCGCCTACCTAATTTGCGCCCGGAACAGATCAAGCGCTACGCCATCCCCGTTCAGCAGCTGAAAGATATTAAGGAAGGTTTGGACTTCCGCAGGTCGGACGGCACCATCATACCCAACGCAGAGCTGGTTCACCCGGCTCCTGAGCCAAGGTCCTTTGCCTATTGCTCCGATACGCGTTATCTGCCCCAGATTGTAGCTTACATCCGTAAGGTCGACTTGCTCTACCACGAAGCTACTTTTCAAGAATTTCTCCACGATAAAGCTATTTCTACCCAGCATTCTACGGCCCAGGAAGCTGCAAAAATAGCCCAAGCAGCAGAGGTGGGGCAGCTCATTATCGGTCATTTCAGTACCCGTTATCCCAATACCGATGCTTTATTAATGGAAGCTCGGGCAATTTTTCCCAATACTAAGGCTGCCCGCGAGTTAGAACGGCATACAGTACCACTACAGAAGAGGAATTCCTAAAGCTTTTCTGAGTTCTCTCTACGAGCGGAGTAAGAAAACGCCCCCAATAATCATCGCTACTCCCACGAACTTGTACCAGCTGAAGGGCTGCTCGGTCAGCCCCATCCAGCCATAGTGATCCATAACTAGGGCAAAGACCATTTGTCCCGCTACGGTGATTCCCAGGGTCAGGGCGGTGCCCAGTCGCGGTGCGAGGATGATCAGGCTCAGGACAAAAAATGCACCCATTAATCCACCCAGCCAGTAATACCATTCTATCTGCAGAGCATTCTTCCACTGGCTCATATCTACTCTGACCAATAAGCAATACAGGAAGAGCCCCGCAATACCCACAACAAAGGAGAGCAAAGCGCCTAATTCCGGGCTTTTTACCGCTCGACCTAACTCGGCGTTCAGAGCGGCCTGCATGGGAATGACGACTCCGGCAGCAATTGCCAATAAAAGAAGCAGGTAATACAAAATGGAGGATTTATCTTGAGACCAAAATTACTACAAATGCTGACAGAATTTTCCAGCTTAAGTCCCGAAGAGCAAGAACTCCTCAAGAACGCACCAGCCCTGATCACCATTCTGGTCGGCGGTGCTGATGATGACCTTAGTGAAGAAGAACTAGGTAAAGCCCTCAAAACTGTCCGAATTCGCGCCTACAACGAGGAATACGAGCTGCAGTTTTTCTATCAGCGATTGGAGGCCGAATACGATGACCAGGTAGCAGCTATTGCTCAATTATTACCGCCTGAACCCGAAGAGCGCCTTGAGATACTCTCCCAGCGATTGGCTAAAGTCAATGCTGTTTTAGCAAAATTATCTACTGAGACGGCTTACGCCTTTTATCAGGACTTGCGTACCTTCGCTACTACCGTCGCCCGCGCAGAAGGTGGCTTTCTCCGCTGGATTACCATTGGCCCTAAAGAAGCAAAAGTCGTTGATTTACCGATGATCGAGCCCATAGCCGAGCCGGAATAATTTTTTTGTTTATTTTTTATTCATGAAATCGCGTATTCTTTTTTTCTTCTTTGGTTTTCTGCTTTTGCTTGTGGCCATTAGCTTAATGGGCTGTGGGGATAAAGGGCAGCCTTCCAAAATTTTGGTTTTCAGCAAAACTGCCGGCTTTCGACATGCCTCCATTGTGGCTGGTCAGGAAATGTTCTTTGAATTGGGCCAGGCTAATGGGTTTCAGGTAGACACCTCCGAAGATGCTAGCCTCTTCCACTTGACCAATTTGAAACAGTATACCGCTATCGTATTTCTCAATACGACGGGAAATATCCTCAACGAAGCCCAGCAACTTGCGCTTCAGCAATTCATGCAAACAGGTGGAGGCTGGCTAGGCATTCACGCCGCCGCCGATACCGAATACGACTGGAGCTGGTACAATGAACTGGTCGGTGCCTACTTCAACGGCCATCCCGGCAACCCTAACGTCCGTCAGGGCGATTTACACGTCCTGGTTCCAGATCATCCGGCTACGTCCCATCTCAACCGCGTCTGGACCCGATTCGATGAGTGGTACAATTACCGGGATATCAAAGATTTTACCACGCTCATTCGCATCGACGAAGATAGCTACGAAGGAGGCACCAATGGCGATTTTCACCCTATGACCTGGTGTCGCCCCTTTGAAAATGGGCATATGTTCTACACCGGTCTCGGCCATACAGCTGCTACTTACGCTGAACCCGAATTTCGACAGTTGATCATCGGTGCCCTTCAGTACGTGATGAAGAAGGAAGAGGCCGAACAAAGGGCTAAATGATTGGATGCTGTTTGAAGAATGCTTACCGGTATAATGGGAAGGAGTTATTGGAAGATGTAAGATTGTATTATCGCCCTAAATCCTGATGACGAAGCAGACGATTGGAATTCATTAAACACCCACTAGTCGCACTTCACGTTCTAATGCTATCCCAAATTTCTCCAAGATACTAGCCTGAATTTTCTGACTGAAGGCCAGGACTTCCCGTCCGGTGGCTTCACCGTGATTGACGATGACCAGTGCCTGGTTTTTATAGCAGCCGACTTCGCCATCCCGCTTGCCCCGCCAGCCTGCCTGGTCGATCAACCAACCCGCTGCGAGTTTAGTCTGGCCGTTCGCCAGAGGGTAATTGGGTAGGTCAGGATAACTTTTCTGTAATCGCTGGAAAGTGGCGGTATCTACAACTGGATTTTTAAAGAAGCTGCCACTATTCCCCATCAAGCTCCAGTCGGGGAGCTTTTGGTTGCGGATTTCTATCACGGCCCGGGCAACATCTCCAGGTAATGGTGTTTTCACCCCGTTGACCTCCAAGCGCTGCTGAATGGCACCGTAGGAAGTATTGACCGCAGAATTACCGCCAAGGGTAAAATCTACGGAAGTGATTAAAAAACGCCCTGGCTCCGCTTTAAATCGGCTATCCCGGTAGGCAAAAGCACAATCTTTAGCTTCGATGACTACCGGACCATTACCATATTCATAGGCATGTACTCGTAGGATACGCTTCGCTACTTCAACGCCATAAGCACCAATATTCTGCACGGGTGCTGCTCCGACCGTACCCGGAATCAAAGCGAGATTTTCCAACCCATGCCAGGCCTTACTCAAGGCATAAAGAACGAACTGATGCCAGTTGACACCCGCTCCTACACGGACTTCGTATTGCTCTCCCTTTTTTTGCAGGAGCTCGATTCCTTTTAGCAAGATATGTGCCGTTAGGCCAGGAACTTGATCTAAGAGTAGCAGATTACTGCCGCCTCCTAAAACGAGCTCAGGAGCCTTATTAGGCGCCCAATCATATAGTTGCTGAAGACTATTTACAGCCAGGTATTTTTCTGCTACTGACGGTAGCCCAAAAGTGTTGAAGGCCTGTAGATTTTGTTGCTGGCTGGTCATTCGGGCGGCAAGATATACTTATATCCCCATAGTCCCCGGGCAAGTTGTAGGCTGGCCTGGTCCCCAAAGACTAAATTGGGAAATAGGGGGTGGGCTAAACTGAGTTGGTATTCTTCGCCTTGATAACTAAAGGTGCTTAGGTAGCGATCGGGAACGAGATTGCTCGAATGGTCAGCTTTCAAGGCTTTTCCCCGTACGTAGCCCACTTCTTCTTTCACAACTACCTGAATGGTTTCGTAGTCTTGGAGCACTCCACCTAATCTGTTTGTCAGCAAAATTAGCCATGCACCCACAATCATGCCAATGAGCAGGCTCAATAAAATTGCTTTTACGCGAGTTAATGGAGGCCACTGTTTTTTGTCCCAAAAAATAAGGCTGGACAGAAAAGAAATGGCAACTCCTGTTTTCAGACCCAAGGCTACTAAGCCTGCTGCTTTTAAAACATAACTGAGCCGCTCAAACTCTACGGAGAACCCAATGATGATGAGAATGAAGATCATTCCCAGAATGGTACCTATCCAAGCCTTGCGGTAGCTATCCGGCATTTTCAAACTGGAGTTTTGCCAGAACATTGTAAGCTCCATCCTCAATAGCTGATAGCTCGTCGTGGGTGCCCGATTCTATGATTTGCCCATTTTCTAGCACATAAATTCGATCGGCATTGCGGATGGTGGCTAGACGGTGGGCGATGATAATGCTGGTACGTCCCTCCATGAGGCGATTAAGTGCTTCTTGAACTACTCGTTCGGACTCGGCGTCGAGGCTGCTGGTTGCTTCGTCTAGTAATAGTATTTGTGGATCTTTCAAGATGGCGCGGGCAATAGCAATACGCTGCCGTTGACCACCACTCAACTTAATGCCGCGATCTCCAACTACGGTATCTAAGCCTTCGGGAAAAGATTCGATAAACTCGAGTGCATTGGCTTGCTGCGCTGCCGCTTTTATTTGATCATCATTAGCTTCCTTGCGTCCATAGGCGATATTTTCTCGGATAGATCCACCGAAAAGCATCACTTCCTGGGGAACCAACGCCAGCTGGTCGCGAAAATCAAGTAAAGGATATTCCTGAATCTTTTTTTCACCGATGGAGATTTGGCCTTGCTCAAATTCATAAAAGCGCAGTAATAACTTGACAATGGTCGACTTTCCGCTTCCACTGCTACCTACCAATGCCACTCGCTGACCCGGTTGAATACTCAAGTCGATTCCCTTCAGTACTGGCACATCCTCGCGAGTAGGATAAGAAAAATGAACTCCGCTAAATTCAATTGCTGCTTGTAGGTCTAGTTTAGCAGCGCCAATCGAGGTTATATCACCATTAGCAGGCTCAATAATTGAAGTCTTTTCAGGCTGATCGGATACAGGGCTGGTTTCGTACTCTGTATTGGGGTCTTCGAGGATGTCTACAATTCGATCACTAGCACCTAATGCTGCTACGAGTTCCGTATAAAAGCTGCCCAGGCTGGCAATAGCAGCGCCTATTAAACCGGTAAACACTACAAAGTTTAATAGGTCCCCTTCTTCGAGTGTACCCGCCTGAACCTGGAGCATCGATTGGTAGATGATGAAGAATAAAGTACCGAACATTACGGTGATTAGAAAGGCGGCAAAAAGCCCGCGTACCGTGGCTGTCTTTAGAGAAATCCGAACCGACTCTTGCACACTCTTACGGTAGCGCTGAGTTTCAAATGCTTCGCTGGTGTAGGCTTTAACGGTTTGGATGTTTTGCAGGCTTTCTTCCACAACTACATTACTCTCGGCAAGTTGATCTTGTCGCTGTTTCATCAATTTGCGCACATATCTCCCGAAAAACATCGCAGCGATGATAACAAAGGGTAGGGTAGCTAGGGAAATCAAGGCCAGCTTGAAGACGGTAAAGAGAATATAGATGGTGCCACCAACGAAAATGATGATTTGGCGCATGAATTCAGCCAGGGTGATCGAAAAAACGCCTTGAATTTGGGTAATATCGCTGGTAATACGACTGAGTAGTTCGCCTACCCGTCGTTTTTCAAAGAAAGCTAGTGGCAGCTGAAGGACTTTTTTGAATACGTCTTCACGCAGTAGGGCCATTGATTTTTCACTGACGATGGCCTGTAAACGAACCCTGAAAAAACTCATGAGGGCCTGAAAAATCAATAAGCCAGCCAGCAGTAAGAAAATTTGATTGAGGCTTAGTCCGTAACTGCCTTTGCCCTGGATAACATTAAGCGCTTCGCCGGGTAGCTGCATGATGACCAGAAAGACTAAACTACCCAGGCCTAAGACAACCATACTGGCAATAAAGTACCATCTATAGGGTAACACATAGCTGAAAATACGCATAGATCTATTGAGTTGATCTCTGCTGATTCGCCGCTTTTCCGGTTCGTTTTGCTCGTTTTCTTGCTTTACCATTCCGCAAAAGAAACGCTTATCCTGGCAAAATGTCTATCTCAACACAATATTTGATCTAACTTTGAAATTTCTATCTAGTCAAGTTGTCTACCTAAAAGCTGTATTCACACCCACTACAAACCAACCATCCTAAGAACGATGCGAAAGTTTTGTCTACTGCCACTCCTACTTATTGTGGCACTTATTTCCCTCAATCCAGCTAGTGCTCAGGCGCAAAAAGAGCTGGAAATTGGCCTACAAGCTGGTGTTGCCGGCTACGCCGGAGACCTGAGGGTCAACGAATTTGGTCTCTATCTGGAAGATCTTCAAGTTGCCGGAGGTGCTTATCTCCGCTACCGCCCCTTCAACCGTTTAGCCCTGCGGCTAAATGGCATTTTTGGGAATATCGCTGCCAATGATAGTCGTCCGGGAAGTTTGGAGCTTGCTCAACGCACAGGCCAGATTCCATTAAACTTTGAAACTTCCTTCACCGAGTTTAGCCTGCAAGCTGAGTTCGATCTGTTTTACATTGGCGATCCCAATGGCCGTCACTTAGCGCCCTATATCATGGGTGGTGCAGGTATCTTTACCTTCAACCCCCAGTCGACCTTAGATGGTACGACCTATGATCTGCAAAGTCTGCGCACTGAAGGGCAAGGAATTGCCAGTGGTGATTACGATCCAGCCCCTTATGAGCTGACCGAATGGACCCTACTAGTGGGCGGCGGTCTGCGTTGGCGAGCTGGAGACCGACTCGTGCTCGGACTGGAGTTGGGGGGGCGCCGTACCTCTACGGACTATCTGGATGATGTCTCTGATACTAGGGTCAATTATCTGGATATCTTAGAAAACTTTGGCCCGATTGCTGCGGAGTTATCCAATCCTTTTATTACGGACATTAATACTGATGACCTCGATTATCGTCGTGGAGGGGAATTTAACGACTGGTATTTTACGGGAGTCTTTACCCTCGGCATCACCATCGGCAATGGCACCGGCGGTGGTGGCAAAGGTTGCTATACCTTCTAAGAAAGACAAAGGCTGGTTGTGGATTAGCACAACCAGCCTTTGTTAATTATCAGCTAGGCTAGAAGCGGTACCGCAAGCCTAATTGCATTTGCCAGCGACTCAGCAGACTAAAGTCATCAAAGAAGGAGTCGGTTAAGCTGGTATCGAAGCTGTATACAGGCTCGTTATTCACCACAGCAACACCAATCGGTTGGGTGTTGGTTGGGAACTGTCTTACTCCCCAATCACTATCGATCAAGTTTCCAATGTTTAGGATGTCGATGGTGAATTGGAAAATGTTCCCGCTGTCTCCAATTTTTAAGTCCTGTGCAATTCTGATGTCCCAGTTATTAAACCAGGGGCTAAGAATAGAATAGCGTTCAGCGTACTGGCCCCGGCGTTCACTCAGGTACTTATCTTGTTGAATAAAGCTGTTGAGTGCCCGGCGTTGTTCCTGTTGTTCTTCCGTTGTTCCCGAGAAAGTCATACTCGACAGATCACCACTAGTAGGGATATAAATCAGGTCATTCAAGCCACTTCCGTCATTATTGATATCTCCGGAGTAGGTATAGCTAAAGCGTCCACCTTCAGCGTATTGGAAGAAGACGGAAATGGTCGTCGCCATTTGTCCGTACTCAAAACGTTTGCTAGCACTTCCTACAAAGCGGTGACGGTTACCGTAAAGACTGGGAGAAAGCATGGCCTGGTTGACATTGCCGAAAGCAGGATTACGCTCATAAGCATCAGAGGAAATTTCTGCCTCGATGGAAGAAGCCTCTCTAGCGTCGAGGAAGTTGTATCCTAAGCTGGTATATAAACCTCCTGGCCAGTTACGCTTTAACTCAAAGCTAGCGTTGAAGCTACTGCCCAAATCTGTATTGGTAAATACATAGGCATTGGCCGCTCCACGGTCTTCCGCGCGATATACTGGTCGATTGTCTACACCTTCCAGGCTGCCTTCTGGGGTGATCAAACCAAAGTTGCGAACGATCATGGAGTTGACATCCTTGGTGTAAATCAGATCGGTAGTAAATAGCCAGCCTTCACCAAAGGCAAGGTCACCGCCAAAGTTGGTCCGCCATACTTGCGGGAACTGGAAATCAGGGTCAGTAACTGTATAGAAGAAGAAGTTAGGGTTGGCCACCTGATTGCCTAGCCATACAAATGGGAAGCGACCACTGAATAAGCCGCTACCACCACGTAGTTGAAGCGTGCGATCTCCACGTACATCGAAATTGAAACCAAAGCGAGGTGACCAGAGAATTTGAGTAGTGGGCAGCTCCGTATGATCGAACATGATCGGCTCTCCGGTTTCGTCGTAGTAGGTAATGCTGGGGTCGTAGCAACAATTTCGATCAATGTTCTCTTGGATCTTTTCGTCGGTATCGAAGTAGAGTGGCCGGTCAGCACGAAGGCCTACGGTCAACTTGAAGCGATCCGTGACGTCAATTTCATCCTGGATGTAGAAAGCCAGCTGCCCTACGTTAGTCTCTGCTAAAGACCAACCTGTACCATCAAATCCTTCTCCTGTACCGTTTAGTGCATCGAAGGTACCCTGAGCTGCGGCAACGATGTCGTCATAAGCACCAGCTCGGACACTATCGGCAAAGGCCTGAACGCTGCTTGCACCCGGTAGGAAGGGCCCAAAGGCACCGTCATAAAAGCCAAGATTAAAGCTATTATCGAATTCGAAGCGCTCCAAACTAGCCCCTACCGTAATAGTGTGCCGCCCGGTAAAAATCTGGAGGTTGTTAGAAATCTGGAAAAGATCTTGATTTAGACGATTGTTTACTGAAAATGGCTCGTGACCAGTTACGATGTAATTAATGCCACTTTCCTGAATAAGAATAGAAGGGAAAGGCGCACTAAAGGGGTTGCGACTGTCCCGATAAGCGGTAATGCCTGCCTGGAATTGGTTACTTACTTTATCTCCAAAGACGGAACGCCATTCCAAAATGCCTGATTGGATTTTGTTGGTGATCTCATACCCACTGTTAAAGAATTGGAGAGTGGTAGCATCTGGCCCCCGGCGGCCTAAGGCTGAGGGGTGAGCATTATTATCCCTGCTGGCATCCAGGAAGTTGTAGGTCAGTGTAAGGGTATTGTTGGTATTCAGGTTAAAATCCAACTTGAAAAGCCCTTTTTGATTATCCGTATTGTGTAGATAACCTTCATAAGCGCCGGTTTCATAACCAAAGCGTTCCAAGAGTACAGAGCTCACTAGATCGAGATCGGCAGCCTGTACACGGCTCACCTGGTCTCCAGATAAGCCAGGACGGCCAGCGATGAAATTGCTTCCCAGGTCTTCTCTCCGCTCCAGTTCGAAGTTGGCAAAGAAGAACAACTTATTTTTAATAATTGGGCCACCTATACTTGCACCAGTTTGCAGCTGGCTCAGCTCTGGTACGAAAATTTCGTTGCCAGAAACCCGACTACCCGTAAGGTCTTGGTTACGGTAAAAAGCGAAGGCTGTACCGTGAAATTCATTGGTGCCACTTTTGGTAACGGCGTTGACGGCAGCTCCGGTGAAACCGGCTTGGGTGACATCATAGGGTGCCAAGTTAACGGTGATCTGATCAATCGCATCGAGGGAAATCGGCTGTGCATTTGTTTGCCCACCCGCAGTGGCTGCGTCCAGTCCAAAAGGGTTGTTGAAAATAGACCCGTCCAACGTAAAGTTGTTGTACTGATCATTCCGACCAGCGAAGCTGTTGCCGTCAGACGAAGGTGTGAGGCGGGTGAAGTCGGCTGCAGAACGGCTAATCGTAGGTAAATTCTGTAGCTGTTGGCTGCTAATGGAAGTAGCGGCTCCAGTTCTTTCACTGTTGATCGGACTATTCTGATTGGCAGAAACCACTACTTCAGAAAGTGTTTCTGCATCTTCTAGTAGGGCAAAGTCTAGATTGCGTTTTTCACCCAGTTGCAGATATATACCTTCTACGGTCTTGTCTTGGTAACCAATGTAGCTCACAGTAAGTGTGTAAGGACCACCGACCCGCATGTTAGCCAAACTGTAATAGCCATCTGACTGTGCTGCAGTACCGTAGGTGGTACCCGTTGGTGTGTGTACTGCTTGAATAGTTGCACCGATTAAACCAACTTTATCGGTGTCGATCACCCGACCATTCATACTGGAGGTAGTGACCTGGGCAATTAGCCCGGAGGAAAAGGCTAAGCCAAAAATTAGGAGTGTAAAGTGCCTCAACATATAGTTTTAATTTAACGCATTGTCAAAGCAATGCGAGGCGGAAAAGTAGGACAACAAGTAGTGTCCTGGTTGTTTGTAGGTAAGTGAATGATTGAGCGTTTTTTCTTGGAGAAAAACACAAAATGCACGAGAAAATGATGTTACTGTACGATCGACTATACCGCCGGGTTTAGATTAACTAAATAATCAGTATGGCGGGTAAACCCAGGGAGTACCTTAGATTTAAACGAAATTAATCACCAGTTAACGAATGACGAAATTTCGCTTTCCACAATGTGGAAAACTTAATATTGGAATACTACTAAAGCTAGGGGAATACGCGCTATTTAAAACTACTGGCTACAATCAATTCCTTTCCGCCGCCACTATAGTCGTAGAAGCCTTCCCCCGACTTTCGACCCAATTTACCTGCTCTCACCATATTGACCAGTAACGGGCAAGGGGCGTGATGAGTACGCCCAAAGCCATCCTGGAGTACCTGCAGAATAGCCAGGCAGGTGTCTAGGCCAATAAAGTCTGCTAATTGCAACGGCCCCATAGGGTGCGCCATTCCTAATTTCATGACAGTATCGATTTCTGCTACACCCGCTACTCCTTCCCAGAGAGTCGTGATCGCTTCATTGAGCATCGGCATCAAAATCCGGTTGGCGACGAAGCCCGGATAATCGTTGACTTCTACGGGGACTTTAGCCAGGTCTTTGGCGAAATCCATCACCTTTTGGGTCGTTGCATCAGAAGTGGCATAGCCCCGAATGACCTCCACCAATTTCATAATTGGCACCGGGTTCATGAAATGCATCCCGATCACTTTTTCGGGGCGTTGGGTGGCGGCAGCAATTTGGGTGATGGAAATAGAAGAAGTATTAGTGGCTAGTATAGCAGCAGCTGGCGCAGCAGTATCGATCTGCTCAAAAATCTGGAGCTTTAAATCTAGTCTCTCAGTAGCAGCTTCTACTACTAGCTCAGCGGTTTCCACACCTTTAGTCAGATTGGTTTCTAGGCGTATGCGGGCCAGAATATTCGCTTTTTTAGCTTCGCTAATTTTTTCTTTTCGGATCAGACGATCCAAGCTACCACTAATAGTCTGAAATGCTTTCTCAAGGACTTCTTGTTGAAGATCAACAAGGCAGACTTCATAACCTTTAGAAGCGAATACCTGAGCGATACCGTTACCCATTTGGCCGGCACCAATAACTGAAACTGACATGCTTTACATTTTGCTGGGCAAAAGTAAGAATTAATAGGTAGCAGCCTTGGCTTTAATCGCAACTGCTGCCTCCCCAAAGTAGCGATCAATGAAATGGTGCGCCAAGTAAATTACGGGAGTAAGGACTACGGCCATCACGAACTTGAAGACGTACTGAACTACTCCAACGGCTGCTAACTGGGACCAGCTCCAGGGGTCTGGACCACCAGAAATTAGACTTGGCCCTAATTTAAAGGCAACAAAGAGTACCACAAAGCTGTCGACCAGCTGACTGACCAGTGTAGAGCCGGTGGCCCGTAACCACAACTGTTTTTCACCGGTCACGCGTTTGATGCGATGAAAGGTCAGAACATCGACCAGCTGGGCCACCAAAAAGGCGGTAACTGATCCAACTATGATAAAGAGTCCCTGCCCGTAAGTGTACTGAAAGGCTAATTGCATATCAGCCACTCCACGCTCGCTATTTTGTTCTACCCACCATTCTGCGGGACTCAGCGAAATGGCCCCGTAGATCATGACAAAACCATAGCAAATTAGGCCAACCGTCAGGAAAGACAAAAAGCGGACTCCTCGCCTGCCATAATATTCATTCAGCAGATCTGTCATTACAAAAACGATGGGCCACAGCAGCACTCCCGCACTGGATTGTAAAGCTCCTTCCTGGCCAAAGAGTCGGAAGTTGAGCGGCTCAAGACCAAAGGTGGTTTCCCAACCAAATATTTTTACACCGATCAATTCGGCGATAATAGCGTTGGCAATGAAAAAGCCACCGAGAATCATGAACAAACGACTGGAACGCTGCTTAGTAACGTCCGGCAAATCGTCGGAAGAAAATGGAGGTAGAGGATTGGACTTAGGCCCGGAATGATTAGCTGCCATAGCTTACTAGACAATTCAAGGCAGATTATGTTTTTTTGTTGTTAACCGAATGTTGTCCATAGTTAGGCTTTTCTTGAATTCTGCGTATCATGGAAATACCTAAAGAGTATGGGGCAGCGCACTACGCTTGATATTCTCTGCCTACCGGCTAACGATTTGGATAATTTTTGCGTCTTAACCCACTAATCCATCAGATCAGATCTTATGCTACACTCCCCGTTTAACAAATCTTCGCGATCTCAACTGTGGGCACTCCTCTTTTGCTTGCTGTCAAGCAGCTTGCTAGCACAATCTGGACTACGTCTCGGTAGGGGCGTCCGCTTAGGGGATAGTACGCAATTGCAATTGGTCTCAACCACCCGCTTTGATAAGATTATCGGTTACGGCCTGAATATTGACGGCGACGAACTGGTTTTTCAGCCGCAAAATATGGACGAAACGCTCAGTATTCCACTTGAATACGTACGCTCTCTTCGTCTGTATAAGCAAACTTTAGAGGATGACCGCTTCTCGGACCCTTCCTATCTAAGAACCGCTCTGCCTGGAGCAGACGGGCGACTACAGTACCGCAACCTGATGCTACTCAGTAATATGGTTGAATACGACATTAACTCCAACATACGGATTGGTGCCGGTGTTTTGGTGCCCGTTGGCCTTAGTTTCACGCAGCGTCTTCGCGTTAGCTTAGCGGACCGAATTCATTTGGGAGTCAGTAATCAATCCGTTTGGGATATACTAATCGATGACGGCGATAGCTTTGGTAATTCTCTGGCGGGCGACCTATCCGGCATACTAACCCTAGGGAGCAATCAGGCCTTTGTCAGCGTTTCTTATCACCTACTTTACGATACCTCTTTTCCCACTGATGAGCATGCTATTGGACTAGCTGTAGGGGGGCAATTGAGTCCTGCCTGGCATTTATATTCTGAGCTCTTTTTCGTTGAACAAGCAAGTGGTGGAACTGGCTTTGTCCCGAGCGTGAGTGGCGCTTATCGGGTCAATAATTGGCGATTTAGGATGGGGCTTTTTGCTGGTTTTTTAGATCTTTTCACGAATACGCCCTTGCCCTTTTTGGGGGTAGAGTACTACTGGTGAACTTCACTAAGACTCATGCTTTTGCCAAGCTGCGGCAGTATCCAAAATAGTTAGAAGGATAAAATAGGCAATAGCTAGGAAACCCAACCATTTACCTAGCTGGTGTGGGTTGGGGAAATACCAGACGTTGATAAAAGCACTACTAATAAATAGCAAGGTGAACACCAGCGTAAGTACAAAAAAACGACCTCCTCGACTTGGATAAGGAACTCGAATGGGAATAAAGTGCAGAATGGCTATCAAGAGCGTTAGCCCAAGTAATAGGCTGCCGGGCCAAGCTGGCAGCAAAAAAATGTAGATGTACAGCACCACATTCCAGAGTACTGGGAAACCTACGAAGTGAGTTCCATCCTCACTGACCATATCTTCGATACCGTAGTAAAGGGCGGAGGATAATAATATGGCTCCAACTCCTACCATCTGGGGTATAGGGCCCAGCGGGATAGCTACGTAAAAAAGGTAAGCGGGTAAAATGGCGTAGGTGAAGAAGTCGATGACGTAATCAATAGTTTTACCACTGACTCCGGGTAATACTTCTTTGACTTTTAACCACCTGGCGAAAGTCCCGTCAACACCGTCAATAATAAGCGTGAGGAGCATCCAGAACATCGCCAAGCGATAGTCGCCCTCAATGGCAGCTAGCAGGCCGCAAAAACCAGCCAACAGGCCAGAAGCAGTGAAGAGGTGTACAGCCCAGGCAGCGATTGTTTTTACAGACATACGACGGATGATTACCTTGCGCAAGGTAATCATCCGTCGTATGTCTAGAATAAATCCGCTTCTTTTTCTCTTGGGGCTGTTGGCTCTTACTGCCTTATACTTAGGCTTTACGCAGGTCGAGACGGTGGATTGGCCCTCATTTGGCGTGATGTCTATTTTCTATGCGCTGATTTATTACGTGGGGGTGCGAGCTGCGCGTCGCCGTAAAGGCCAAGCTGATGATGCGGCTAGTATTATGCTAGCTGGGCGTCAGCTTCCGGTGTTACTGGCAATTTTCACGATGAGTGCTACTTGGGTAGGAGGTGGCTTTGTGAATGGTACGGCGGAGTATACAGCTAGTTCGGGTTTGGTCTGGGTACAGGCTCCCTGGGGTTATGCCTTAAGTCTGGTCATCGGTGGGTTGGTTTTTGCAAAAATTATGCGGCGACGGCGTTATACGACCATGCTAGACCCATTAGCAGAGCGTTACGGCAAACGTATGACGGCCTTACTTTTTCTACCTGCGCTAACGGGCGAATTGTTTTGGACGGCCGCAATTTTAACGGCACTGGGCGCTACTTTTGGTACCGTATTGGGCATCGAGTTACACACCGCGATTTTATTATCAGCGGTAATTGCGGTGGCTTATACGGCAATCGGTGGCCTTTGGGCAGTGGCACTAACGGACGTTATCCAGTTGTCCATACTGGTGGTTGGGCTCATACTGGTGGCTTACTTTGCTTTGCAGCAAACGGGCGGTTGGTCGGCAACTTGGGTGGCTTATCAAGATCAATTTGGAGCTGCCGCTAATCCGCTGCCTAGCCGGGCGGCACTAGGCGATAGCTACTGGACCTGGTGGGATTATGCACTGCTGTTGATCTTCGGCGGAATACCCTGGCAAGTTTATTTCCAACGAGTGCTGGCTTCAGAAAATGAAAAAACGGCAGTACGTCTCAGTATTTTAGCGGGCGTGGTTTGCCTGCTGGCGGCCATTGCTCCGGCTATCATAGGTATGGTAAGCGCCGTGCTGGATTGGGAGGCGATCGGTGCAGTGGCTCCACCAGATACCGCCGCAACCCTTCCTTGGGTGGTGCGCTATGCTACGCCCGGAGCTGTTGCGGTAATTGGGCTAGGGGCCGTAGCAGCGGCGGTAATGTCTTCGGTCGACTCCTCGGTCCTCTCGGCTAGTAGTATGGGGATTTGGAACATCTATCGACCATTAATCAAGCCCGAAGTAACAAGCTCAGAGATGGTGCGGCTAATCCAGCGCTGTATTTGGATTGTTGGGGTGGCAGCAACGCTCATTGCCTTTCAAGTGAGTAGTGTTTATGAGCTGTGGTTTCTCTGCTCAGATTTCGTTTACTGCCTTTTGTTTCCGGCACTGACCATGGCCTTGTTCGATCCAAAAGCTAATGCCAGAGGAGCGCTCTGTGGTTTTCTCCTGGCGGCCTTTTTACGCTTTGGTGGTGGAGATGCCACCTTGGGTATACCTGCCTTTTTAGCCTATCCGGCCGACTTTCCCTTCCGCACACTTGCGATGTTAAGTGGACTAGTGGGTATTTGGCTGGGGAGTAGATGGCCAAAGTAAGAATAGGGTGATCGAGCGGTATGTTTAGACGCAATAATTAGGTAATACGAGAATAATCGTAATAGAACTTGCTTTATTACGACTGCGGTCGTACTTTAGCTACGAGAACAATCGTAATAAGTGAGTATTATTGCTCAACCACCAATGAATTTAAGGCTTAGTTACCCTAGGTAGGGTAGAGGAGCCCCCCAAAAGACAAGTAGAATGCGAACGCTAGTTATGCTAGGTTTGCTGGTTATTGCCAGCAGCCTTCCAGCCACCTTTTTGCCTAATGCTAAGCACTCCCTCACGGGAAGGGTGATCAATACCGAAAGTAATGAACCCTTGGAATACGCCACAATTTCCATCTATTCCCCCGAAGATGCCCTGGTTGAAGGAACGGTGACGGATGCGGAGGGGCAATTCGCCTTGGAGCTTAGGGCAGGTAGTTATCGAGTCAAAGTGGAGTTTCTCGGTTTTGAAACCTTAGAACGGAAGATTAATTTGGAGCAATCGTTGGATCTGGGAGAGCTTAGTCTGGGAGCCAGCGGTCTGGAACTGGACGCCGTAGAAGTCCGGGCAGAACGCAGCCAGATGAGCCTGCAGCTCGACAAAAAAGTCTTTGATATTGGTCAGGATGCGCTCTCCCGAGGCGGGTCCGCCAACGAAGTTTTGGAGCAACTGCCTTCGGTTAATGTCTCAGCTGACGGTGCCGTAAGTCTGCGAGGGAACTCTGGGGTCAGAGTCTTGATTAACGGCCGGCCTTCTGCTCTCGCTAATAACAATTCGCTTGAGGCTATTCCCGCTGAAAGCATTGAGAAAGTTGAAATTATTACCAATCCATCTGCTCGCTTTGAAGCGGCCGGAACCGCAGGTATCATTAACATCATCCTGAAAAAAGAAAGAGCGCTGGGCTACGGTGGTACGATGAGTTTAAGCACTGGTTACCCAGGAGATCATCGCGCCAATCTTAATCTTAATCTTCGGGCCAAGCGCTTCAATGCTTTTGCCAACGGTGGCTATCGTTACTCCAACTATCGCGGCCGTGGAGATTTACAACGTCGTAGCACCCTGGATGTACCGCTCGCTAATCTTGATCAGTTGATCGATATGGACCGCAACGACAATAATTACTACGCCTACCTAGGCTTAGATTATAATTTTTCGGAAAGCAGTGTGTTGACGGCTACCTATTCGCTCTATGATGTCATCAATGACGACCTGACCCGTACCGATTTGAATTATTTCGACCAGTTGGGTAATCCCAGCCGCGATTGGGTGCAGTTGCTAGACTATCTGGAACCTGGCCGTTATCAGCAATTGGATTTGATTTACGCCAAGGACTTTGCCAGAGAAGGTGAAAAATTCACCTTCTATATCAAGAATGACCTTTGGGAAGAGACGGAGACCGAAGCCACCAGCATTGATCAATTGCTACCGAGCAACCAGAGCATTCTCAATTACCGTACACAGACGATAGAAAGCAGCCGGGATCATTTATTACAGGCGGATTATGAACGTCCGCTCGGCGAAAATGCTAAAATTGAGGTGGGGCTGCGGGGAGAAACTCGGGTAATCTCCGCTGATTACCTAGCTGAAAATTTCGCCAATGATGAATGGGTGACCTTACCAGGATTTAATAATAAGCTGGACTATTTTGAGCGGATTGGATCGGCCTATTTTCAATATAGTTATCGTAAGAACAAATGGGGATTGCAACTAGGTCTGCGCAATGAATACACCTATATCAGGGTAGAAAACTCAGCGGAGGGCATGCAAGATTTTGACAAAAGCTACAACCGCTTGTTTCCTTCTGCCAGTGCTAGTTATCGGGCATCTGATGCCAGTAGCTTTCAGTTGAGTTACAGCCGCCGCATTCGTCGGCCTTCCTTTTGGCAACTCAACCCTTTTCGAGGCATTAGCGACGCGTCATTCCTCTTTGTTGGCAACCCTGATATGGATCCGGCCTATACCGATCGACTGGAGTTTAATTTCGTGCAACGCTGGGAAAAGCTGACCTTGAATCCGGCTCTTTATGCTTCTACAACTATCGATTATTTCGAATCGGTGGTAGAGCAAGTAGAAGATAACCTTTTTGGTCTGGAGACGGGCACCATTGTCCGTCAGTTAATTAATGCTCGACGGGAAAATCGTTTTGGCATCGAGTTGAATACCAATTACCGCCCTAGTGATGCACTCAATCTAAGCGCAGACATCAACTACTACGGCTACCAGCGCAGAGGAGAATTCGAAGACCGTAGCTTTGATTTTGATTTCGCAACTTGGTCGGCTGGTTTACGGATGCAGTTAGAATTACCTGCTGAATTTAGTTTCCAGTCTCGCCTGAGTTACGATGCGGCTGTCAAGGATGTACAGTCTGTTCGAAGGGCTCAATCCTACTGGACGGGCGCTTTAAGCAAGCAGTGGAATAACAAGTTTACCGTAACGCTCGCTACCCGTAGTCCTCGCTGGTCACGCAGTGAGCTGTTTCGCCCCACCTTCGACCAGGATGAATACTTCGCCTGGACGGGCTGGCGAACTAGTATTAATTTCCAGTATCGCTTCGAAAAGGGCGCTGGATCGGCTAGCCGTAGAGGCCGTGGTAGTATTCGTTAGCATCAGCTAGCGAGTGAATTTTTACTTAAGGGCTCACTATTGACCCACCGTAATTGAAAACTATGGTGGGTTAATAGTGGGCCTTTTGCGGTAGATCAAAAAGGAGGAAAAGCCTTGCCACATGAATATGTAGGCTGGGTAGTTGTATTCGCGGCGGAACTTTGCTTCAGACAATACACCTACCCATTTTTCACTCAGCGATTAGGAGAACACTACTACTACTAAACCACCTTGTCGCCTAAACTCGTAAACAATGAAATCATCAATTAAGGTACTGCTGCTATTGATTGGCTTTTGTACTTCCGCAGGTCTAGCCCTTCAGGCTCAGGAAGAAGCTGCAGCAACCTACTACAGTCAAATGGACTACATGTATGTCGCCCCTGGCATGCACGGAGAATATGAAGCACTGGAAGCGGCCTGGAAGAAGATTCACCAGGCCAATGTAGATGCAGGGCGCTACGATATCTGGACCCTCTCGCAGGTTATGACTCCGAATGGATCAGCTAGTAGCCATAACTATGTAACCCGTATCGGTTACCGTGGTGAAGCTCAAATGGCAGCAGCTATGACCGGTAATATCTTCCCGGACAATATTGAGGAGCTCCTCAGCGCAGAAGAAATGGCCCTGGTCGAGCGTACTTCAGAAATCCGTAAATGGGTCAAATCTGAGGTTTTTTCCACCCAGGAGTTTATCCGTCAAGAAGATATGGAGGCCAACGTTACGGTCTTCAATTACTTCAGTTATCCCGAAGGTGCTGGTCGCAGTGACCATTTCAAAGTAGAGAGAGATTACTGGATGGCCATTCACCAGGCCCGCATTGATGCCGGGGAGATGGAAGGCTGGGTACTGCTCAATAAGGAATTGCCTTACGGTGCTGCACAGCCCTACCACTCTGCCACGGTCGATGTTTACGAAAGCCTGGAGGAGTTCCTTACTGCCGACCCTCGTCCTTACTTCGACGCCATCCACGGCGACAAAATGGAGGCTATTTTTGAAGAAACCGATGCTTCTGCTACGCTGATCCTAGGAGAAGTACGGATTTCTCTTGACCGCACAACTCCTATGTCTAGATAGGGCTAAATGTGCATTCGCTTTTAATTTTTGCAGACAAGGGCCGACTGGGGGGAACCATCGGTCCTTGCTCTTTTTAGGGACATGTTGGTCCTAATCACCCTCAATAGCCGTCTTAATAGTTTTGATTCTTTCGGTTACTCATATTGACCTAGTCTTATTACAAAGCACCTGCGAAACTGCGTATTTTAAATAAGGCTTGGTGTATTTTAAATAACTGCTTCCTGAAACAACAAATTACAACAAGTTAATAGGCAGGGCTCTCTATTTATGTGTCTATGAAAGCAAATAACCTTAACTTCCATTTATTAAATAGTCATTGATGAAAAACTCCGTAACCCTATTCGTATTCTTCCTTTTCCTACAAGGCTTAATTGCTGCGGCTGTACAAGGACCTACTGATCAAAGTACGGCTGCGACCATTACTACATCAGATTTACTGGAGCTGAATAACCGAGATATCGGAGAACGCTTAGGACGCAGACTTTCCTTGGGAGAATCCATTGCCTTTAGTATGATTCGGGGCAAATTGCGCCGGGCTGAGCGCCGCGCTGCCCGCAGACAAAGACGTGCTGAGCGCCGAGGCATAGTGGTCGAACCAGCCAATGAAGGCGATGCTACTATCGCCGGTATTGCCTTTGGGTCTGCTATGTTACTGCTCCTCGTGATTTTACTCTCTGTTGTTACCAATCTAGGCCGCGTTGGGGGCTTTTTGGGTTTATTGTCCATGTTGCTCTCCATTATTTTAGGGGCAGTGGGAAAGAGTAAAAACCGTGGGGTCAACCAATCCGCTTTTACGCTTTCCAACATTGCGATGTGGGTGGGTATTACCACCCTGGGAATTGGGATTCTTGGTTTCCTCGCACTAGTTGCTGCTTTTTCCTGAGATTGAGCTTTCTTTGCGGCTGAGCAACATTTTAAAGCGTAGCTCATTGTTGCAGTATGTCTATCCCTAGTTGTATTCGTTGGTTGTTTCTGTTGTTGTTCCTGTTGTCGTTGCAGCAGCTAACGGCCCAGGAAATAGTGTTGAGTACCCTCGACAATCGCCTCTACAGCTTCGACCCTGCAGATTGTACTTTTGAGCAGATCGGTTTCATGCCGGAAAGCAGTACCGATATTAGCTTTCACCCCAATGGCAATTTCTACGCCCTCAACGGAGGTGGTTCACTCTTTGAGATTGACATCGTATCAGGAAGCAGCACACTGCTGCATACTTTCGAAAACGGAGCCACTCAATTGTATACCGCCCTTACTATTTCAGCGGAAGGTATCTTTTACGCCTGCGGCCTAAACGGTGACTTGTGGAGCTATGATCTAGTTACTGACCAGGGCACTTTTCTCGGTGATGTCGGCTTCGGCGCTGAAGGGGACCTGACTTTTTTTGCAGGAGAATTATACATGGCTGCCCAGGACGATAATATCGTAAGGGTCAATTTGGACAATCCCGCCAACAGCTCCGTCGTCATCGACGCCAACGTTACTGGGCGAATTTTTGGCATTGTATCCTTCGTAGAGAGCTGTGAAGACGTCACGGTATATGCGCTCACGAACAACTCTGCTAGCATCTACGAAGTCAATTTTCAGGAGACTAGTTTGGATTTTTTCTGTACGATTCCCCTACAGGTCAGTGGAGGGGCTAGTACTTTTGAATTCTTGGGGTCGAACCCCGTATTCATTGACGAAGTATTCGCTAGCAACTTTGACTGTAATGCTACTACCGGAGAGATCGCCTTACTGGCTAGTGGTGGAGTAGGGCAACTTACTTATTCCATTGATGGAGAAAACTTTCAGGACTCACCAATCTTCCTCAATTTGCCCTTAACGGATTACACAGTTTACGTGAGCGATGAAAACGGCTGCATTAGGACAGAAATGGTCCTCGCTACGGGCATCTTACCCACCTTTTCTGCCATCCAGACGGATCCGCCTACTTGTGGAGCAGCCAATGGCTCGATTGAACTGGCTGTTTCGGGAGGTACAGCACCATACAGTCTACTATTGGATGGCGTTCTTCAGACAGATTTTCGAATTTTTAACCTGGCAGCAGGTACTTATCTTTTGGAAGTGCGGGATGCAGTGGGCTGTTCAAGTACGGAGATGGTCCAGCTGACCGATGCGGGTACTCCGGAAATCAGCAGTTTATCGGTAATGCCTACTACTTGTGGTCTAGACAATGGGCAATTGATGATCACTTCCGCAGGTGGAAGCCCTCCCTACAGTTTTTCGCTCAATGGGCAGGCTATCCAGGAAAGTCCAACTTTCAATGATTTACCGGCTGGTACCTATCAATTGCAGCTGACTGACCAAGCCGGCTGTACCCTAGTCGAAGATTTTGAAATAGCAGCCAGCTCCGCACCGCAGATCGATACGCTCATCTTGAGTGATGCTCAATGCGGTTTGCCAAATGGAGGTTTAACGATCGAAGTCACTGCAGGTTTGCCGCCCTATATTTTTCAACTCAATCAACAAGTTGCTAGTCCCGAGCCTTTTTTCGACCAACTGGGTAGTGGTTCCTACCGAGTACAAGTCCTTGATGCCGCCAGTTGCCTGGTAGAGACCAGTTTTAATTTACAAGATACCCCGCCATTGAGCCTAGAGCTGCTGGAACAGCGAGCAGCTAGCTGTTTGGATCAGGACGGCCAATTGCTGATAGAATATAGTGGCGGAA
Organism: Bacteroidota bacterium; assembly: GCA_039030655.1. Taxonomy (GTDB): domain Bacteria; phylum Bacteroidota; class Bacteroidia; order Chitinophagales; family Saprospiraceae; genus Neolewinella. The sequence continues at coordinate 158,128 of JBCCDS010000002.1, read as the reverse complement.
GCGGATCGCTAGTCCTGTTTGAGAATGGCAGAAGGCTAGGACCTGCGGAAGTCTGCTTACAAACAACTTGCCAAGAGCTAATTAGCAACCGTGGCGCTGGCAATTATCGCTATTTATTGCAGGACAGTGTGGGTTGTGTAGATAGCCTTACAATAAGCTTAGCTGCTGGCAACTGTCCGATTTACTTACCAACGGCCTTTAGTCCTAATTTTGATGGGGTCAATGACTTTTTTGAGCCACTTGGGGTACGAAATAGTGCTATCGAAATTCTGGTATTTCAAATTTTTGACCGTTGGGGAGGCCTGATGTTCGAGCAAACAGCCGGTAGCCTGGGGGACCCCAAATTTCGCTGGGACGGCCGTCGGAATGGGCAAGCGGCGATGGTTGGCGTCTACAGCTACCAGCTAAAAATCCGCTACACCTCCTCCGCAGAGGAAGTGCTAAGCGGATCTCTCCAATTGATTAAGTAGGCGGGGTTAAAGAGACTTTTTTAGCAGCTTTAGGTACTTATCCAACTCCTTTTTTACCACAGGGTATAGAAACAATAGCCCAATCATATTGGGGAAGACCAGCGCAAGGATCATTGCATCAGAAAATTTGATGACGGCATCTAAGGTTACTGCAGCCCCAAGAACAGTAAAAAGCAGGAAAATAACCTTGTAGCAGACTTCACTCTTTGGACTACGACCGAAGAGGTAAGTCCAGGATTGGAGGCCGTAATAGGACCAAGACAAAATGGTTGAAAAGGCAAATAAGGTGACGGCGATTACGAGTACGTAGGAAAACCCTGGTAAACTGTATTCAAAGGCTGCAGAAGTGAGATTGACGCCTCCCATAACTTCTCCCGTGGCCGTCATTACGACTTGATTATTGCTTACTTCGCCATAGATGAATGCTCCCTGTAGATTAAAAATGATGATGACCAAAGCCGTCATCGTACAGATGATTACAGTGTCAATGAGTGGCTCTAAGAGTGCTACGAGTCCTTCAGAAGCGGGGTGCTTAGTGTCAACAGCTGAATGAGCAATGGCCGCAGAGCCGGCTCCTGCTTCATTGGAGAAAGCTGCCCGTCGAAATCCCTGGATCATGACTCCAACAAAGCCGCCGACAATCGTAGCTCGGGGGTTGAAGGCTTCGCTGAAAATGAGGCCCAGTGCATCGTCTACCAAGGACCAGTTAGCAATTAGAATGATCAGCGCTGCGGCGACGTAAAAGGCGGCCATAAAGGGAACTACCTTTTCCGTCACCTTGGCAATACGACGGATGCCACCAATGATGACGATACCCGCAAAGATGGCAATTAAGAGGCCGATGATGGTGCCGGCAGCATTTCCTTCGATCCCAAAACCAGCGATGATCTGGGCGGCTGCTTGATTGGACTGAAATGCATTTCCGCCACCGAAAGAGGCGCCTACACACAGGAGTGCAAAAATAACGGCTAGCGCTTTTCCCAATCGAGGAAAACCCCGCTCGCTGATGCCGCTAGACAGATAGTACATAGGACCGCCGTAGACACGTCCGTCTTCGCCAATGTCTCGGTACTTAACGCCTAAGGTGCATTCCACTAGTTTAGTGCTCATACCCAGTAGGCCGGCCAGGATCATCCAGAAGGTAGCTCCGGGACCGCCGATACTGATAGCCACGGCCACCATGGCAATATTGCCTAGACCGACGGTGCCAGAAACAGCCGTAGCTAGTGCCTGGAAATGATTTACCTCACCCTGATGTGGCTCACCTTCGCTACTTTCCAGCTCGTCGAAATGGCCACGCACTACTCGGACAGCAGTGGGCAAGTGCCTGACGTTCGCGAAACGGAAGTAAAAAGTAAAAAAAGTGGCACCGGTTAAAAGAATAATTAAGACAATGGGGATCTGGAGAGGACCGAGCGAGATAGGGGTGAAAATGAAATTCTCCCAAGCTACAGCAACCGGCATAAAGGCTTCGTTAAGCTGATCATCTAGGCCTTGGGCAAACGCGGGTAGGGGTAGGATGATTAGACCAATCCCACATAAAAAGCGGAGCAAGAGATACATGTTTTGAAATTTTCCACAAAGTCTGCCTGAAGGTGATGAGGCTAGGGATTTGTCGGGGAAAATTTCCAAATGTCAGTAAGCTGGCTACTGACCATGAGCTGCGAAATGCAACTATTTACTCAGCTTCTAAACGGATCTGCTGGGGTAGAAGCCGGAGTCGTATTTTTCGATTGCGTTGAGCTGATCGTTCGAAAATGGCTTCTCGAAAAGGGATTTCGTGTTGGGTTTTGGACCAATGGCCCTCACCAAATAGTTGATCGAGTAACTTGTGGGTCAATCTCTTGACTTCATTGTAATCGCGGATGTCGTAGGCTTTGTTCGTGCGACTTTCCCCTTTCGGCTTGATTTCTAGCCAACCTTCTGCAGTTGTTAAACGGCGACTGGCAAATAGACGTAATAGTTGATAATTAGAGGAGCTAAGTGACAATTCCTTTTGCTGGTCACCGATACCACTCAGGCTGGCGCTGAAGTGCCAGCGTTGACCTTGCTTATGCCTATGGAGTTGCAGCAGCAGTTCTTCTTTTGGAACTTTTAGTTGCTCTGCCAGATCCTTCACCCAGCTTAGGGCTAGTGCAAAAAAGATCATGATCAGCAGGCTCTTGAAGATGGCGGAAAGCAGCAGCTGGTCCAGATCGGCTCCGGTGAGTTTGTAGACCTGAGCGCTTAAGGTGATAAGCACGCAGATTACAGACATATATGCTAGTCCCAATAGGCGACGCCTACTGAAAGATTCCCAAAGTACGAAGCCTAACAGCAGCAAAGTGAGCAAGGCATAATAGACGTCCAGCTCACTAATTATACTGCCTATTTCCTGGTTGATGAGCTTACTTATGGTAGGGAGTAGTGAGAATAAGAAGGGTAGACCGACCACTAGTCGCCAGGATTTAGCTTGGATGGTGGACTTCAGTAAGTCGGGCAAATAGCGAAAGTAAGGGAGGGCCAGTAAGATAAAGAGGCTATTGAGTAGTGAGAAAATACTCCGCCAGCCATCTAATTGCAGCTCTTGTTGTGCTGATGGGGGTTGGTCTTGCAGGAAGAGTAATTCCATCAGCCCAGAAAGCGACCAGCATAAGATAGACAATGCCAGGAATACCTGTCCGTTATCTTGCCGCTTGCGACCAATATGGTACCAGATAGCCATTAAGCCAAAGAAGGCGAAAGTGCAGGTAGCTAGCTGCCACCAGCCATAAAACTGTAGGATCTCTGGATGATAATTACTTTCCATTGATGGAAAGATAGCAATCTATCAATACTCAAAGTGCCGCGCCCGGAGTTTCTAGTAATCAGTTATACCGGAAATGTAAATGGCGAGTGGTGCACGCTGGTCAACTTGCCAATTATCATGACTGGACTCCCGCGAAAAAGAACGTCCTTCGGGATATCCTTTTCCATGCGTGTAAAACAAGTAGTTATTTCCTTGCTCACTGTACCAGATTCTAACTAGCTCGAAGCTAACGATGATGTCATCATCGATGAGAATGCTTTGAGCAAGGGCATTACCACTTATCCATTTATCACCGGAATAGCTGGTGGTATAAATTGGTTCAAGTAATATCGAATTGCCAGGCCGATCATCTACTACCTCATATACGTTGAGGCGAAAAAGTACGCTATCCACGGTGTTGAATCTGGTATGGAAGCTGATCTCGTTTAAGAAATAGCTCTCTTCAGGGTAGACAACCTTTACTCCCCATTCCCCTCCGAAGCCAAATTCGGCCACCCCACTTTGTCCTGAAGTTGTTTTGCTTCTGCGATGACGGCCCAGTTTGATTTCTTTTCCTCTACCAGCAACAACTTCAATTTCTGGGACGGTGTAACTAATGGGGTGCAGATAAACTTCAAGTGTTTGGGATACGTTGAGGGCGGATTTTTCCAGACTTATTGTCTCAAAACCGATCATCGAGATCAATACCTTTTCATGACCTTGGATTGAGGATAAGTCAAGACTAAATTGCCCCAGATCATTAGTTATCGTGCCTACGTTTTTGCCCGCCACGCCGATATGTACGTAACTCAGCACTTCTTGGGTGTTGGCATGCTTAACTAGCCCGCTAACTACCTGACATTTGACTGCTTTTGGTAATAGCAGCAACAAATAGCTTGTAATGAAGAGGTACTTTGTGTACTTCATGTCGTACAGGTTATTCGGAGTCTGACTAAACCAATTTTGTTGTTCCTACACCAAGTTCCTAGCCAGGAATAAATATTTTCACTTAACCAGATTGGTTAACAATGGAAAAACAGTACTACTAAACTAAGGTGTACTAATCTCTCTACAAGCGTCCTTCGACGACTTGTTGAAAGTAGTCGACCAATTTCTTTAAGTTCAAAAAAAGTCCCAAAAGCAGGATCGGTGAATCGCTTGAAACTTAAAACTGGTAGCGCAGGCCAAGGTTTGCCCCTAGCTGAAAGTAGGTTTGGGACAATCCATAATCTGAATTGGCGAAATCATTCGGAAATAAGCTTAAGTTGGGGCGAAGACTCAGCTTCCAGTTGTTCCAAAGTCGATGTTCGAGGGATAGGCCGAAATAATAACCCAGCCCAATCCTAGGCTTGAAAAGAGCCAGGGGAGAATCGCTACCAAGTACTTGGTCTTGGAGGTTGGCGTCTGGAATAATGCCTTTAGTGTTCAAATCCAGGTTGATAAAAATTCCAACTTCTGCACCTAATGAGAAATCTCCAAACTGACGTTGGTAGCCAAGCATAAGCGGAATATTTATTAAATCGTAGGAATTATAGATCCGCTTATTGAGCTCACTGGTGGTCTGTTGGTTGATCATTCCTCTAATGGGAATGCTGTCTCCATTGATATTGATCCGGATAAGGCGAACTCCTTCGATGGTGTCCGTAGTAGTCTGGGTAGTTTGGATCTGATAACGGTCCGTAATCATGTTTCTCTGCAATCCCAGGCTGAAATGAAAGCCGGAACGTTGCTGCAATTGCATAGCAAAGCCATAATTGATGGCATACATTGGGTCTTCGTAGGTTTCTCTGATTTGGAGCAAGTCATCCGCTTGGTAACTTTTGCTATTTAAGCGCCGCTTGAGGAAAGCTGCACCCGTATAGGCTAAAAGTGAGAATTTAGAACGATGAGCTGTCAGGGTTGCAAGCTCAGATTGGAGTATGCTAAATTGTGGGGCAGGCAGATTTCGCTCCTCAATTGCTAATCGCTGGGGAGGATAACTGTTGATAGCTGGACTAGCTTTTGTGGTACGACTTTGGATGTCTGGCAGCTTATGACTGATTCCAGGATTTAGTCCCAGCCTGTTTTCGGTTGTTGAAGAGGAATGAATCGTTGAAAATTCACCTTGGACCTGATTTGCAGTGGTATCATCTAGTGAGCGATGGATATCGGACTCTACTACAGTTTGACTAAGACCAACCATAGGCGTAGTCGGTACTTGTTCTGAGCTATCTAAATCGATAAGATAGGGTTCAATCTCATGGCTAGTCACACGGGCTCCATTACTAATTGTTTGGTCTAGAGGGGTGGTGGAGACTATTGGTGGCTGAATTAAATGAACTTCACTGGTTTCAGTTTGTGCGATGTCGATAACATCTTCTGCTGCTAGCAGGAGATGAATAGTCAGTAATAACAGAGCTATGCCTGTTGATAAGAATAACCAAAGCAATATTCGGCGGCGGCGTTTTTTTCGGTTCAACTCCGTTACTTCTCCCTCAATCGCCTGCCAAATAGCATCCACGTCTAGCTGTTGCTGTTGATCCCGTGTATTGCTCTCCTCCCTGAATCGGGTGATAAAGGCTTTCCACTTCATAGTAACTTAGATTTAGAAAAGCTATTGGAGCTTGTAGACAATTGCTGTTGTAGGATTTTACGTGCCCGACTGAGCCGAGAACGAGAAGTACTTTCGGAGATGCCCAATAATTGAGCGATTTCGGCATGAGCGTAGCCTTCGTGAACGTGCAAGTTGAAGATGATGCGGAAACCGGAAGGAAGACCATCAACTATTTGCTGGATAGCTTCTAGCCCCAGATAATTGTAGACTTCAGGAACTGTTGCCAATTGCTCTACCATTAAGTCAGATAATTCAGCATCAGTATGGAATTTACTGCGATCTATCCAGCTAAGAGCTCGATTGACCGTGATGCGCTTCATCCAGCCTTCAAAAGAGCCTTTCGCCTGGTACTGGTGCATGCTTTTAAAGATGCGAATTAGGCTTTCTTGCAAGACGTCCTTTGCTGAAGCCTCATCTTGGGTATATCTGCGACAGACCGCCATGAGCATCGCAGAATAGCGTTTAACTAATTCATACTGGCTGGCCTTTATGCCACGTTTGCAATCCTCTATCAGTTGGATCTCGCTAAGCAATAGGTGTTTCATTTGTTGACGAAAGAGGAAGGAAGAAGGCAAAACAGGCTTCTGCCCTCTTCCTCACTTTTGATGGTAGCGGACTTACCACGTTCTGCTAGTTATTCCTGGGTAACGGAAAATTCACCCGAGACTTGAACCTCTTCAGAGTTGGTGCTAGAAAAGTTAGTAAGTGTACCACTGAAATTACCGGAGATGGTGCCGATGAATTGGCCTTGAGGAGTCGTGTTGGTATATTCCGTAATCTCTAATGATTCAAAGGGACCATCATCCAAAAACCAAGGTGGACCTGCGTCATATAGTGAATCAATAGAATGGTTTCCTGAGTAATCGCCAGGGCTAGTGCCTTGAAATTGCAGGATGCCAAAATGTGGAGTAGCTGGGGTGCCAATTTTTATTTTGGTAAACTGATCTTCAAAGGCTTCTGCAACCTGAATGTCGAAGTAGGTACGCGTATTAAGCTCTCCTCCCTGGGTAACGTTCAGTCGGAAGTAATTACTTAGTTCATCTCCGCAAACTGTAAGGTTGCCCAAATCGATATTGCCCTCGGAAGGGAGAGTAATTGGAGCACTTTGAATCAGGTTTTCAGTGTCGAAGGCAAATAGCCTGAGTACGTTAGTAAAACTACAGCTACTGATAGTTGCGGAGAAATTGGCATCGCCTGGATAGAGGTAACTAATTAGTTCTCCGCCTTCTTGCTCAAGAATTATTACTCCATTATTAATTGGAGCTCCTTCGCAATCGACTAATTGACCACTGACACTAAAATTATTAGCCAGGGTGTTCTCGATCGTAATTGTTCCTAGGTCGGTGTTTTCAGAGAATGGACCAATAATTTGTTCTTGTATTATGCCTACACATTCTGAACTTACCCTAAGCGTTAGCGGATAACCGGAAGGAACGTAACCTGCTAGCTCCCCGTTACCGCCTGTATAGCCCGTTGAGCTGATGATATTAGTCTGCCCCACAGGGACAAATGACAAGCTTACATATTGGTTGACAATTGGCGCTCCATTGCTATCCGCTAACCGAAGTCGTAAAAAGATAGGCTCGAATGGGAGGTCGCAGTTCCAGAAAGAAAAGTGACTCACTTCGCCCACATAGGTATTGCCCTGGCGGGTAGCCAAACCTTCTTCTACCCATAGGCCGTGTTCTTCATTATAGGACCATAGGGGTACTTCCGCAGGTGCATCCGTCCAGTAACTCGGTCGAATGGGGAAGTTGAGGATCGCCGGATGGTCATCTAGGAGGTTCAAGGTTTCCCCAGAAGGGCTTTGAAGTTCTACCGCCATCATTCCGTAGCTGACTAAGCCAACGTATTCTACTTGACTATTCAAGCCTTGTAGATTGCCCGGCATGCGATTCTGATTACCTACCCAACCCACAGCAACCTGAACGTCCCCTTCGTAGCTACTGCCGTCCGCTCTGCTAATACTATTGGGAGAGAATACTACTTCTCCGCCATTACTCAACAAAATGGTTCCACCTGCGGAAGTGGAAAAAGACTGATCAAAACGCTGGTCAATTAACTCGATTTTGACTCGATTTTCCTCGCCTGCTACTGGGAAAAAACGACGACTTCCAGGGAAGTAGCCTGCTTTGCTGATGCGGACCAATGTTCCGAGGGCATTCATCTCGACGTTTTCAAAGAAGAAGTGCCCAAAGCGATCGGTTGTAGCGGTCAGGTTGTTTAGCTGTATCTGGGCCTGACTTACGGGGGCTCCAAGTTCGTTGACCACAAAGCCAGTTAAGTCTCCCTGGATCAGTTCAGTTGGCGCTTCCCACAATTCGATGATTGGATCCTCGACACTGGTGGTATTCGTCACTTCATAAATATCTTCCTCGCAAGCCGTCAAGAAGATGGTGGCAAGCAGCGTGTATAGGAGTAAGTTTTTCATTCTGGAATTAATTAGAAAAAGAAAGATTGGAAGTGTGCGCACGCAACCTTTGTCGTAGAGAAGACCCAGGAATAATGGTTTTCGCTCCCGTATGAAGTGAGTTTTTTTTTAAAAAATGACTAGTAGTTGGCTCTTGCTCTTCAGAGAATTTCTCGTAGGTGATGGAGGTGAAAATTGTTTTAAGATAGCGTACTGTTCAAGATCAATCCTTAACTAGCAACTCCTTTGCAGCTTCTACGTTATCATTTCGAAGAAGGAGGATGCAAAGCCCCTCGCCTGACTTACCAATGAAGCACTTACTACTTTTTCTATTGACAATCTTGGTTTTACCCCTGGTGGCTCAACGAGCTACACTTTCTGGCTACGTGCGTGAAGCCGCCAGTGGGGAGTCGCTAATCGGCGCCAATGTCTACGTAAAAGATAATCCCGTTAAAGGGACAGCCACCAATGTTTATGGTTTTTATTCCCTCAGCCTGGAGCCAGGTACCTATACCATCGTTTACAGTTACTTGGGTTATGCCGAGCAAGAACGTACTATCGATTTAAATGCTGACCAAAACCTGGAGATACGTCTTGCTCAAGGTACCACCCTGAGGGAGGTGGTCGTCACTTCCGAAGAAGAAGACAACAACGTAGCCGACACTCAGATGGGCGTCGTAGGGGTGAGTACGGATCAAGTAAAAAAGCTACCCGCCATCTTTGGGGAGGTGGATGTCTTGAAGACGCTGCAACTCTTACCGGGTGTGCAATCTGCTGGAGAGGGTAGTAGTGGATTCTATGTACGCGGCGGCGGGCCCGATCAAAACCTGGTGTTACTGGATGAGGCTGTTGTTTATAATAGTGGCCACTTGCTGGGGTTCTTTTCAGTCTTCAATGCCGATGCCATCAACAATACCCTGCTGATCAAAGGCGGCATGCCAGCCAACTATGGCGGCCGTTTATCGTCGGTCATCGATATCCAAATGAAAGAAGGTAATAATGAGTCCTTCAGAGTTGATGGTGGAATTGGTCTCGTGGCCTCCCGACTTACCCTGCAAGGCCCTTTGGTAAAAGATCGATCTAGCTTTTTGATTAGTGGCCGACGTACCTACATTTTGGATTTGGCCCAGCCCGCTATCAATAACACCGATTTTGCCGGCACCAATTACTATTTCTACGATTTCAACGCTAAGTTCAATTATCGATTCAGCGAAAAAGACCGCATTTTTTTAAGCGGCTATTTCGGTCGTGATATTTTGCGCTTTCAGCAGAGCGTCAGTGATTTTAATTTTGATTTACCCTACGGTAATACTACCGGGACGCTGCGCTGGAACCACCTTTTCAATAATCAGCTTTTCTCCAACTTGTCGGTGATCTACAATGAATACGATTTTGGCTTCTCGGGGGGGCAAGGTGACTTTTCCGTCGACGTGTTCTCTGGAGTGCGCGACTATAACCTTAAACTGGATTTTGATTTTTTTCCCTCACCTGAGCACAGCCTAAAATTTGGGGCGCACTATACCTATCATCGGCTAACCCCTAATGTAGCCGAAGCCCGCTCCGGCGATCAGGTATTTACCAACGGTTTGCAGCCGCGCTTTGCCCATGAAGCGGCGCTTTATGTGCTCAATGACTGGAAGGTCAGTGATCGCTTGGGGGTTAATATCGGTTTACGCTGGAGCCTGTTTAATCAGCTTGGGCCTTACGATTCACCTATTGATGGGCAGACTTATGCCAAAGGAGAGTCCGTAACAACTTACACCAATTTTGAGCCGCGATTCAGTGCACGCTACACCATCGATCCACGTTCTAGTCTAAAATTGGGCGTGACCCGCTCGGCGCAGTACTTGCACCTGGTCAGCAATTCTACGAGCACTTTACCAGCAGATGTTTGGGTGCCCAGCTCACAACGCGTAAGACCTCAATTAGGCTGGCAGTACGCTTTGGGTTACTTCCGCAACTTCAGCAATAACGATTGGGAAGCCAGTGTGGAAGTCTACTATAAAGACCTGGAGAATCAAATCGATTACGGTGAAAGCTACGTTAATGACCCCGCCGATGACTTAGAGCAAGAGTTTGTATTCGGGCAAGGAAGAGCCTATGGTGTAGAGTTCTTCCTTAACAAGCGTCGTGGTAGACTGACCGGTTGGATCGGTTACACGCTGAGCACCACCCGCCGATCTTTTCCCGATATCGAGGAGGGCCGCGAGTTTCGCGCAGTCTATGATCGGCCCCACGACATCAGCGCTGTTGCGACCTATGAGTTTAGCCCCAAATGGACCATTTCTGGAGTTTTTGTCTACGGGAGCGGCCAGAATTTTACGCCCCTCAGCCGCATTTATCTCGTCGAAAATGGTTTGGTTACGCAGTATGGTCCACGCAACAGTAGTCGCTTGCCTGATTACCACCGCTTTGACATCTCTGCAACTTATGTGCCCAAACCGGCTTCAGAAAAGCGATTCAAATCGAGCTGGACTTTTTCTATCTACAATCTCTACAACCGCCAAAACCCCTTCTTTACCTACTATGACTTCAACGTGGATCAGGTAGCTGGCACGGCTAGTGCAAAGGCTTTTAAGGTCAGCCTTTTTCCCATCATTCCGAGTATTACTTGGAATTTTAGCTGGCAGTAGAGATTTAAGGGGAATGTAGGAGCTACAACCGCTGATGTCTAAAGCACCATCTGATTTTTCCAACTTCACAACAACTTGTTAATCTCAAGCTTGTTTAGGTTTGCTCCCCTAATTTTAGTCCACTAATAACTCCTTAAACCACTTTTTATGCGTTTGCGCTACTTCCTTATTGCACTAACTTTTATGGTCTTCTGGGGCCTAAATGCTCAAGATGTCCGTTCAAAAGCTGAGGCACAGCTGCCTCAAGAACAGCCAACTCACGAGCTTTCCGTAGCTCCTTCGAATACTAACCCTCTTGTTCCGGCTGGCCCAACAACCAGCATCCAGTTTGAAGAAGAGGTGCACGATTTTGGACAAATACTAGAAGGCGAATTGGTCACTCAGGTTTTTAGTTTTACCAACGTGGGCGACGAACCATTGATCATTACTGATGCTCGCGGCAGTTGTGGCTGTACGGTGCCCAGTTTTCCCCGCCATCCGTTGCAGCCAGGCGAATCTGCCTCTTTGGTGGTGCAGTTCAACTCCAGGAATAAGCGTGGTATGCGTAATCAAAAAGTGACGATTACGGCAAATACCGATCCAGTCCAGACTTTTTTATATTTGAAGGGTGAGGTAATGGAGCGTACGGAAGAACTATCTATTGACATGGCCAACGAAATAGCAGAGCCAGAAGAGGAGACTTTTATGGTCGACTGCTTTATCATCTACCCCAACCCTACAGCAGATCGACTTAAAATAGAAGTAGAGGAAGGAAGCATTGGAAAAGCGGCAAGTGTCAGTATCTATTCGCGAACAGGTCAATTAATGGCCGAACGATTTATCGAAGCTGTCCATGGCCCCATTGAGTTTGAGGTCAGTCATTATCCGGCTGGAGACTACGTAGCACAACTCCAAATCGGTGATCGCCATCCAGAGTCTCGTTGCTTCCTAGTGGCGCATTAGATGAGATTCTTCGCATCCGTTATGGAGGTCGTTGCGTTCATTGCATGAAATCTAGTCTAGTTAACTCAATAGCTCTGTACCCATTGCGGGAGACACGTGGTATACGGGGGCTTTTATTTTGTACTTCCGCAGGTAGGCCGCTTGCGCTGCGCTCACAAATTCATCGACGGCAGAGGTTGCTACTAAGTTGATGGTACAACCGCCAAATCCTCCTCCCATAATGCGGCTGCCGGCTACGGCTGGATGCTGCTGGGCAAAGGCCTGGAGGAAATCTACTTCTGCACAACTAATTTGATATCCATCACGCAGTCCGGCGTGCGTCTGGTTGAGTAATTGGCCCAGTAATACGGCATCAGCTGCCTGCAGGGCTGCTGCAGCTTGTAGTACTCGCCCTTGTTCTTGAATGGCATAAGCGCAGCGTTGGAATACGACGGTAGTAAGTTCGCTTTTTACCGAAACTAATTGTTCCAAGGTGGCCTGGCAGAGACTTTCTACTGCTGGATAGCGAGCTTGAATAGCAGCAAAGCCAGTCTGGCATTCTCGAACCCTGGTGGGGTATTCGGAATGGGCTAGGTCGTGGGTCACTTTTGAATTGAGTAATACCCAATTGTAGTCGGGTAAGTCAGCGGGTACCGCTTTAAATTCCAAGTTAGCGCAGTCTAATAGTAGTGCCTTGGCGGCTTGTCCGTTTAGGCTAGCGAATTGATCCATGATGCCCGAAGGAATACCCATGAAGTGGTTGCTACTGCGCTGACAGAGCTGGGCTAAACCTGGGCGGCTGACACCTGCGGAAGTACATAAATTTAATAAAAATGCCATGCCGCCTTCCAGCGCAGCGGAACTGGACATGCCGGAGCCGCTGGGCAGATCTCCACCAAAGACGATTTCGAGCGCGGGGATTTGGTGGCCCAGTTGGATGAATTCCTGGCAAATACCCAATAAGTAATCTACCCATTGACGGCCCGTGGGTGTAGCTGTTCTAGGGTTAATACTTGCGGTTTCTTGGATGTCGAGTGCGTTCAATTGCAGTTGCTCGCCAGCGATTGGTCGGGCAGCAAAGTAGAGTGCGCTGTCGATGGCTGCGGGGAAGACTAGGCCACCGTTATAATCGGTGTGCTCACCGATGAGGTTGATGCGACCAGGGCTGCGGATGATCCACTGCCAATCTTGGTTGGCAATGGCAGCGGTAAAATGATTGGGTAGGGTAGCAGGCACCTATTCTGATTCATCCATGGTGTGGAAGACATTGGCTACGTCGTCATCTTCCTCAAACTTGTCGAGCAGGGTGATCAGGTCTTCAACCTGGTTGTCATCCAGCTTCTTGGTATGAGTGGGGATACGAACGAGCTCAGCCTTGTCCACCTCGATACCCATTTCTTCGAGTCCCTTTTGCAGGTTGCCGAAGTCTTCAAAGGCGGAGTAAAGGATGATTTCATCGTCTTCTCGCTCAATGCTATCTAGGCCGAAATCGATGAGATTGAGCTCCAGCTCATCTTGGTCGCCACTAAAATTTCCGGCCTTCAGGGTGAATTGACCTTTGCGTACGAACATGTAATCTACCGAGCCATTGGTGCCTAAGCTACCGCCGTACTTGCTAAAAATGTGTCGCATACTGGCCACGGTGCGGTTGATGTTATCGGTAGTGGTTTCTACTAACACGGCGATACCGTGCGGACCGTAGCCTTCGTAGGAGACCTCGTCAAAGTTTTCGGACTCTTTACTGGTAGCCCGCTTGATGGCGGCTTCGACATTGGCCTTGGGCATATTGACGGCCTTGGCATTCTGGATAGCCAGGCGCAAACGTGGATTATATTCCGGGTTCCCACCGCCTTCTTTAACCGCAATGGCGATTTCTCTTCCAACTTTGGTGAAGGCTTTGGCCATGCCGGCCCAGCGTTTCATCTTACGTTCCTTGCGAAATTCAAACGCGCGTCCCATACAGTTCTTTTATCTGCTTAACCCAAAAGTTAGGTTTTCAGCGCTGCAAATTTAACCTACCTTTGCCACCCATCAAAAAATAAGAAAGACTATGACGCAAGATCAATTGAAGGACCTGCAAGCTCGCCTGAGCTTGCTCAAGCAGTATCTTTGACGTCGATCGACGCGAATTAGAAATTCAAGATCTGGAGCAGCAATCGCTGGACCCCGATTTCTGGAATGATCCCAAGCGAGCTGAGAGCATCCTAAAAACGCTCAAAAGCCACAAAAATTGGGTGGCTAAATACCAGACGGTAGCGGATCGGGTGGATGATCTGGAAGTGCTCAGTGAGTTTCTCAAAGAAGGGGAGGGGAGTGAAGAAGATTTAGAGACCCGTTATCAGCAAACCGTAGGCGTACTGGATGATGCCGAGTTCCGTTCAACCTTGAATCGGCCAGAAGATGAGTTGGGCGCCATTCTGGAAATCAATGCCGGAGCTGGTGGGACAGAAGCCAATGACTGGGCGGAGATGCTGCTGCGTATGTTTACGCGTTGGGCGGAGCGACAGGATGGTTATAAGATCAGTGGAATTAATCGCAATGATGGGGAAGTAGCGGGTATAAAATCGGCAGCTATCGAGGTCAAAGGCGACTTTGCCTATGGCCTACTTAAGGGCGAGAATGGCGTGCACCGCTTGGTGCGTATAAGCCCGTTTAATGCACAAGGGAAACGGCAAACTAGTTTTGCTTCCGTTTTTGTACATCCTCTGGTTGATGACAGCATCGAGGTGGAGATTAATTCCGCCGATTTGGAATGGGATACTTTTCGGGCCAGTGGCGCCGGGGGGCAGCATGTAAACAAAACAGAATCGGCAGTTCGGGTACGACACCTGCCCAGTGGTTTGGTGGTAGAATGCCAGGATGAACGCTCGCAACATCAGAATCGAGATCGTGCGTTGACAATGCTGAAAAGTCGACTTTACGAACTGGAAATCAAGAAGCAGCAAGCAGAAAAAGACCAGATTGAAGCTGGGAAAACCTCTAATGAATGGGGGAGTCAGATTCGTTCTTACGTCCTGGACGACCGCCGGGTAAAAGATCACCGTACTGGATATCAGACCCCGCAGACGGATGCTGTCTTAGACGGGGATCTCGATGGCTTTTTAAAGGCTTGGTTGATGTTTGATGGGAGTGCTGGCTGATTTCTCGCAAAGATTCTTGGGAGGAATAGGATTGGTTTAACCACGCATCTTGTCCAATAAATGACTAAGCTGGCTAGCTTCTTCAGCAGTAAGATTTTCAACGAATTGCTGCATTTTTTGGTCCAAAGCAAGGGTAGCTTTTTCTACTACTGCCTGGCCGGATTCGGTGATGAAAATGTCGACCCGGCGGCGATCGCTTTCACATTCACGGCGCACGACGAAGCCCTTTTGTTTGAGCTTTTCCACGAGGCGACTAGCATTGGACATTTTGTCCAGCATGCGCTCGGTGAGTAACTTGACAGTAGCTGCTTGACCTTTCATACCACGTAGGATACGCAGGATATTAAACTGCTGCATGCTGATGTCGTGCGGCCGTAACACCTGGGTGGTTTGTTGGCTCAGAAAGGAGGCGGTATAGATGATGTTGATGTGTGCTCGCTCATGAGAGGAGCGAAAAGTTGGTTGTTGTATAGCGTCTTCCAAGCGCATCGGGTCAATAGTTGTTTGTACAATTGTAACAAATGTAACAAATTGAATATTGTAATAAGTTCCGTAAAGCGGTTAGGGTTGCGAGCTGGAGCATCTTATTTTTGCAGCTATGAAAATATTAATCATTGGTGGAGGGAATATGGGTTTGACTTACGCTCGTTCTCTTTTGCGCGCTCATTTGACTACGGAGGAACAATTGATGATTCTGGAACGATTGCCGGAAAAGGCGGAGCAATTACGCGACCAGGGGCTCGGGCGCATCTATATCGATCCTTCGGTTTGTTTGGACGAAGCGGATCTGATTATCCTGGCGGTTAAGCCGCAGGATGCTGCCGAATTGTTTGGCCGCTTAAAGCCTATCGCGCATCCGCAGCAGGTCTATCTATCTATTATGGCCGGGGTGAAAATGGCAACGATTCAGCGGCAGCTTGGGGTGGAGAAAGTGATCAGGGCCATGCCTAACCTACCGGCACAAATCGGAATGGGGATGACGGCCTACACCGCTACGGAGGCCGTAACAAGGATTGAATTGGTACTGGTTCAGAACCTATTGAATACGACAGGAAAGGCGATCTATGTGGAGGATGAGAATTTCATTGATTCAACTACTGCTATCAGCGGAAGTGGGCCTGCCTATGTGTTTTACTTTATGGATGCTATGATGGCGGCTGCTCGGAGAATGGGCTTCGACGAGCCGCAGTCAGAATTGTTGGTTGCCCAGACCTTCCGCGGTGCAGTGGAGCTCTACATGAAAAACGATCTCAGCTGTGACGAATGGATCAAACGCGTTTCTAGCCGGGGCGGTACTACGGAAGCTGCGATGAACACCTTTCGCCATACTAGCGTCTATGAAGACATTGTAAGTGGTGCAGAAGCTGCGCTCAAGCGAGCAATTGAGTTAGGAAAAGCTTAAAAGATATATACAATTGTAACATTTGTATCGGCTTTATCCATTATCTTGAAAAGCCATTACTACCGATATGCCCATAGCTAAAGCACAAATAAAATCTATCCAGGAGCTGGTGGCTAAAGACCGCCTGGGTCAAGCCTTGACCCAACTAGCAGCTTTAGTCGATGCACACCAAGAGTCTAGTGTTCAATCCTGGAAGGAGCCATTGATTCAATTGCGCGCTGATTTGGAACGTTACGAAAACGCCCAACTCACTGCTGAGATGAGTAATGATGAGGCGCAGGCTCGTAAAAATCAATTGAATGGACGCAGCTTGCGGATGTTGCGAGAGATGGCTGCAGGGAAATCCTACCAGCCATCTATCGGCTCAAATGGCTCTACCAGCGCCGGTCGCTGGCCATTAGTTGTTTTGCTGGCTTTTGTGGCTGGAGGGCTAGGTTGGTGGTTGTGGCCACGGGAAGCCGCACTGCCTACGGTTATAGAGGGGCAACTTTGTCCGGAGTTTGAAGCGGACCAGGATTTCAATATTCTGGTGCTTCCTTTTGCGCCCATTATCGGCAATACCCCCAACTCTTTACACCGCCAGGTTACCCGTTCCTTAGCTCAATTTGCGGCTGAGTATACCTTGGAGGTGGACACTCGTCCTTCTGGGCAAACCCACGAGGAAATTGACAATTACCCCATAATCCCCGAAGATGCCGATGAGATCGGACGGCGATGCGGTAGTAACCTGGTGATCTGGGGCGAAGTAGAGGATGGCGAATCAGAAGACATCACCTCGACCAGCTATCGCTTCGTAGACATTGATGACTGGGGCATTGAACAGTTGCAGCTGGATGAAAATGTACAGGTAGCGAGTGCCCCCAGCCTGCTGGAATTGAGCAGTAGCGGTCAACTAACGGCTAATATTGAAGAGCAGCTGGCTAAATTATTCTCCGTCATTGCGGCCTTGCGTAATCCTGTAGCAGCGATTGAAGTGATTGAGGAAAACATGGCTAGCCCGGAGGATGGTGAACTCTACGAGATGCAACAGTTGATGCTAGCTCAGGCTTATCATGAAAAGGGCGATGATGAAGCAGCTATTGCTACTTACACTAGAGTGATTGAACACGACCAATCCAACTGGACCGCTTGGCAAAACCGGGGCACCCTCCGCTTTCAAGCACAAGAGTATGAAGCTGCAGTTGATGATTTTAGTACGGTAGCCGAAGAAAAGCCAACCAATGATCAATTGCGTTACAGTTTAGCGCTAGCTAATTTGCGGGCAGGGCACCTGCAAGCTGCTGAGCGTGAGTACTACTACCTCACGGAACGCCCGGAAGTCACTGCACCTAATAATGATCAAGATACTACCCAAGTTGACCCTGGCGAAAGGGATACACCTGCGGAAGTACAAAACATTAGCCCCGCACAAATTCGGGTACTACAGGAAGGGATTCAGCGGCAGCAACTTATTACGAATGACCGGATTCAGGCTGGTCGTGCTAACCTTCAGGCCCAGCCAGGGCAACTAAATGTTTTTGAGTTACGCTTAGGGATGCAAGCTGCCTACGAAGCGGGCCGTTATGAAGATGCTGCCCAGCTTTCAGAGCGACTGATTAGCGAGAATCCAGATGATGGAGAAGCCTTGAAAGTCGCTACTGAATCCTATAATGCGACCGGTAACACTAGTCGAGTACGACAGTTGATCAACCTGGCCGAAGAACGGGGGCTGCAGGAGAATCTGCAGTTGCAACTGCGCGAGCCCGTACAGCTGCAAACGATTGAGGCGGAACGCATTCAAGTGTCCCCTCGGAGGATAAGGAGGCAGTAAGCATCTAGAATCCAAGATTAGATCGGGGGAAATCAGGACTTCTTACCCTTCCATGAAAGTCAGCTGCCAAGGGGCCTTCTAAGCGTACGATATGTTGTTCCCAATCGGCAATGGCAAGGTGAATAAATAGTGGTTGCCATATCTTTCCACGATAAGAATAGTGCGTAGTGTCTCTATTGCTCCGTCCTTCAAAAGTAGACCATCTATCTTGAGTCATACCTTCTACAAAAACAAAATAATTCTGGGAAAAAGGAGAAAGACTCATTGTTCGTAGCGTACATATACTTTTGGAATCGTAAAGAGAATGCCAGATATGCAATTGGAAATGCCCGCTGAGAAATTTTTGGTGTTCGGAGTCATCAAAAATAGCATAGTCCAAGTCCCCTGAGGAGTTAATTTGGATTAAGAAGGTGGCCATTTCTTCAGCGTCGGGACAGCGATAAAGTGGAAAAATGAGAAGTTGGGTATTATCCGAAGATTCGGTTAACTCACTTAGAGACCAAATTGGTACATAATCGTGAAAAAATACCTGCGGATCAATTTGATTACTCGCTAAGTAGCGAGTGAGTGCTTCGCGAATATGAAGAGATTTCGAGTCGTCAATTGGTTGGTAAGTTTTTGCTTTTTGGCTATGGTCAGCTACAAATTGTCCGGTAGCGATAGGGTCAAGTAGGGAAGCAGCGTCAATGCAGTCATTAAAATTAGCAAAAGAAGAATTTAAGGCGCCAAAATAGATGGGGATAAATAATAGATATTTAATCATGGTGAGATGATTATGGGGCTGCATGTACATGCAGCCCCAGTTAATTAATTTATGCAGGTGAATTCAGCGGGAAGTGGAGTTTGATCCAAATCGCACATTTCAAACGGACTTATTGAAGCCTCGGTATTGGGCAAACTGTTTTCGATTTGTGCGTCCATTCTTATGAAAAATTCAGCACTAATTTGTCCTTGACTGTTTCCTAATGCTCCATTGCTGATGTCTTGAGAAATAGAACCTTCTGCATTGGCAAAAGCATTGCGTATAGCATTGGCAAAGGGACCTGCCCAACCATCCCCGGCTGCGTTGATGCTGAAACACATGATTGGTATATCAACGGTAACACCATTGGAATAAGTAATACTGTAGCCAGTAAGGGTAACCTCACTTGTTCCTGTACCTTCAAACATACCTTGTTCTTGTTCGACATCATTTCGGCCAATACACAATGAAGGAATACCCGGATTGCTATGATTCGGCTGCGAATGCGGATTCGTATTTGTCGTTTGACTATCAGTGGTCTCCACACTATCTGGGCTACCATCCCCATTCCAGCAGTTGACGTGCGTTTCTACCGTAGTGTAGACATTGGTTGGCCCTAAATAATCCTCGTGGTGAATATTTTGGGTTTGCCAGCCGTGGTAAGAGCTCCACCAATTGGTATAATATAAAGTAGTGGTGGTAATTACCATACATTCGCGCGGAAAAGTCAATGCTACTTCCCCCAGGGCGTAGTAGCTTGTAGCAGGCTCCTCAGAAAGACTATTCATAGCTTTTAAAAAGAACAACTGCTGTAAATCCCGCGAACTGTTTGGTTCACTAAAATCAAAAAAGGCAATTTGCTCATTTCCCAAAGCGTCCCTACCTAATAAATAGGCACTAGTTGGAGATACATTACCAAGCTGATAAATCGGAACGATTAAAAAATCGCCAGACTCCCCCTGATAGGGCTCACTTAAAGACCAAATAGGGAAACCTTCGCCGAAAAAATCGGTACTGCTTAAACCATTGTCGAGAAGGTGGTCTTTTAACTGACCGGTAAATGCGGCAAGTTCCTCTTCTTCGAAGGGGGAATAAGAGTAGTCGACGAAAACTTCATCGACCGTGCGAAACAGTTGATCTGTTTTCTCGACAGTGAAGAAATCAGGCTGATCGGTTATAGAAATAGGTGAAAGCTTTTCTTCCTGGCATGAACAGAGGAAGACGATAGCCCAAAAAACGAGGCTACCGCATAGCGTGATGCGTCTTAGCATGCTAAGTGTGTTAATAAGGTGAAAAAATGTTCGGTGTTATTGCAATTTTACACTTAATCAAAAATATGTGCAAATAATATTTTAATTATTTTGCAAAAATGGATGAATATTTTGACCTGAGCTGGTTTTGCCAACTTTTACAGGTTGTGGCTTGCGCTATTAAACCAACTTCCGAGGCCCACTTGAAACACTATTGGCTACTTCTTTGCAGCTAGTAGACTATAGCAAAGAGCCAATGAGCTACTGCTGCTTTTTGACTTTCCTTCAACCTAAGGAATCCTGCATTTTGCTCATCTTTGCCCAATGGAGCGACTCATACGACAGTCCTGGTGGAAGTGGTTAGGGGTACTAATCTTGATCTATGTGTTCATCGCAGGTCTACTGGTGCCCATCAAACCAAATGTGCCCACGGTCATCTACGAAGATCCTGAATTGGGGCAGTCTTTTACCCTGGGAGTGGTCGGTTATAATACCCATTTCCAAGAGCAGGCTGGAACTACCAGAGCCTGGCTGCGGCTGACCAAAGATGGTCAGATTGGGCCGGGCATAGCGATGTCAAGTATTGAGGTATTAGACGATCGACGGGCCAATTTGACCTTTAATTTGCCAGCGGGGATACCCTCTGACCGAGAGGTCGTCAGCTTATCACTTTATGTGGATGGTCCGAAAGATGGGGTATACGTACGGCCCGGAGCCGTTCAAGTAAATAACCCAGCTCAAGATAGTACCGCTACTAGTGGTTGGGATCCGGGGGGGATGAGTGATCTGCATCGCGTAGATTATATGACCTTTCCTGCGCGCCGCATTCTAGACGAAACGATCCGCAATACCTACTTCCACGTTGCACTCTGGCTAGCTATGATGCTGCTCTTCATTGCAGCTGTAGTTTATGCAATTAAGTATTTGAGGCGCCAGGCAAAGACCGACAAAGGCCAATTGGAACTTCCGATGGTGAGTGGCTTGGAGGCTCGCCGACAGGCAGATCTTTGGTCAGTTGCGCTGACTGAGGCAGGATTGTTGCTAGGATTGCTGGGGTTAATTACGGGGGCGCTTTGGGCTAAATACACCTGGGGCAGCTTCTGGAGTTGGGATATCAAGCAGTTTACCACACTGATTGCACTACTTATATATGCCGGCTATTTTGTGCTACGTGCTTCTTTTCAAGACCCAGAACAGCGGGGTCGGATTGGCGCAGCTTACAACATCTTCGCCTTTGCCGCACTAATCCCACTGATTTACATCCTACCTCGAATTGCTGGCAACAGCTTACATCCAGGTAATGCGGGTAATCCTGCTTTCGGAAGCGAAGACCTAGATAATACCATGCGAATGGTATTCTATCCCGCCGTAATCGGATGGACCTTGATCGGCGGCTGGCTAGCTAGCCTCAAGTACCGTACCAGCCGGTTAGAGACCCTCGAAGAGGAGAATTTTCCAGACTAAATCACCTTCTTCTCCGTGAGTGACTACAAGTAATTCGCTAAATACTTTGCCCGTAAAAACTAAAGCGCGACTTTAGCCGCGCCGGACGGTCAAGCATACCTTCCAGATCATGCAAAAAACAGCCCTTAGCCTCGCATTTACATTTTTCGCCCAACTGCTCCTCGCCCAGAGTAGCACTACACCACCCGCTGATTTCATGCGGTCTATGGGGAAAATGTACGTAGTTGTAGGCGTTATCGTTTTGGTTTTTCTTGGTTTGGTAATTTATATGCTGGCTCTTGACCGGCGACTAACCAAATTAGAGGACCAAAATCATAACTAAATGGCTCGTGATGAAAATGGCCGTTTTCTCGATAGCGTAAATGCCTACTTCGATAAGGCTGCCGCTCACCTCGATATCAAACCCGGCATCTTAAATCAGATCAAGGTTTGTAATTCCGTTTATCGGATGCAATTCCCCGTAGAAATCAAAGGGGAGGTCAAGGTAGTAGAGGCCTATCGTGCTCAGCATAGCCACCACCGTACCCCGACCAAGGGAGGTATTCGTTACAGTATGCACGTTAATCAGGATGAAGTAATCGCACTAGCGACCTTAATGTCCTACAAGTGTGCTATTGTAGATGTTCCTTTCGGAGGTGCAAAAGGCGGCGTCAAAATCTCTCCCTGGGAGTATGAGGCAGACGAATTAGAAAGTATCACTCGTCGCTACGCAACTGAACTCATCCGTCGTCAGATGATCGGACCTGCCACTGACGTGCCTGCACCTGATTACGGAACGGGGGCCCGAGAAATGGCTTGGATCTATGATACTTACCGAGCTTTTCACCCCAATGATATCAATGCGGCCGGATGTGTAACGGGTAAACCCGTTAATCAAAATGGAGTCCGTGGACGAGCAGAAGCAACTGGCCGCGGTTGTTTCTACGGCATTCGCGAGGCTTGTAATACCCCCGCACTGATGGAGAAACTGGGAATGTCTTTGGGCATCGAAGGCAAAACCATGGTGGTGCAAGGACTGGGTAATGTAGGCTCCCATACTTCCATTATCAGTCAGGACGAAGGAGGAGCGAAAATTGTTGGAGTATCCGAGGTAGAAGGAGCGATTTATAATGCAGATGGAATTGATATTCACGCATTGTTAGAGCACCGTAAGGAACATGGCAGTATCCTGACCTTCCCTGGCGTGGAAACCTTCGGCAAAGAGCACCGTCGCAAGGTCATGGAATTCGAATGTGATATTCTGGTTCCAGCGGCATTGGAAAACCAAATCGACGAAGACAACGCCAACCGTATCCAGGCTAAGATCATCGCTGAAGCGGCTAACGGCCCCGTCACTTCCCACGGAGCAGAGATTCTAACTAAGCGTGGCATCATGGTGATCCCTGACATTTATCTTAATGCTGGAGGGGTTACCGTTAGCTACTTCGAATGGTTGAAGAATCTTTCTCACATGCGCTTTGGTCGTCTGCAAAAGCGCTTCGATGAAGCCACCAATCGTAATATCATCACTCAAATCGAACAGCTTACCGGCAAAAAGGTATCTGATCGTGATCGCCAAATGATTGTACGAGGAGCCGAAGAAATCGATTTGGTACGCTCTGGCTTGGAAGAAACTATGATCAGTAGCTTCCAACAGATGTACGATAACTACGAGAACAATGAAGGAGTAGAAGATTTGCGGACTGCTGCCTTTATGACCGCCATCAAGAAAATTTCTAACGATTATGAATCACTAGGAATCTGGCCATAACTAAGGAAAGCTGGCCGTTGGTACGATACTAACGGCCAGCAAATTTTCTACTTTTATTATTGCCTTTTTTGAAATAATCGTTGGTTGGGTTATCTTGCGCGCTACTTAACCTTCTTGAAATAAATTAGCCAATAGCCCATGGCCGATCGCCTTGATAAAATCGATCTCAAAATTCTGAAGATTCTTCAGGAAAATAGTAAGATTACTAATCTAGACCTCTCCAAAAAAATTGGACTTTCTCCCGCTCCTACGCTCGAACGTGTTAAAAAGTTGGAAGGCAATGAGGTCATCAAATCCTACCATGCTGAAGTAAATCCGGAAGCGATTGAGCTCAAGGTCAAGACTTTCGTGCTAGTCTCATTGGATTGGCGCAAAGACAAAGCCCGTGAGCATTTCCTGGAGAAAATCCACGACATCGAAGAAATCACCGAATGCTACATCATTACTGGTGAGGCTGATTTCTTGATCAAGATCGTCTGCGCTGATATCCCTACCTACGAACGACTATTGTTCAAAACCTTACAGCAGATCGATGAAATCGAACGTCTCAAGACGCTGATGACGCTCTCCACCGTGAAGGATAGCAAGGTATTGCCCTACAACTACGACCAAGATTAGCAGTATGTCCGCATCCCCTCTGCGGGTTGGGATTGTACAACAGCCAGGAAGAGCTAAGCTGGCCGCTAATCAGGCGGCCACCATTCAAGCTATTCGAGCATGTGCAGCACTAGGCGCAGAGCTTGTTATCCTACAAGAGCTCCACAATAGTTTATACTTCTGTCAAGTCGAAGACACGGATAATTTCGCCCAGGCAGAAACTATTCCTGGTCTTTCCACTCAATTATTCGGTGCCCTTGCGAAAGAGTTGCAAGTTGTCCTGGTGCTTTCTTTGTTTGAGAAACGAGCTGCCGGACTATATCATAATACGGCCGTAGTTATGGAAAAGGATGGGACTTCCGCAGGTATATACCGTAAAATGCATATTCCGGATGATCCTGCCTACTATGAGAAATTCTATTTCACACCGGGAGATTTAGGTTTCCAGCCCATTGATACCTCCGTAGGAAGATTAGGGGTGCTCGTCTGTTGGGATCAGTGGTTTCCGGAGGCTGCACGTTTAATGGCGCTTGCTGGCGCCGAAATCCTGATTTACCCCACGGCTATCGGCTATGAGTCTACTGATGACTCCGCCGAGCAAAAACGTCAGTTCGAAGCCTGGATGATCACTCAACGAGCCCATGCTATAGCCAACGGACTTCCCCTGGTCTGCGTAAATCGTACTGGCTTTGAGCCTGACCCGAGTGGTCAAACTAAAGGCATCCAGTTCTGGGGTAGTAGCTTCGTGGCCGGCCCTCAGGGCGAGGTACTTTTCCAAGCGCCAGCAGATCAGGCAGTATACCAAGTTGTCGAAATCGACCGTGAGCGTACCGAAGCCGTAAGGCGCATCTGGCCGTATTTTCGCGATCGCCGGATAGATGCTTATCAAGGTTTAAGTCGGCGATATCTGGATGATTGAATAACTACCCAAAGCTTGCCCCTTCACTCCTCCGCCCGATCATAGCCGCGCAGAAATAAATAGCCTAAAAAGCAAAAGGAGGCTGCTACTACTGCCGTAATCTGGGTCCCTAGCTGAGGCGCAACGTCATTGAGTAGCAATAA
Source organism: Bacteroidota bacterium (assembly GCA_039030655.1). Taxonomy (GTDB): domain Bacteria; phylum Bacteroidota; class Bacteroidia; order Chitinophagales; family Saprospiraceae; genus Neolewinella. The sequence continues at coordinate 133,117 of JBCCDS010000002.1, read as the reverse complement.
AGAAGGGAAAAGTAAATTACTAAGGCCAATGCCTAGCTTGGTTACTAAAGATCGTGCAGCGTAAAACATACCCGCCGCTGAATAACCATGTATCTCGCTATGGTCATTGGATTGGTCTGCTACTACTACGTTGGGCAAGATACTGAAGATGGCTATGGGTAATGATGCCGTAACGGCCATGGCGTAATAAGCTGCCGAAATACTACCGAGCCCCGGGATAGCCATCAAACCAAAAATGAGGGTAAAGCCTAGGAAAGCAAATAAAAGCACCGGCTTTTTGCCACGCCTTCTACTCCAGATAATGACAAGAGGATAGCAAGCAAAACTTAACAAAAACATGATTAGCTGGAAGAGGCTGGCATTTTCTTCGGGGCGTTTAAATAGCTCGACGGTATAGTAAACTAAGCCTATTTGGATAAAGGTTAAACCAATCCAATAACATAAATCACTCAATAAGAAAGTACGAAACTGCTTAACCTTCAGTACATCCTTTAAACTCGCCTGGCTAATGGAGTTGGTAAATTGAGGATCAACGTATTTATTTTCCTTTAAGAAGAAGATGGGCAACAACATGAGTATAAAGGCTAGGATAACGTAGGCACCAATCACCGTTTGAAACGCAAGAGTATGCCCCATTTGGTCTACCAGCATTCCCTTGAAAGCGTATACCTGCGCACCCAAGACAAAACCAAAAGACCAACTAAGACTTACCGCTGTACTGATGCGTAAACGCTCTTTAGGGCTTTTGCCCAATTCACTAATCAATGCAGTATAGGGGACATAGTAGGCGGTGAAAAACAAATAAAACAAGATGATCGAAATCACCAAAAGAGTAGTGTTGGTATTGATATCACTACTGATCGGGTAGAAACACAAAAAGGAAAATAGTGTAAACGGAACTACCGCTATGGCCATCATTTTCCGACGACGCCCCCAGGTCGATGACATTCGGTCCGACCAGCGAGCAATAATGGGGTCGGTAATAGCATCAAATACTCGACCACCGGCCCCCACTAAGCCAATAACTGTAATGACCCCTAAGATGGCACCAGTGTAGATAAAAGGCGGAAAGATGGCCGTTGTACCGTCATCCGGCGGGAGATAGAAGTAGACGAGTAGGTTAAGTACTCCGTAACTGGCCAAGCACCAGCCCATTTGGCCTAAAGCGTAAATGATGAGTTGACCAAGTGGTAAGCGTGTATTGAGGGTGTCTGGCATAGTGCAGGAAAGCTAACAAAATTCAACTGATTATATTTAGAGCTGATAAATACGGGGAGTCGGGCCATCATCTCTTGGAGGCTAGCTGCCATGCTTAATGCAAACTGTAGTACGGATAACTAAGCCTTAGCTAAGGCATTTTAAACACCAGCTAAATAATACGGATGCACACTATACGATTATTGATTCTTACTACACTACTGTTTTCTTTGCTATCCTGCAGTGGTTCTACTGAGCAGGAAGCTTCAGAAACGCCCGTGCTTGCGGAGACCGCACCCCCTGATTTTACTCCTCGAAAAGTAGCTGATTCTCTTAGCTTTCTCTGGTCTTATTGTACCGGAGATATTAACGCAGATGGCCTACAGGATTTAGTCTACATCTGGAATAATGCCAACGGAGGCTATTTGGCTTATCGCACTGCTACTCAAGCAGAAGGAATTTGGCCAGAAGTAGTAGTCGCTGCAGTCCCACCTACCGGAGGAACATTTGCCTCCGGTGATTTGGAAACTGGAGATATGGACGGGGATGGTGATATCGATATCCTCGGCGTTAAGCATACCGGCGAGTGGGATGGAGCAGGCGAAGCTGCTGAATTATTCTGGTTTGAGAACCCCGACTGGACGCCACACACTATCGGTACCGCTCCCGATGCTGTCAAAGATATTAGTCTAGCTGATTTTGATGGTAATGGGCTAATGGATGTAGCAACACTCACTTTTGATGAAGGAAATCTTGCGGTACACTTACAGCAAGCTGGAGGAGAATTTCTTCAAACCGTTAATGTCAATTACCCAAACCTGCATGAAGGTATGGACATTGGGGATTTGGATGGTGACGGCGATGTCGACATTCTAGCCAATGGAATTGCATTTTACAATCCAGGGAGTGATACCCAGGCTCCTTGGTCACCTGAGGTGATACATGATCGCTGGAACAGCCAGGAAGGGGATTGGTCGAGAAATGCTACCAAAGGATTCGTACAGGATATTGATGGAGACGGAGTATCGGAGGTGTTTATTAGTCACTCTGAGCGAGCTGGATACCCCGTAGCCTGGTACCAAAAGGCAGCAAATGGGCAGTGGGAAGAGCATATCATAGCCGATTCTTTACCTGCCTGCCATACCTTGCAGGTTTACGATTTTGATTTAGATGGCGATTTGGACATACTGGCGGGGGTTAATCAGGCCAGAGCAGTAAATATCGGCCATGATTATGGCATGGTTAATCTTTACCTCAACGACGGGAAGTTTGAAAACTGGAAATTACACCAACTTATTGACGAAAGCATTTACAATGGCCGAGTAGCCGATTTTGAAGGAGATGGGGACATGGATCTATTCCGTTTGCCTACCCATGAATCGACTGAGGTCTTTCTACACATCAATGAGACACGCTAATGATAAACCAAACCTTCCGCTACAATTTGTTTTTATTAAGCAGCCTACTACTGGCCTTGTCAGCCTGTAGTGGAGAAACTTCAGACCTTCCAGCTAATTCGAATGCTGGAACGGAGTCTGTCGACACCGCTGATCCTAATGAAGGCCTTGCCATGGATCAATGGGAATACGTGATGATCGATGACCAAAAAGCTCGTTGGGGAGATTACGCCGAACCAGAATGGCTGAATTATTTTGGTCTGGCGCTAGGCGATTTAAATAACGATGGGAAGCCAGACATCGTTAGTGGTCGATCCCTCTATCTTCAGCCAGCAGATCCTAGCGATTCTTGGAAAAAGATTGACTTAGGGCTGAATGTTGATGCCAATATCATCGTCTATCTGGGAGAAGAGCGCGGAATGGCCATCCTGGGGCAGAGCTTGCCGCAGGTCTACCAATTTTTGCCGAGTGATGATAGCTACGAGAATTGGGTGGCTACTGATGTCGCTAGAGTAAGAGCTACGGGACATCATAACGGACAAGGATATCGTACGGGCCAAATTGTAAAGGGAGGTGCCGAAGAAATACTCTATGCAAGTCAGGGCGGTATCTATCTACTGGAGGCAGATGGGCTTGATGACTGGCCGGTGAGCCTCATCGGACCAGATGCCAGCGATGAAGGTTTTGACCTGGCCGACATTGATGGAGATGGCGATCTGGATCTTGCAGCTGGCTACCGCGCTCCCGGTGTAGATGCTGAGGTACCAACATCCGTAGTCTGGTTTGAAAACCCCGGTGATGGCTCCGAATATTGGAATCGTCATCCCCTGGGACAAACGAAATTTGCGGTAGACCGGGTAGAAATGGCCGACTTGAATGGAGACGAGCGTGTCGATGTGATTGTAGCCGAAGAACGCTATCCTGGTGAAGAGCCAGATGCGAGTCTTTACGTTTTCCTACAACAAGATACCGGATGGCAACGCCAGACGGTAGTTACCCAGTTTAGTATGAATAATCTGGACGCAGCGGATTTTGACCAGGATGGTGACCAGGATTTGGTAACTGCGGAGCATAAAGGAGAGCGATTGAGTTTACAAATCTGGGAAAATGATGGCGCTGCTAATTTTTCTAAGCTTGAAATCGACCACGGAAAAGAATCACACCTAGGCACCCAAGCACACGATGTGGACGGAGATGGCGACCTTGATTTGGTGAGTATTGGTTGGGATGAACCCAATTATATACATCTCTGGCTTAACCGGGCTATTGAATAAAGTATTCCTATGAAATTTTTCGCTTATTTAGTTTTTAGCCTGGGTATTTTCACCAGCCTGGAGGCCGTCTCCATAAGTTCAGTCACGCATCTGGGGCGTCCTCACCTACGTGTGATCACCCAATCAGCAACCTATCTGTATGATCCTGTTGCGGGTGGGTTTAGTTCGATTATTGATCAGCATGGTCAGGATTGGGTAGCCTATAAAGACCAACCCTGGGGGGAGTATCCGGCTGCTGCTGCGAGCTCCTATCGAGGAGTGCCCAATTTGGTATTTAGGTCTGAAGATGATGGGGCCGGCCACCCTGGTCACCAAAAATGCAAATCTCAAGTCATAGACGGGACCAAAATTGTGACGGAATCACTAAGTGGAAAATGGACTTGGAACTGGACTTTTACCGAACGCTACGCCCGACTGGAAGTCACGAAAGTGGATCCTGAGCATCCCTATTGGTTTCTCTATGAAGGCCCGGCTGGCGGAGCCTATTTACCTCGTCAAACCTATTGGGGTTCTAACCAGGGAGGTCCCAATTTTTCCCGCTATGACCATTACCGAGGAAGTGTAAGACGCGATCATTTTCAATGGATGTACTTTGGATCTGCTGGATCTAAGGCGAGCTTTTTTATGGCGATGACTGAATTAGATCAGCATCCTGACCACTATAGCCTGTTGGGCAATACAGCATCCGGAATCGATAGCCCAGATGGTATGGTTGTTGCAGGCTTTGGACGTACCGAAGGAGCAACGCCCTTATTGCGTGAGCCAGCTGTGTTCTACATTGGGATCTACCCTCGAGCCATCAAGAGACCAAAGCAGCATCGGCGCCTAGGGCGTTTCATTAGTAGAATTTTTTAACTGATCTTCGTGCCACTAGCTTAGCAAAACTCTTCCCTTCTTGAAAATGCTCCACACCTCTGATTGGCACCTTGGCCATCGCCTCTATGAACGAGAAAGGCGAGAGGAGCAGGCTATGGCCCTGGATTGGTTGTTGCAAACCATTGAAGCAGAAAAGATAGAATTACTAATTGTAGCTGGAGATATATTCGATCTGACTAATCCACCCAATTACGCGCGCGAGCAATACTATGATTTTCTAGGTCGATTGCGAACCACAGGTTGCCGTCAGGTAGTAATCATTGGAGGTAACCATGATTCGCCCTCCATGCTGGATGCACCTGCTGCCTTGTTTCGCCATTTTGCCATTCACGTCGTTGGGGGTGCTACTGAGAATCTAGCAGATGAGTTGATCCCAATTCTGGACGCTAAAGGAAAAGTCGCGGGACAGGTCGCTGCTGTTCCTTTCCTCAGAGATAGGGATCTACACTACAGTTTAGCGGGCGAATCAGCCCAAGATCGGGAGAAGCGATTGCAGGAAGGCATTCGTGCTCATTATCACGAGCTAGCGGAGTTGCTTGCCGCACAGGAAAAAACCGGGCCTTTTATAGCTACCGGCCATCTATATGCCAGAGGAGCCGAATCGGCTGCTCGTCAGGATAACATCTATATCGGTAGTCGGGAAAACATCTATGCAGAGCAATTTCCCGCCCTATTTGACTACGTAGCCCTTGGGCACATTCATCGCCCCCAAAAGGTCGGAGGGCTGGATAAAATACGCTACAGTGGAAGCTTAATTCCCCTTGATTTTAGCGAAACGGTTGATGAAAAATCAGTCGTAATTATTGATTTTTCTAAGCAAGAGCCTTTACAGGAGATCGTAGCTGTTCCTCGGTTCCGCCGCCTTAAATCCATTCGCGGCAACCTGGAGGAGGTAAAGTCCGCCTTGGAACGTTTTTTGGCTAAACGACTTATCGAACAAGAGTCACTTCCTCCCTGGTTGGAAATCAGAGTAGAAACCAATAAACCAATTCCTAGCCTACGCGACCTGATCGAAGGAGTTATTGATGGCCGATCGGCAGAAATTTTAGCGCTGCGGCTGGAGCGTAAGCAACGGACTGGCCAATTAGAAGAGGCACTGCTCCCTGATCTGGACGAACTGGACCCTGAGCTTGTTTTTACCCAGTTGATACGGGGCGAGGAAGCAGAACCTGCAGAAGGAGAAGTCGAGCTAATGAGTAGCTTTAAGGAGTTGCAGAATTGGATGCAGGAACAAGATAAAAGCGAAGGATGAAGCTATTAGCTGTACGCATCCATAACCTCAACTCCCTACGAGGCACCCATGAATTGCGCTTCGATCAGCCGCCATTGGCTGATGCCGGTATTTTTGCCATTGTCGGAAAGACTGGAGCGGGTAAAACCACTATCCTGGATGCCATCACCTTAGCGCTCTACGGTAAAACTCCGCGTGATACGAATGGAGACGAGGTCTTATCGAACGGAGAAGCAGAATGCTTTGCTGAAGTTGAATTTTCCAGTCGCCAAGGCCACTTTCGCTCTCGTTGGGAAAGACGTCGTTCCAGAGGCAAAGCAGATGGCAAGCTACAAGCCAGCAGACGAGAAATCAGTAAGCAAACCGCTGAAGGGAACTGGGATATTCTTGAAGGCAGGATAAAAAAAGAGGTCGACCGGATCACCTTGAAGGCTGTTGGCCTGGATTATGAACGTTTTACTCGTTCGGTTATGCTCACCCAGGGAGAATTCGCCCGCTTCCTGAAAGCTAAGGACAACGAACGCGCCGACCTGCTTGAAAGTATTACTGGTACGGAATTATACCGCCAGTTATCGACAGCGGCCTACGAGCGCCATCAGCTGGCTCGTCGCTCCTACGATCAGTTGAAAGACCGTCGCGAAGCACTGGCGCTACTGCGTAAGGAAGAGCGGACATTGCTAGAAGAAGAATCTCTCCAACTAAAAAAATCAGTAGACCAGCAACGCCCTCAGTTGGAGCAACTGCAGCAGCGACTGGATCGACTCGATCAATTAGCGCAGTTGCGTAAACGTCAAGCCCAGGAACAGGAGCAATTTCAGCAATTGGAGGCAAAAAACAAAGCTGCCCGGTCAGACCGTAGCCGTTTGATGGCTTCCCAACAATTGCAGCCACTTGCCGCTGAAATCAGAGAGTTGGATCGGTCTCGGGCACAGCAGCAGCAATTATCCAAGGACTTTGAGGCTGCCCAAGAGGTCCAGGCTCAGACCAAGGCTCAGTTACCTGGGTTAAAGTCTGCTGCGCGTACAGCGGCTAAGAAGTTGGCCGACTTTAGCAAGGCTAAACCGACAAAGGAAAAGAAGCTGAACGATGCGCGGGTTTTTCAAGCCCAAATTGACGACCGTCGACAGTTATTGGCTAAAGACAATCAGACACTTGCGCAAAACCGCTCTAAAAACGAGCAGCTTAAAGCGAAATCGGAACAATTGCTCCAAGAGATCAAAACCCTAGAGGGAGCCAATACCAGTCTGCAGTCTCAATTGACTCAGTTGTCTTTTTCCAATCCAGAAAATGACCCTACTGCGCTCTCGCTCACTGAGCAATTGACCAAAGAGCTTCAGTCCGTACAAGTCGAAATACAGCAGCTCAAAGCCGTACAGGAGTATCGCGATTTGCTGCGCCTGGAATTGCGTCGTACGGATGAATTAGAGGATCTGGAACAAGAACTCATCAGCCTGGATCAGGAGTTAATTGCTATGCTGGAACAGTTGGATTTTGCGACGGAGGCACTCAAAATTAGTGAGGAAACCTGGGCGCAACTGCAACAAAGCCAGCAACTGATCGACCTGCGGAAGTCCATACAAAACACCCATGAAGCTTGCCCGGTCTGTGGAGCTACCGACCATCCTGCCCTGGTACATTGGACGCCACCATCCGAAGCTGCGCTGCAACAAGCTAAAGGACGGGTCGAATCTGACACCGCTTTCTTGAAGAAGCGGGAACTCCAGCTTAAAAATTTACTCCAGGAACAAACCCGCCTAAGTACTCGGCTACAAACACGACAAGAAAATCAGGAAGAGCTGCAGCTTTTTGGCCAACGACTCGCAAAACTGGAAACCTATTTTGCCGGCGATGGAGATCCACTGGAGGTAGCTGAGCCCGAGTTGAGACTTAAGGAATTAATGACCTTTCAGGAGCAGTTGTCTAACTTGACCAAAGCACTGGAGGCAGACCGGGGAAGACGAGAGGAGCTCGCTATCCTGCAACAGCAAAAAATAGAAGTAGCCCAGGGATTTCCGGCATTGGAGGCAGAACATCAGCAACTTACTCAGCGGATTGAGGAGCAACAAGCTGAAATGTCCAAGTGGGAAAAACAGATCAGCGATCTGCTCGGTGGATTAGGTTTGTCGACCGCTAAGCAACGCTTAGAACAAGCCGAAAATAGCTGCCGCCAAGCACAGCAGCAATCGGAGTTAGCGCTAGAAACTGCGCAAACCAAATTAGCCGGCCAGGAACAGGATTTAAAGCGTATTGAAGCAGCCCATCTGACTTTGAAAAAGGACATCGCTAAGCAAGAAAAAAAGCTTCAAACTGCTCTAAAAAAAATAGGCATTAAAGAACTGGCTATAGCTCGAGAACAATTACTGCCCGTTCAGGAGGAGCAGCGCCTGCGCGAACGTTTGCAGCAATTGGACCTAGCAATGGCGACGAATCAAGAAGTGCAACAACAATTACTGCAACAGCAAAAAGAGATAGTTCGGCAATTGCCACCAGAATTGGATCGCGAAGAGCTGCTGGAAAGTTTGCGCAAGGCTCAACAAGAGTTCGAAGCGGCCAAAGAACGTATGGGAGGCCTGCGCCAACAACTCCATCAGGATGACCAAAATCGTAAGGATGCTGGCGAGTTGATGAAAGCCATTGATGAAGCTGCGGAAGAACTGACGCGCTGGCAACGTCTTAATGAATTAATTGGCCAAAAGGATGGCGGCAAATTTCGCAACTTTGCCCAAGGCTTAACCCTGGCTAGATTAGTTCAGTTGGCGAATCGGCATTTGGAGAAACTTAATGGTCGCTACCTGATCCATAAACCAGCGGATCAAGATCTAGCCCTACAGATTATTGATACTTTTCAGGCTGATAATCGTCGTCCGACCAGCACGCTAAGTGGAGGAGAATCATTTGTGCTTAGTTTAGCGCTAGCTCTTGGTCTATCGGATTTGGCGGGAAGGCGCACCCGAATTGAATCGCTATTTATCGACGAAGGCTTCGGTACCCTAGATAGCAGTAGCCTAGAAATGGTCATGAGTAGTCTGGAAAATCTTCGGGCGGAAGGCAAAACCATTGGCTTAATCAGCCACGTGCCCGCACTGCGCGAACGCATTCACCATCAGATCAGGATTCGCACAGGCCAAGAAGGCTTTAGTCGACTTGAAATTGTTTAAATTTAAGCTTCTAACCACCTAAGAGAACAATGGAAGAACACCGCGTAAAAGGAACAGGGCAAGCCGAATCCATCTCGAATGCCAATTATAGCATCAAGGCGCCCGGATTAGTGCTAAAGGTTAAAGATCACGGGCAAGAAATGGCCGTAGTGCGGTCAGAGAGCGGGATCTTTTCCGACGGTAGTTGGGAAAAGGCTTGTAGTGGGGGCGAGGTCAAACCAATGCGCACCTTCGAAATCGATATTGAAGATGCTACCCAGGCTGCTGGCAAGAAACGGTCCGATGGTAGCCTGGAGATGACGACTGCAGCACCCATGGTGATGTATGCCCCGACGAATCCACGTCGGCAAACCGCTATGTTGCACGAGGACGAAAGTGGACAATTGCGCTGGGTCTTACCCCAACCCAAAGCACCCGATGCAGAAGTAGAAGTATTTGAACTTCCGCCGGTCCGAGCCGGTAAAGTACATCGAGGCGCTATCACGAAGAAAATTCGTAGAGTAGTAAAGGTGATCGCCTGGGTGACCGATGCTGTCGTGGGGCACCTGGCCCTGAACTTGGTCCGTAAGTGGGAAGAAAGCCATCGCCCCTATGGCTTATTAGGCTACGATAATGGTCAGCTTGGAGGGACGCCCAACTGGGATCGGATCAAAGAAGGTAAAAGCTTGCTACTCTTGCACGGTACCTTCTCTACGGGAGAGGCTGCTTTCGATGGGATGCTTAAAAATCAGGATTTCGTCAATCATCTCGATAGCTTTTACCAGGGCAGGGTATTCGCCTTTAATCACCCTAGCCTGCATGTAGGTCCAGCGGGAAATATTCAACGCCTGCACGAATTATTGCCCCCCGAAATGCGAGGTCAGGCGGTTGATGTTATCACCCACAGTCGCGGCGGACTCGTTGGTCGAGAGCTCTGCGCCCAGACGGCTGAAAATAAAGGACCTGGCCTTCAGGTAGACAAAGCCATTTTTGTAGCTGGCCCACACCGGGGTACCATCCTCACGGATAAGGAACACTGGATGAGCCTGATTGATACCTACACCAATCTGTTGACCAGTCTGCCGGATAACGTGGTTACCATTCTTCTAGAAGTGTTGATCAGCCTGGTCAAAATTATAGGTGGTGCTACCGTAGATGCATTGCCCGGTCTGCAAGCCATGCTGCCCGAAGGCGATTACGTCAAGTCCCTGGAGCAACGTAGCATCGGCAATACTACCGCCTACACCATGAGCGCCCGCTACTTGCCTTCGGGAGATGGCATCGTTGGACTGGCCAAAAGCTTAGCTTTGAAGGTACTGCTCAAAGGCATCTTTAAGGAAGACAGCGATATGGTCGTCCCTACAGAAGGCGCCCTTACCCTCCAAGAAGGAAGCAGTTTAGTAGTCCCGGCGGAACGACAGCTGCTATATGAATCAGATAGTATGATTCACCACGTTAATTTTTTCAATCACGAACGCGTTAATCGCCAATTAGGGGACTGGCTGACGAACTAGCTTCCGCCCTAAGATGTTATTATAAAAAAGTCGCATGCAAGTGATCATTAATCAATCCGGCACGATCAGTGATGAGCAAAAAGCATTCATTACTGAAAAATTAGAGAAACTCGAAACTTTCTACGATCGCATTGAGCGCGCTGAGGTGCATTTTCGGACGGATGACCGAAAAAGTCCCACCGATGCCATAACGGTGGTAGCTCGTTTGGCTATCCCGGGTAATGACGTCGCTGCTGAAAGCACGGACGCCAGCTTAGAAAAGGCTGTAGTGGAAGTGCAGGATAAATTGCGGCGCCAGCTGAAAAAAGTAAAGACCAAACAATCGAAGTTTTAATTAAAAGGAGGAGCTTTGCTCCTCCTTTTAAATTATAGTCAAGATGTCCCAGGCATTAGCTGCCACCAATTTTGAGTGGCCCCAACAAACGGCCTTTTATCGTGGTAAGGTAAGAGACGTCTATACTATCGGCGATCAATTGTTAATGGTGGCCAGCGACCGTATTTCTGCTTTTGATCACGTGTTGCCCAGGGCAATTCCTTTTAAAGGGCAGGTGTTGAATCAAACGGCAGTACATTTTCTCAATGCCACTCGGGACATTTGTCCCAACTGGCTTTTAGCGTCTCCAGATCCTGTGGTCTCCATTGGCCGGCCTTGCGTTCCTTACCCCATCGAGATGGTCATTAGGGGATATCTGGTGGGCCATGCCTGGCGTGAGTACAAAGCAGGTAAGCGAACACTTTGCGGCGTCCCCCTTCCCGATGGCATGCGAGAAGCTGATCCCTTTCCCCAGCCGATTATTACTCCGGCTACGAAAGCCGAAGAAGGCCATGATTTAGACATCAGTCGCGAAGAAATTATCGCTCAAGGTATCGTCGCTGAATCAGAATATGAGCAATTAGAGGCCTACACTCGCCGCTTATTTGCACGTGGCACTGCTATGGCTGCTGAGCGTGGTCTGATTCTGGTGGATACTAAATACGAATTCGGCAAGATCGGAGAAGATATTTACCTCATTGATGAAATTCATACACCAGATAGTAGCCGCTATTTCTACTCAGCAGGCTACGCTGATCGACAGGCTGCTGGTGAACGCCAGCAGCAACTCAGTAAAGAGTTTGTTCGCGAGTGGTTGATGGAAAACGGCTTTCAAGGACTAGAAGGGCAGACCATGCCCGAGATGCCCGACGAATTCGTCGAGCTGGTTTCCCAGCGCTACATCGAATTGTACGAGCGGGTGACGGGTAAACAGTTTGTTGCTGCTGCTACCGAAGGCATCCCGGCCAGGATTAAAGCTAACGTCCTCCGGTATTGGGAGGGACAATAAAAGAGGGGGAACTGCTATTGATCTAGCATTTTTTCTGCGCTTCGCCAGATTTGCTCAGCTACTTCTTCAATATTTTTGGAAGCATCAATTTCCACGATATTTTCATCCTCCCTCCAATAATTGAATGCTTGCTTAAAGGCGCTGCGCACCTCCGTTAATTTCTCCAGTGTCTCAAAGAGCTCCGTTTGGTCACGATTGCGCTCGATGCGCTCAATACTTATCTCCGGTGGTAAATCGAGAAAAAAAGTAAGGTCCGCTGGGCGTAGCCGTTTGGCTTGACTGTTTAAGGCAGCCACCCAGTCAATACCCGCATAGGCGGCCTGATAAGCCAAGCTACTAAAGTAATAGCGGCTAGATATGACCGTTTGCCCAGCTGCTAGCCGATCAAGTACCCCCGTTTCCGGGTGCAAGAGATGTTCAATCCGATCTGCAGCAAAGAGCGCGGCCACAGTTTTAGGATCTGCCTTGATTCGATGTTGAAGAATGTCGCGAATCAGCTGGCCACTAGGCAGGAAATCGGTTGGCTCAGCGCTCAAGTTGACCTCGTGTCCGAGCTTGCGCAAGCGATTCGCTAAAAGCTCGATTTGAGTGGTCTTTCCACTACCATCCAGCCCTTCAAAAACGACAAAAAGAGATTTACACAAGCTCGCCATACAGATCGTATTCGGTGGCTTCGGTAATCCGTGCGTTGACGAAATCGCCAATCCGTAAATAGTGGTCTGTGCCTAGGATCAAGACCTCATTGTCGACTTCGGGGCTATCAGATTCCGAGCGTCCGATGAAGTATTCTCCTTCCTTACGATCGATCAGCACCTTAAAGGCTTTACCGACTTTGGCTTGATTCAATTCGAGGCTAACGCCCATCTGAATCTCCATTAAGCGATTGGCTCGGTCTACCTTTTGTTCGGGCGTTACATCATCCTCCAATAAGTAGCCTGAAGTGTCTTCTTCATGCGAATACTGAAAAACGCCTAGTCGTTCAAAGCGGTTTCTGCTGACAAATTCGCAGAGCTCCTGAAACTCTTCCTCCGTTTCACCTGGATGGCCAACCAGCATGGTGGTACGAATGGCAATTCCTGGCACTTTTTTGCGAGCATAAGCCAGCAAGTCTTCCGTTTCTTCTACGGTGATTTGTCGACGCATGCGCTCGAGCACACTATTGCTACCGTGCTGTAGCGGGATGTCTAGGTAATTGCAAATCTCCTGGCGTTCGGCCATGACGTCGAAAATTTCGCGCGGAAACTTACTGGGATAGGCATAGTGGAGACGAATCCATTCAATGCCATCTACGTCGGCCAGTGCATGCAGCAATTCGGGCAGCGCTCGCTTTTTATACAGGTCCAGACCGTAATAAGTCAACTCTTGTGCGATGAGCATAAGCTCTTTGACCCCGTTACGCGCCAGGTTTCTAGCTTCTTCTACCAATGACTCAATCGTCCTGCTGATGTGTTTGCCACGCATCAGTGGAATGGCGCAAAAAGAACAGGTACGATTGCAACCTTCACTGATTTTCAGATAGGCGTAGTGCATCGGAGTAGTGATCATCCGCTCACCAATCAACTCATGGCGGTAATCGACGCCAAAGCGATTCAGCAGTCCGGGGAGCTCCATCGTACCGAAGTAATCATCGACCTCTGGAATTTCCTCTTCCAGTTGGTTTTTGTAGCGTTCTGACAAGCAGCCGGTCACGTAGAGACGCTCTATCTCTCCTGCTTTTTTTCTTTCGGCCTGGGCCAAAATCGTATTGACCGACTCCTCTTTCGCCAGGTCAATAAAACCACAGGTGTTCACGACGACTACGTTCGCATCATCACTGGTTTGATCATGCTCTACCTCTATTTCATTGGCCTGCAGCTGCGTGATGAAATTCTCGGAATCTACCAGGTTTTTAGAGCAACCTAGGGTGATGACCGAGACTTTATCCGCTTCTAAAGTTTTCGTTTTCATGGCGGGGGCAAAGGTAGGCTTTAGTTGGGTAGTTTTTTTAGTCTTTTAGTTGGGTGGCCTTTTAGTTGGAACCTCGAAGTGTTTGTAGTGCAACAAAAGACCTTTGAGTGTTCAAATGGCCAGTAAATGGGGCGTGTGGTAGCGACATCCTTGGAGGCTTTAAAGAATAGCGTAGGCCTTCTCTAAAATCTAGCTGAGGTAAAGGGGATTTAGGAGAACCTTTTAATATGTACTTCCGCAGGTATGTCCCTACCGTTGATCAAGTGCTCTGCTAACCATTGACTCATCAGAGGAGCCAGGCTAGCGCCTTTGGTCCCTAGACCATTGAAGATGATTAGGCGTTTATCTTCAGGATGCCTACCCAGTAGCGGACGTCGATCTTTGACGGTCGGGCGCACCGCTGCTAAATGTTCTTTAATCCTTACAGGAACTTTGATTAGTGCCTGTAGCTCGCGGATCAGCCATTCTTTGCCCACAGTTGTTGGCAGATCATCTGCGAAGTCGTTATCACTGGTCGCTCCTATCCAGTAGTCGCCTTGTGGGCGTGGTACCAGAAATAAACGGTTTTTATGCATACAGCCTAATGGGGGACCTTCGATTTCGGCCAGAAAAACTTCTCCCTTCAGGCCACGATGAGGCAGGTGGTTAAACCAGGGGTTGAAACGTCCCTGCCAGCCTTCGCTAAAGATCAGCTCACGGAAGTGGAGGTCTCGATATTTTAGGTAATCTGTGCCTAACTCCAGTTGTTGATAATTAAGCGGCAGATCAAAATAACGCTCTTCAGTGAGCAATTGCTCGCGGTACGTCTTTACGAGCGCACCAATATCTACCCTAGCAGATTGCTTAACACCGCCGTAACTAAAGGCTCCCTTAGTGAGTAGCTCAATCTGTTCTAGCTCGGGTTGGTCGTCGAGATAGGGCTGGTAAGCTGGAATACCGCTTTTAGCCAGCCACTCATTAGCGTCTCCCCGATGTTGGAGGGCTCGGACCAGCGGAAGTCCAAACCAAAAGGAGGCGTCTAAATATGCTTCGAGTTCAAGGTAGAGTTCTTTGGCTACGGGCAGCAGCTCGTCTATACGCCAACTCTTGACAAATTTCCTGCCTGTAATCGGATTGATGATGCCCGCAGCTACTTCGCTAGCACTGCCTTGGCGGCTATCGTCCAGGTAAATGACCGACTTTCCCGCTTTTTCTAGCCGGTAACCAATTAGGGTGCCTGCCAGGCCTTGCCCTACAATCAGATAATCGTACGTCTTTACGCTCATGACAGGACTTCCAGTGCTTGTTCGAGATCTTCCCAGAGCCATTCTACGTCCTCCAGTCCTACGTAAAAACGGATGAGTTGGAAGGGTAGGGGGCTGTCTGCTTTACCCGGCACATCATAGAAACCAATGGACGGTACCATCAAACTTTCGTAGCCGCCCCAGCTTACTGCCAATAGAAACCGCTGAATACGATGCACAAAACCTTCTACTTCAGCCCGACTATCAGTCTTCAAATAGCAGCTGAATAAACCGCCGGAACCTTGCATCTGCTGTTTGGCTAGTTCGTATTGAGGAAAGCTGGGAAGGAGCGGGTGCAACACACGCTCAACTTTTGGAGAAGCTTCCAGCCGTTTAGCTAAGATTAAAGCACTAGCATCTGACTTACGTACCCTTAGTTCAAAGGTGCGCAGGCCCCGCAGTGCAAGCCCGGCAGATTGAGCAGTGGGTACTGCTCCGTAGCACATATAGCTATCGTAAAAAATCTTTTCAATCAGACTTTTTGACCCACAAACCACGCCCATAACCAGGTCACTATGGCCGCAGAGATATTTAGTAGCTGAATGCAGGATTAAATCGATCCCCAATTCGTGAGGTTGCTGAAACAGGGGAGAGCAGTGGCTATTGTCAACCAGGCTAATGAGGCCGTTTTGCTGGCAAAAAGCGGCGATTGCCTTTAGGTCTTGCAGTTCAAAGGTGAGAGAATTGGGCGACTCCAAATACACCAGGCGGGTATGCTGCTGTAGAGCTGCCTGAAAATTGGCAAGATTCGTCCCATCGATAAAGCTGACTTCTACTCCGAATCGGGGCATGATTTCCGTGAGTAGGTATTTTGTCCAACTGTAGGGTTTGTCCACACAGATAATATGGTCGCCCTGTTTTACTAAACTGGTGATGCTGGCGGCAATGGCTGCTGCGCCACTACTGAAAACCAAGCTATCTTCGGTTCCTTCCAGGGCCGCCAGTTTTTCACGCAGAATTTTAACCGTGGGGTTGTTGCCACGACTGTAAAGGTGATGGCCAAACTCGTCCCCAAAGCTGGCGCGCATGTGGGCTAGATCCTTAAAGGCAAAATTGCTGGTTTGGATAATCGGTGGCGCGATGGCCTGAAAGTAGTCCTCCCGTTTTTCCCCTAGGTGGGTGAGTATCTGACTGAGCTCCATATAACTAGTACTGAATCGTGTCGGGGAATATTTGACCGCTAAGGTAGGTCTTAGCTCCGCCCGTCAAAAGTACCCGTTGGCCTTTGAGCTGGCATTGTAAGCTGCCCAGGCGCTCACTGATCTGTTCGGCCTTTAAGCGTTTTTTATCGAGTCGCTTAGCCCAGAATGGGGTCAGTAAGGTATGGGCTGAGCCCGTCACCGGATCTTCTAAGATGCCGTAGCGCGGGTAAAAGCAGCGACTGACAAAATCAACTTTTTTGCCTGGGGCCGTTACAATTACGCCACGGCGCTTAATTCGACCTAGCTGCTCAAAATTGGGCGAAAGTTTACGCACGAGACTCTCTTTGGATAGTACAACGAGTAGATCGTCTGTCCCTTCGTAAACCGCAAGGGGGGCGAGACCAAGGGCTTTTCGCAACGTCTTGCTGGCTTTACCTTTTTTCGGCTTATCCGCGGGGAGATCCAGGGTGTAGCGATTTTTGGACGCCCGGCTTACTTTTAGCTTTCCGGCTTTTTTGGTAGTGAAGCTGAGTTCATCTACGGAGCGAGGAGCAGCCGCAAATAATAGGTGTGCTGCAGCCAGGGTGGCGTGCCCGCAAAGGCGGACTTCTCGGTTAGGGGTAAACCAGCGAATGGCGAATTTGCCCACTCCTTTGGCCACTACGAAGGCTGTTTCTGAGAGATTGTTCTCAGCCGCTATTTGCTGCATGAGCTTAGGGTGGGGAAATTCAGGGCAAGGAACGACGGCTGCGGGATTGCCGCCGAATAATCGAGCCGTAAAGGCATCTACTTGGTATAGTGGTAGGCTTTGCATCGCGAAAAATAGGAAATCCTCTTGGATGGATTAGATTTGTTAAATGAAGAAGTACCTACTCCTCCTAATCTTGGCAATGGCCGGATCGCTTTACGCACAAGACAATACCGTTTTTGAACGTTTTAACCTCAGAGAGGATGGACGAAATTTACAGAGTCCCACGGAGTTTTTGGGGTATCGTTTGGGGAGCCAGTTTACTTTGTACGCTACTGCCGTAAGCTATGTTCAGTACCTGGCAGACAACAGTCCTCGTCTTCAGCTACGTCATTACGGCAAGACCTACGAAGGTCGAGATTTATACGTTTTAATCGCTACCCATGAAGACCTGGCTGGTTCCTTAGAAGTAATCAGAGACCGACAACAACGACTGGTGCAGGCGGCCTTTACACGCCTGGATGCAGAAGCTACCTTGGTGCAGCAACCTACCATCGTCGGTTTGAGCTATAATATCCATGGCAATGAAGCGAGCGGTACGGAAGCTGTTCTGCAAGTCGCTTATGAATTAGCTACGACGGACGATCCGCAACTACTAGAAACCCTGCGGCAAACGGTTAGCTTGTTGTTCGTTTGTATCAATCCCGATGGCAGAGACCGCTACGTATATTGGTATAACTCAGTGGCCAGAAATACTGGAGGGGAGGACCCCGCTGACTTGGAGCACTACGCTCCCTGGCCCAATGGTCGCACCAACCACTACTGGTTTGATCTCAATCGCGACTGGATTTGGGGGGTGCATCCCGAGAGCCGGGGGCATACCGCCGTCTACCAAGACTGGATGCCCAACGTACACGTTGATTACCATGAGCAAGGCTATCACGCCAATTACTTTACCATGCCAGGCACTACGCCCCGCAATCAACTTTTGCCGGATACCTACGAAGCCTGGACCGACACTTTCGGTCGGGCCAATATTGCGGAGTTTGATCAGCATCATATCACCTATTTCACCCGTGATCGCTTTGATTTCTTCTTTCCCTCCTACGGTAGTTCTTATCCAAGTATCCTAGGCGCTATCGGTATGCTAACGGAGCAAGGAGGTATTGGTGCTGGAAGAGCGGTGATTACAGAAGATGATTATGTGCTGAGCCTGCGTCAACGCGTTTTCGATCATTATACAACCACATTAGCTACCATTCGCGCTGCGGCCCGCAATCGCACGGCTTTACACCGCTATAGCTTGGCTGCTTGGGATCCGGCTTCGGCAAAAACCAATACGGCTGCTTACTTGATTGCTGACGATGGAAATCCATACCTAAAAGACCTTATAGATATTCTACACCGCAATCGTGTCGATTTTTTTAGGACTTCCGCAGGTCTTTCCGAAACAATGTATAATTATCGTACTGGGGAAATTGAAGTAGCAAGTTTAGCTGCCGGCACCCTAGTAATACCTACCAACCAAGCGAGACACTTATTTGTGGAGACTTTACTGACGCCACACATGGCGATTGAAGATAGCGTCATGTACGATATGTCTACCTGGTCGGCACCTTTGGCTTATAATCTACAGGCCTATTCAACGGAAAAACCTCTTCGCGTTGACATGGAAGTTGCCACCGCCATGTCAGCGCCAAATCTACCAGCTATTCCAGATTTGGAAAAAGTGCCTTACGCTTTGCTTATTGATATTAACCAACGGCATAGCATGAAGGCCTTGGCCATGCTATGGGAAAAGGGGTACAGAGTGCGGGCTGCTCATCAAGCTTTTTCTACTGTTGCTGGCAGAACTTTCTCTGCTGGTAGCCTAATAGTTTTGCTAGGCCGACAAGAATCACAAATAGACTTGGAGAAATTGCGAGGAGATATCTTTGAGATCGCATATGATACGGAAGTGGACATTTCAGTGCAAAACACTGGCCGCATGGCTACCGGTATGGATCTGGGCAGCACCCGTAACCGACCACTAAAACAGCCACGAGTAGGCATGATCGTAGAACCACCCTTTAGTACTTATACCAGCGGACAAGTCTATTTCCTCTTCGATCAGGAGACCCAGCTGCCCGTTGAACGCTTACGGGCCAGTACCCTAGACTTTACCGCTATTCCTCAGTTTGGTCAGCGCTACGGTAATCCCCGCTTGGAGGGGTTTGATGTAATCATCCTTCCTGGTGGTTCCATGAATAACCTCAAGAAACTGTTCGGCGAAACCCAGCTTACTCGCCTTAAAGCCTGGGTGCAGGCCGGTGGTACGCTCGTGGCCTTAGAAGGCGCAGCCCAATTTCTGACCACTGAAAGCGGCTTTGTAGAACAGGCCATTGATAAAGGACCGGAAGTAGATAAACTAGCTGCCTCAGCTCTAGACTATCGTGATCGGGAGGAGTTCTTCGGTGAGCGACGCATTCCTGGAAGTGCTCTGGCCGCGACGATTGACAATAGCCATCCCCTAGGATTTGGTTTGCCAGAGGAGGTTTATAGTCTCAAGTTCGGCAGTGTTTCTCTAGTGCCCTCACAGGAGCTGCAGTCGGTTGGGCGCTATCACCAAGACAGCACCCAATTGCTAGTTGCAGGCTATGCGCCCGATGCCTCCTTGAGTGCACTCGCCGGCAATACCTGGGCCGGTGTGCGTACAATGGGGAGAGGGAAAGTAGTCTATCTGCTGGACAACCCACACTATCGGATGTTTTGGCGTGGCCCCAGTCGTTTGATGCAGAATGCCGTCATGATGGTGCCTGGCTTTTGACTATAATTGAGTTTACTCATTTAGTTGGCGGTGCACATTTTCCCTTCAGTTCGGTTATAGTCGCAATATGTCTACCCACATTTTATTTCTTTTATTGGCGGGGATTGCGTTATTCGGGATCTTTTATTTACCCCAGTTCTTGCGGCGGCGGCTATTAACCATCCCAATAATCTACGTTGGTTTTGGGCTGTTGGTCTTTAGCCTCCCGATCAATCTTCCCTTAATAAGCCCTGAGGACAATCAATTTGATCGAAAGGTATTAGAGTACCTCACGGAATTAATTGTCATCGTTTCCCTGGCTGGCATCGGAATTAAGATTGACCGAAAACCATCTTGGGCTAATTGGCAAATCGGCTGGTATCTGCTCGGTATTGCGATGCCGCTCACTATTGCCAGTATGGCAGCACTAGGGTATTTCTTTCTAGATCTACCATTAGCGACAGCGATATTACTTGGAGCGGTATTAGCCCCTACAGATCCCGTCCTGGCTGGAAACGTTCAGGTAGGGCCGCCCAATATGGGAGAAGAGAGTGACGTTCGTTTCGGTTTAACTTTAGAAGCAGGACTTAACGATGGCCTCGCGTTTCCTTTTGTGTACCTAGCTATCGCCTTGTTGGGTGCTAGCTCCATCAGCTCGACTCTAATACAGTGGTCATCGTGGGATTTTGGCTACCGAATTGCGGTGGGTTTGGCGTCTGGCATTATTTGTGGGCGTTTAGTTTCTTCCTTCTTCTTTTGGGCAATTCCCAAGCAGAATGAACAAAAAACTCCCGACCTTAAGGAGGGAATATTCGTACTAGCAGCAATTTTAGTGACTTATTCTCTAACTGAATTGATAGAAGGCTATGGTTTTCTAGCGGTTTTTGTGGCTGCAGTGGTAGGAAGACAAAGACAAAATAAACACGCTGTACACCGTCGAAATTATAGTGCAATCGATCAGGTAGAACAAGCATTGCTAGGCACTTTCCTAATTGCATTTGGCGGGGTTTTAGCAACAGGTGGGCTTAGTCACCTGAGTTGGCAAGGGGCATTATGTGGAATAGCACTACTCATAGCTATTAGGCCGCTATCAGCTATGTTGGGGTTTCTAGGATGTCGACTTCCAATGCGTGAAAAAATTGGGATTAGTTTTTTTGGCATTCGGGGAATCGGCTCTATATACTATTTGGCTTATGCCCAGAATAGTCAGCAAGATTGGCCAATGATCGATACGGTTTGGGGAATCGTTAATTTCACTATTTTGGCTTCTATTATTATTCATGGCCTCTCCGTCAAGCCACTCATGAAATGGGTTGACCGAGCTAAAGCCCACCATGCCTAATCTAGCTTGGTAGAAGTCGTGGCTACAGCATCAATTTTCCTTCAACCATTTGCGCATCGGTTCGATGAGCATGTCTTCAAAAGCCCTTCTTGCTGCTCGCTGGCGAGCCTTTAAATCACGCCAATCGGAAAAGCTTTCTTCATGAAGGAGTTCTAGATAATTGATTCGCAAAGAGGTAGCAGGCTTCGACATTTGGGCGTACCAGGGAGAAATAGTAAAGGTGAAGCTACTTAAACTATCACCCAACCCTAGTTTATCGTTTTCTCGCTGTAGGTAGAGTACGGTATCAATAAGGTGGAATCGCTGCATGTCATAATAGGCGTAATGCTTTTCGCTGGTGTCTTTCTGTAAACAAAAACCCTGTGCTAATAGGTATGCTAAGACCTCTGTGGTGTCTCCTTTGAGTTTGTAACTTTCTTCAATCTGAATATCCCCTTGATATTCATGAGCACTCATGCGATAGGAAAGGGGAGGAGAGGTCGCGGAAAAGGCAATAACACAGAGTGGTAACATGATCAACCGAGCGTAACTCCATCCTGAATCTTGCCCGCTTAGATACTGGTAGTTTCCCTTGTGCCAAAACCAATGAGCTGGCAGCAAAATCAGTAGACACCATAAGTCGCTATAATCCACTACTCGGCTTATGCCCCAGGGTAAAAGCTGGTTTAACCCTTGTACGAGAGGTTCTGAAACAGGGAGTTTCCAAAGAATAAAGAGTAGTCCACTTAAGGCAAAACAACATTGTCTCAATAAGGGAAATAGCTCACTAAGTACCAGCCCTAATAAATACAAACCTGCCAGGTCCGACCACTTTCCAGTCCACCAACTGCTATATACCCACTTGAAGTAATGGTCGTTGAGCAGCAAGAGAACTAAGGCCACCCGTGCAGTCCAGTGGGTTAGTGCGGAATTAGTAGTGTTAAATTTACTCATCCAAAATTTTCTTTTAATGATGATCAAAAATTAGCGAGCACCTCATATCGCAAAAAGTAAGAGAGTCGGCATGAAGCTTTAAACGCGAGATTCCTAACTAAGCGTTTGTCGCAAACGGTAAATAACAACGGATAAGCACATTAACAACAAAGTTCTAATATCTTAGGCCTTCACCCAACAACTTGTTTATCTTGGTGTTTTTAATGGGCATATGACTACCGAAGATTTCAAAAAAATAGCCGATACTATCCCTAAACAGCCAGGGGTTTATCGATTTATTGGAGCCGAAGGGGCGATTCTGTACGTTGGGAAGGCTAAAGTGTTGCGCAACCGGGTAGCCAGCTATTTTGGTGAACGCAAAGGGCGCTTGAATCGAACTCGGGTGATGGTCAAAAATGCTCATCACTTGGAGTTTACTATCGTTGATTCTGAGGCCGATGCACTCTTACTGGAAAACGCGCTGATTAAAACACATCAGCCGCGTTATAACGTCAACCTCAAGGATGATAAGAATTACTCTTACATCTGCATTAAAAAAGAACGTTTTCCTAGAGTATTTATCACCCGCAGGGTCATCAAAGATGGCTCGACTTATTTCGGTCCCTACACCAGTAAAGCTAGAATTAAAGATATTTTAGACCTTATTAAACGGCTATTTTCCTTACGCACCTGCAACTTTAATTTGAGCGATAGTAATATTAAGGCTGGTAAATTTAAAGTCTGCTTAGAGTACCATATTAAAAATTGCATCGGCCCCTGTGTAGGTTTAGAGGAGGAGAATGACTACAACGTCAAAATTGAGCAAATAAAAAATATTCTTAAGGGTAATTTCGGAGCCGTAAAAAGACACTTTAAATCCGAAATGGAGCGATTGGCTACCAATATGCAGTTTGAACGCGCCCAGCAAATAAAAGAAAAGCTAACCGCTTTTGAGAATTACCAGGCCAAGTCGACCGTAGTTTCCACCAGCATCCAAGATGTAGACGTTTTTGGCCTGGCCGTCGATGAAAAAGAGGCCTACCTCAATTACATTAAGATTGTCGAAGGCGCAATTATCCACACCCATACGCAGGAAATTGAAATGAACCTGGATAAGGAGGATGAGGCGGGTATTCTTACTTACACCATACCGGTTCTTAGGGAGCGTTTTAATAGCATCGCTCCAGAAATCATTCTCGACCGTCAGCTAGACTTGCCCGGCATTGAAGCTGAGATCGTAGTTCCTAAAATTGGTGATAAACGCAAGCTACTAGAGCTAAGCGAAAAGAATGCTAAATACTTTTTGCTACAGCGCAAAAAACAGCGGATTAGTCACGCAAACAAACAGACACCAGCCGAACGGATCCTGCGCACGATGCAGGCAGATCTAAATATGAATGAACTGCCCATGCATCTGGAGTGCTTTGATAATTCGAATATTCAAGGTACCAATCCCACGGCGAGTTGCGTAGTGTTTAAAAACGCTAAACCCAGTAAAAAAGACTATCGTCATTTTAATATTAAAACTGTTGAAGGCCCCGATGATTTTGCCTCGATGAAAGAGGTGGTGCACCGCCGTTACCGTCGCCTGCTGGAAGAAGATGAACCACTGCCCCAATTAGTAATTATTGACGGTGGTAAAGGCCAGCTTAGCCACGCTATGGAAAGTATTAAAACCCTTGGTTTAGAAAATCGAATCACGGTAATCGGAATCGCCAAACGCCTGGAAGAAATCTATTTTGCAGATGACCCCGTACCCTTGCACATCAATAAAAAGAGCGAGACGCTGAAAATTATCCAGCAAGCGCGTGATGAAGCCCACCGCTTCGCCTTACGCCATCACCGGAATCGTAGAAGTAATAGCTTTTTGAAGACGGAATTATTAGATGTTCCCGGAGTAGGGGCGAAGAGCGTCCAAAAACTGATCGCTCATTTCGGTTCTACCAAAAAAGTGAAGGAAGCACCCGTGGCAGAATTGCTGCGCGTGGTTAATCAGGCAACCGCCAAGAAGATCCTGACGCACTTCGGTCGTACGAAAGAGGAATAAAACGCTAAAGTGCCAGATTAACGTTCTCGACTACTTCCAAGCCATAGCCAATCAGGCCCACTCGGCGTTTGGGATTGTTAGTCAGCAAACGCAGTTTACTAACGCCTAGATCCCGCAAGATTTGGGCACCAATGCCAAAATCGCGTTGATTCATACTGCGCTCATCGCTTGGGCCACTTAAGCCTTCCTCTATCCGATTTTTAAGCACGTGCAATTCGTTGATCACCTCTTCCGCGCTTTGTTGTGGGCGCATAAAGAGCAAGACGCCTTTTTCGGCCTTAGCGATGTGCTCTAACGGTGCAGCCAGACTACTGCCAAAACCAGACATTAATACCTGTAATAAATCATTATTCAAATGGCTGCTGTGTACCCGCGTTAAAACCGCTTCGTCGGGTAACCAACTACCCTTGGTTACAGCTAGATGGATGTCATCGTTGGTCGTTTGCCGGTAAGCGTGTAAACTCAGTTTCCCGTAGCGAGAATCCAATTCTAAACGAGATACGTTTTCAACCAGACGTTCTGTTCGCAACCGGTAAGCCACCAAGTCCTTAATGCTAATCAGCTTCAAGTCGTGCTGCCTAGCAATTTCCTTTAGTTGGGGTAGCCGGGCCATCGTGCCGTCTGGGTTGAGGATTTCTACCAGTACACCTGCTGGATACAAACCTGCCATCCGTGCCAGGTCGATAGTCGCTTCGGTGTGTCCCGTACGACGCAAAACACCGCCAGCCATCGCCCGTAAAGGGAAGATATGACCGGGGCGGGCAAAGTCCGTCTTTTTTGTGCTGGCATCCGTCATTTTTCGGATTCCGGTAGCACGATCATAGGCTGAAATACCCGTGCTACATCCAAAGCCTACCAAGTCAATTGAAACGGTAAAGGCCGTCTCGTGCAAAGCGGTATTGGAACTGACCATCATGGGCAAGTCCAGTTCGTCAGCTCGGTTGGCCTCAATCGGGGTGCAGATCAGCCCTCGGCCGTGGGTGGCCATGAAATTGATGATCTCTGGGGTGACTAGTTCCGCCGCGCAAATGAAGTCCCCTTCATTTTCACGATCTTCATCATCGACTACAATAACTACCTTTCCAGCTCGAATATCCGCTACTGCTGATTCGATGCTGTCTAGGGCCAAGTCTTGTTCCGCCTTAGTGGCGCTTTGAGGGTTGCCAGACATTAGTTTTTACTCCTTTTAGATAGCGGAAAAAACCCAGTAGTAGGGCTAGGTTCATGGCGATGAAGTATCGCCAATTTCTCAGTAATAAATAGTGTTTACCCATCAGCCGTAAGATAAGATCCAAGCTAACTGGCAGGACAACTACCAATATTATTCCATATAACGCCAGCTGCGCCCAATAGTTGCCAAACTGAAAAGCCAGTAACGAGAGACAACTGATGAATAACAGCGCCAGGAATGGCGTCCACCAGCGCAAGACCTTATGACTGAAAAAGGCAAAATTGAGCGACTTGATTGGCGGCCACCATAGCCGTCGAAAACGGATCAAATTTTGCCAATTACCACTTGCAATCCGCACCTTCCTGCGAAACTCATCACCCAGTTGCTGACCTACACCTTCGTAGGCTCGCGCCCGCGGAGCACTAATCCCTCTGCCGCCCTTTTCGTAGGCCGCCATACAGAGGTAAAAATCATCCACTAGGAAGTTGTCCGGCACTGAGCTAAAGTACTCGGCTCGCAGCACATAGCAGCCACCGAATGGACCAATCAAATAACCGTATTTTCGACTCTCTGCTTGCTTTAAACGAGCTTCGCGATTGATGTAGCTGTCTTCGGATCGACTAATACCATCAGCTTCAATTCCGGTATGCAGTTGCTGAGCATCTACTAGCACTATAGTCGGGTCTGCTAACAGCGGACGAACGAGTTCCCCGAGGCAATCATTAGCCGGTATAACACTGGCGTCAGTTAACCAAAGTACGCTATGTTGATCGTCTTGATCTAAGGCAGCATAAAGGCGATTTATCGTTTTAGGCTTTCCCATCCGTCTGGGATTTTTACTAGCAAATACCCGCTTGGGATAACGCTGCATATAGTCCTCTAAAATTGGCCAGCTGTCATCCGTACAATTATCGCAACCTATGTACAGTCGCAGCTCACCGGGGTAATCCTGTCGCAGGCTAGCGTCTAGCTTTTGCCGCAGTACAAACTCTTCGTTATGGACGGCCATCAACAAGGCTACTTCTGGCCAGTCTTGCTTAGGTAATTTGTACTTCCGCTGGTCTACTCTTTGCTGGCTCTCCAATGCTTTCGTTTCATTTTTCCAGCAAAGCCAGGGAAAAACCAGGTAGGTATGTACAATGCCATAGCCAGAGAGCAAGAGAAGCACCAGCAACAGGTAAATCATGGGGCAAAGGTAGTTGGAGTAATTGCTTTTTTCATAGGCCGACTTACCTTCGTTGCATGCAATTACCCGATTATATTCCCTTTGAGAGCTGGTGGGCGTACTTGACCCTCTTGCTAGCAGCGACGACCATTGGCTTGGGCAAAGCTGGGGTCAAGGGTGGTTTGTTGTTTACCGTCCCTTTATTGGCCGCTGCTTTTGGAGGGAAAAACGCCGCTGCCGTGCTAGTTCCATTGTTGTTAGTCGGAGATGCTTTTGCCATTTACCGCTACGGGAAGTACGTGAAGTGGAGTTATGTTCGCAGTCTAATCCCAGCGGCTATCATGGGGATATTATTAGCGGTCTTGGTCGGAGAATGGATCAATGATGCCACTTTTGGTACTATCCTCTCCTTAATCGTCCTCGCCTCGGTCATCGTATTATTATACCTCGAACGCTATCCAATCAATCCGAAAAAAATGGAGCGTCCAACTGTAGCTACTAGTGCAGGGCTATTAGGAGGTTTTACTACTATGATCGGTAATGTTGGCGGACCGGTGATGTCGATTTATCTCTTATCTACCCGTCTACCTAAATTGGAGTTTTTAGGGACGGGTGCCTATTTCTTTCTGATTGTCAATCTTACTAAACTTCCTTTTCATATCTGGGTATGGAAGAAATTAGATCTACAAATGCTATGGCAAGACCTTTGGGCATTACCGGCAGTCCTCATCGGCTTTTACTTAGGCCTTTGGTTAGTGATGCGCATGTCTGAGCAATTTTTTCGTTATCTGATTATGGGCCTTACCTGCATGACGGCCCTTGCTTTGTTATTTTCATGATTGCTGACTTTAATACCTTTGGTCTTCTATGGATTTACAGATAAAGAATAAGCTGATTGCCGTCGGAGGTGCTACTGCTGGATTAGGACGGGCAATTGCGGAACAGTTGCTCGCCGAAGGCGCTCAGGTGATTGGTATTGCCCGTTCCCACGATCAACTGCAAGCGATGGCCGAGCAGTGGGACGGAAGATTTGAGGGTTTTCGTGCCGACTTTACCGACAATGAAGATGTAGATCGCCTGATCAAAAAGCTCGATGAGTCAGCAGTCTATGGAATTTGTTTCAATGCCGGTGGGCCGCCGCCCAAACCCTTGTTGGAAACGGATATGGAAGCCTGGGATGCCGCTTACCAGCTTACCCTTCGCTGGAAAATAAAGCTAGCCAAGTCTTTATTACCAGGCATGCTGCAAAGGCAAGCCGGGCGAATGGTATTCGTGGAAAGTGTGAGCATCAAACAGCCGATTAATAACTTGGTGCTAAGCAATGCCTTTAGAGCTGCTGTGGCTGGCTTTGTTCGTTCCTTAGCGAATGAGAATGGCGGTCAAGGAGTTACTTTTAATATCGTCGCTCCCGGTTATCATGCTACTCATCGTATTACTGCCGTGTTACAGCAAGCAGCCGATTTACAAGGCATTAGCCTCCAAGAAGCTGAGGCACAGTTTGTCGAGCAAGTACCCGTTGGCGCCTTAGGCGAACCCGCCGATCTGGCCAGCCTAGTTGCCTGGTTAATGTCCTCAAACAGCCGCTACCTTACCGGACAGACGATCACCGTAGACGGTGGCCTAGTCAGACACATTACGGGTTAGTAATATAGCTATGCAGAATAAAGCCGAAATTGAAGCACTGATCAAAGAGCAACTCGCGATAACAGAGCAGAAAATTACCGATTATGAAGCGATGTCTGGTCCGGTAACACCTGATGATGCCATCGGACGGATTAGTCGCATGGATGCCATTAACAATCAAGCAGTCATCGAGGCCTCTCTTCGTCAGGCCAAAACTAAGCTGGCCAAGCTACAGCATAGCTTAGCTAGTCTGGAAGATCCAAATTTTGGTAACTGTAAGCGTTGCGGACGCCCCATTCCGCCGATGCGGTTGGTGCTAATGCCAGAAAGTCCTTTTTGCGTTCGTTGTGCTTAACGGAAAGGATTGCTAAAGCGTTCTTCGGTGATGAGGCGCTCATCCGTAGTGGTTTGCAAAAAGGCAATTAGAGCAGCCTTGTCCTCATCACTAAAGTTGAGATTACGTGGATTTCCCGCTTCATCTTGTAGCAAAGGGTGGAGATTGATGTGTGGTGCAATGCTGTTGCTGTAATGATCAAGCACCTCCTCTAGGGTGTCAAAACGACCATCGTGCATATAAGGGCCGGTCAGTTCGATATTGCGCAGGAAAGGTACCTTGAAAATCCCATTGAATGCACGGCCAAAGTGTTCTCCCTTACCCAGGTCTTCTGGGTTGAGGTCCAGGCCGTTACTGGCCGCGTTGACGCCGGGGTTGGTCATATCCATGGAATGGCAGGCGCCACAGTTATTTCTATAGAGTCCTAAGCCGCGTTGTTCTTGGGTCGTCCAACGTGGTTCATTATTGGCTTGCGGTCCGAATAATTCTTGGTCCCGTAAACGATCAAAACGACTGTTGGCTGAGACGAGGCTATTGCAAAAATCTTGCAGCGCTTGGGTGATCAATACCGGATCTAATTGCTCGGTACCGAAAGCGTAGCGCCCCAGAATACGGTAGGTGGCTACCTCATTGAGATTTGCAGCAAGCTCGTTCAGATTATGCCCCATCTCAATGGTGTTCTCGATCGTCTCTCTACTTTGCACTTGAATGGAAGGCGCACGTTCGTCCCAAAAGAACTGGACCGTCTCTCCTGAGAAAGAGGCAACCACACCATCATAGCTGGTCTGGAAGTTAGGTACTGCAGCCAAAGCAATACTGTTGCGCTCGGTAAACTGGTTATTGATTCCTTTACTGAAAGCAACATCATCACTAAAGGCCAGCTCCTGTTTGTGACAGCTGGAACAGTTGGTTTCACCAGTGCTACTCAGGCGATTGTCATAAAAAAGTACTCTGCCTAATAAGGCCCTTGCTGGATCGACGTCTACCTGTTCTTCCCGACCGCTAGGACTCATATGAGCCGCCAGGGTAATGTCAAAGTTGTCGATGACTCTGGGGATGTTGAGCTCCTGACTCAGGGTGGCGTACTCTTCATCCGTGAAACTAGGACCAGACTCGATGACTTCAAGACTTTCCGTCAAACAAGAAGAAAACAGTAGTGTCGCTAGCAGAGAGAAGTACTTCGCATTCATATGCTAAAGATAAATGAAATCGATTATTGATTCAAGTCAGAGTCTTCGCCTACTAGTTCATCTATTGATTTATGAAAAGAACGGGTGAAATCCTCGTAGGCGCTAGTAGCTGGCCCATTGAAGCCGGTATGAATGCGACGAACTCGGTTAGAGCGGTCGAGAAATAAGAGGGTAGGGTAGCTAATCACTTGATTCAGCATAGGAAGTGCTGCTGCTGCTTCCACCTTGTTGTAGCCACCGGCAAGCAGTAGTGGCCAAGGAATATCCAGGTTGGTGGCGTAACGCTCCAACGCGGCTTTGCTGCGTTCATCTTCGGCGCCGTAGCGTTCGAAGGCTAATCCAATTATGGCTAATTCATCAGCTCGTTCATAAGTAGCCATGAAGTCTTTAAGGAAATTCGTTTCATCCCGACAATTGGGGCACCAGGTACCAAAAATCTGGACCAACTTGACCTTTCCTTCAAAAGCTTCGTCTGCTAGTGAGACGGGGACACCTGCGGGAGTACTAAAAGAAAAATTGAGTGGGACTCCTTCTACCAATTGAGTCAGACTGTCGGGGTCGGCCAGTTCAAAATCATCAGTTGCTCGATTTCCAGTCCAATCGGCGATATAATGCCTGCCCGAACGAAAGGTGCCATTCAAACTACCATCTGCTTTAATGAGTGCTTCAAAAAGGAAGGCATGAGCACCATCGAATACGGAAAGGTAAGCCTTGTTGTCCTGAACGGTACCCGCCAGATAGCGGTAATCGCCAGTCTCGGTGCGAATCGTACCGCGCAATTCATTCCCTTCCTGGCTGAGTTCGGCTAGACCAGGATACTCATCGGTCGTACCAGCCTCGAAAAGCAGTGACCAGCGACCACTCAGGTCTGCGGCGGGTGGTTTGTTGAGTTGAGTGAAACGATGATTTTGGCCAAAACGCGCCACGAAAGGAATGCGGTAATTGTCGCGATAGTGGACGACCCAAACGCCCTCAATTACATTTTCTTCATGATAGGCGCTAATGTGGGTATCGTAGACTGGGAAGTCGATGCGCAGAGTGTCGCGGCCCTGTTCAAGATCGCGTCCATACTGGATATGTTCTGCTGGAATCTGGATAAGCTCTTCGCCATTATAGATATCGATACTGACCCTCTCTTCGTCGACGTAGTTGACCTCAAAAGTGAAGGGGAGTTCTCCTCGAGTGACTTCTTCAAATTCCAGGTTCATATTCTCCTCAGTGGGTTGCCCTTTGGGGTTGGGCACAATGGGATTGTTTTCCAGCTTAAGTACCGCACGATAGGGACCCGGCGGAAGAGTAGGGTAGCGTTCCTGGATGAAGGTGCAGGAACAAGAGAGGATAAGTAGCAGGAAGAGCGTCCTGATGTACATAAGCGTCGATTGCTTTAGCAAAAAAGAGGTTGGAGTGGGCAGTAAGGCTTTCTTAGCCAATTTGATTTCCCCTTTACCCAACTAATAAAATGACTATTTAGATCAAATCACGTAAATAAAATTCCACGTGAAAAAGTAGTCCGTCTCGCTCGGCGAGTATTTTGATGCGCTTCCCAACTCTCCCTTCCAGCTTTCGATTAATGCCATTGAGGGTAAGTAAGGGGCCCGGTGTACCATTCAAACGGCGGATAATATCTCCAGCTTCCAGACCGGCTTCTGCGGCAGGACTGTTTTCGATAACGCTCAAAACTTGATACTTCGTCAGATGAGGACCTCCTGCACTTACTATCAATCCAGAGCGATCGAATGGAAAACTGCGGGGCCACCGTCCAACTGGGCGGGCGTATACGGCTCGACGAGGATAATCAATGATTAGGTTAAATCGTTGGAGTGCTCGATTGCCGATAATGCCCTCTCGCAAGACATTTAGACTATCCATGAAAGGAGGCATATCCTGATAAAATAGCACCATGGCTCCCAGGTCTTGCTTGCCAATACTAAAGTTGCGTGCTCGACCGACCATGCCCATGAGCTGCCCTCCTAAACCATTGGCGATGGGGGCTAAAATGGTCTCGTCAGGCAACTGGACTTCCTCTTCTTCTTTGCTGAGTAGTAACAAACTTAGGCTGGCCCCAGTATCAATTAACAACAGACGCCTGAGTTGCCGCTGACCACTCAATACCAGTTCTCCTTCCAGGTAAGCACGATTTCGCTCAAATTGTGCGGGCAGCTGTTCGTGCCGCCTACCGGGTTGGTAGTTGCTAGGCTCGTGAAGGCGCAATACTCTGCGGTGATAATCGATCTCCAGAACGAATCGCATTAGGAAATCTCCACCCAGAATACCGGCAATGGGGACGCCGGTGAGTTCCTCGAAGTTGAAATTATTTTCGGACAGGACGAGCACCGATCGATTTTTTGCCGTGAGCTTAGTGCCGATCTTGAAGTCGATCCCAACGGCGAGCAAGGCCTGCAAGGAAGTGCTAAGGTCGGAACCCACGATTTCAAATACGCGTTGATAGCGGGCGTTGATGGCGTCGGTAAGCGTGCGATCAAGGATGATGGTGTGTTCAGCACCGGTATCCACTATGAAATTGACGGGCAGCAGATTATCGATTAAGACCGGAACAACAATGAAGTTATTGATCAGCTGGAAGGGAATGTCCACCCGTTTTTGGTTGCCTTCTATCCTAAGATCAAGCTCACCGTGTTGCGCCAGTACATTGCTGAGACACAGGCAAAAAATGCTTAAGCCCAGCCATAGCATTCGGATTCGGGGATTCAAACAGACTTTAGTTTATACCTTCGACCAAGATAGGTGATCATCTTGAAGCAGCGAATGGTGTAGATACATCGTTTTGTCGGGTAGACAAAAGATAATTATCACCACTAGTAATGCTGGGTATGTACAATTTAGGCAAAAAATAACCAGCGTATCTTTTGTTTTTCGAGTTTGAATTTCCACTTTTGCAGCGCCCGTACCTATTTCTACCACCACATCGGACCGATCATGCAACGGTTCCTAACGCACAAACAAAAAGCAATTCACCGTCGGTGAAGGCTTAAGATAATTTTGTGTTTTCACAAGCTTTGAGGGCAAACGAGCCATCTTTATTGTGTGAACAAGGACAACCATTTTTTTTCCAAACTCAAGTAGTGTATGAAGCTTACTACGTTTAGATTCATGCGTGGTTTTGCAGTGTTGTTATTATTTCTGGGATTAACGGGTGTTGCGCTTGCGCAATCAGCAGTTTCCGGAACTATAACTGATGCAGAATCAGGCGATCCGCTCATTGGAGCGAGTGTTTTGGTCCTAGGGACCTCTACAGGTACAGTTACCGATTTCGATGGTAACTACACCTTGAATGTGCCCGCGAATGCGGAGGCACTTGTTTTCTCTTACACCGGTTATACAGCTCAGACAGTTACACTGGACGGACGCACCACCATTGATGTGATGCTAGAGTCAGGTGAAACCCTCGAGGAAGTTGTTGTAGTCGGTTACGGTACCGTAAAGAAGGAAGACGCCACCGGAGCGGTTGTAGCTCTGGATGCTGAAGATTTTCAGCAGGGTATTATTTCTTCTCCCGAGCAGCTTTTGCAAGGACGTGCTGCCGGAGTACAGATTACGCAATCAAGTGGTGAGCCTGGTGGTGGCATCTCTGTTCGTATTCGTGGTACGGCCTCCGTCCGTGGTGGTAACGGCCCGCTATACGTTGTAGATGGTGTACCCCTGGACAACGGCAATACGGTTGGCGGATCAGGTAACACTGGTCTGGGTAACTCTTCTGCTCGTAACCCCTTGAACTTCATTAACCCTAATGATATTGAAAGTATCAACGTACTTAAGGACGCCTCTGCTGCCGCCATCTACGGTGCGCGTGGTGCTAACGGTGTTGTGATCATCAAGACCAAGAGTGGTAATAGCAGTTCTCCGGTTCAGTTCAACGTATCAACGGCCTTCTCTTCGGTGGCTAATCGCTTTGACCTACTTTCTGCTGATCAGTTCATTGCTGAGGCTGCTGAGGTAGGTGCGAATGATGTAGATCGTGGAGCTAATGTTGACTGGCAAGATGAAATCTTCCGGAATGCCGTTTCTCAGGAATATGGCCTTTCTTTCGGTGGTGGAAATGATAATACAAACTACCGCTTGTCTTTTGGTTACCTGGATCAAGAAGGGGTGGTCGTTAAGTCTGGCCTGGAGCGTCTGAATGGACGTATTAGCGCCAACACCACTACACTGAACGATCGATTAGATGTATCTGTCTCATTGACGGCTTCTAAGATCGACGACCAGTTCGCTCCGATCGTTGATGATGCGGGCTTTGAAGGTGACCTTTTGGGCGCTGCTCTGCAGGCTAACCCTACGCAACCAATTCGTAACGAAGATGGAACATTCTTCCAGGCAGAGGATTTCCGTAACCCAGTTGCTATTTCTGAGTACATCGACGATTTCGCCGAAACTACTCGTTTGCTGGCAAACGTTTCTGCGACTCTGCACCTGACGGATGCTTTGAATTACAAAATTACTTACGGCTATGATGACGCAACTGGTACGCGCCGTACCGACCGTAACGTACGTCTGCAAGTAGGTAACCGTTTAGATCAAACTGGATTTTTCCCTGGTTTGGGTGCCATCAGTACGGGAACTAATCGTAACCAACTGATTGAGCATACGCTGAATTTGGATACGGAAGTTGGCGGCAATAGATTGCAGGCTTTATTAGGTTTCTCTTATCAGAAGTTCAACTCTGAGGGTAGTTTCACTTCTGCCACTAACCTTATCAACCCAGACATTCGCCCAAGTGATGCCCTGCAAAACGTTAACGTAAACGAGTTCCCTCGTTCTTTTAACTCTACTTCTTTTATTAATGAAGAGGAGTTGCAGTCTTACTTTGGCCGTGTTAACTACAACCTCAATGATCGCTTCCTCCTGACAGCGACCCTGCGGGTGGATGGTTCTACGCGTTTCGGTGAAAATAACAAGTACGGTACTTTTCCTTCTTTCTCCGCCGCTTGGCGTCTGTCTGAAGAAGATTGGTTCCCCGAAGTATTTGAGACCTTCAAGCTACGTGCTGGATGGGGTATCACTGGTAATCAGGAATTCCCTTCCAACAACCTGTCAACGGGTGCGATTATCGTGAACAACGAAGGTGGTCAGCAGTTAGCTAACCTGCCTAACCCCGATCTGAAGTGGGAAGAAACCACTCAACTGAACATTGGTGTTGATTTCGGGTTTAACAATGGACGAATCACTGGTTCATTGGACTACTTCGATAAGCGTACCGACGATCTGCTCTTCCCTGCGATCACTCCTGCTCCTGTACCTCCCGGTGCTGGTACACGCTTCATTAATCTCGAAAACCCCGTATTTAACGACGGAATCGAATTAACACTAAGTGCAGTAGTGATTGATAATGCTAACGTAGGTTGGACCTCTACCCTAACGGGTGCTTACCTCAATAACGAATTCGATCCAGATTTTGAAGGACTGTTAACCACTGGTGCAATCAATGGCCAGGGTCTGACTGGAGCCTTTGTTCAGGCTATCGTTGGAGGTCAGCCTCTGAATACTTACTTAGTACGTGACTTCACTGGATTTGACGATGCTGGTAACGCAACTTATGCTAATGGAGAAGGTGACGTTTTGACGCTGATTGGATCTGATCCACTACCGGACGTCAACCTGGGCTGGTTGAACCAGTTTAACTTCGGCAGGCTTGACTTCAGCTTCTTCCTTCAGGGTGTCTTTGGCTTTGATGTGTATAATAACACCGCTAATGCCATCTTCCTGCGTCCAAACCTGCGTAACGCTCGTAACATTACGGTCGACGCAGCAAACAGCGGTGAAGGCCCTAATAACTTCGGTGAGGCGAGTTCTCGCTTCCTGGAAAAGGGTGACTTCGTTCGGCTACAAAATGCAAGCATTGGCTACAACTTCGACACTGCTGGTTGGGGTGCCGTGTCTAGCTTACGTCTCTTCGTTAACGGTCAGAACCTGTTGCTCTTCACCGACTACAGTGGCCTTGACCCTGAAGTAGACACCAACAAATCAATTAATGGCGTGCCTAGTGTTGGTATCGACTACACGGCTTACCCCCGTGCACGTACGGTACAGATTGGCATAAACGCTACATTTTAAAAACGTAAACTATCCTACCATGAAATCCAATTTCTTAAAAGGTGGTTTCTGGCTGGCACTGTTCAGTGTTGTTGCGGGTTTCTCTGCCTGTACTGACCTGGATGATGCTGTAGAAGGTGGTCTCCGCGAGGAGGTAGTCGATAATGAGACTTTGCCCCTACTACAGGACCCCGCAGCCGGTCTAACCGCTACCTACAACCAATTAAATGGTCTTACTGACCAGGCTGGCGTATTTGCCATGATGGAACACACTACAGACGAACTGATCGGCCCAACTCGCGGTACCGACTGGTCTGACTTTGGTGTTTGGCGTCAACTGCATTCGCACACCTGGAACGCTGTACACCGCGACGTGGTGAATAACTTCAATAACTTGTCTTCGGGCTACTTTCAAGCTACTCAGGTTATTGCAGCTACCAGCGACAACAGTTTGATCTCTCAGGCTCGCTTCTTGCGTGCTTTCTTCATGATGTATATGGTAGACTTCTACGGTCAGGTTCCTTTCCGGGAAGCTACCGAAGGCGGTGCCATTTTACCTCGGATAGAGTCTCGTGCTGATGCAACTCAGATGGTCATTGACGATCTTGATTTCGCAATCGCTAACCTACCTGACTTTACCCAGGGTGACATTGGAACCGCTAGCAAGCAGGCTGCCGAAGCCTTGCTAATGAAAGTACTGTTGAATAAAGGCGTTTGGACGGCTGCTGATCCAGCTGGTCCATATGACTTCAATCGTGCAGACATGGATCGCATTATCGCCCTTGCTGCTTCGATCGACGGCTCCGGTTTCTTTGAGTATGAGCCTACCGGTGAGTACTTCCAGATCTTCAGCCCGACTAACTCAACGGATTCCAGGGAGCCTATCTTTGGTATCGTTAATGAGACGGGTAACACCCGTGGTAATACGCGTAACCGTCACTACATGACCATGCATTACAACCAGAACCCTTCCGGTTGGAATGGCTTTACTACCCTGTCTGGTTTCTACAATAAGTGGGATCAGGATGATACGCGCTTTGGTGCCGAATATCCTGGTGTAACAGAAGTGTCCGGTTTACGGGCCGGCTTCTTGGAAGGACAACAGTTCAACGAGAACGGCGAGGCCTTGACTGATCGTGCTGGTGATCCTCTGATCTTTACCCCTGAAGTAGACTTATTCTATTCTACGGAGCGCGAGGGTGTACGGGTGATCAAGTACGTTCCTGACTACGACAATGTAGATAATCCCGGTAATGATTACATCTTCCTGCGTTACGCTGACGTCAAGCTGATGGAAGCGGAAGCTCAGCTACGTGCTGGTAATGCTGGTGCAGCTACTACTATTGTAAACGAACTACGTCAAATCCGCGGTGCTCAGCCACTGGGTACAGTAGACGAAATGACCATGCTCGACGAGCGTGGCTTCGAACTCTACTGGGAAGGATGGCGTCGTCAGGATCAGATCCGCTTTGGTACCTTCCTTGGTACTTGGGCACAAAAGCCTGATGCCTCTGACAATAGCAAGTTACTGTTCCCCATTCCTGACGTACAGCTGGCTGCTAACCCTAACTTAGTTCAGAATCCAGGATACTAATCCTGTTGCTGGTGCTAGACTATTTCTTCAAGTAGTCTATTTGCTAGCTTGATTGAAAAGGGCGGACAATCGCAAGATTGTTCGCCCTTTTCTACTTTTGTATTTTGTTTTGTAGCTGCCTTCCTGCGGTCAGCAGGCAGGTTTCTGCGGGTGTGTCCCTCTTGTTTTTTTTGAGCTTTGTACCAACATGTCTTTTATGCGTTTATCGTATTACAGTGTATTGATTCTTCTTTTCCTGGCATGCAACGGGGGGCAGCAAGCTGTAGAGGCTGACCAATTCACCGTTCCCGAAGATGCCCGCTTCCAGGAAATTCCCGCTAGTGAAAGCGGACTGAATTTTGCCAATAATTTGACTCTCGATGCCAATTTTGATGTATTTCGTTATCGCAACTACTACAATGGTGGCGGAGTAGGTATTGGTGACCTCAATAATGATGGTCTGCCTGATGTATATATGACCGCCAACACTTTAAGTAATCGACTTTTTCTCAATCAGGGGGATCTAAAATTCAAGGACGTAACGGAACAATCCGGCGCTGGGGGCACCCACGCTTGGTCGACTGGGGTTGCGCTAGCCGATGTTAATGGTGATGGCTGGTTAGATATCTACGTCTGCAATAGCGGCGATCTAGAAGGTAACCGCCGGGAAAACGAACTCTTTATCAATCAGCAGGATGGAAGCTTCCGCGAAGCGGCAGCGGAATACGGTCTTGACGACGGTGGTTTCTCTACCCATGCCGTCTTCTTCGATTATGACAAAGACGGTGATCTCGACTGCTACGTGCTTAACAATAGTTTTCGTCCGGTCGAAAGTTTAAAGTTGGCCAATCTGCGTAATCAGCGTGATAACTACGGCGGAGATAAACTTTACCGCAATGACGATGGTCGATTTGTAGATGTAAGTGTAGAGAAAAATATTTACGGTAGTGTTATCGCTTTTGGCCTGGGCATCACCGTGGGAGATGTTAATGGGGATGGCTGGGAAGACATCTATGTCTCCAACGATTTTTACGAAAGAGATTACCTCTACATCAACCAGCGTAACGGTAATTTTTCCGAAGAACTACCGAACTACATTAAACACACCAGTCACTTCAGCATGGGAGCAGATATCGGAGATATCAATAACGATGGGGCCCCCGAAATCTTCGTGACCGATATGCTGGCTGAGAACTTGGAGCGGATCAAGCAGACGACTAAATTCTTGACTTACGATCAGTATGTTTTTCGTATCCAACGCGGCTTTCACTACCAGACCATGCGTAATAGCCTGCAGCTGAATAACGGTCAGGGGCGATTCAACGAAGTTGGTCAACTGACCGGAGTGGCTGCCACCGACTGGAGCTGGGGAGCCCTAATTGCCGATTTGGATAACAATGGCTACAAAGACATTTTTGTCTGTAATGGTATCTATAAAGATGTTACTGACCAGGACTTTATCGATTTTCTGGCTAATGAAGAAAATATTCAATCTGCTGAATCTGGAGACGAGATTGACTTCGAAAACTTCGTAGATCGTATGCCTTCTCGGAAAATACCCAATTACGTTTTTGCGAACCAGGGAGAGTTGCAATTTGAAGATGTAAGTCAGGATTGGGGGTTTGGTCGTCCGACCCACTCTAACGGCTCCGCTTATGCAGATTTAGACCTGGATGGAGACTTGGATTTGATTGTCAATAATGTAAACGCAGCAGCACTACTCTACGAAAATCAGACTAGCGATCGAGGGCAAGGTCACTATCTCAGTTTTAGCCTCAGTATTCCCAGCGGCAATACCCAAGCCGTAGGTAGTCGCATCACCATCTATCAAGGGGATGAAGAAATTATCTACGACCATATGCCCATGAAAGGCTTTCAATCTAGTATGGATTATCGTATTACTATTGGACTTGGTGACCAAACGGTGGATAGCGTTTTGATTCGTTCACCTTACGGCGAGCTGATCCAGCTAGCTGGAGCCGATCTGCTGCTTGACGGGCACCAAGATATTGAGTTTACGCAGACTTATTTTTCGACCTCCATACCTTTGACTAAAGACTGGCAACCTCTGGCCGTGGATGAAAGAGATGTGAGCAAAGATTTCTTTGGAGACCTTTCGCCGAGTCACCGGGAAAATTTCTACATTGACTTTGATCGTGATCCGCTATTGTATCACATGCGTTCCGCAGAGGGACCGCGTCTGGCAGTCGCCGACAATCAAGATGTCTATCTACCGGGTTCCGCTGGTGAAGCGGGGCAGTTATTGCAGTACCGAAATGGTCGCTACTGGCCGACTAATTCAGCTATGGGAGCCGATTCTGATTTTGAGGATACGGATGCTTTATGGTTTGATGCGGATGGTGATGGTGATGAAGACCTGCTGGTGCTCAGTGGTGGTAATGAGTACGTAGGCCGTGCACCAGCACTTTTTGACCGGCTTTACCTCAATGAAGGTGGTAACTTTAGCAAAGATCGTAGGGCGCTGCCGCGCATCGGTCAGGCGAGTAGTAGCGTAACGGCTATGGATGTAGATCAGGATGGCGACCAGGATCTAGTGGTCGGTTCAATGCTACACAATGAGGGCTTTGGCTGGCCCTGTACCACCACAATCTTGGAGAATAACGGCACTGGCGCTTTTAGGGAAAATACCGCAGAATTAGCGCCGGTACTGATTGATGTTGGCTTAATCAGTCGCCTAGAAGCTGCGGATTTAGACGCTGATGGTGACCAGGATCTGGTGCTTGCTGGCGAATTTATGCCGATCACCTTGATATATAATGAAGGTGGAGTGCTGAGCCGTAAAGAGTCCATTCCAGGCAGCAGCGGTATGTACCGGGGGCTGAAGCTGGCCGACTTGAATAGCGATGGTCGAATAGATATAGTAGCGGGGAATCTGGGTTTGAACTCGCGCTTTAAGGCCTCAGAGGATCGTCCCTTCCATCTTTATGTGGGCGATTTTGATGGAAATGGTAACACCGAACAGGTTTTTGCGATGACGGAAGCTGACGGTCAGGTTTACCCCATGGCCTTGCGACACGTTTTGGGCGGCGTCATGCCAGTAATCAAGCAACGTTTTACCACCTACGCTGCCTATCAGGCCGCTACCGTTGAAGAAGTATTGACACCTGCGGAAGTACAAAATGCGATTCACTACGAGGCGACTAACTTTGCTAGTGCAGTTTATCTGCAAACTGCAACTGGAGAATGGAAGATGCAAATTCTACCCTGGCAGGCACAACTGTCACCCGTTTATGCAATCGAGGTTGTTGATTTGAATGAGGATGGAGCGCTTGACTTGATATTAGGAGGTAATTTTTACGGTACGCAACCCGAAATTGGCCCCTATGATGCCTCTGATGGGGCGGTTCTTTACAACAATGGACAAGGTGAGTTTTTCGCTGCTGAAGAAGCTGAACAGCTACCCTTGCTCGGCCAGGTACGTGACTTTAATCTCCTTCTCAAGGGCGGGAAAGAATTTCTATTGGTCTCCAGGAATAGTGCCCCGCTTCAAGTACTTCAACTGCCTAATTAGCGATTGATATGAGAGCTTTTTCACTTGTTCTTCTAGGCTTTTACATCTTAGGCTTTTGCGCCTGCGGAGAAACTAGTCCCCAACGCTTTGAATTAATTGCAGCCGCAGAAAGTGGACTGGAGTTTCGTAATGATTTAAGTGCCAATAGCCAGCAAAATATCTTTAACTATCTCTATTTCTACAATGGAGGTGGAGTAGGCGTTGGTGATTTGACGGGCGATGGACTGCCGGAAATTTACTTCAGTTCGAACCAGGGCGCTGATGAGCTGTATCTAAACCTAGGCCAATTGCGTTTTGAAAATGCGAGCGAGGCCCTAGGGGAAGGCCATGAAGAAGGTTGGTCGACGGGGATTTCCTTTGTAGATATTAATAGTGATGGCCGTTTAGATATCTACGTTTCTGTGGCCGGTCCTATCTCCGGTCAGGAAGGAGCAACCAACCGCTTGTACCTGAATGAATCAGCTGATGGACAACTACGTTTGCGGGAGGCTGCTGCTGAATTTGGATTGGATCAATATGGTTATGGTACCCAGGCTGCCTTTTTTGATTACGATCAGGATGGCGATCTGGATTGCTACCAGTTGAATCACTCCGTACACAGCTTAGGAACCTTTCAACGGCGAGTCACCTATCAAGGAACCGAGCACCCTTTAGCCGGAGATCGACTGTTGAGAAATGAAGGAGGAAACTTCGTCGATGTTTCCGAAGCCGCCGGGATTAAGCAAATGGCCCTGGGTTATGGTCTGGGCTTGAGTATTAGTGACATCAACGGTGATGGATGGCCTGATATCTACGTGGGTAATGATTTTCACGAAGACGACTATTGCTATATCAATCAAGGAGATGGCACCTTCAAAGACGAGTTACGCAAGATGCTACCTCACTGTAGTCGCTTTACCATGGGGACGGATATTGCCGATTTGAATAATGACGGCAGACCAGAGATCATGAGTCTGGATATGCTGCCCTATGATCCGGTCGTGCTGAAAGCCTCAGCAGCTGAGGATCCCTACGATATCTGGCGGATGAAAAAAGATCAAGGATACTGGCCGCAATTCTCCCGTAATAATTTGCAGTTTAACCTGGGAGTCGCCCCTGGCGATAGCCTGCCTGTTTTTGCCGATCGGGCCATTCAGTCGGGCGTCTATGCTACGGATTGGAGCTGGTCGGTACTCCTGGAAGATTTTGACCAAGATGGCTTGCGTGACATCTTCGTTGCGAATGGTATTCTGGGTCGCTCCAACGATATGGATTATATCAACTACGCCACAGAAGGAGAGGTACAGAGCCGCCTGAAGGACCAGCATATTGATCCGGAAGATCTAGCCTTGGCGGATAGAATGCCGAAGATCAAATTGCCCAATCCGATGTTTCGAAATTTGGGAGAAGGGCGTTTTGCGGAGGTGACGGAAGACTGGGGCTTTAGCCCGCCTACCTACAGCCACGGTGCTGCTTACGGCGACCTGGATGGTGATGGTGATCTGGATATCGTGCTCAATAATGTGAATGACCTGATCCATCTCTGGGAGAATAAAAGCCAGCAATTGGATACTACCGAAGTACTGGAGTTGCGGTTAGTCGGCAATCAAGACAATCGATTCGCTTACGGAGCGCGGGTAGAAATATTACACGAGGCAACAGTTGTCTATCAGACCGAGATGAATCCAGTGAGAGGGTTTCAATCGAGTGTCGATCCTGGGAAGTTGATCATTCCACTTTCTTCTTTGCCCGCAGAGATTGAGCTAAGCGTCTATTGGCCCGATGGCACTTTAGAATCTTTCGGTAGGGTAGAGGCAGGCCCACTTAGCGTAGCTGCGGGGACTGGACAGGCAGTTGAAAATGAACCGCGAATACGCGGAGAATCGATGATGGAATTTGATCTAGCCAGTCGGGGTATGGATTACCGCCACGACGAAAATGCCTACGTCGATTTTAATCGAGAGGCGCTGATGCCCCATATGGTAAGTCGCGAAGGACCAGCTATGGCGAGTATATTCATGGGAACCGATCTATATGTATTCTTGGGGGGGGGCAAGCGTCAGCCTGCCGCTTTATATCGGGTTTTATACGGTCCCAAATTTGAAAAAGTAGCCGTGCCCGCTTTTGAAGCGGATGCGCTTTCCGAAGATGTAGATGCTTTGGTGGTGGATTATAACCATGATGGCCTTGATGATCTGATCGTCCTCTCCGGAGGGAATGAATTCCCGGAAAAGCACGAAGCTAATGAGTTGCGCTTTTACCAACAGACGGCTGCAGGTGAATTAATTCGTGATCTAGAGGCGGTGACGGAGCCGGTGCGTCTGACGGGGAGTCGTCTGGCTGTAGTAGAAGATACGGATGGCCCGCTACAATTAGTGGTAGCCGCGCGGACTTTAGTGAATGCTTACGGGGCCAGCCCGCAGTCTTATATCTTGACGGAAGCAACTACCGGTCGCTTCTCAGTAGCTCCGCTGGACATTGACTGGACGGCTTACGGCAGTAGCGGTATGATCTGTGATGTCCGTTCTGCTGATTTTGATGAGGATGGTTTTGGTGACCTAGTAGTAGCTACTGAATGGGGCCCATTGCTATTAATCAAAGGCAGTGAGGCAGGGTTTAAGGAAGTTGAGCTGCTTCCTGCTGGAAACGGCCTTTGGTCTTCCTTGTTGGTAGGGGACTTAGATGATGATGATGATCTCGACATTATTGCGGGTAACCTAGGCTCGAATAGTAAGCTATCTGCAGATGCAGATCATTTAGTCAGGATGTATTACGCGGATTTTGACGATAACGGCAAGGCCGAACAACTGATCACTTACACCAGCTCGATAGGGGAGCGCCTATTCGCTACTCGGGAAGAAATCATTGCCCAGTTGCCGGGCTTACGCAATATTGTGGCCAATTACACCAGCTTTGCCAATGCCGAGCTAACGGAGCTGTTTAGCCGCCGCCAACTGGATGCTGCCCAGCAATACCAACTGGATCAAACTAAATCTGTTTGGTTAGAGCAGTCTGCAGTAGGAGAGTGGACGGTGCATGAACTCCCGGAAGAGTTGCAATCGAGCCCGATCACCCTAATCTTACCGCCCTTGTTAGGTGATTATCAGTTTTTCGGCAATAGAACCGATGCCAATATTCAGCGTGGCTATTATGATGCGAGTTACGGTTGGGCAATGGACTTTGAGTACTTCACAGCAGAGGGGGATGGTGAGATTTACCCACTATATGTACCGGGAAACGTGCGGTCTGCAGCCTTCTTGAGCAGACCAAATGATACTGGTTTAATAAGTAGTCTCCCCCAGCAATACTGGTTACTGGGCCGTAATGATGACACACCCTTACTACATTACGGTAGACCGCCAGACTAGCCGATTTCCGCTAAATCCTTTAGCAAGGCTAGGGCTTTTTCTTTTTCAGGCTCGTAGCTGCGACCCAGCTTTTCTAATAGCGGCTTAGCTTCTTCCGCCCGGCCATTACGCACGTAGACCAGGCTGAGGTACCACTCGGCCTGCGGGCCTAAGAAAGGATGCATAGCTAGGGTGCGAAAGTTGTTGATAGCTTCCTCATCTTTGTCTAGCTCGACAAAGGCGATAGATTGCGCAAACATG
Organism: Bacteroidota bacterium; assembly: GCA_039030655.1. Lineage (GTDB taxonomy): Bacteria > Bacteroidota > Bacteroidia > Chitinophagales > Saprospiraceae > Neolewinella. Next base: position 88,800 of record JBCCDS010000002.1, on the reverse strand, counting down.
ACCTGAGGTACACTGTAGTATTCCTCTAAAAATTTAGTGGTAATGCGCTCTACAGTAGCGTAGTCGGCATTTTGGTAAGCCAGATAGGCCGTATCTAATTCTGGGTGGTGGACGGCGGCATCTGGGTTGAGCTGCACGGCAAAAGGCTCGTAGTACTGCTCAAACAGCTGCTGGTTAATATTTTCGCCACAGGCGGAAAGTAGTAGGGCAAAAAGGAGAGCAAAACTTCTTTTTACAGCTAACATGGTACTCATTGTTTTTTCAAAAGGCCCAAAATACGACTTTGTCTGTTCAATTATACGTTGCAACCTAACAACATAATTACGTCTTAGATTACTACTGTTAAAATAGGATTGGGTAAAGACGGAGCCACTTGTAGCCAGGCCTTTTTTGTACTTCCGCAGGTCTGATAGTTTCACCGGACTTCAATTGCGACCAATTCACCTGCGGAAGTACAAATAGATTATCTTAGAGCTCTGAAAAAGAGCACGAGATGATCAGTAGAATTTCACTTTTATTTTGCCTGTTATGTGGTACTGCCTTGACCGCTCAGGATATGCGTGGCTGGGAGATCAATGCAATGGATATTGACCCAGATAATTATTACGGTGTTACCCTGGCCAATGGAATGGTAGGACTGGTGTCCAGCCCGCAGCCACTCCAGGTTGCTGATGTGGTATTGAATGGAGTCTACGATTATTATCAACGTGGCCGAGTGAGTAATATCCTCAAGACTTTCAACCACATGAATATGAATCTGGATGTGGATGGTCAACGGATTGGTCTTGCCAGCATCAGTAATTTTGAGCAGCGGCTGAATATGCGCAATGCTGAGCTGGTAACTACTTTTGATCTAGGAGATAAGGTAAGTGTAACGCATCGTTTGTTGTCGTTACGGCATTTACCTTTTACGGCCATGGCTGTGGTAGAAATATCGGCCAAAGAGGCCGTACAGATTACACCGATGAGTGTTATTGAGGCGCCTACTCATCTGCGAGATGTACGCAATCTATACGCTGAAATTGATCGTCCCCACGTTACACTAAATTTGATGAGCTCCGTAGCGGAAAGCCCTAGCGGAAAGCACCGGGTGGCGGCCAGTACCAGTTTCATCTTTGAGGAGGAACACGGTCATGAACCTGACCTAATCCATGAGGATTGGGATTACAATATGCACCTGACCAAGTTTCACAAACGCTTGGCGGCAGGAGAGACTTACCGTTTCAGTATCGTTGGCTCAGCCGTTGCCAGCGAGCATTTTGAGGACCCTCATAACGAAGCGGAGCGTCTAACGATTTTCGCTCGGTTGGAGGGCCGGGAACGCCTGCTGCGTCGCCACCGAGCGGCCTGGACAGAACTGTGGCAGTCCGATATCCAAATTGAAGGCAACCTGCGTGATCAATTGGCCGTAAGATCGGCGCTTTATCATTTGTACAGTTTTGCGCGTGCAGGGCAAGCCTACAGCCTTTCGCCAATGGGATTGAGTGGCTTGGGCTATAACGGTCACATTTTCTGGGATACCGAAATTTGGATGTATCCGCCCGTTTTGGTGATGCAGCCCGAGATTGCCAGTAGTTTGATGGAGTACCGTTTTGAACGTTTGTCTATGGCCGAAAGGAATGCCTATTCCCACGGCTACGCAGGTGCCATGTATCCCTGGGAAAGTGCTGATGATGGTAGTGAGGATACACCCGTTTGGGCGCTGACTGGGCCTTTTCAACACCATATTAGCGGCGATGTTGCCTGGGCGATGTGGAAGTATTATCAGGTTACTGGAGATCGCGAGTGGCTGCGTGAACGCGGTTGGCCGGTCATCCGGGCAGTAGCAGACTTTTGGGCGAGCAGAGTGGAGCGCAATGGGCCTGGTCGATATGACATCAACAATGTGATAGGAGCGAACGAGTGGGAAGAAAATATCGATAATAATGCTTACACAAATGGGATGGCCATAACCGTTTTGGGATATGCAGCGCAGGCAGCGGCAGCTTTAGGAGAGACACCTGATCCCGATTGGGCATTAGTGGCCAGCAATATTCCTTTGCTGCGTTTTCCTGATGGAACCACTAGAGAGAATGCAACTTACGATGGCGTGGTAATCAAACAGGCCGATGTCAACTTGCTGGCCTATCCGATGGAGATTGTGCGGGAAGAGGCCGCCATTCGGCGGGATTTAGTCTATTATGAACCTCGTTTGGCCCCAGATGGCCCGGCAATGGGCGCTTCGGTGTTGGCGACTCTTTACAGCCGACTGGGAGAAACAGAAAAGGCCTATTCTCTTTTTGAGCAAAGCTATTTACCCAATGAGGTGCCCCCATTCGGGGTTTTAGCGGAAACTGCGGGCGGCACTAATCCTTACTTCGCCACTGGAGCAGGGGGGATGCTACAAGCGGTTCTTTTTGGCTTTGGCGGTCTGGAAATTACTGACCAGGGAATTGTACAAAGATCGAGTAGTTTACCTGCTGCCTGGGAATCATTAACTATGACGGGAGTAGGGCGCGATCAGCAAACCTTCCGAGTGTCTAACTAAAGACAGACAAAGCGCTAACAATTTACAGCCGACAGCTTTTATTAGGTGTTCAGTAAAGGCGGACTACCTTCGCAGGTTGTATCTTTGTGCTCCGATTGCTTGAAAAAGTCAATTGAAAACTGTCAAAATATGTTACGATTTCTTCTCCTGTTAAGTGTATCGGCTGTACTGACGGCTTGCACGGAGGATTTTAATCCGGATTATGAGCAGGAGCTGTCTGATGCTGAACTGTATCATGCTTCGCAAAAGCAGTTGACCGACATTATGGTCTATGATATTTTCTCCCCACCTCAAGCTGGGCGCATTTACGCTTACGCTAGTATAGCAGGGTATGAAGCTATTGCTGCGGGAAATCCGAATTGGACTTCCTTGGCAGGCCAGCTAAGCGATTTGGTACCAGGGCCTCAACCAGCGGCTGACGCCACTTATTGCTTTCCTATCTCAGCGATAACGGCCCAACTTAAAGTGGGGCGAGCACTGATTTTTTCCGGTCAGAAGGTAGATGAATTTGAAGCTGAATATCGAGCAAAAATTGAAGAGATTGGGGCACCTAAGGATGTCGTAGAACGATCCATTGCTTTTGGAGAGGCAGTTGCTGATCATATTTTGACCTGGACCAAGAACGATATGTACGCCGAGACGCGTTCTTATCCAAAGTTTACCATCACTGGCGAAGCGGGCCGCTGGGAGCCAACGCCACCCGATTATATGCCGGGTATTGAACCTTCTTGGAATGTTATTCGCCCCCTTACCTTGGATAGTGCGGCTCAATTTAAGCCGCTGCCGCCTACGGACTACAGTGAGGACCCCAATAGTGAGTGGTGGGCTGGTGTAATTGAAGTCTACGAAGCCTTACAAGTAGAGGATGAAGCAGAAAAAGCAGAACGAGCAGCCATCGCTGAATTCTGGGATTGCAACCCTTATGCTACTCATCACCGCGGACACTTGATGTTTGCCACCAAGAAAATCAGTCCAGGCGGGCACTGGATGAATATTACAGCTATTGCGGCGCGCAAAGCGCAAGCAAGTTTTGAAGAAACTGCGGCTGTCTACGCCCTCACTGGTATCGCTCTACACGATGGTTTTATCTCCTGCTGGGATGAAAAGTATCGTTCTTCTCTAGTTCGACCAGAAACCTTTATCAACGAGTTTATCGACCAGGAGTGGGAGCCCTTACTGCAAACTCCTCCATTTCCAGAACATACTAGTGGTCACTCGGTAGTTAGCCGTGCTTCGGCCACGGTTCTGACTGATTTCTTTGGTGATGATTTTGCCTTTGATGATGATTCTGAGGTTGAGTATGGCTTGCCTGTACGTAGTTTCACCAGCTTTTTGGCTGCCAGCGATGAAGCAGCCGTAAGTCGATTGTATGGCGGTATTCATTATCGCCCAGCAATTGATGATGGGGTAACCCAAGGTGAAGCTGTGGGACGACACGTTTTGGAGACGATTTCTTTCCGGGAGCAGTTTACAGAAGCTCAGTAGATGGGAGTCTATCTATTAATTCAGACAATTATCTACCTTTCTCTTTTATTACTGGATGGATATGTAGGTACACTTTTAGCACTAATCATTGGTAGTATCTGCCTATCGATTTGGTTGATTTCCTTGGCGGTAGAGTTTATTGAGCCTAGCCGTGTACCAAAATCTTACTATCGATTAATGATCAGTGGCTGGCTGGCACCGCTAATGAGTGTAGTGATATTTGCCGGCTTGCGTGGAGGTTGGGGTTTTCTAACGGATGCTATTAGTCGTGTCTGGTAATTACTGGCAGCGGCGAAGAGCAGCTTTTGGGCATGCTTTCAAGGGACTTGGTGATTTACTCTACAACCACCCACACGCTAAAATTCATGCTGTTCTTAGTAGTCTAGTACTCGGTCTAGGGCTGTTTTTTCACTTTTCCCAGGGAGAATGGCTAGCTGTCGTAATTTGTATAGGTTTGGTTTGGTCCGCTGAGGCATTTAATACCGCCCTGGAGTATCTTACGGACTTAGTTTCGCCAGAATATCATCCTTTAGCAGGAAAAGCTAAGGATATGGCTGCTGCTGCTGTACTATGTGCAAGTCTGGCAGCGTTGGTGGTGGGAATAGTTATCCTACTGCCTAAAATCTGGGATTTGCTCAATTCGTAGCCACTCCCTGCTACTTCTATACCGCTACCTAAAGCGTAGACTTGAAGCACCCGAACCCCAGTATTTTTGCCATCATGCGTATTGCTCTTGCTTTCTCGGGCCTACTGGCCATTTCCTGCTTATTGCAAGCACAAGCTCCTGCTGGAGCTTTGTTTGATAATTATGGAACCTTCCCAGCTGCTTATCAACAGCCAGCCGCGGGCTTAAACAGTCCCTATCATTGGGAAGTTGAATTGGGTGGGCAGGCCAATTTCGAAAACAACTATGTTTTCATTCGGTGGGCCGCTGGATTTTGGCTGCTTAATCGCGTAAGAAGCGCTAATGTGCTAGGCGTAGTCTCTGGAACGCAAAAGTGGATCGTTGGATCTAAAGTTTACGATTTTGACTATTTCGATGATGACGCAAGCCGTTTCCTACGCTTTGAAGGCAGCATCAGTGGCCCTGCTATTAGCTTTCGCCTGGGAGCAAACTGGCGAATTGGAGCCTTTCATCGAATTCGCTTAGTGGGAGATGCCCGTGATGTCGATAATCAATTCAGTTTTGATGATTATGATCAACTACCAGAAGGTGATCGAATTCAGGTACAGTCTAGTAGTCTACAAGGAGCTGCCTGGCAGGAAGCCGGGCTAAATCTAGCTCGTAGTTTTGCCACTGATGGCGGTCAAGTTGGAATAGGAATTAACGCACGTTATATCAATCCGCTTTCCGGTGCACAGCTGATTACTTCTGGGCAGACTACGGTGACGAAAATTAATCGGGGTAGTGTGGGCTTGGAAGATGCTGATGTACAATTAGGCCTCTCCGGTGATTTGTTGACGAATAATCCCGGTGCAGCGCCAGGTTATGGCTGGGGACTGGATGTAGGCTTCACCTATAGTCATGGGTATGTAAGTCGTGGTTCGAATAAACCACTTTGGACCTTCGGCGCAGCCTTGTTGGATATTGGACAAATTACCTTTAATAACTCAGCTGAAACTCACCGCTTTGCTTCGGAGGCAGATCGTACGCTGGTTGGAGAGAACTATGAATTTGCCGGGGATGGCCTGGAGCAACTCCCACAAGTTCTAGATCAACTTAATCGAGATTTCTACCCGGCCTCAGCCCCCAATTCGAGCTTGATAGGAAGTAGCTTTCAGATTGGACTCCCAACTCGAGCTTCTTTATCATTTAGCTATCAGGCAACAGAAGAACTGGGTTTTGATGCAAGAGTGCTAGTAGGGGTTCCCATTATGGCCAACAGCTTGCGAGGAGGACAGGTAGCCAGCGTGAATATGCGCTACACTAAATGGTGGTATGGCGCTGGAGCTTCTTTGCATTTACATGAGTTTCAACGACCAAATTTGGGCTTATACGTACGGGTTGGCCCACTGTATTTCGGCTCTGACCGGGTGGTCGATACCCTGATAGGTCGTTCACAATTGGCGGCGGGAGATTTCTACGCCGGCTTGCGTTTTCATGCTTTTAAAGAGAAAGCTGTGCGAAACCCTAAAAGGTCGCGCAGCAGATACAATGAATGTTATAAATTTTAATGCAAGTCTTAGCTAGCTAGGAACGTGAAAAGGGTGCTATGTTTGTCTTAATTACACTGTAGTTATTACTCTAGTTACACCAGACTTAGCAACAATTAGTCCAATAAGCACCTTTTATTTATGTCAAAGGCCCCTGCTGTACGCTGGACGAAGCACCGCTTCGATGAGCTGTCTCCACATCTGTTATATGAAATCATCCACTTACGCAATCAAGTATTTGTCGTAGAGCAAGAATGTATATTTCAGGATGCTGACCATCAGGATCAGGCGGCCATTCACCTTTGTGGCTTTAGTGCTGCAGGGCAGTTGTTGGCCTATGCTCGAATTTTACCACGCGGTACCGTTTATCCAACCAATCCAAGTATCGGTAGGGTAGTAGTGGATAAATCAGCGCGAGGTGGTGGAATAGGCGTAGCCCTAGTTCGCAAAGCTATCTCAGAGTGTCGCCAGAATTTTGGTGCCAAACCAATCCTGGCGAGTGCGCAAACCTACCTACTTGATTTTTATCGGCACATCGGGTTCGAAATCGTAGGTGAAGAATACCTAGAGGACGGTATACCTCATCGTAAGGTCATGTTTGAATAATATCCTAGATATTCCTATCGACCCGATAGGCTTTTGCTGCCCTGAACTGGGGGTTGGGAACATAGCGTGCTATCAGGTCCTTTTCCACGTCACCCTCATTAATTGGAGCATAATTTACGAGGCTAGCAGGGGCTGCCTCCACTTCGGGGGGTAAGACTTCCTGTACTGCGCTGGCCTGTTGTGCAAGAGCATTAGTAGCATTGTTGTTGTCCAATTGCCAGATTGCTACGGCGGCCATGCTTAATAATAACAATGCAGCAACTGCCCGTACCCAGCCCAGCTGTTGAAGACCAGGCCGGCGTCTGCGCTCTATGCGTCGCTCTATGCGTCGCCAAGACCGGAGACTAGGTTGAGGTTGGTAGGCTTCAGCTTGTTGCTTAAAGAGTTCATCGATAGGATCCTGTGTGGCCATGGTCAGGGACGATTTAATTATTTACTGGTGATAGGGTAATTAAGACGTTCTAGTGCTTCACGCATTCGCTGTTTAGCGAGAATAAGCTGTGACTTACTCGTATTAATACTAATACCTAGCAAGTCCGCAATCTCACGATGCTTATAACCTTCGATTACGTAGAGATTAAAAACGGTTCGGTAACCGACGGGTAATTGCTCCAACAATCGCAAAATGTCCTGAACGGCTAGCTGCCCACCGACTTTAGCATCTTGGCTGAAGTGGTTGGGATTAATGACTGTTAGGTCTGTTGCTTTTTGCAGGGCATGTTTCTTGCGTAATTTCATCAATGCTTCATTGACCATAATTCGCCGAATCCAGCCTTCAAAACTCCCCTGCCCGTTAAAGCTGTCTAGCTTGTCAAACACCTTGAAGAATCCTTCAACCAGTACATCCTCCGCTTCATCAAGTCGGAATATGTAACGACGGATAACTCCTAGCATTTTTGGCGCGTACTGCTCATAAAGCTTGCGTTGAGCCTGAGGCTGGCCCGCCCTACAGGCGTTTATGAGATCAGCTTCGTTCAAATGGGAGTTATTAAGATTCTGCTATAAAGATGTCAAAAGCCTCCTAAATGGTGGGCGCAAGCGTAGAATAATCTAATTCACAGCTAAACACTTGTTCAAAATGTCTTTGTACGTGAGGAATTACTCCCTCTAAGGGGATTGGTCGGCCCAACTCCTCGCTCAAACTAGTGACATCCCGACTATCTTCCTGGATACCACATGGGATAATATTACCAAAATGCCCCAGATTAGTCTGTACATTAAATGCTAAACCATGCATACTCACCCAGCGGCTTAAATGGACACCAATAGCGCAGATTTTTCTCAGTGGACGCATACCATTGGCCGCTAACCAAACTCCAGTATACCCCTTCTCTCGAATTCCAACTAAGTCAAAATCAGCTAGCGTACGGATGATAATCTCTTCCAGGCTCCGTACGTAGCGGTGAACATCATGAAAGAAATCATCTAGGTCCAGAATAGGGTAGACCACTAGCTGCCCAGGACCATGGTAGGTAATGTCACCACCGCGATTAATCTTATAAAACTGAAATCCGCCTTCGGTAAGCTCTTTTTCGTTTAGCAATAAATGATCCATTGACCCACTTTTACCCAAAGTATAGACCGCCTTATGTTCTACAAAGAGCAAATGATGATTAAGCGATTCTAGTTGCCAGTCACCAGTTTTTTCTCGTTCGCGATTAGCACGTTTACGAGCAACTTTGTCTTGATGCAATTCGGTTTGATAATCCCAGGTAGCCTGATAATCGGCATCAGCTAACCATTGGTAATAAACTGTAGACATATCCAATATTTATACACAACCGGGATGTTTGACCCTTGTATCACGAAAGAACAGTCATTTAGGCCCTGGGGTTGGGTAGGCTGTGGATTAAGCTTAGGGTAAACTTGTATCAGAATGATTCGATTGCAACTAAACTAAGCGGAACAATTTTAGCTTTGCGGAAAATTAAATCAACGAGCGCGATGAAGATCAATTCGATTTTTTACTCATTCGTAATTTTCTCAGTTTATTTTTCGTATAATACTTCTTCCCCAAATAACGATAATTCTTCAGTAGGAGAGGAGTTGAATGAAGTCATATCTACGGATACCCTGCGCTACGAGCAGGAAAAGCACATCCAAAATTTGCGACAGCTTACTTTCGGGGGCGATAATGCAGAAGCTTATTTTAGTTTCGACGATAAGCAGCTGGTATTTCAGGCCAGCAATCCTGACTGGGGAATTCCCTGTGATCAAATATTTACCATGGACCCTCAAAGTGGAGTTATGGGGAGTATGCCACCGATGTTGTCCACTGGTTTAGGTCGAACGACCTGCTCATTCTTCATGCCTGGAAATGAAACGATTCTATACGCCAGCACCCATTTAGGGGGAGATGACTGCCCGGAAGCTCCTCGTTCTTTTCAAGGCAAATACGTCTGGCCCGTATTCAGCAGCTTCGACATCTTTGTGGCTGATATGGAAGGGAACATTCTGCAGCAATTAACCGATGAACCAGGTTACGATGCAGAAGCCACGCTTTCTCCAGATGGGAGTTTAATTGTCTTTACCTCTGACCGCAGCGGTGACCTAGAATTGTACACTATGAACGTTGATGGTAGCAATGTGCAGCAGGTTACCGATGGCTTGGGTTATGATGGAGGTGCCTTTTTCTCCCCTGATGGGCAGGAGCTTATTTTCAGGGCTTCTCGACCACAGACGGAAGAAGATATCAAGGTCTATCAAGATTTACTAGCAGAAGGGCTTGTACAGCCAGGTGCAATGGAATTGTACATCTGTAATGTTGATGGTTCTAATCTTCGCCAGATCACGGATCTAGGAGGAGCTAACTGGGCACCCTATTTTCACCCAAGTGGAGAGAAGGTTCTTTTTGCCAGTAATCACCATACGGAGAGTGGCCGTCAATTCAACTTATTCATCATCAATACCGATGGGACAGGCTTGGAGCAGGTTACTTTTGACAACACCTTCGATGCTTTCCCGATGTTTAGTTACGGCGGCGATCAGTTGGTATTCTCCAGTAACCGCTTCAATGGTGGAGGTCGTGCCACCAACGTTTTTATCGCTGACTGGGTGGATTAAAATTTCTTCTAGGTGAAAATAGCAATTTGAGCGTCCTCGGCAGGTTCCGCTTCCCGCTTCTTCTGTAGACTGGCTTGTTCCTCTTGGTCCGCTAACAAGCGCTTTACTATACGTAAACGGTGCGTATAGCGCCCCTCCTCATAGTTGAAGATCCCATAGTGATCAATCGCGTCGATTCGCACACAACCTCCAGCGTGAAGTATTCGACTTTCGGGCAATAACAGGCCGACGTGATTGATATTGCCTCGATTGTCGTCGAAGAACGCCAAATCAGCGGACTGGCACTGTACCATAAAGTCTATAGGCCGGCCGCAACTCACCTGCGTCTCTGCAGTTCTCGGGATTTGGATACCAACGATCCTCGTTACTAATTGGACTAAAGCAGCTGCATCAATTCCCGTAGGCGTTCTTCCACCGGTCATTTGGGGGCAGTAGAGAAAACGTCTGGCAAACTTGAGCAGCAGATCCGCAGACTGAACGATATCAGCGCTCATCGCTGCCTGACCGGAGTAGGTAAAGGTACGATCGCCTAAATGAAGGTGTAAGCCATCGAAACCCGCTAGTCGGGCACCCATTGTCACTGGCATGGCGTATTGCTTGCCGAGCACTGGTGCGTATAGATCTAAGGCAAATGCTGGATTATTCTTCTGATGCAGGTAAGTAAGCTCATCGACCTGCCGTAATTGATCGTTGCGAATATATGCTTCAAAACCATCATCTGCACAGGCCACCCGTGACCAGGTTTTGGCCGATTCTAGAATTTCAACCGGTTCGCCAAAAAGGAGTTGACTGACGAGTTCACCACGCTCCCGACCCTGTCGGCGCAGTGCCGCGGCGGTAAATCGGCCTATTGCATATTGTTTTGCCATCATCTGCAAGATAATAGCTTGAGGTGAATTAACAGTTGTCTAAAATATGATTGTGATATTTGCGTTCGCTTTTCTAGCTGCTTGGGTGATTTTCCCCACCCTCGCCCCAAGCCTACCTGCCAATATGAAGTCTACCTTTTTCAGCATTCTCGCTCTTTTCCTTTGTAGCAGCTTCCTGTCTGCACAGGATCAACACTTCACGCAGTTTTTTGCGTCCCCATTGACCCTAAATCCCGCTCTAACGGGCTTGTACCAGGGCCGCTATCGAGTTTCCTTTATTCACCGTGATCAATGGCCGCAGGCGCTGGATAGCCCCTACAGTACTTTTTCGGCCGCGGCAGACTTCCGCTATCACCTCAACCCCAATAAACGACGCTACAAAGACGCCTTTGGCGTTGGCATGCTGTTTTATACTGACCGGGTTTCCAGCGTCAACTTTAGTACCAACCAAATTATGTTGTCTGGTGCTTTTCACAAGGCACTGGACAAAGGCTCTAGTCAAACACTTAGTATTGGGTTCCAAATCGGGATCGCCCAGCGAAATATTAGCTACGATGAATTGAGCTTCGAAGATGAGTTTAACGGAGAAGATGGTTACACACCCGGACTAACCGATGAACGCTTGCCGGAAAATAATTTTGCTTTCGGAGATTCTCAGATCGGCCTTAATTATAGCTACGCTCCCGAAGGAGGCATTGGTCTCTTTGTTGGCGCAGCTATGCACCATATCTCCGAACCCGAACAAAGCTTTTATCTTGAGTCTACCGTGGATGACCCCGTCCAGGTTAGTAGTAAATTGCGCCGCCGATACAGTGGCTATATCAACTTGCGCCTTCCAATCGGAGAGGGTATAGAGTTTAGCCCTAGAGCCCTCGCCTATAGCCAAGGGCCTCACCTTGCCATCAACGCAGGAGCAAACTTCCGTTTCTTGCTCAACCAGGACCGTGGAGCAGCTCTCCATCTAGGTGGTTGGATTCGCCCAGTCCAAAACGAAGAGGATTTTAGCATCAGTTCCGCCATTGCGCTGCTGGGTATTGAATACAGTGATTTTACGGTCGGCTTTAGCTACGATCTTGGTCTGGATCAATTGCCCGCCAACTGGCGACAGCGGAATGCTTTTGAAATAAGTGTTACCTACCTTGGACATGCAGAAGAAAATGAAGCGGTCCCCTGCCCTAAATTTTAAGCCAGTTATTCAATCTTTCCCTAAGCTGATCGTCTTTCATTTGAGATGATTTATTTAATATTGTTCTGATTGTGTTTGCTTTATTATCATCCCCTCGACAAATTATGATCTCTACCATGAAAAAATTCATGCAGCTATTCGGCTGCCTATACCTCCTGTGCGCAATCAGCGCACCTAGCCTAAGCCCATCCGTTGATGGTGCACCACAAGCCGTCGAATGGCTCAGCTGGTCTGAAGCCATCGAACGCATGCAGACTTCCCCACGGAAAATATTGGTCGATGTCTACACCGGCTGGTGTGGTTATTGCCGAAAAATGGACAACGAAGTCTTTACCGATGCGCTAGTCGCTGCTTATATCCGAGATAATTTTTACGCGGTCAAACTAGATGCGGAAGAAAATGTGCCACTAGTCTACGACAATCACACCTTTCGTTGGCTACCCAACCAGGGTAGGGGAGGCGTACACGAATTGGCCTACGCTCTCTTAGATGGCTCACTGCGATACCCCAGTCTAGTCTACCTTGATGAAAATCAGCGCCGAATTAACATTAGCCCTGGGTTTAAGCCAGCCCAGAACATGTATAAGGAGCTACAATACATCGGAGGAAATCACTATAAAGTGATGACTTACGAGGAATACAAAAGTCGCTAGCGTAAGCGAATCCGCTCCATTTCCTATCTTGCCAACATGGCTAAGATTATTCTCTCTGAACATTCTTCCGATGCTCCTGCAGGGCTGAAGAAAAAGGAAGCTCGTGCCCAATCAAAAGAGCGCGCTAAACAGATTGCGGACCTCCACGAACAAATGGTGGCCGAAGGTAAACACTCCTTGTTGATCATTCTGCAGGGAATGGATGCCAGTGGAAAAGACGGAGCTATGCGTAACGTCTTCGGTGATTGTGTACCCTTTGGGGTACGAACCGTAAGTTGGAAAAAGCCTACTGCTTTGGAGTTTCGCCATGATTTTCTGTGGCGAATTCACCAACAGGTGCCCGCCAAAGGAGAACTGGTCATCTTCAATCGCTCTCATTACGAAGATATCCTTATTCAACGGGTTCACGGTTGGATCGATGAGGCCCGTGTCAGTATGCGGATGAATGCGATCAACGCTTTTGAAGAATTGCTTCAGGCGGATAACAATACCACCATTTTGAAATTCTTCCTGCACGTCAGCCATGAACAGCAGGAAATCGAATTACGTGAACGAATGGAGGATCCCACCAAGTTCTTTAAGTACAACGCCGGCGACTGGGAAGAACGCAAGCATTGGGATGCTTACATGAACGCTTACCAAGATGTACTCAATTGGAGTACACTGCCTTGGTATATTATTCCTGTCGACCAACGCTGGTACCGGGATTATCTAATGACCGATATCGTCTTGAAGGCCCTTCAGGATATGCAGCTGGAGTGGCCACCAATGGATAGCGAATAGTCATCTGTCAGACTACTGCCCTAAGCTTTCCAGTACTTCCGCGTCGGACTTACCGAGCAGTTGTAGCATCATCTGCGCGTCGTCGGCAAAGTCATCTTCCGGGTAGTTTTCCAGAAACTGCTCGTAATAGGTACGTGCCGTTTCATAGTCTTGGTAGTTTTCGTCATAAGTGAAGGCAATCATGAAAGTTGCATCCGGAGCTCGGCTTCCTTCGGGAAACTGAGCGAGTATTTTTTGGTAAAGCGCCAGGGCTGTTTCAAAATCGCCGATACTTTGGGCCACTTCCGCTGATTTGAATAACCACTCGGCAGTACCAGCGTCATTGGGATTGGTATAGGCGTTGATTCTAACCGCTTCCAAGAAATCCTGACTCCGCTTGCGGTCCAGTAAGCCCGTCGATTCATCAGTTAACTGAGAAAAACTTTCCTGTAGCAAATTATTGGCAGACGCTGGGTCTGGACTTACTACCTCTGCATCGAAAAACCCTGCCAAAATGGGGTTATCCAGATTACCCATTGCATTAGCCAATTGTACTTTTATTTCTTCCGCTGCGGTAGGATCATTCGCGGATAAAGCATCGTCATAAGCGCCGAATAGTTCATTGAGACTAGGAGGAGTCACTAGCTGTTCCTCATTGGACGCAGTAGAATCCGTAGAGTTGTCCTCCACCGTTGCTTCACCCCCGCAAGACCAAAAGATGAGCGACGTAGTAATTAAGCAAAGAGAAATCCATTTCATGACTTGACTATTTTTTTGTTTTTAATAATTCCAAAAGCTGTTTAGCAAAACGGTCTGCATCTTGATTTTCAAGTAGAAGTTGTTCTTGCTCGAGCAAGGCGATTAAAAATCGATCGTTGGGAAAACTATTGAGGTACTGTTCAGAGAAGAGGTAGCGTAATTCGCGTAAGCAATGGCAACGCAACAATTGATAGGTCTCGAGATGAGGGTCAAAAACAGCCACCAGACACCTGGTGCCCGGTTCGGGACGATCTCCCAGCAGTAAAACAAAAGGAGCGCTTAGATAATTAGAATGCCAAATGTGGTAAAGCCGCGCCTCAAAGAGCGGATACAATAGAATTTCTGAGCGAACCACAGACGACGGGAGCAATGACTGCAACCGCGTCAGTTCCTCTCGTTGGCGTTCCACGGGGCCCTCTTCTGGCTTAAAATCGGCTAAGGGGAGCCAGGAATCGGTGCGCACATCCAAATAATCAGTAGAACCGATTCTTTTTTTGTAATCGAAACGATGATAGCCAGGAACTACGTAACCAGGATAATAATAAGTAAAGCCTGCTTGTAAACAGTATTCCACTTCCAGCAGCATACTGTAGTAGCCCAGGCTGTAGCGTTCGAAATCGGGTTCGTAGATGCCCAGAATAGAAGCAGAGGCCGCTTGACCCAAGTCAAAGTAGCTGGCTCCAACTAATTGATTGGTCTCCCGCTCTCTGATAACAACTTCGTAGGTATTGAATACGCCATTTTCGTCGTATTCCTCCAAATTATCTCGCAGACTAGGGGAGAGGCGACCATCAAAATGGCGGGCATAATTGGTGTACAGCATTTCCTTTTCTAAGCTGAAATGGCGTCGGTCCACGGAAGAATGAAAGCGCTGCGCATTGCGCCGCATTAGTTTGCGCTGACTTTTGGAGAATTTGAACTCCCGCAGGTCTAGTCGTATCCAGATAGCAGAGTACATCTCCTGCTGAAAGCAAAGAAAATGAGTGGTGAAGATATTGCTTCCCATGCGGTACCAACCACGCGCCAGGTACCAGTCGAGGCTGGCAGGACTCAGATTGAAGGGATAAACTTTATCGACGTATCGGTAGGCCATAAGAGGACGAAGCGACAAAGATAGCCGAAGCAACTGAAGGCTGCGGTATTTAAATTTCAATTATTGTACCGCACTGGGCAAGATCGCTCCTTTCGTTGCTAGCAATAATGACCAGACGATCGTCTCTTTGCTGTCGTAGGAGGCTTTGTAGCCAGTCGCGCCCGTTTTCATCTAGGGTTACGCTGGGTTCGTCCAGCAATAGCAAGGGCGTGTCACTGCAAATAGCTAAGCCTAGTTGTACCCGCTGCCGCATACCGGAGCTGAAGCTGGCGATACGCCGCTGTTGATGTCCGTCGAGCTGAAAGACCTGCGGAAGTACAGATAAATCTAAACCTGCCCTCAACTTTTTGAAGCGAAAATGAAATTGAATGGCCTCGGTCAAACTCAACTCTTCGATGGGGTCGATGTAGGGCGCGCAGATACTCAGATAGGGGTACAGGCTGGAGGCCGCTAGATTTTGCTGGTTGAACCGGAACTCAATGCGTCCCCGACTGGCGCTGAGGTGGCCACTAATAAGGCGCAATAGCGTAGACTTGCCACTGCCGTTAGGTCCCCAGATGCCGTAGGGCGCCCCCGTTTGGAAGTGATAGGAAAAGTCTTTGATGATCCACTCGCGGTCGAAGCGTTTATAAACCCGTTCTAATTGGATGGACAAGGCCATGATGGGCGCCCTTAGTGGTTGACTTTATTGCCGTTGATTTGCTGAAAGGACCGCAAGATGCCAGTATGCTCCGTCTCTTCGATGAAGCGCAATACTTCGTCACGTTCCGGACAGCGAGGGACCCGCTCCTTAATCTCGCGGAGGGCATTGCTGATGTTCAGCCCTTTGACGAAGAGTATCCGATAGATGTCGTGGATGGTATTGATCTGTTCGACCGAAAAGCCGCGTCTTTCCAACCCGATCCGGTTGACGCCGATGTAGGACAAGGGCTCCCGAGCAGCACGAATGTAGGGAGGTACGCTTTTGCGTACGAGACTTCCACCGGCGATAAAGCAATGACGACCGATGCGGGTAAACTGCTGCACACCGACCTGCCCTTCAATGATGGCCCAGTCTTCAACGATGACGTGGCCGGCTAAATTAACGTTGTTGGCAATAACGACCTGATTACCCAGCAGGCAATCATGTGCGACGTGGGCGTAAGCCATGATGAGACAGTCGCTACCGACTACCGTTTTGCCATTAGCGGCCGTACCCCGATTGATGGTGACGTATTCGCGGATGGTCGTATTATCACCGATTTCAGCCAGGGTATACTCGCCTTTAAACTTAAGATCTTGTGGAATACCTGCAATTACCGCTCCGGGAAAGATGCGTACGTTCTTACCAATTCTGGAGCCTCTAAAAATGGTCACATTAGGACCAATCCAGGAACCAGCTCCAATCTCGACATCATCTTCGATGACGGCAAAGGGACCGATCTCTACATCGGGGGCAATGCTGGCCGTGGGGTGAACTACGCTGAGAGAATGTATGGCCATGATCTAGGACCGCTTAACGATTTGAGCAATTAACTCGGCTTCCGAAACGATCTTGTTGCCTACGTAGCAGGTGCCGACCATCTGGCAAATCCCTCTTCTTACGGGGGCCGTGAGTTCCATTTTTATCAAAAGGGTATCGCCTGGTACGACGAAGTGTTTAAACTTGGCGTTTTCAATTTTAAGGAAGTAAGTATCCCAATTTCCGGGTTCATCTCGACTACAGAGTACCAGCATGCCGCCCGTCTGAGCCATGGCCTCGATTTGAAGCACGCCTGGCATTACCGGGTTGCCGGGGAAGTGTCCTTGAAAAAAGGCTTCATTACCCGTTAAGTGCTTCAACCCAACAATCTGATTATCAGACTTTTCGATAATCTTATCAACGAGTAAGAAAGGGTAGCGGTGAGGGAGATACTCTTTTATCCCATTGAGATCGAAAACGGGCTCAATATTAGGATTGTAGATGGGGCGACCTTTCAAGCGGCGCTGATCGATCCAGGCTTGCTTCAGTAGCTTGGTGAAGGCAACGTTGACCCGGTGCCCAGGCTTGGTGGCCAGAATGCGGCCTTTAATCGGCACACCGAGTAGGGAGATGTCTCCCATAACGTCCAGCAGCTTATGGCGAGCAGGCTCGTTGTGAAACTGTATATCAATGGTGTTGAGGATACCGTGTTCGGTAACCGCAACACTCTCTTTACCCATTCTGACGGCTAGTTCATCCAGGCGCTCCTGGGGAATGTGTCGATCGGCAATAACAATCGCATTACTCAGATCTCCTCCCTTGATTAGGTTGTGCTCAAAGAGCGCCTCTAGCTCGTGCAGAAAAACGAAGGTGCGGCAGGGGGCAATGTCTGTAGCGTAAGTTTCGCGATCGCGCAGCGTGGCGTATTGCTGCCCTAGCACTGGGCTGTCAAAATCGATCATACAGACAACCTCAAACCCATCATGGGGAAGAGCTACTAATTCGGAGCCGGATGCTTCGTCTCGGAAAGTGATGGGTTCCTCCACCACGAAGTAGAGTCGATCTTCTTCTTGCTCTTCGGTACCGGCCTGTTTTATCAGCTCAACAAAGGGCTTGGCGCTACCATCGAGGATGGGGACCTCGGGGCCATCCAGGCTAATTAATACATTATCGACACTCATGCCCGATAAGGCCGAGAGGATGTGCTCTACAGTAGAAACGCTGGCTTCCCCTTTTTTTAGGGTAGTAGAGCGATCGGTACTTTCTACCAGACTTACATCGGCATTGATGGTGGGTTGGCCCTCTAAATCGGTGCGCTGAAACTTGATACCGTGCCCAACGGGGGCGGGTTCGAAGCTGAGATTAACATCTGCACCAGTGTGGAGACCTACACCTTTCAGGCTAATGGACTGGGCAATGGTTTGTTGTTTCATAAATAAGTTCGCTATAAATAGTAGCGGGAAACAGAAAGACAATCTTTCTACTTAAAGGGGCAAAGGTAGCTATTGAAAAATAGAGCGCGAAAAATTAGCTTTCCTGATCGCGTAAATCAGCCAGCTCTTTCTTCAGACGGTCCAACTCCCGATACAGCTGAGGCAGCTGCTTAAAGACGACGTAAGAACGCTGGAAGTCGCGGTAATTGAGTGCCGGTGAGCCCATTAGGCTAGCACCAGCTTCGCGCAGATGACCGCCGACACCGCTTTGTGCCTGCAATTGGGTGCCATCCGCGATGCTCAGATGGCCTGCGATCCCCACTTGGCCCCCAATTCGACAGCCTTTTCCAATTTTTGAACTTCCTGCGATACCTGCCTGAGCTGCGATCACGGTATTTTCCCCGATCTCGACATTGTGCCCTATTTGAATCAGATTGTCCAGTTTGACGCCTTTGCGGATTAAAGTTGCCCCCATTGTAGCTCGATCAATGACGGTATTGGCACCAATTTCTACATCATCTTCAACAATAACTTTTCCCAACTGGGGCACCTTTGTGTAGCTGCCATCTGCCTGCGGGGCAAAACCAAAACCATCGCTTCCGATGACGACATTGGCATGCAATACGCAATTGTCCCCGATTTCGCAGTCTTTGCTAATACGTACGCCCGGGTAAAGTGTACAATTTTTCCCGATCCGCGCGCCGGTTCCGATGTATACCTGATCGAGAATAAGCGTACCGTGACCGATGTGGGCACCAGCTTCTACGATGGAAAAGCGACCGATAGCTACTTGCTCGCCGACTTGGGCGTTGGGATCTACTACGGCCTGTTCTGCGATGGTTCTTTCTATCTGAGCAGCCTCATTTTCCTGAAATGCGGTCAACAACTGCCCCACGGCCATGCGTACATTAGCTACTCGAATGAGCGTGCAACTAATGGCTTGTTTAGGTTGAAAATCTTGACTGACCA
Source organism: Bacteroidota bacterium (assembly GCA_039030655.1). Taxonomy (GTDB): domain Bacteria; phylum Bacteroidota; class Bacteroidia; order Chitinophagales; family Saprospiraceae; genus Neolewinella. Next base: position 69,800 of record JBCCDS010000002.1, on the reverse strand, counting down.
AGACCGCTGTAGCGCCCGTAGTGTAGAGAAAGCTTTCATAGGCGGGGTCGGCCAGGAACGTAATTCCTCCTGCCCCGGCTTCTTCTATTTTGGCAGGGTGACTGATCATTGCGGATGGGTCACCTTCTACTTCCCCTTGAATGATTTGCGCTAATTGAGCCGCACTGATTTGCATACTGGTAAAGGTAGTGTGTTAGTAGATAGTATTTTATACCGCAAACGAAGTGGTTTGGGCTAGCCCAAACCGCTTCTAGCGAGTATATACTCGAGGCGGAGTCGGTTTGGATTCCCAAACCTCTCCGGCCTCGGTATAGTTGGGTAGTCTAGGGCAGCGACTAGATGATGTTGGGCAGCTCGTCTTCGTTGGTATTTGATTTTTTAGACTTCCGCTGGTGTGCCGCCAGCAGCTGCTGGCGCATTTCGGTAAAGGTGCGGATAATGGCGCTAATCAACTGTTCGTCTACCCAAGTTTTGACGTCGTTCAGATTATCCATTTGTGGACCTTTGCGAAGTCGGATGATTTGAGCCAGGTCTCCATCCTCAAATTGTACGGGGAAGCGAGTGGTCGTGGAAAAGACGGTAATCTTTAGGGTGGGGTGGGGAATTTCGCCGATAATGCGCATGCAAGCCGTTAATTTGTGGGCGAAAATAAGACTTAGATGCGCTATATCACCTTCAAAGACGAACACCGACAACGGCACTTTGACTTTTTTCTGGCAATGGACCAGCCCCATAGCGGTTTAACTGCAGATGTGGATATCACTAATTTTGCGCAACTCGTGCGTAAATCGGCCGATCTCCGTTTTTCTCCGGCCTTGATTTATCTGTTGAGTCGAGTGGCTCACGAGATCCCTGTTTTTTGCCAGCGGATTCGCAAAGGTGGTCAGGTCGTCGAACACGATCGGGTCGATCCTTCTTTTTCTGTACCGACCAAAGCCTCTACGGTTTTTAGCTTCTGTACGGTAGAATACCACGCAGACCCAAAGATTTTCCACCAGGCCGCCATCGACAAAGTCGCAGAGATGCAAGAAAATCCTTCTTTTTCTGATGAGCCGGGTCGGGATGACTACCTGTTTATGAGTGCCATGCCTTGGGTGAGTTTTACGAGTCTAACTCATGCCATGCCCATACCTGCCGATTCTGTACCCCGTATCAGTTGGGGGAAATACTATGACCGCGAGGATCGTCGCCTCATGCCACTGGCCGTACAGGCCCATCATGGCTTGGTAGACGGTCGTGATATTGGCGCGTACTACCAATTGATTCAGCGTTTTTTAGATCATCCGGAAGAAATTTTCGCTGATTTTACCTAGAATTAATCTTTCTTTTAAGCCTATGATTATTCGGACTTAGGCAGTAAGGTGACTAAATGTTGGGCCAGGGAATTAGCTCGCCAAAGATATGTTGGATTGAAGAACCTCTGAACCAGAGGTAGGGGAGGACCTGCGAAAGTACAAAGACTTAAACCCTTTGAAAATCAGTAGAGTAGGAATAACTTTGCGGCGCAAAGACTCACTGTTACTTCGGTGGAAGTGCAGTAAACAATTGATACCATGCGAGACGTTGTCTGTGAGTAGCGACGTTTCAATACACACAAAAAATACTCATCATGATCGACAAGAAATATTCCAAAGCTAAAGGTAACTGTAAGATCACTTTCAAGTTGCCCGCAGAACAAGTTGGTAAGGGCCGTGATGTACGGGTACTAGCCGATTTCAATGATTGGAGCTGGGCCGAAGGTGTACAGCTGAAGTCTAAGAATGGTCACTACGTAGGTTCAATAGAGCTTCCTGCTTCTCCCTCCCACTACCAATATCGCTACCTGGTCGATGGTCACCAGTGGATGAACGACGGTACCGCTGACCGCTACGAAGGCAATATCTACGGTACGGAAAACTGTGTATTCAGCCTGGAGGCTATCCCTGCCCCCGCCAAGAAGAAGCCAGCTACCAAAAAGGCCGCGCCAAAGAAGCCAGCTGCTAAGAAAGCTGCTTCTAAAAAAACCGCTGCTAAAAAAGCGGATGACCTGAAGAAAATCGAAGGCATTGGTCCTAAGATCGCTGGTCTCCTTAAGGATGCCGGTATCACTACTTTTGCTCAGCTGAGCAAAGCCAGTAAGAAGAAGTTAAATGATGTACTGGAAGCTGCCGGTCCTCGTTTCCGCTTGGCTAAAACGGATACTTGGCAAGCACAGGCTAAGCTAGCTGCTGCCGGAAAAGATGCCGAACTAGCTAAGTTGCAGAGCGAGCTGAAAGGAGGCGTTAAGAAGTAATCTTTTTAGCAGAACCACCTTTACTTAAAATCTATGGCCTTGCTCGCTATGCGGGCAAGGCCATTTGTATATCTTTACCCCATGTCCAAGGAGAATCCCAAAGTAGTCAGCCATTCACTGTTGACCGATTACGATGTAAATCTGTTTCGATCAGGAAAGCACTACCGCATTTACGACAAGCTCGGTGCCCACGTTATTGAGGTAGAGGGCCAGAAAGGTGTGCAGTTTGCCGTTTGGGCACCCAGCGCACAGGCGGTTTCCATCATCGGAGATTTCAACGGTTGGAAGCGCGGCGAATTCCCCCTTAATGCCCGCTGGGACAGTAGCGGAATCTGGGAGGGTTTTATTCCAGGATTGGAAAATGGCACCGTCTACAAGTATGCCGTAGATGCTCCTGATGGTCGCCAGCTCGAAAAAGGAGATCCCTTTGCCCGACTTTGGGAAATGCCCCCTAAAACCGCTTCGGTTGTCTGGGATACCTGGTACGAATGGGAGGATAAAGACTGGATGAACCAGCGGGCTAATGTAAATGGCCACGACAAACCTTTTTCGATCTACGAAGTACATCTTGGCAGCTGGAAAAAGAAAAACGAAGGCGAGAGTCTCAGCTATCGAGAACTAGCCGAGGAATTGGTGGACTACGTAAAGGAAATGGGCTTTACCCACGTCGAGTTTCTGCCCGTTATGGAACACCCATATTTTCCCTCCTGGGGCTATCAGATCACCGGCTATTTTGCCCCTAGCAGCCGCTTTGGTGGGCCACAAGACTTCATGTATCTAGTAGATGCTCTTCACCAGGCAGGTGTAGGAGTAGTTTTGGACTGGGTGCCTTCACATTTCCCTAATGATGCACATGGCCTGGCCGATTTTGATGGAACCCACCTCTACGACCATGCTGATCCCCGACAAGGCTTTCACCCCGACTGGAAATCGGCCATTTTTAATTATGGGCGCAACGAAGTACGAAGTTTCCTGATTAGTAACGCCCTCTTTTGGCTAGAGCGTTATCATATTGACGGGCTACGGGTAGATGCCGTGGCAAGTATGCTGTACCTGGATTACAGCCGTAATGAAGGGGAGTGGATCCCTAACCGCTTCGGCGGGAATGAAAACCTGGAAGCCATCCAGTTTCTGCGTGAATTTAACGAGACCGTTTACCGCGAATTCCCCGACACCGTAACCATTGCAGAAGAGAGCACTGCCTGGTCAGGAGTTAGCCGACCGATTTATGCCGGCGGCTTAGGCTTTGGCCAAAAGTGGATGATGGGGTGGATGCACGATACACTCAATTACTTTACCAACGATCCCATTCACCGCAGCTATCACCACGGGGAGATTACCTTCTCGATGGTCTACGCCTTTACGGAGAACTTCATGCTACCGCTTAGTCACGATGAAGTGGTGCATGGCAAAGGACCATTGATCGACCGCATGCCGGGCGACGAATGGCAACGTTTCGCCAACATGCGAACGCTTTTTGGCTACATGTTTACCCATCCTGGCACCAATTTGCTGTTTATGGGGGGCGAATTTGGCCAGACCAGCGAATGGGACATCGAAAAAGGAATCGACTGGGGCCTCACGAAATACAAGCCGCACGAAGGTCTGAAAAACTGGGTCAAGGCACTCAATGAATTCTACCGCAATACACCGGCTTTGTACGAGCAGCAATTTGATGGCAAAGGCTTTGAGTGGATTGATCACGGCGACCATTTAAATAGTAGCCTGAGTTATCTGCGTCGTGCCAAAGATCCAGAAGATTCCGTAGTCGTGATCGTCAATTTCACGCCGGTCGTAAGACACAATTTCCGAGTAGGGGTGCCGGCAGGAGGCACTTACAGCTGTATTCTCAATAGTGACGACAAGGCCTACGGAGGTACGGGGAATTACAGCGTTGACCAATTGGAAAGTGTGGATAGCGAATGGAATGGGCGGCCTGCGCACCTTGAGTTCAGTCTACCACCTCTAGGTGTGGTAGTACTCAAGGCCTAGACCTGAAATTGTGCAATGCTGAAAGGCTTGTGTATTTTTAGGTATGAGAACACTTCTTGGCTTGCTGCTCCTAACTGGAGCCATCCTGTTTTTCTTTGCTTGTGGAGGAGAGTCCGCTACTTCGACGAAGGCTCCTGACGAGCCGTCGGCCTCCAGTAGTACCACGGAGACATCGACCGACTCGCCTACGACTAACGAGCGAGCCTTTAACTGGATCATCTCGGAAACTGGTTTCAATGGCTTAAGCTCAGGGCTTCGCTTTAGCGAGCTTAGCGATGAGCTTGAACTCGGTATAGTAGAAATGGGGGAAGGTGACTTTGAAGTACACTTTATTCCTGGACCCGACGGAGATCCTATCGGTTATATCTTACCACACCCCTGGGACGAGTCCCTGACCGGAACGGTGGTTTTTCGATCCAGTGAAGTTAGGACTCCCGCAGGTATAACGGTCGGGAATACCTATGGTGATTTACGCCAATTACTGCCGGATATTGAAGTACACGGCTCTGAAATAGAAGGTCATACCTATGCTGAGGATGGAGAGCTGTTATATCGATTAGACAGCTACAACTGGGCTTATGACCTGACGGGAATCGATATCGACCCGACGACGCAAATCCTGGAGATCAATATCCCCTGGCAGGTGCTCGAAGGTCGCCAACCACCCGGTATGTCTGAAAATTTGTGGAAGCTGCAAGGTGATTGGCAAAGTACCGAAGACCCCAATAGCAGAATGAGCTTTGTGGGCCAGCAAAAAGTAGAGACTTACGCAGGTATTCCAGATGCTCGCACAGAATCCAATATTCAACTAGGGGCCGATTGCTTAAATGGCGAAAACCCTGTATCGGAAGAAGACACCTATATCAGCGAACCTGAATCAGGTCTGTGTTGGGCGATTTTGACGCTAACCGATAATGAGTTGGAATTGGCGTTTATGGGCAGGGGGAATAGGCTGAAGTATCGGAAAGTAGAGTGAAGAGAAGAAAGAGAATAGATGATAGAATAAGATGGGGAGGGCGGTTGCTCAGCAAATATTCCTTGGGGTATTATTTGTATATGGTCTTGGCTGGATGATATCCACTTGGTGAGAACAAGCCCGCCTTTCTGCCGTTTCAAGTTGTAAATACCCTGATTTGGTGCAGCTCTAGTTGCCAATAGACTTCTTTATATTTGTGTGGGCTGCACCCCATCAACCATCCTTTTCATTTGATAATTTTAACGAGTTTATGAAAGCAATATTTACTAGCATTGCCCTTTCTCTTTTAGCATTGCCTACGGTGGTAGCCCAGAATACCGTTACGATTGACGCCAGTTCCGAATGGATTGGCTTCATGGCTGTCTTTAATCTGGACAGCACTACTAATTTTCTTTCTGGATGGGCTTTAGGTGATTTGCAGTCTTCTGTAGACATGGAAGCCAATACGCTAAGCTTGCAACCAAATTTCAATACTTATAATGCAGCCGACCCTTTTTGGACTGATCCAGTAACTCTGGAGGGAGCCAAAATTATGGAGGCGAACACCTTTGTGGAGCCAGGAGCCAGTTTCAATGGTGCAGACTTCACCTTCAACGGTGCAGTGCAATCCTATACGCTCGATACGTCCTACACCGTTAAGTATTTCGTAAAGGCATTGAATCCTGACGACAATTTTGCGGATGTCCTGGGAGGAGGTTACATTTTTGACCTCCCTGAAAGTGGTACATTCTCTACAACTGTTCCTGCTGCCGAAATACCTGCGGGACTTTTGCTTCAATACGGCTTTTCGGTCACTGGCAGAAACGCTAACCCTGCTGATGAAGCAACACTGGGAAGTGTAGTCTTGGCAGCTTTCACAACCTCCGTAGACGAGCTGTCGTATCTGGAACGTCAAATCGCTGTTTTCCCCAATCCTGCTGACGATCTGTTGAACATCAACAGTGAAGCTCCCGTAAAGTCTTTCGAGGTTTCTACTATGATGGGACAACGGGTTTTAAGCGGTGTAGGAACTAACCAGGTCGATATCTCCGCTCTGCCTACGGGCAACTACCTGATTACGGTAAACATCGAAGAAGGTCGTCGGGCCATGCGCTTTGTAAAACGTTAATTTCGACGATCCTGACCTACTAATTGTACAGTTGCGATGCCGCTTCCGAATTATCTCGGAAGCGGCATTTTTATTGGCCTTGGTTATAGAATGCTGATATAAATCAACCAATCAGGTGATTGTAAGCAAATAGCTCTCCTAGGCCGATGGGTAGTTTTGCCTGACCCCTTAATCTTCCCCCATGTATATTCAGGCACGTACTTATCTCAAACAGTTGTTCTACCAAAAGCCAGTTATTTGGAAGGTCGTTGAAGCCTTTCAGGGGCTACAATACAGCTTTGACTATTTCTACTATTACAAATGGAGAGGACATCAGAATCGCTTTAGTGTACGGGAGATCAATATCGAATTTGCCAGTCTGTGCAATCTTCGCTGTAGATTTTGCTCTTTGGATCATAGCAAGCCCAAGACTTTAATCACGGAGGAAATCTTGGATCGCTTCTTTTTGGAGTTGATTACTAACGACCGCTTCCGGCAGGTAGAGATTATCAATCTCCATAATGGGGGAGAGATCTTCCTGCATCCTAAACGATTAGAGATGCTAGGGGTGATCAAAAAGTACAAGGAGCAAGCTGAGCGACTCGGAATTCGATTTCCGAAAATCTATTTGCTAACCAATGGTATGTTACTGCGCAAAAAATTAGCGCAGCAAATTATCGACTTAGAGGTGGTTGACGTAATCGGACTGAGTATGGACGGTGGTAGTCCCGAAGCTTTCGAAGAGATGCGTGTGCAAGCCAAATGGCCCATTTTCTACCAAAACCTAAAGACTTTTTGTAGCCTGAACGAGGCTGGAGGCCATTCGATCGAGACCTACTGTATTTGTTGTATTCCCGATGAGCGGCCACTAAATACTAAGTGGATGGATCCAGAGTTTCGCGATGCATTAGAGACTTTAGATCGCTATGAGTTACGAAAATTGCATAATTGGGCAGGGGATTTGCAGGAAACTTTACAACGTAAGCGTAAACCACACAAAATTGGTTGCGCTCTCTTGATGAAGCAGCTGGTCTTATTACCCAATGGAGATGTGACGGTATGTTGCAACGACCTCAACTCGAAAGGGGTCATCGGTAATATTATGAAAGATGATCTAACGACTATTTACGAATCACCCGAACGCCTGGATTATTTAGAGAAATTGCTAAAAGGTAGAAAAGCTGAATTATCCCTATGTCGCGACTGTGAAACCTTCTGACCTTAGGACTTTCCCTTAACTTTAGGGGATGGTGAAAGGTCAATTTATTTTATATCGCACGGCATTTACAGGACTGTTTTTATGGTGCTTGAGCCTGCTTGCTTGTCAAATTAAGCAACCAATCAGCGAAGCGGAAACACCTGCGGAAGTACTACAAAATGTACTGGATTCTATCTACCAAGCTAACCCGGCAGCACTCGGGATTATGGCCCACGTCGAGTCACCTAGTCAGGCTATTTCCTGGAGTGGGGCAGCTGGCTGGAACGGAGCTTCTCGAGAAATTCCGCTTCAGGCTGATAGGCCCGTGCTCATTGCTAGCAACACTAAAACCTACGTGGCAGCCGCGGTATTACGCTTAATCGAGCAAGCTGCCTTCAGCTTGGAAAGTCCTATTGAAGATCTCATCAGTGCACCGACACGGGAGGTGTTACTAGAAGATGATTATCAGTTGGATCAGATTCAGGTCCAGCACTTGCTTTCCCATACCAGTGGCATATTTGATTACGTCAGTGCAGAGGTCTACTTCGAAAGAATAACGACTGATCCCGGCCATCGCTGGAGCCGGGATGAGCAAATTGCTTTGGCCATCAGCGATGGTGAGCCTTTGGGGTCAGCTGGCGACTCCTTTAGCTACGGGGATATCAATTACTTACTACTCACGGAAATCATTGAAGGAGTAACGGGGCAGCCCTTTTACACGGCTATCCGGGACCTGCTAGACTACGAGAAAAATGGTCTAACGACCACCTGGTGGGAAAGCCTGGAAGAGCCACCATCGAATACGCTTCCGTTGGCCTATCAGTCGATCACGAGTATGGAACTAGACAACGAAATAGTCGACCACTCCTTTGATCTCTACGGCGGTGGCGGAATAGCGGCTACTACTAAAGATCTAGCGCTCTTTTCTCAGCGGCTCTTTAACGGCCAATTTTTTGAGCAAGCCAGCACTTTAGAGTTTATCTATACCGAGGTGCCGACCCATGACCCCGAACCTCCCGGCTATAGCCTGGGACTTACCTGGGGAGTAGTAAACGGCCTTACGGCTTACGGCCACGGGGGATTCTGGGGCACTACGGTCAACTACTTTCCAGACTTAGATGCTTCTATTTCCGTATTTATCCTAGAGCGGGATGAGCGCGGCCTTCGACCAGAAGTCATGGAGGAATTCGTTGATTTGTTAAGTGCAGGAAAGAACCTAACTAGTTTTCCCGGACGACACTGGTCGAGAAATGAGCCAGAGGACGTCGGGGTGAACCCCGAGATACTGGATGACGCTCTGAGTTTCTTGGACCGTCACTGTCAGGAAGATGGACTGGACGAAACGATGGTGATCCGTAATGGACAGCTCATCTGGTCGGGTGATAGTATTAATCGGGTTCATGGTATTTATTCCTGTACGAAGTCCTTTGTAAGCACCATGGTTGGCTTATTGGTGGAGGAAGGAGTGATTTATTTAGACCAGGCAGTAGCTGATCTTGAACCACTGCTGGCGAATCATTACCCAGCAGCCACCTTCCGTCATTTTATTACCATGACCAGTGGTTACGATGCAGCAGGAGATAACCGTTGGGGTGAGGCTAGTGCCGATTGGTCCTGGACGCCCTACGCAGCAGCCAACCCGCTGTTTGAACCGGGTACCGCTTATGCCTACTGGGACGAAGCCATGATCTTATTAGGAAGGGCCTTAACCAGCGCAGCCGGAGAGTCTATGCAGTCCTACTTGAATCGGCATATTGCTGCTCCCATCGGCATAAAGAACTTTGAGTGGTGGGCGGAAGAAGAGGTGGACGGACTACCCATTAATTTTGGTGGTACGGGACTCAAAATGTCTGCGGAAGACCAGGCTCGTTTTGGTTGGTTGTACGCCAACAGCGGGCGTTGGGAAGACCAGCAATTAGTGCCATCAAGCTGGGTGCAGGCGGCTATGCAGAACCAGGTAGCTCCTGGTCTAGAATTGGCCGAAACGGACCGTAAAAGTACCGACGGTCGTGGCAGCTATGGCTTTAATTGGTGGGTGATTAACCCCACGGAAGATCAACCGATTAGTGCGGCCTATACCAGTGGCTTACGTCATAATGTTTGCCTGGTTATTCCTGACTGGCAGATGGTAATTGTAAGGATGGGAGAGGATGGCAACCCTGAGGCCGGCAAGCATTTCGTTTATACGGAATTGCTGAAGCGATTAGCTCCTGGTATTAGTCAACTTTAGGAGGTGTGTTTTTTAAATCGTGCCTTGTATTTATGGCTTTCAGTGCCCATCCATTCATCCCAAAACGTAAAGTATAAGCCAAAGTTGGTCTGGGCCTGCTTATGGTGCAGGTCGTGGTGGGTAGCGCCGATTAATTTGTTCAGTATTGGCAGTCGCTCCCAGGAGGCCGGGAAGATTTCAATACCGGCGTGGTTGATGGTTGCCGACAGCGTCATGAGCGTAAGCAAGCTCAGAAAGATGTACACCTGCATAGGTAAAATCAGGACAATCAGCGGTAGGAAAATTGCCTGAAGGAGGGCTTCTAGTGGATGGAAACTAAAAGCGGTGAAGGCAGTGGTTTCAATGCTCTCGTGGTGCCAGCGATGCACACTTTCATAGATGCCGGGACGGTGCATCCAGCGGTGGGTCCAATAATAATAGGTTTCCTGGGCGGCTAAAAAGAGGGTAGGGGACAGCAGTAGCCAAAGCCAATAACGCTCCCCAAAAGGCAGGTATAATAAAGTATATTCATTCACCCATAGCCATAGGGTACTAATGCCTGCAGTGGCAAAAATCAGCGAGACACCGGCCGAACGAATGATCTCTCGTTTTATCGCCGAACCTTTTTCTGGTTGGTAATGAAAAATGCGCTTACTGAAACGGTCCCGCCAGCGCCATCTAAAGAGATAGTGATATAGCCCACTAAAAAGGAGATAACGGAGAAAGATAATCACGAACAGCAGGGCCGTCCACAAGAAAAATTCAGCGGTGGTCATGAACCAATTAACAGCTGGGTCGATTTCCTGTTGCAGGATGCCGCTTGAAATTCTCTCTATACAATTAAAACACGAATCACCCCTTTACCCATGAGCTCAAAAACTTTCCTACTCTTCGATATCGACGGCACCCTCTTGTATTCCAACGCGATTGACAGCCAATGCTTTGCTACTAGTTATCAGGCAGAGTTTAGGAAACCATTTCCAACCATCGACTGGTCCAAATTTCCCCACGTTACTGATCACGTGATTTTTCGCACCGCTTTTCATCAACACTTCGAGCGTTATCCGGAGGAAGAAGAGCGCCAAGGTTTTCAAAGCCGCTATCTAGTTGCCCTGGAGGAGGGACGAGCTAATCAACCCGAAGATTTTAAGGAGGTGCCCGGCTCAGCAGCAATATGGCGGCAACTTGCTAAAGACGACCGTTTTGTGCTGGGTTTAGCTACCGGTGGCTGGCGGGCGCCCGCTCAGATCAAGTTGGCGCACGTAGGCATTGATCCAGTTCCGCGCTTTGCCGCTTATGCAGACGGGATGGAAAGTCGAGACGATATCCTACAGGCAGCTATCGACCTGGCTGAGCGTGAGCATCAAATAGAACGGACGGTCTACATCGGCGATGCCCTCTGGGACGTCACCACAACCCGCCGCATGTCCTTACCCATGATTGGCGTGAGTCATGATGCCAGCAAGCATCGATTAGTAGGGGCTGGACTACAGACCATTATCCGCAACTATCAAAATGCGGATCGTTTTTTGGAGGCCGTTGAACAGGCTACGGTCCCTGCTTAGAGCAACTTCTTGCGCCAGGCTTTTTTCTCACTTTGTCGCTCCTTCTGCTGGCGGCGTTTTCGCTTACTCGCTTTAAAGGCGCCCGCTTTTCGTTGCTTTGGTACGGGTTTTAAGCCCTTTTCAATCAATCGTTCCAGCTCCCGTTGCGCGCGCTTGCGGTTGGTATGCTGGCTGCGATCGCTCTGGTTGATAACCTGGAGATAACCAGCAGCATCGATTTTGTTATGCAGGTGATACTTTAATCTTCGTCGCTCTTCGGGACTGATCGCCTGACTGGTATTGATATTCCAGCGGAGTTCCACCTTGCTCTCCGTTTTGTTGACGTGCTGCCCACCCGCACCACCCGAGCGGGCCGTGCGCATTTCTATTTCTCGTTCTAGGGTGGGGTAGTCCATACCTTATTTTAACACTCTCGCTGGCAGTTTTGGTTGCTGAAGCTTTATGGTCGAAGATAATTACAAGATGTAGGTAAGGATATCCTTACCTTAATAGCGTATTGGTTATATGCGCTATTTATTGTTTGCCCGCGGGCTGATTAGCTTTTGCCAATGTAGCACTTTATCCGAGGTATCTGAGCAACCGCCTAATTTCATCATTATTCTAGCGGATGACTTAGGTTATTCAGATCTGTCGTGCTACGGAGGGGAGATCCATACGCCCCATCTGGATGAGCTTGCGGCTTCGGGCATTCAGTTTACAAATTTCTACAATGCTGCTCGGTGTTGCCCTACCCGAGCCTCCCTTCTTACGGGCCGTTATCCACACGAAGTCGGTCTGGGTAAAATGGTAAGCTGGGAGCCTCCTGATGACGAAGCTCTAGCTAGTTTTTCGCCTAATCAAGGCTTCCTCAACGCAAGCCCAACGATCGGGGAGCTACTACAAAGTTATGGTTATTCGACTTACTTGAGTGGCAAATGGCACGTCGGAGAGCATCGGCCTAATTGGCCGGTAGATCGTGGATTTGATCGGTCTTATGCACTGATAAGTGGAGCCATGAATTACTGGGATATAAATAAGGCTAAACAAACAAACATTATCCGTACTTTCGTCGAAGATAGTATTCGGATTAATCCTAGCGAAACGGCGGGTTTCTACAGCACGACGGCCTATACAAATCGAGCTATTTCATTTTTGGAGCATCACCGACTAACGACTCCTAAAAAACCTTTTTTTCTGTACTTGGGTTACCAAGCTCCACACTGGCCTCTTCATGCCCCTGAGGCACTTATCCAACAATATCTCCCTCTTTATAAGGAAGGTTGGACCGTAATTCGCTCAAAACGTATAGCTCGGCAACGAGAGTTAGGCCTACTGAGTCAAGTCGCAACCATCAGTCCCGCGGATGAGATCGTAACGGATTGGCAGGCTTTGGATTCATTGCAGCGAGATACTATGGTGCGTAAAATGGCAACCCACGCCGCCATGGTTCACTTCATGGATGAGCAGATCGGCCGTCTAGTGAAACAATTAGCAGAAAATGACCAACTAGAAAACAGCCTAATCTTGTTTCTTTCCGACAACGGCGCTTCTGCTGAGTCTGGACCTCTGGGACACAATTTTCGCCCTGACCTAAAGGGACAGATTGGTACAGTTGATTCTTACCATAGCTTAGGTATAAATTGGGCCAATGCTTGTAATGCTCCCTTCCGAAAGTATAAAGCCTGGACGTATGAAGGGGGAGCCGCGACTCCAGCGATTTTGAGCTGGCCGCGGCAAGTTAATACTGGCTGGCGGTCTGATCAGGTGCTACACGTAATGGATGTCTGGCCAACTATACAAGAAATTGTAGCGCTGAATGATTCCGAGACTGGTTGGGAGACAGTTGAGATAAGTGGTCGCTCTTTTTTTTCAGTACTACAAGTCAATCAACCGACTTCAGATCGATTTATTGGCTGGGAGCATTATGGACATGGCGCTGCACGCCGTGGTCCTTGGAAAATAGTAGCTCGTTCTCCTGAGGTCCCCTGGGAACTCTATAACTTGATTGAAGACCCTACCGAGCAAAATAATCAGGCAATAGAAAAGCCACAACTTTTACGCGAATTAGTCCAGGCTTATGAAGCTTGGATTAGTGGAATTGAAGCGGGGCATAATTAGTTGCGCTTACTCTTTATTGAGTATTTTTCGGCAGGTGATCAAAGTAATACATATCATTGGGTCCGTCACTGCATTCCATTGGCGAAAGCGAGAGATGAACTTTCCTGCTGCTTGGCGCTACCGTGGAGTTTTAGGCATGATGGCGTTTATAATGCCAATGTTGCTCAACGCCCAGGCCTATCACCTGACTTGGTACAATAGCCAAAACGGCTTGCCGACCGACCAAGTCCGTCACGTGGTGCAAGACGACAGTGATCAACTCTGGATCGCCACGGACCAGGGCCTGGTGCATACCGATGGCCAAAATTTCCAACTCTTTCAGCACGAGCTAGCGAGCCAATACTGTCGCTATTTCTGGCAAGATGAAGAGCAGATTGTATTCAGCCACGATGCTGGTTTGAGTAGTATCCAGCCTGGCCCTAACGGACCGCTAATCGAAGGACTGCAAGGTGCCAGTATCGTTCCAAAGAAAGATGCACTCTATTACCCCAGCCGCCTATACCGCGACCGCCAAGGTCAGCTTTGGGTGAGCCAGGCCGATGGTTCCGTAGGCCTCCTTAAAGAAGGGCAATTCCATCGAATTAGCTTAGAGGAAGGGGAGCAACGCCCACAGTTCTTCTTTGGAGAAACGGAAACTGGGGACCTCTATGTCGTCTCTTCCAACGGCAAGCTGTATTTACGGGATAAGGCTAGTGATAAAATAGTTGAAGCAGCGAATCTTGGTAGAGCCATCTATAGCTTCTGCACCCACAACGATCAGCTCTACCTAGGACTTTCCGATGGCGTTCAACAGTTGGAGCTAGCAGGAGATAGCTGGCGCAAAACGAACTTTTATCCTACCGAAAATGCAAGAGTAAATGCTTTGGCAATAGACAGCAGCCACAGTCTATTTCTTGGCCTGCAAGACCAGGGCTTATTCTACCTCGATCTGGAGCGGCAAGCGACCGGCAGCGCGAAATTGCTCAGGGTATACAGCAATAATGACCCTCATCGGGTAGATGAATTGCCCTTTCGACAAATCAACGAGATTGTGCTCGGCAAAAATGGAGCCATCCTGGTCTGTGCCGAAGAAGGCCTAGGCATCCTGCGCAAGCGTTTTTTTGAGAGTGTGCGGGGACTGCCAAATGGCAATACTATGTCTCTGGCCTTTTCGGCAGCAGCAGAGGGCTACGTCAACTTTGGTGATGTATTCCGCTTGCACCCAACTCATGTAGGCTACCGGGCCGAAACGCTGGATTTATCCGCCGCCGGTACGGTCAATTCTGTATTCCCCACTGCTAATAGAAGCTGGTGGGTAGGGAATAGTAACGGAGATTTGTATCGCCTGAATGCGCAGAATCAAGTTCAAGAACGATACGATTTTACGGAACGGGGAAATGGTATTTTTTACCTCCTGGAAGACCGGCAGCAAAGGCTATGGTTCTGCCAGGCCCCCGAAGACCAACCCATCATTGGTATCGGTTGCATCCTGCCGGATGGCCAAAAAAAAGAATATGGCAAAGCGGAAGGATTGGACAATCGAATTCTGGTTATTCGGGAAAGTGCACAGGGTAGAATTTATGCCGGAGGGATCGGACAGAGCACCTATCTCTATCGTTATTTGCCGGAAGAAGATGTATTTGTCAACTTGAGTTTGCCCTTTGATTTTTACGTCAGCCCCAACTTTGAGGTACACGACCTGACCATCGATCAAGATGGGGTAGTCTGGCTAGCCACGACCGATGGATTGCTGCGCTATGACGGTGACCGTGTACGCAACCTGGATCTAGTTGGCTATCAGGCAGACCTGGAAGTCCGGGCCGTCACCCACCTGGATGATGGTAGTATCTGGATCGCGACGGATACCGAAGGGATCCTTTATTACCAGGATGGAGAGTTGCTTTCGCTAGGGGAGGAGAGTGGCCTACCTTCCAAAGTGATGGCCTACCGCGCTTTGTCTCGCGGTCCTGATGGCCGCCTATGGGCAGGTACCGCCGAAGGTTTGGTCTACAGTTATCATCCTGCTCCTCAGCCAGCAACTACCGCTGCGCCTTGGATAAACTCAATACTACGCAACGAAAAGGAAGTGGGAAGTAATAAGCTTCAGTTGCAAACCAAAGACCAGCTAGATTTATCGCTGAGCAGCAATGGGCACTACGGATTTAGAACCTTCTACAGTTACCAACTCAATGGAGCAGATTGGTCCAAGCCAAATTCAAGTCCGCAAATCAGTTTAATGGACCTTTCGGCTGGTGATTATCAGTTAGCGGTCCGGGCAAAAAAAGAAGGAGGATATCAGTGGAGTGTTCCTTTGCAGCTAAGTTTTGAAGTGGCCAAGCCCTGGTGGCAACGCAGTTCGACTCAGCTAACGGTAGTTCTGGCAGCCATTGTCTTCTTTTTTGCCTGGTACCGTTGGAAGCGAGGAAAATACCGAGCCAGGATTGATCAGCTTCGCAAGGCTTTGGCAGGAGGAGAAAAACCAGCTATTATGCAAAGGACTCCGCTGGCGCAACTTCATAGCCTGCTTAGAGGAATTACGCCCGAAAGCTCTTTAAACGATATTGAAGACCGCTGTCGAAAAGCGTTAATCAGCTTTCCTGAAATCGTGGATTTCCAAATTATTCGGGGCCTTACCGAACTGCCGGAATCTCCTAAAGGATCGCTTTTGTCTAAAGCTGGCAGTTTTAGAGGAGAAGCGGTTACCTACCAAATCCGTGGACTCGAAGGCGTCGCCTTTACGGAGGAACAACGCCTTCTTTTTGACTTACTGACCACCTATCTAGACCAAATTCCGCCAGTATGATAAAGCAACTATCACTGCTGCTGATTTTGGCCCTGAGTGGAGGGGTGCTTCCAGGACAAACCCAAGAAGATACCCTGCGTGTTGGTGTACAACATGAACCTCCCTTTGTCATCAAGCAAGGTGCGGATGAATACGGCGGCCTTTGCCTGGATTTATGGCGCAGTATAGCCGAGGAACAAGGTAAATTCTATGAACTACATGAGTATAGCGATCACCTGGGCTTGATAAGGGGATTGGATTTCGGGCAGATTGACGTTGCCATTAATCCTATTCACGTCAATGAAATTCGATTGCAACTGCTCGACGTAACTCAACCTTTTTTTGTCACGGAAGTAGGCGTGGCCACTTCGCAAGCCGAGCGATCCCAGCTAGGTCTGTTTCTCAGCAACTTCTTTTCGTTGGACTTTCTGCGAATTGTCTTGCTACTAGTACTGATCATATTCGTATTTGGCACCATTCTTTGGTTAGCTGAGCGAAGGCATAACCGACAGCAATTTCGTCCCGGTTGGATCGGGCTTTTTGATGGCCTTTGGTGGTCTGCCGTAACGATGACTACGGTCGGTTATGGCGATAAAGCACCCAAATCTCGACTAGGAAGGGTGATCGCCATGGTTTGGATGTTTACCGCCATCATCATCATCTCGGGTTTTACGGCTACCATCGCTTCCACCTTGACGGTCAATTCGCTGAGTCGCACTATTGAAGATATTGAAGACCTCCGCGATCTCAGTACCTTGGGCTCCGTGTACGCTAGTAGCAGTGAAGATTTTTTGCGCCTCAATCAGATTGAAGTCACCCAATTATATGAAAGCCCTACAGAAGCACTCAGTGCCTTAGCGCGTCAAGAAATTGAAGTCTTGGTTTACGATCAAACCGTCCTGGATTATCAGATTAACCATTTAGATCTGGCCAATAAAGTGAGTTTGCTCCCGATTAGTTTTAATCAGCAGTACCGCAGCTTTTTCTTGCCGAAAAATAGTCTGGAACTAGAATGGATTAATCCGCTTCTAGTTCGCCGGATCAATGAAGCCAGCTGGAGAGATTTGTTACGGGCTTATAATCTCTCGGATGAATAGCAACTATCAATTTGTCTTAATAGGGTAAAAGCTTCAGCAGTATTCATCCGAAATAAGAGGAGACCCGTTTTCACAGTAGAATTTGCCCACTTCCATTTAATAAGGACGCACTTCGCTAATTGATTTTTCACGATAAAATCTAGCTACCATGCGCAGACTCCTTGTTAATTTATTGATCGTCCTTACCGGATTAGCTCTTACTAGTTGTGCCATCATTCGAGAAGGAGAGGTCGGGGTCAAACGAACCCTAGGCAAATACCGCGAAGTCCCCGTCAAGCAGGGATTAACCATCTTCAACCCGCTTACAACTACCATGGTCAAGGTGAGCACCCAGACGGAGAATATGGAGATTGGCCTCAATCTACCGTCTAAAGAAGGCCTCAATGTACGGGCTGATATTTCTATCCTTTACCACATTGAAGGCAGCGAAGCGCCTAATCTTTTGCGCCAAATCGGTCCTAATTTCGAGAACAGCGTCATTCTGCCCGTCTTCCGCTCCGCGGTAGCAGACGTAACAGCGCGCTACTTTGCCAAGGATATGCATACCGGGCAACGTGCAGTTATAGAACAAGCTATTGCCGAACAAATGGCCGTTAATCTAGAGCCACGTGGTATTGCTATCGAGGCAGTGCTCTTCAAGTCCATCCAATTACCCCCTAATCTGGCCCGTGCTATTGAGGAAGTACTTCAGGCTGAACAGCAGGCACTTCGGATGGAGTTTGTGCTACAGGAGGCTCAAAGTGAAGCGGAGCGAATGCGGATCGAAGCAGAAGGAGTACGTGACGCTCAGTTAATCATTGCCGAAGGACTTACGCCAGAAGTTTTACGCTTCAAATCCATTGAAGCCTTCTTAGAATTGTCGACCTCACCGAACACTAAGATTATCGTTTCCGATGGCGATCTGCCAATCATGATCGACGAGGATTAAAAGGTTGATTCATTAAATAATGCCGCTGTGCTCTTGAAGCGCAGCGGCAAAATGCTTCTATGAAATAAGTGAGGCAGAGGCTTACCCAATATTTTGAGAAGAATAGGCCTCATTTTAAGGGTCTTTTTTTGATCATTCCTCCGCGGGTATCATTGATGCTGTTCATGATTACAAAAGCCTTAGGATCGATTCTTGCAACTTCGACGTTTAAGCGGCGTATCTCTAAGCGAGTAATGACGGTAAATAAAATATCAACTACTTCAGAATTTCCGCGCTGACCAAAACCTCCACGCCCTTGGTAGATCGTCACGCCGCGGCCAAGTGTATTAATGATCATCTGTCGGATAGCTTCTGACTCAGGCGAGATAATCGTCACCCCCGTATATTCTTCAATACCATCAATGATGAAATCAAGAGTTTTGGATGCAGAAAGATAAGTCAGCATCGAATAGAGGGCGGTCTCAATGGACAAAAAATAGGCCGCTGCTAAGAAGATACCAATATTTATGAGGATAATCAGGTCACCTATCTTGGTTCCCAGTTTGCGACTAAGAAAAATGGCTAGAATTTCAGTGCCATCAAGTACGCTGCCACCACGTACAGAAAGACCAATACCTGCCCCCAAAAAGAAACCACCAAAAACCGCTACTAGAAGCTTGTCCTGGGTTACCTCTGGAAAATCAAATACCGTAAGGGAAAGTGCTAAAGCTAGAATAGCTAGACTGGCTTTAATGGCAAAAGTCGGATTGATAACGCGCCAACCCAGCCAAAGGAAAGGGATATTAATCAAGATTAAGGGAATGGAAAGTGGACATCCACTGAGTTCAGCTACTAGGAGTGCAATTCCCGTAGCACCACCGTCTATGAAGAGATTGGGCAGCAGAAAACTTTCCAGACCAACCGATGCAGCCAGCACCCCAAGGCTGATGTAGAGGAAGTCCTTTGCAATAGGGTAGGCGCCGGTCCGGTAGCGCTTGAATTGTTTTTCTATTTGCCTACGGCGCAGATTGGTATTCGACCAGCTGAATTTCATGAAGTTCGTTTTTAGCCTTGTTGGCTACCATAGCAACAGTCTAAACTGCGAATTAGCTGTGACCGCCTCGGCCTAACAGCTTGCTTCCGTGTTTTCGTTTTTACCCTTACAGCTGGTTGTTGAAAATTAGCCGAATGACATTTTTTTTACACTTAGCGACTTGATTGTCAATCATTTGTAAAAGCGGAGGTTTTAGGCAGAATAGTTCAACCCAAAACAATGATCATGTTGTTTGAATAGCAAAGTTAATCGTTATGAAAATGCACACATCTATAAAAAACACCTTCTTTTTGATCGGTGCGCTGCTAATTATTCAGACGGGACTTTTTGCCCAGTCACCCAATACGACTGCTGCTTATTTGACGGGGAATTACAGTACTCGAAATTTCGGAGCAGCTGAAGTAAATATGTTAATGCAAGCCCATCAATTTATGCGTGGCGCACGTTGGGAGCAAAGTATAATGACCTACAATGCGCTGCTCGGGCAGCGCCCGAACTGGGCACCTGCACTCCTTGGCCGAGCGGAACTCTTTTCTCGTATCGGACGCGATGCAGAAGCCGAGCAGGACTATGATCGAGCTTTCCGACAAAACCCCCTTGCTGCGCGTTTTCTTATGGCCAAGGGCCCCAATGATTTAATTCAATTTTTGGCGCTTTATCCTGCAGATTGGTTTGAAGAGGAAGGAGTCGTAGCACCTTCAGCGATAAATCAAACCTACTTTTCTGACTTCAATCTTTTTGAAGAGCAGTATGAAGAGATTGTATCCTTGGAAGATAGTTGTGAATTGAGCGAAGTATTGCTACTCAAAATAGATGGAGATCGTTTAGCTAGTAGAATTGCGCTCGATAACCCTAAGGAATTATTGAGTCAACATCAAGCCTTATTACACATGCAGCGCGGTAATTTAGCGATGCTCAACCACGACTACCTGACGGCGATTAGCTACTACCAAAGTAGCGAGCAAACTAACGGTGGGGATTGGCCCGAAGTCACCTATAACCGTGCTTTGGCCAATATATTGCTGCTAAACTACGCCCAGGGTTGCGAAGACCTAAATAGAGCTAATGCAGATGGATTTTCCGCAGCGGCTCCTTTGTTGCAAAGCCTATGCAACTTCTAAGAATAAGATTTTAGTGAGTGTATTAGTATTGAATGGTAAGTGTTTCGAAGCGTCATCTCTTGAGAGGTGACGCTTTTTTATATATAGCGGGGTAGGGGAGTCCGCATTTTTTTATTGCCTAGCTTAAAGTCAATTGAGAAGCAGATAAATGGTAGATATTTTTGTTTTTGGTTAGGCGTAGCAAGGATTTAGCATTCACAAACACTTGATCAATAGTAGCTTATCGTAAATGTATCGAAATGTTTGAGTTAACATAATATAAATTATAGGCTATTGTTTCAAGTAAAATAGCCTGCGTGTCGTATTATTCGTAGCGCGGAAGCCTACTAAGCATTCGGCACTATGCACCCTGCACGCTCACATGATTCACTGCTTACACTAGCGGATAAGAATCATGGCTTAGCGAAAATTCAGACGCTACACTACCCTGCCCCTTATGAAGAAAATTTTGAGCGCTCTTAGGCCTGTTAGAATTATTTGTACTTCCGCAGGTAGAAGCGTTTTAAAGACTTTTAAGTCTACTGATAGAAAGCAGAGTCTACTGTCTGAGTCTCCGTTAGTCATGTACGTACTAGCAGTAAACCTTCATGGATATACGAAAAATTTCGTACATAATTTTCACTGCTCTAAAATTAAGATTTTATGAGTTGCGTGAAGTCAACTTTAACTTACTTCAATAACTTTAAAATCTAGCCCTATTGATTTACTGCCCCCCCCTCCCCTTTCGAGACTCTTAAAAGTGAATCAACAAAGACAAAACAGTACTATATTTTGGCTCTCAGTGGTCTTAATATTCAACTGATTAGGGATGCACCTGCGGAAGTACAAATAATCATTTATCCGCTAAACACCCAAACGGTATTCGTCTCCGCGTAGCTTATTAGCTGCTCGATCTCCCCGAAATTTTTCCTTTTTGGGGTTCCAGCGTAGCGATCGTTGAAGTCGGTAGCAAATATTGAGTAGTGTACAAACACTTGCGCTACGATGGCCGGTTTCAGCCGGACAGATTGGCTGGGTATTGTTTTTAACGGCCTGTAGAAAATCGACTTCATGCCCTGCGCTGTGATAAACCCGCTCTTCCCCGATGCCGATTGCTCGATCTACCAATCCAGGAATGGAACTGTCAAGAAAAGAACGACTCACATCTAGCGTCCCCTCACTTCCCACAAAGCGCACGGCAAAACCACGTCCAAAATCCTCATGAACTACCCGTATCCCATTATCGTAACGAAAGGAAGCACCAATAGTATCTCCTCGATTAGGAGGAGGTAAAAACTCTACGGGACCGCTTTCATCCATGTCTAGTGCCCACTGTACAATATCAAACATGTGTGCACCCCAGTCGGTAATCAGTCCACCGCCGTATTCAGCGTAATCGCGCCATTTCGGCCACATCTCTTCTCGAGTTGCTGGTGCCAGCACGTGGTTGAAACCTTTATTTAAAGCAGGGCCGACCCAATTTTCCCAGTCTAATCCGCCAGGAAGTGTTTCCGTGTCTAAATCGAATTTTTTGGGCGGAGGACCGATAGCTACGATTGCTTCCTGGATCTCTCCCAGGTGGCCATTCCGGATTAATTCAACGGCGTGGCGAAAATCCCGCCAGGATCGCTGCATACTTCCCGTCTGGAGGATTTTTCCGTTACGCTCACAGGCATCGACTATCGCTCTTCCCTCTTGGAGGGTATGTGCCAGTGGCTTTTCACAATAAACGTGCAGACCTTTATCCAGAGCCGCCACACACATGGTAGCGTGCCAGTGATCGGGTGTGGCAATAATCACGCCGTCTAAACCAGGGTGGTCCAATAAAGCCCGGTAGTCGGTATAGGCAGTAAGTCCATCGTAACTGCTTTGGTCACGCTGCTCTGCATAGGCGGCATTTTTTTCGGATACGAACCATTCCAGTTTTTTAGTGTAGACGTCACAGGCAGCTACAATTTGAGCACCAGTCTGCTCCACAAAGCGATTACCGAGTCCTGCTGATTGTTTACCACAACCAATGAAACCTAAATTTAATTTATCACTGGGCCGGGTACCCACCGCGCCGGCTCTTACAAATGCTGGAATGATGCTGAAAGCAGCTGTAGAAACTGCGGCCTGTCGAATAAACTTTCTTCTGGAGTGGGGCATAATTGCTTGAATTTTAACTCTCTAAACATAGACAAAAGAGAATTTTTTTCATCTTACTGCTGTTTAGACAAAACACGCTTTAAGGGAAACAATACAGCTTACTGACGGATAAGAGTAGTCCACTCCCTTACTGTTAAGTTTCTCTGGAAATCAACAAAAATCAACCCGATGCGCCCATATTTTATATTGCTGCTATACTGCTATGGTCCTGTATTATCCTTTGCGCAATCTGCCAGTTGTGGCGGTGCTGAGAGCTTCTCCGTACTTCACTTCACTAAGACCAACGGATTTGATCATAATACGCGTAATCAGAGCTTTCAAATGTTCTCCGATATTGGATTGAACGAGAATTTCACCGTGGTCACTACGCAAGATGCTGCCGTTTTTGAAGACTTAGCTAGCCTCCAGAGCTTTGAGGTGATAATTTTCTCTAATACCAGTGGGAATAACCTACTCAATGCTGAGCAAAGGAGCAACATGGAGGCCTACATTGCTGGTGGCGGTGCTTTTCTGGGTATTCATGCGGCTACTGATACTTATCGAAATGGCAGCTGGCCGTTTTACAATAGTCTGGTAGGCGCTATTGTCCAATCTGGCCCAAACCACACTTCTAGCAACCACGTCAACGACATGGACCACATCGAGGTCGGCCACCCGATCCTGAATGGGATTCCCGATCCCTGGAATAAAAGAGAAGAATACTATTACTGGGAACTGAACGGCGGACAAATTGATGCCAACATCAGCGAATTATTACGCGTCCGTCAGACCGGTAACAACTCCTACGATGCAGCTCGCCCCATAAGTTGGTATAAAGAATTAGATAACGGCGCCCGATCTTTTTATACCGCTCTTGGTCACCATCGTTCTGATTATACCGGTTCTTCCGCAGATGCCGAGTTTCAGCTGCTGCTGCGCAATGCTTTGTGTTGGTGCGTGGAAGCAGAGGCGGAAACGACCATCAATTATCAGTCTTCTGAGGTAGATTTCGTCAATCCAGAGCGTGGATTTTATCGTTACACGGAGACACGATCTACGAATTATAATAACCTAAGCGCTAATGATTTAATGGATTTCCGCAATCCTTACACGCCCTTTGGCGCGAGTTATTCCGTGGTCAGTAGCCTGGCTTTTCGCTATTTCTTTCTGGAAGACTTCACCGCCGGACCTATTGATCAATCTTACTTAGATCAAGTCGCCGCTGACTTTGCTGCTGCACGAACAGCTGGAGTTAAGATCATCCCACGCTTTGCTTATACCGATAATGTAGATGGTAGTGGCTGTCCGAGCTTTATTTGTCCGCCCTACGGAGACGCACCCAAAAACATCGTCCTCGGACATATTGATCAGCTTGCCCCCATTCTAGCCGCTAATAAAGATGTAATCGCTGCGGTCCAAATGGGTTTCATCGGCGTTTGGGGAGAAAACTATTATACCGATTACTTCGGTGATGCTTCTCCTGAAGGTAATGGTCAACTCTACGATAGCAACTGGGTGGATCGCAATGAAGTTTTAGCGGCTATGCTCACTGCAGTACCCGCCGAAAGGATGGTGCAAGTCCGTTATCCTCAAGCCAAACAGCGGCTGGTTTACGGCCTTAATGCCTTGACTACTGTCGCTCCCTTAGATTCGAGTTTAGCCTACGGCGATAGTAGCATTGCCAGAATCGGTTTCCACAATGACTGTCTACTAGCCGGGCCGGACGATTTTGGCACCTACGCTGACTACGGTAATAACGCAAGCGGGGCAAATTCAGATACTACTCATCTAAAACCCTACTTCGCTGCAGATAGTCGTTTTGTAGTTGTAGGAGGAGAGACTTGTTCCGATGGCTATAATCCCCAGAATGATTGCAGTGGATCAGATCCACTGGCCTTCGGTGAGCTAGAATTGCGTAGGATGCACTATTCCTACCTTAACGCAGATTACAATCAGGAAGTCAACAATGATTGGGTTTTGGGTGGCTGTATGGAGGACATCAAACGTCAGCTGGGTTACCGAATCGAACTCAGAAGTGCACAGCTCCCCACCACCGGCAATGCCGGGGATTCGATCCCGATCCAAATCGAACTGGAAAACGTAGGCTATGCTGCTCCTTATAATCCGCGGTTGGTAGAGCTCCTGCTACGCGAGACTACCAGCGGTGAAATATGGCGAGCAGCCTTGGACGATGATCCTCGCTACTGGCTACCAGAGGAGGGAACGCATACCATCAGTGCTACCCCTTGCTTGCCTGATGGTATGCCTAGCGGTACTTATGAATATCTGCTGCATCTACCTGATCCAGAAATCGACTTATATGGCCGTCCGGATTACAGTATTCGTCTAGCCAGTTTACTGATGGATGACACTGACGTTTGGGAGGCAAATAGTGGATTTAATCGTCTCGGTGACAGCATCCAAGTCAGTGCAGGCGTTAATAGTTGCTCAAATACTTTGGTATTTGAACCTGACAACCCCGCTTTACCCGTCGAGTTATTGTCACTAACCGCCAGTGCTGAAGAACAGCAAATTCGCATCAACTGGGAAACGGCTGCCGAAGAAGCTTTAGCAGGCTTTAGCCTGGAGCGTAGTACTGATGCTCGCACTTTTCAATCCATTGCCTGGTTACCTGCACAAATGCGTCCTACGGGCAGAGGTACTTATCAATATCTAGACACCGAAGTAGTGCAAGGAATCGACTATTTCTATCGCCTTCGCTCAGAGGATATCGACGGTAGCTTTGAATACTCCTTCCTTGTACGTGCTAAACTGGGCACCCCTACCCCACTGTTGACTATCTGGCCTAATCCCGCTAATGACCGCCTGCAGTTGCGCTGGCAGGGTGAGCAGCAGCCTGACGGACAGATCCAACTAATTGATGCCTTAGGTAGAGCAGTGCTTCAGCAAGCATTTCGGTCAGAGATCAGCTTAGCTGGCCTTCCTGTGGGAACCTACACCCTGATCCTGCGGACGGATCAGCATACCATCGTCCAGCGCTTAATCATTGAGTAAAAGCTTAAGAAAACAGTAACAATCCTTTAGGGTTTCCTTGGTAAACCTAAGGACGGCTGGCGCATCAAAGGAGCGTATTCAAATAACCAAATCCATTGATAATGAACTCCTATTTGCTCAATAGCTTCTTTTTCCTACTCGCTTTTGTATTTGCTCAGCCTATTGCTCAAGCCCACGTTCCAGCTACCGATTTTGCTACGACCTTCGAAGCGCCACCCCGCTGGGAAAAGCTCGGGCAGCGTCGCGTCAACTACCGACTCGATCGCGATGAGATACTCGTCACTGCCCGCGAGGGGCGCTTTACTTCGCTGCGCCTTAAAGCAGAGCTGTCACCCATCAATATCCGTCGTTGCGTCGTCCATTTCGCCAATGGAACTACTCAGTCCTTTCAGTTTGCAGGTGGTGGCCTAGCAGCCGGACAGGTATCGCGCAATCTTGATCTACCGGGCAATCGCCGGGTCATTACTAAGGTTGTCTTCTGGTACGACACTCGTAATCGGGCGAATCGTCGGGGACGGGTGGAATTGTGGGGAAGGCATTAACGTCTGAAATATCTTATTCATCAGGGCCAAAACTCAGTAGTTTTGGCCCTTTTTTATACCAAAAAATCACTAGTAAGAGGCCTCCTACCAGCGGCAAAAATCAGTAGACAGTTAGATTTTGAAATGCATTGCTTTAGCTGAGGGCACTTATTGGACAAAACAATGTAGAAGAGAACAATCAAAAACACTGTATATCCGCGTGCACGACAATAAATAAACATTTTGTATTTTTACATTCAAAATATATTCAAAATGTTAAATACACGCATTCAAGAAAAACTAGCCATCCTAGCTGATGCCGCTAAGTATGATGTTTCCTGCGCCAGTAGTGGAAGCAACCGAAAGAACACTAAAGATGGTTTGGGCAATAGTACCGGTATGGGTATCTGCCATACCTATACGCAGGATGGTCGCTGTGTGAGCCTGCTAAAAATCCTACTGACTAACTACTGTATTTACGATTGCGCTTACTGTGTCAGCAGGAGTTCAAATGATGTCAAGCGGGCAGCTTTTACCGTCGACGAAGTTGTTGATCTAACTATTAATTTTTATCGCCGTAATTACATCGAAGGACTGTTTTTAAGTAGCGGCATTTTCAAGAATGTAGACTACACCATGGAGCGACTTGTCCGTATCGCCAAGCGGCTAAGGACCGATCACAAGTTCAACGGCTACATCCACCTTAAGGCTATACCCGGCGCAAGTGATGAACTCATTCACGAAGCGGGTCTCTATGCGGACCGCTTAAGTGTCAATCTGGAAATGCCCTCAGAGCGCAGCCTGAAAAAAGTAGCTCCCGAGAAGAACTACGCCGAGGTTTATCAACCCATGAATTACCTAACCGAGGCTATCCAGGGCTACCGAGAAGAAAAGAAACAATTGAGGTCCACTCCTAAATTTAGTCCCGCTGGCCAGTCCACTCAAATGGTTATTGGAGCCAGCCCGGAAAGCGACCAGCAGATTCTCGGACTGGCCGATTCTCTCTACCAACAACAAAAGCTGAAAAGGGTATACTACAGTGGCTATGTCCCGATTAGTGACGATTACCGCTTGCCCGTTATTCAATCCCCTCCAGTGCAAAGGGAGCATCGCCTCTACCAGGCCGATTGGCTGATGCGCTTCTACCAATTCAAGGTCGATGAAATTGTAGATAGCAGCCACCCCAATCTGGATCCGGAGATTGATCCCAAACTAGCCTATGCCCTTCGTCACCCAGAAGAGTTTCCAATTGACGTCAACCAAGCCTCACGTCGTGACTTACTTCGCATCCCGGGAGTAGGGCCAAAGTCCGTCAAGCGAATACTCGAAGCGCGACGCTTCGGCCTCTTACGCAAAGAAGAATTGCAAAGAATTGGCATTATCTGGAAACGCGCCAAATTCTTCTTGATTTGCGCCGACAAACAGTTCCGCACCCTAGACTGGCGGCCCGATGCCTTACGTGCACACCTGCTCGAACAACAGCAGGGGGCCGCAAAAAAGCGGCAATTATCGCTCTTTTAATCGTTGCAAGATGCTGCTCTCCCCTACTGCTTTGCAGGATGTTGTTTTTGATGGTACTTACGCAGGTCTACTCTCTGCGGTATTTGAATGCTATCGTTTAAAGTTATCTCAGGCACGTTTGATCGCCGAACAGGATTTCCAACCGGGCCTGTTCGCTGCACCCCTATGGGTCAGTACTCAGGATGCGCATACCAATAGAGTGCTGGCCGCTATTGAAAAACGAGGAGGTAAATCCGCCCTTTCGCTCCTACAACGCTGCTGGCTGTCTGAAGCGCCAGATCGCAGCGCCATCATCTACCGCTATATTCAACGCCTAGTGGAAGGTGTCGATCAACCAGAACAGGACGTGAGCGATCAGCTCATGCATCGCCTCAGTCGACTGCGCCAACAAATGGGCAGAGAAATGCATCGTATGCACGCTTTCGTCCGCTTTCAGGCCACGCCCGATGATCTCTACGTAGCACTTATCGAACCAGATTTCGACGTTTTACCCCTGCTCGAGGATCATTTCGCTAAACGTTATCCCGCTCAGGAATGGTTAATCTATGACGTCCGACGTCGCTACGGCCTCTACTGGGATCAGCGAAAACGAAGTGCGTCGTTTATAACCTTAGATGGTCGCATCAATCAGGAAAAACGCTTAAAAGAAAACGTTCTCAGCGAAGTAGAAACGGACTACCAGGTCCTCTGGAAAACCTATTTCGACGCAGTAGACATCCCCGAACGACGCAACTTAAAGCTACATTTTCAACACGTACCCAAGCGTTACTGGAAGTATTTGGTGGAGAAATGGGGGTAACCTTTTCCTTGCAGGAAGCATCCTTCAGGGAGAGTCAAGACCGCCCCGACTAGGTCGGGGCTGCGAGAATCGAGACCGTTTCACTGCGAGACTATGCTGTCTGGAAGCGAAGCGATCTCGATTCTCGCAAGCTCAACGAACTGATCTCGACTCTAAACACAAGACACCAAACTTCGTATTCATGTCCAAGAGCATCCTTCTGGGCTGGCTATTGTCAATGGCCGCCCCCCTACTCTACGCCCAACCTGCTGATGATGAGTTTTTCTACGGCTTCAAAGCGGGCGTCACCTACGGTAGTTTCTCCGAAGTAGGTACCACCATCATTCCCGCCGTATTTGCCGAAGAAACCTATGAAGTAGTAACGGATCGACAGCTCGGCTTCATGGGAGGCTTGCAGTTTTATCACCGCTTCCGCAATTCTCGTTTTGCCATTCAGCCTGAAATCATCTTCGCGGATATGGGTAGCCAATTTTTTTATAAAGACGACTTAGACCTCGAATACCAAATGAATTTCCGTTTTCAATACGTAAGTCTTGGTACCCAGGTCAAGGTGCATCCAATGGGGCCGTTGCACTTTGCGACGGGTATCCAGGTAGCCTTCAACGTAGCGCCCAATGAGATTGATTATAGTTCCAATATGCCGGAGCTGGGTCCTGATCTCCAGATACAGCAGAGTTTACGGGAGGTGCTCAGAGGCAGCAACGACATCAACCTATTACTGGGTATTGGCGCTGATTTTGAATTCGGCTTGCAAGTTGAATTAAGGTACCGCTTGGGTTTACGGGATGTCTTAGAAACCCAGGCCAATGGCTTTAATTTTATCGAGAACGAGAATCGAAGTAGCGGCTTTAGCGCAATGCTCGGTTGGCTAATCCCCTTTCCGGGCTAAGCTACTTAATCCCTAATACCGATGAAATATTTTCTAATAAAGAAGGCCCTCCTGCTCAGTGGCGTAAGTCTACTAATGTTGCCTTTCTTAGTGGCTCAAGCCTCCTGGCCAGGTGCAGTGGCAGATCCAGTTCTGTGGCTGCAAACAGAAGACCTTAGCACTGCTTCACATGAGCTAGCTGGCCAGCTGAATCAATTGCAAGTTTTTGTTGTTTACGCCACTACTACCGAGACCGAAGAAGTGCTCTGGACTTTAAGTCATGCTGATACCAGTCGGCTACTAATGACCACCAACCGTCTTGCAGATTTACAAAGCGGAGAGTATTTGTCATTACCCGCTCCGCCCCTTGAAGTTATTGCAGCCGAGCAGGAGGTACCGCAATTGCGGACCTATTTTCAAAGTCAAGCTATCAATAAAAGACTTCAGGAGGAGTCTCTTTATGATCTCCTCCTGGGGCAAAAGGCGCAATGGCCAGCCATACCCGCTGAAAACTTCAGCGGCAAACTATTAGAATTAGTGGTTTATGACCGCCTTCTGAGTTTGCAAGAACGGCAGCAGCTGGAATCCTACCTAGCGCTTAAATACGGCATTAGTTTGCAACAGGAGGTGGCCCGTCATTATTTAAGCGCCACGGGAATTCCCTATTGGGATGCCTTGAAAGCCAGAGCCTACCCAAACCATATCAGCGGGATAGGATCTGATTTTGCGTCCTCTATTCAACATCTTCGTTCAAGTAGTGCTACTCCAAGTGGTAGCTTCTTAAGTATTGGTTTACAGTCTGATAGCTTTCTTTGCCAAGCTTGTTACTTGAGTTGGAGTGACAACGGAATGGCGACGGTGGTAGCTGCCGAAAGTACCGAGCAAGACCATCCACAACCCATGCAAAGGCTATGGATGCTGCAATCACTTGATTTCAACCCTGAACAAAAGCTGGTTTTTAGCCTTGATTCCCGCCAATTATACAGTCAGTTACCGCGAGGAAAACAATGGTATCTACTGCTAGACAGTAGTGGTGAAGGAGCGTTTCAGCCTGAGTCAACTCATTATCTGCCTCCAGATCAAGTCACGTCTGAAGGGGTAATTTATTGGACTGATGTCCAACTCCCATTCAGCTCTCCGAATCTTTGGCACTTCAGCTTTGGTTTCCTGCCCGAGTCCACCAGGGCAACGAATGACTTTTTCCAACAGGTGCTACTCTCTCCCAACCCTAGTCCGGATGGCCACTTTCAATTACGTGTCAGCTTAGCTGAACCCGAGCCCTTATTGGTCAGCATATTCAATGATCTGGGGCAGTTAGCCAAACAAATTCGTCTCAGTCCGAGCCGTCATCACTTTTTACAGCAGTTTATACCTGCCAAAGGAAGTTATCATCTTGTGCTTCAGGCAGGAGAACGGCAGTATTCCACTACCCTACTCATCCCATAGCTATGTGCTCACTAACAAAGATGTTCTTTGCGCCTTTGCGCCTTTGCGTGAACCTCACCGCCCTATTTTGGGCTATAGGGTTAACACCTGCGGAAGTGCAAAGTCAGACCGACCCCCTACAAGCTGTTGATGATGAATTTCTCCCCACTTTTAACCTACCTACTTTTCAGGTAGATCCCAGCGCGGGCATTGAATTGATTGAGCGCCCCTACCCCAATGCGCTCGGTAGCGCTAATACCAGCTTTAGCCTACAGCTAACACCAGGAAGAAACGCTATGACCCCGGAAGTAAGCGTCGATTATCAATCAGATCATGAGCATGGCTGGTTGGGTAAAGGTTGGGATTTAAGCCTACCAAGCATCGGCATCGATACGCGTTGGGGCGTGCCTCGCTATGATCCTGAATTCGAAACGGAAACTTACCTCTGGTTGGGAGAGCAGCTGGCCCCCGTGGCTCATCGAGGCCCCCAACGCAACCGAGAAGTAGAGCTAGCATTCAGTCAACGGGTCAATGACCTCTTTGTGCGCATCACCCGCCACGGAAATAGCCCAGCCAACTATTGGTGGGAGGTCGAATATCCCGATGGATCTAGCGAATATTACGGCGGTTTGCCAACGCAAGGGGTAATTGACCAAGCCACGCTTAGTGGCCCAGGAGGAGCTCGCGTACACTGGGCGCTTCGCCGGGAGCAAGATGCCCACGGCAATCGCATCGATTACCATTATCAACGCCAGAGTGACCCAGGCAACAGCGGCAGTAGTGAGAATGGATCTGCACTGTACCCTGATTATCTGACCTACACTGGATTTGGTGAAGAAGAAGGCCCATATCGAGTAGATTTCATCCGTGATCGAGAGCTGGGTGAAACGCGCCGCCCAGACGTACGCATTGATGGCCGCTTAGGCTTTAAACAGGTAACTGCGGACCTGCTGCGGCGTATTGAACACAGCTATAATGGCCAACCCATCCGTAGCTATGAATTGAATTACACCACTGGCGTTTTCAACACTAGCTTACTGCAAAGCTTGGTACAATACGACGCTGAAGGTGAAGAGTTTTACCGCCACGAATTCAACTATTTCGACGATTTACACGACGATGTGGGCAACCTGCGCCCCTACGGAAATGTAGAAAATTACAGCCCCGGCACGGATAATGTCACGGGCAACAATTTTAATCCTATTCCGCTGTTTTCTAACGCCATCTCCAGTCTAGGCGGATCCAGGTCCAGTAGCGAACAGATCGGTACGGCAATTACTTTCGGTCCAGCCGGATCGCCAGCTACCAAAGACTTTACTTTAGGAGGTACCATTGGTGCTGGCAGGTCAAGTTCCATCGGTGTACTGGCACTGGTAGATATCAACGGAGATGCCCTGCCCGACAAAGTCATTCGGCAAGATAACGGCCTGGTCTATCGAGCTAATTTGGGCAACGGCGATTTTGGACCCTTGCGCCCCATCAATGGCATCAACGATTTCAGCATCACCGAATCCAGCGAAATCAGTGGTGGCTTCGAAGCTAATCTGACCCCGGTTTTTGCAGGTTATGAAAACACGACCGAACGCTCCAATACCCACACCTATTTCAACGATTTCAACGGGGATCAGCTGGTAGACATCGTATTGCGCGGCACTGTTTACTTTAATCATCTCAATGCTGCCGGTGACCCGACCTTCACCACAAATAGTGGAGATACGCCCAGTCCAATCGTACCGGGAGCAGCTCCAGATCCAGACCTGATTACTATTGATCCGGCTGAGCAGGACGCCTTGATCGATGAAGCGCCCTTGCACGATATCGTCCGGCGCTGGAAAGCACCTTATGACGGAGTTATTTCCCTTAATGCCCCCGTGCGCCTCCATGAATTCACGGACGCCGCCGCCCAGGCTTACACCCGCGATGATGGTGTAGAAGTCAGTATTCAGGTCGATCAAATTCCGCTTTGGAATGCCACTATTCCTGCTGATGACTATGACTGGCGCACCCCCAGTCTGAATAACATCAATGTAACGGCAGGGACAGACATCTACTTTCGGGTGCAGTCCATATTCAATGGCGCCTACGACCGCGTCGATTGGGATCCAGTGATTTTCTACGAGAATTCAGATACTAGTCTGGTCGATGCCAACCGCTTAAACGTCAATCGCTTTCAAGCTTCAGAAGATTTTCTACTAGCCTCTTGCCAGACCGTTGATATGCCCCTGAATGGCAGCCTGAATATCGATGGGACTTTTAGTAAACCAGCGACTACAGACACCGTCTACGTCGGCGCATATCTATTGGTTAACGGCTTGATTAGTTTGCCGATTTTTGAACAGTCTTTCGATCCGGATGAAGTAATCGTCGATTCTCTACTTGCGATTGATGATCTCCCGGTTGATACCAACACTACCCTCTTGTTTCGCATCAGGTCCTTGTCTGAAATTGACTGGCAAGCCCTACAGTATTCCCCTCGCTTTTATTACAGTAGTATTGAAGATGGTCGTCCGGTTTTTGATGAGGCAGGTGAGCCTTTGTATACCAACTGCCCTGCCGTCGATTATAGCTTGCGCGCTGATCAAATCAAGCGATCCGAGCCCTGGGAAGCGACGGATTCCAGCGCTTACGAGTTAGTCCTCAATATTCCCTTTGGCTTTGGTGGTCCCGGTCTCAATAATCGCAGTTTTCGCATCAGTATCAAGACTCATGACAGTCTTCTCGTTCAAGAAAATTATCTAATTAACGATAGTGATTTAGGCCTAAATGGATTGCTCAGCTTTGACGCAGCCGAGGGAGATAGTCTTTATTTCGATCTGACTTGTAACGAGCCCCTTTTTGCTCGCTGGATAGCGGACCAACTAAACATAGTGGTACGTGATTCAGGAAGTTTGATTAGTACTCCCGCAGGTTTTTCCGTTACGCGCACTTTGACCATGGATGAAATGGTATTTGGTAACGGTTATCGCGGCTGGGGGCAATTTGCCTATAACGGTAATCGAGATCGGGCAAATGCACCGTTGGACGAAGCGCTTTTGGTTCTACCAGAGATCGAAATTGACTCCTCTGATCTTGAAGGTATCGATGAGATTGACCCCAATAATCCTAATGCCTTTGACGACCTGGAAGGCTTGGTCGATGATCCAACCACCCAGATTTTTATTCCCCTGATTGCCGAACCTAAGCTAGGGTACTGGCGAGGATATGACGACCTAACTATAGTAGGGCCTGATTATCTACAAAGTTCGCGGCTGGGAGAAGATGACATTCTACTTACCCCCGATTTGGGAGGCGGAGGCAGTGCTCCAGGCATACAGTCTATTTCCAGATTAGAGGCCATAGCGGGAGGGCTTTCAGCCGGACCTGGTAGTCTGGGAGCAAGTTCTGCCTGGAATAACACCCGTAACACCATTGATGTAATGGACATGAATGGCGACAGCTATCCTGATATCGTAACTCCCGAAAGGATACAGTACACAACCGTATACGGTGGCTTAAGTGAACAGTCACTTACCCACGGCTTCGGGCTCCATAGCGTTCGAAGCGAAGCCCTTGGTGTCACGGCGGGGGGTAAATTTGTTGACTCAGGTCCGAGTAATTCCGGTCATTCGGGCGGCAAAGGATCCCGCCGTCGTTTTCGCCGGGCCAAAGCTACTACCAAGAATTCGGGGGCCAAAGCCCAATCCGCTAATGAGTCAGCGGAAAGTGGAGGCTCCTTGTCGGGCAGCTATACCAGCGATGATGACTGGACCAACCACACTTTCTTCGACATGAACGGCGATGGACTACTGGATAAGGTCTGGCGAGGTGGTGACGTGGCGCTGAATTACGGCTACCGCTTCGGTCCGCGAGAAAACTGGGGATTTAGCGAAGTGCGTGCTGGGGTAAGCGAAGATTTTGGCGCCGGCCTCGGCATCAATATCAGCAACAATAGTATTGCCGGAGGTTTTAGCATCTCTCGAACGGATAATCATAGCACCGCCGGTTTACAAGACATTAATGCAGATGGTCTGGCCGATTACCTGACTTACGACGATGATACCGGGCAGTTAAACGTTCGGCTTAACCACGGTACGGGATTGGGCCCCAGCCAGGTTTGGACCACACTAGATCGGGAATTGGACCAGGGCGACGCAACTGCCGAATCCGTCAATTTTGCGGTCACCTTCTGTATCAATATTTTTTTCGTTCGCTTTTGTATCAATCCCAGTGCATCAACTGGGCAGGGAGTGAGTCGAGTGTTGAGCCAGTTTAATGATCTCAATGCCGATGGCTACCTGGACGAAGTGTACGGCGCTACGGATGATGAGCTAAAAGTGCGTCCCTCCCGGATTGGTCGCTCCAATTTATTGCAAAGCATTGAAGGACCACTGGGTGGGCGCATTCTTTTGGATTATGAATTAGCCGATGCTGAATACAATCTGCCCATTCAGCAGTGGACCCTGAGCAAAGTGGAAGTTTACGGCGGAGAAGGAGGCTTTGGGGCCGCCTGGCAACGTTCACAATTTGTGTACGAATCACCAAATTATGAACGCCATGAGCGGGAATTCCTGGGTTTTAAACGGGTGGCAGAACTACAACTGGATACTGAGAACAACGACAGTCCTTACCGCTTGCTGGTCAGTGAATATGCTAATAACCATATCTATGATAAGGGATTATTGCTTGCTACTTACCTGGAAGACCTGGAGGGTAACCGTTACCGCGAGGTAGAACACAGCTACCAGTTAGTTGATCTCAACACCGGTAATGACTTAACCCCTGCTCAATTGGAAAGCGATTTTGGCCAGGCTACCACCCTACTGCGCGAGCGCTGGGAAATTCACCGGGATGACACCTCAGGGAATAGTCTCAGACAGTATTTCAGCTTTACTTACGACAGCCTCGGCAACATCATTCAAAGTATCAATGGAGGTAATGGAGAAGCAAGCGATCAATTGCGCACGGAATATCTATACGCTCCATCTCCGGAAGGGCGCTATCTAACTTCGGCTATCTCCCTGACTGAAGTGTACGGCGGCGAGGAGCTGCTGCGCAGAACTGAAACGGTAACGGACGATCAGGGCGAATTCGTACAACTGCGGTACTGGCTGGAAGAAGGACTAAGCGCGGTCTTCGACCTAAAGTACGACGAGTACGGCAACCTCATTGAGGTGATCCGGCCAGAAAATGCTGCCGGGCAGCGCCTCACCTATGAACTCGAATACGATGAATTACTTCACACCTACAACGAACGAATCACCGATAGTTATGGCTATAGCTCATTACAGCTGTTTGAGCCCTTGTTCGGAAGTAGCATAAGCCATACCGGCCTTAACGGAAATACCACAACCTACCAAGTCGATGTCCGGGGACGATTAGTTGCTGTCCAATTGCCGATGGAAAATGTGGAGAGTTATCGTTTTCAATATTTTACCAGTGCAACAGTTCCCTATGCTCGTACCGAACGTTTCGACCCAGCACAGGATACTTATATGCCCAGCTTTACCTTCTGTGATGGTAGTGGAGCGATTGTCCAGCACAAGCGAGTTGGGGTAGTTGATGGGGCTGGACCTGCGGAAGTACTAATCGTTTCCGGCCCGAAATTTTTCGACGCTTTTGGACGAGAAACTACAGAATATTACCCGCTTACTGAACCGCTAAACGGAGGTCCGACATTTTCTGCTACGCTGAGCAGTATCTCAGCTGCCCGAGTCGAATACGACTTGCGGGACCGACCCATCGCGCTAACTTATCCGGATGGGAGTACGGCCACTTACGACTACGACCTGGCTGCGGATCGCAGTAATCGTTTAGCGAGGCGAAGTATTCTTACTGACCAGCGGGGACAGCAAACGGCCACCTATCTAGATCTGCGGGGCAGAATTCAAGCGCACCAAAGTATAGCTGCAAGTGGTGATATCTGGATGGAGCAGGAATACAATGCGTTGGGAGAGCTGCTGCTTGTCCGAGAACACAATGGATTTGAGAGCCGTAAAACCTATGACCGCCTAGGAAGAGTTATTCTCGATCAACCCATGGACGGTGAAGCTACCGAATTGCGCTACGACTTGGCGGGAAATTTGATTGCCAAAATAACCCCCGAATTGCGGGCATTAAATCCGGAATCTCCTTTGTTCATCAATTACCAATATGATTATGAGCGCTTGTTATTGATCGATTATCCGAAAAACTTCCAGAATCGCGTGGAAGTCCAATACGGCGAACCGGATGCGGCATACAATCGTGCCGGCCGTATCTGGTTCCGGCAGGATGCCAGTGGCGGAGAGGAATTCTTTTTTGATGCGATGGGCAATACGATCAAGACCATTCGCACAGTGCTGATCAACGAAGCCAGCGTACGCACTTTTGTCAGCGAAGCCACCTACGATAGTTGGGGGCGAATATCCAGCCTGATCTATCCTGACGGAGAGCTGGTTACTTACAGCTACCTACCAGGGGGTAGATTGGACGCCATCCAAGCCGAAAAACTGGGGCGCTCTTACCCACTCTTGCTCGGATCCAGTTATGATGAACTGGGCGCTATCCGTGAACGCCGCTTTGGGAACAGCAGTTTCCAGCGTTACACCTATAACAGTCAAAGTAAACGCCTGAATCGCGTCGAGATCATGGACCGTAATGGTCGCCTGCAAGACTGGAATTACAGCTATGATCTCGGGGGTAACCCCACGGGAATCAACCAAACTCTTGGCCCTAATACTGATGGCCTGGGAGCGAGCAGCGAGCAGCGCTTCAGTTACGATGAGTTCAACCAATTAACCGCAGCTGACGGGCAATGGACTACGAGTGACGGGGCCGAGTCCTATCAATATCTGGCTGGTTACGATGCTTCCTATAACATGGAACGGCTAAGTATAGCGCGAAGTCAGGATGGAGAACCATTGAGTGAATTGTCACGTATGATCAACTATCGTTATAGTGAGGAGTTTCCCCATCGGGTCGCAGATATCAGTGGTCGTCGCTTTATATATGACCGTAACGGGAACCAACTAGGCTACGAAGGAGAACGAGGTAGCTACCGTTACGAGCAGTTTCGTTGGGATGAAGAAGATCGTTTAATGAGTTATTCCGACAACGGGCAACTGCATTTCTTCAGTTACTCCGCGGACGGTACTAAAGTAATCCAATCCTACGGAAGTCAAACGGGCGTTTTTACCGATGGAGCCCCTAGCGGCCTGATTAACCACGGAGAAAACTATACAGTATTCATCAGTCCGTATTTCACTGTTACTCGTACTGGTTTCACCAAGCACTACTTTGCGGACGAAGACCGAATAGCCAGCAAAGAAGGACTGGGTGAATTCAATAACTATTATTGGTTCGGTCGTGGGCTGACCGCTGGAGACCAAAACTATACGGCCCGCATTCAGGAACTAGCATCGACCGTTTGGAATTACTACGGGGAACTTGCTCTTCCTCCCGGTCCACCTACCCTACCAGGCTATTACGCCCAGCCTGAGCAAACGGGCGATCCCTTGCCGACGCCCCCACCGGGAAGCAATTTTCAACAAGCACCTCCTGGCTGGCCTGGGCCATTGGGCCCTCCCGACCCTCAGGGCCCTCCCGGCCCTCCTACCTGGTTTCCAGCCGCTACCAGCAGAGATAGCATTGGAGCAGGCTATGGCTACGAAGGCTTCAGTCAGTTTCCGGAGGTCATGCAAACCTTTTACCATAGCGGTCCACTGGGCAATGTCCATTTAACTACCGATGTCAATGGGGAGCTTGTCCGACATACGGCCTATCTCCCCAATGGCGAGTTAGCTTTCGAGCAAACTAGGAGTCAGGAAGAGGCGACTAATGAATTCAGCTTCGGTGGAAATCGCCCCATAGATGAATCGACTAGTCTATACCATTTTAGCTCCCGCTTTTACGATGCCGAATTTGGTATTTGGTTAAGCCAGGACCCCCTAGCCGATGACTACCCCGGGCAAAACCCCTATGCCTATGTTCTACACAATCCGTTACGGTACACTGATCCCGATGGACGGGAACCCTTTCAGCGATTCAGTACTGAGTTATCCGCGGCCATTGATTTCTCCCGTATTTATAATAAAGTCTCCATTAGGAACAACTGGGAATACGGAGCTAATATCTACCGGACGCGTAGCCGATCTGGCAAGGTCAGTTATTTCTACGACGAACCTACTACCGACCGCAATTCTAGCCGAGTGCAGTACCGGTCTCCACGGAGAGGCAGGAATCTGTCGCATACCGCTAATATCCATACCCACAGCCGAATGGAAGCCGGTGCCGATGGTTATAATCAGCATTCCTCCACGGATCTGCGGACGACCAATGTGCTAAACCGACAATACCGCCGTAGAACTTTCCGGGGCTACATGGTCAACCCAAGGGGAGAACTCAAGGTCTATGATCCTAATGACGGCACGGAGAATATTGTTGCTACCGGTCTGCCGCACGATGTAGGATTCTATGGCAGGACGGACCCCAACCGCCGGCGCCGGAGACAGCATCGTCGTCGTGGCATGCGCTTTGATAATACTTTACAGCAAGTGGCTCAGCAGCAAGACCGGCGTCAGGCCGTTAATTTAGGAAATGGTCAAAGCCTGCAATTAGCCCTGGAGATAGAAGCCATCGAGTCCCCGCGACAGCGTCGACGCCCCCGTCGGGGACCAGGTCGCAGCAGAAGAAACTAAGAGGTGCTATGGTGAAAAACCAAGCGTGTTGGGAATTTAGAACTCTAATCGCCAATTCAGTACCGGAATTAAGCCCAGCTGATAGGTGCTGATGATTCGATCCTGAAACCCGGAATAGAACTGCGTAAATACGTTTTTGCGGTTGGTTGCATTCTGGATATCCAGCGACCAAACTGTTGAGCTTTTTGCTTTGTTTCGGCGATAGGATATACGGATGTCCGTTCTAAAGTAGTTGGGCAACTGATCGGCAAATGGTCGACTAAAATCACGTACCGTAAAGCCAGCTTGACGAGAGGCGTCCAAATCTATGGGGGTAACCCGGTTCCCACCCGATAAATTCATGCGGATGTTTAAGCCCAATAAATTGGTGCCCGCCCTTCCGACGGTCCATTCGCGGCCTGCTAGGAAATTGGTAACAAAACGCCCATCAAAGCGCGTTGGGTACTCATTTCCATCCTGAGGGGTATACAACGAACGGTACAATGAAGTAGTAGCTAGCAGGTACCAGCCATCGGTAAAGAATTTCTCCAGGGTAACTTCCAAACCATAGTTACGCCCGCTTCCATCAGCGAACACAGAGTCGGTTACGTAGCCACTTTCAGCGTTAATCCAGGATGCTGTAGCGGCTTGTACAAACTGGCTGGATATCCAGGGACTGGCAACGGGTACATTATCCAATTCCTGATAATAAACTTCCGTCTGCAAGCGCCAGCGCGGCGCAAAACGCCATTCATAACCTAAAACCGCGTGAGTTGCCCCGCCGAGTGGTAAAGAAGTATTCGGTTGCGAAAACTCATTAGTGGTCTGGTCCTGTACCCGGCCAAAGTAAACCGCCAAATTTTCGATCCGACTGTGGCGACCAAAACCAGCACTCAACACTTGCCCAGGCTGGAAGTTCCAACGCAGCCCCAGGCGAGGTTCAATAGAGAGTTGGTTATCTAGCCCTAGCAGCAGTGCATGAATACCACCAGTCAAGTGTAAATTGATTCCTAAACGACTCTTCCACTGCGCATAGGCCTGGTAGGAATTAGTGCTTCCATCCTCCTGCACACCTACGAATCGTTCTCCTCGTTGTTCTTCGGAATCTTCGAAGTCATAAGCCAAACGACTTCCTATTGCACCCAGTCGTAAGCTGTGTCGCGCATTAAACTTCCGATTGTAGAGGATACTCGCTCGCCAAGAGGAGTTGACAAAGCGTTCCGTGTATTCAAAATCTGCGGGCAGGAAGTAGCCAATATCAGACTCCTTGCTGATCGCATAACTCAAAATAGTCTCCAGATAGGCATTCTTAAAATTGCGTCGATGGTTTAGCCCCAGTACGGCGCGATCCGAAGAATAGTCGAACTCCTCATCAGCTTCTACAAATTTCTGGCCGCTAATGGCTCCCATACCCCACAGTGAAAGGTGACCATTGCGACTAGGACTGTGAAGTTTGAAAGCAATATCTTGAAAGTTCGTGTTCCCATCTGTGATTTCTAAGCCCATAGCATTCAGTATACCCAGAGTGGAATAGCGATAATTGACCAAATAGCTGGCTCCACCAGCTTGTCCAATTGGGCCTTCTGCAGCCAAGTCCAAACCTAGTGCGCCAAACTGTAGGGCGTATTCCCGCCGGTCATTATTGCCATTGCGCAGCTTTAGATCAAATACGCCCGATACCGCATTACCATATTCTGCTGGAAACGCACTGATGAAAAAGTCTGAATTCGACAGCATATTAACGCTTAGTGCGCTGATTCCTCCGCCGGTAGCCCCTTGTTCTGAAAAGTGATTGGGGTGCGGTATTTCAATACCTTCCATGCGCCACAACACGCCCCGCGGGCTATTGCCCCGGATGATGATTTCATTGCTCTCATCATTGCCAGAGGCTACTCCAGCGAAAGACATCGCCATACGTGCTGGATCGTTGATAGCTGCTGCATAGCGCTTGGTTTGTTCGACGCTAAAGGAACGGGCGCTGACCGTGGCCATGTCGTTGGTTGGACTACCGTTTAAACGCTCCGCTGAAACGACAACCTCGTCAATCCTAATCAGCGACTCGGTCAAAGGTATGTTGAGCACGACTTCTTTTCCAGAGCCAACTTCCAATTCATGGATATAGGCATCTTCATAACCAATGCTGCTGATTAGCAAGCTGTGACGACCAACCGGTACGCCCTCCAGTCGAAAAGAACCGTCGATTTCAGTAGTCGTACCAAGTAGCGGTTCGGAGCCAACAACTAGGATACTGGCGCCAATAATCGATTGCTCAGAATCAGCGTCTAAAATTTGCCCTTTGACGGTTTGACTGAGTTGAGCATGGGCATAAACGCTAAAGAGCATACCAACGACTAATAGGCTTAGCCGAGAAAGCCAGGGGGTGTTAAGCATCTTGAATGGTCGTTTGAGGTGGGTTTAGCTGTTACAAAAAAGGTATACATAACTATTGATGCTTATTATGACGTAGCTCCCCCTACTAAGCGTTGCCTGAAATATCAAAAACGCAAAAAGACTAATCAGGAAAAGCAACTCAGCGCCTACTGTGGAAGATTTAGTCGGCTAACGACGCCGAAAATTCCAGGACTTGCGCTAGCTTTAAGCGATCATGCAGG
Organism: Bacteroidota bacterium; assembly: GCA_039030655.1. GTDB lineage: Bacteria > Bacteroidota > Bacteroidia > Chitinophagales > Saprospiraceae > Neolewinella. Next base: position 27,964 of record JBCCDS010000002.1, on the reverse strand, counting down.
TTAAACTATCACTATCGGTACTCTTGTGCTGGCTGCTGCCCATATCCCTGGCAACCCAATCAGCCAGCCTGCTGCCCAGTTCCAATTCATATGGATTCGTCGAAAATGTAGGGCAATTCCGCGACCAAAACGGAAGGCCTGCTCCCGCAGTGCGCTACCTACTGGAAATAACGCGCGGCTTGCACCTACAGTTAAATGAGACTGGGTTTAGCTACAGTCTGCAGACTAAGGCAGAGTCTACTGTACGGGACTCTACAGAAATCTCGCATCTAAACCGGCTAGACATCCGTTGGCTGGGAGGTAATCCTAAACCAGACTACGTTGCAGATCGCTCTGCTTCTGATAAGCTCCACTACCCTACTCTTGCCGGTTATAAGCCAACTACTGCACAGCACTTTGGCCGAGTAGTGGCTAAAAATATCTATCCTGGCATTGATATAGAGTTTGTAAATTTTAATTCTGGGAAAATTTCGACTGAGTATAATTTTATTCTAAATGAAAGTGCTAGACTAAGCGATATTCAGCTTAAGTATCAAGGTGGGCAATTACTGGCTTTAGCAGACGACGCGCTCTACATACAAGTTGGAGAACAGGTACTGGTAGAGCATTTGCCTTGTTCTTTCTTGCAACAGGATGGCCAAACTGTACCAATAAGCTACTGTGAACTCAGCAACTCTCACAATCAGTTCGTCATCGGTTTTTCCGGCCCCAATGATTATATAACTGAGCCGCTGGTTATCGATCCGGTACCGACCTTAATCTGGTCGACCTACCTTGGTGGGGAGGGGGCAGATGAGATTCGAGACCTTGCCGTCGATGCCGACGGAAATATTTACGGAATAGGGCAAACGGACTCGCCCGCAAATTTGGTGAGTACCGGGGCTTTCCAGTCAAGTATTACCGGCGATGAAGATATCCTGCTTTTCAAATTCAACGCGGAGGGCGAACGACTATGGTCCACCTATTTCGGTGGTGATGAAAAAGACACCGGAGAAGATTTAGCCATCGGCCCTGATGGAGATATCTACCTTTGCGCTACGGTCGAATCAGAATCGGGAATTACTACAGCAGACGTACACCAGGAAGTCTATGGCGGTGGCTTCCTTGACGGACTAGTCGCTCGATTTGATACTGACGGACAGTTAGTTTGGAGTACCTACATTGGGGGCACCATCAATGAAAATTGTTTTGGCCTAGCCGTCAACCAGGATAACCATATCTACGTCACTGGCCGTACCAAGTCCTTCAACGCCATTGCTAACGAAGAGAGCTTTCAATCCTCCATTGCGGGTGATATCGACGCTTTTTTAGCCAAGTTTGATAGTGAGGGGCAATTACTATGGAGCACCTATTTTGGGGGGCAGCAAGTAGACATTGGCCAATCTGTAGCCGTGGCAAACAATGGTGATGTATTCATCAGCGGCTGGACGGCCAGCGAAGACAACCTGAGTACTTTCGGCGTTGAGCAAACCAGCTACGGCGGCGGACAAGCAGACATCTTCCTGGCACGCTTTCGCTCCAATGGCAACCGAATGTGGTGTGGTTATCTGGGAGGAGATAACAATGACTTTGCCAATGACCTAGCAACGGACGCCGAGGGAAATCTGTACATCGTCGGCTCATCCTTCTCACCCAACAACATTGGTACCATGGGCACCCATCAGCCGAGTTCTGATGGTAGTGGAGACGCCTTGCTTGTTAAGTATAATCCCGAGGGCCAACGCATCTGGGGCACTTATTACGGCGGCGAACAGGCTGATATTCTCAATGACATCGCTATTGATACCAACGGCGACGTCTATCTGGTAGGCAATGCCCGTTCTACTAATGAAATTGCTACGGCAAATGCCGCTCAAAGTAATTTTGGCGGCGGACTGTGGGACGGGATGCTACTTAAATTCAACACGGATGGCCAACGCATCTGGGGCACCTATCTGGGTGGCTCTTCAGAAGATATGGCCCTGGCAGTGGCTGTCGCTAGCCCTAGTCATATTTACGTGGCAGGTACGACTAATTCCGATACTGATTTCGCGACCACAGCAGCCTTTCAGCTTCAATCAGGCGGCGAGCAGGATGCTTTCCTACAACGCTACACCAGTTGCTCCTCACCTGAACTTTCGCTAATCAATGGCGGCTATTATTGCGACGCCTTACCGGATAGTCTCCATTTTCAGCTAAGCAATACCGACTGCGCATCCCTTATTTACAGCCTGGACGGAGAAGTGCAGCCTCCGCTGGAGATCAGAAGCGCTAGCTTTCACTGGCCCAGACCTTCTTTTAGTGATTCTCTTCAGCTTTTGAGTGTGAATCAAGGAGAATGCAATGGCAGCATCACGGGCCCTGACTTTTTGCAGCAGAGTACCCCCATGAGCTCTTCTGCGGTTTACCGCGATTGCAGTGAGGAAGATTCTACCTACCAGGTCATTTTTTCGATGCAAGGTGCTAATGGCGTCTACTACGAATTAGACAATCTCGGAGAGTTTTCCGGAAATGTATTTACTAGCTTTCCCATTCCATATTACAATCCATTCAGTTTCCGGGTAAGCGCTGGTGACAGCTGCAATATCATCATCATCAACGGCCACTTTAACTGCACAGATGTTTGTCCGGATATAGGACTCACCATTCTTGGGGAAGAGGAATACTGCCGGGGCGACACACTCAACATGCAAGTTAGAGGAGGAGAGGACTTCCGCTGGTCTGGCCCTGATGACTATACCAGCACTGAAGCTGTGATTACCATCGATGGATTAAGTACTGACCAAGCGGGAAACTACCAGGTGATTGTCGGTCATACTTTTGCTTGCTTCGACACCCTTTCCGTAGCTGTTGAAGTTTACCCTACGCCGGTTGTAAACCTAGAAGCCGAGAACCTGCTGAGTTGTTTACGTCTTTCAACCAATCTCGTAGCCGCCACCCCTTTTGCGGGCACCTATCGCTACCAGTTTAATGATAAACCACTGCAATTGAGTTCCATGTTTGCCAATGCTGAAGCAGGGCAGCACCGGGTTAGGGTTTGGGATGAGCGGGGTTGTAGCAACGCTGCTGAATTAGTTCTACTACCTCCTGACCTAGCAGATTGCGCTATTTACATCCCTACTGCCTTTTCCCCCAACCTCGATGGTTTACACGATAAATTCCGGATCTTCCCACCTACTGGTTTAGAGGGGAGGGTGCTCAGCTATCAAATATTCGACCGCTGGGGAGGCTTAATATACAGCGCCGCTAATTTTTCGTTGAACGAAACCACTGGTTGGTGGGATGGCCTAGACCTTGAACAGCAACTGGTCAGTCAGGGAGTTTATGTTTACAGCATCCAACTGGAGCTCTTAAGTGGAGAGGCAAGGCAGTTAACGGGTACCGTTACTGTGCTCCATTAGCAGATTGTTGCTCCCGCCTCAATTGCTTAGTGGTTTTACGACTCCCATCGTGGCTCCAACCGGGAGGACCAAACAGATATCCCAAACGTTCGCGCCAACTCAAGACCTGCCTTTGGTCACGTATTAAATCTGACCATTCATGGGTAGCAATTTTGAGTGGATGATAGGTCTCAATATTTTTCGTCAGACCATAGGTTGGTCGCTCTTGTTCTTCAGTAAATGAACCAAAAAGGCGATCCCAGATAATAAGTATTCCTGCATGGTTGCGATCAAGGTAGTCTAGATCGCTACCATGATGCACTCTATGATGGCTAGGCGTATTAAAAATAAACTCAATAGGTGTCCATAATTTATCAATCGCTTCGGTATGTATCCAGAATTGGTAAATCAAACTTACCGACTTCATCATGAGCAACATGATTGGATGAAACCCAACTAAAGGTAACCACAGCCAAAAAACAAAGGATCCACTGATTATCCCCGTCCAAGTTTGGCGTAATGCAGTACCTAAGTTGTATCGCTGCGAACTATGATGTATTACGTGGGAAGCCCAAAAGTAGCGGCTATGATGAGCAGTGCGGTGGTACCAATAATAGGTCAGGTCTTCAGCAAAAAACAACAATACCCAAACCCACCATTCTGCTCCTAGATCGAAAAGCCGAAACTGATAAAGAAAGTAATAAGCTCCCAATTCAAGACCCTTGCTCAAAAGTCCAGTAACAACATTGCCGATGCCCATTGCCAAACTACTCATCGTATCCTTAGCCACGTACCAATCACGTCGCTGATGAACCCCTATTGCTAACTCTAACAAGAGGAAAAGAACGAAGAAAGGAATAGCGTAGTAAAGGAGCGGAATGTTGACTAATTCTGGCATCTTATACCTAAAGATAGGAAAGGAGCCTTTCAAAAAAAAGGACACCCTACCGCAGTCAGGTGCCCTTAACATCTATACTGGCTTGTAAAGATAATCTTAGTCTAAAAGAAGAGGTTGTTTTTGTTAATAGCTATCACATCTGCCTGGACAGTTATGGTAGCTAAGCAGCTACAAATTAGTCAAAATTAATTTTTAGCTGCTTTAAATTAGATAAGTGAAAATACGACGATACATTTTAAATGTATCATTCCTATAGTAATATTTTTGAAAATTTAATAAAATTAGTCGCTACGCCTTTGGTATTTAGTGATTGGCTAAGCTAAGGTCGCTTCGCTTTATAATTAGTACATTGAGAGCGACTTCTCGGTATTTGCAGTGTACTACCAATTGATCAACCACCTTAGAGAATAGCCAATGTTTATCGTTGACACCTATGGCTTGGCGGTCGTATTCTGCATTCTTACGATGCTAGGATGGGGCTCATGGGCTAACACACTTAAGATGACGCCCAAGAAGTGGACTTTCCCACTTTTTTACTGGGACTACTCCCTAGGACTCATCATCACCACTTTAATTTTGGGCTTCAGTCTCGGCAGTACGGGGGAAGCTGGGCGTAGTTTTCTCACTGACATGGGCCAGGCTGACAGCGCAGCTATGGGGGCAGCCTTTTTAGGAGGCGTAATTTTCAACTTGGCCAACCTCCTCGTCGTAGCGGCCATTGCTATTGCAGGCCTAGCAGTTGCTTTTCCCATTGCTATTGGTCTAGCTTTGGTCATTGGAGTGGTGGTCAATTATATCAGCCAGCCATTGGGTAACCCTACCCTACTCTTTATGGGTATCGGCCTGGTAGCTGCTGCAATCATTGTGGATGCTCTAGCTTACAAACGACTCCCGCAAGAAAACAAAGGAGAACAAAGCAAAGGGATCCTGATCTCAATCGTTGCGGGTGTTTTAATGGGCTTTTTCTACCGATTCGTAGCCGCCTCCATGACAGAAAATTACGCCAATCCTGAAGCCGGCTTGCTCACGCCCTATTCAGCCATGTTCATTTTTGCATTAGGTGTATTTTTCTCCAATTTTATCTTCAACACCTACTTTATGTATCGTCCCGTTACGGATGAAGCTGTGACTTATAAAGATTACTTCCGCAGGGGCAGTCCTCGCCTGCACTTAATTGGCGTTCTTGGAGGCATTATCTGGTGTGTCGCAATGGAGCTCAACCTCATGGCGGCAGAGAAAGCAGGCTTCGCTATCTCCTACGGCCTAGGGCAAGGAGCCACCATGGTTTCAGCAGCCTGGGGTGTATTCGTTTGGAAAGAGTTTGCCCAGGCGCCCAAAGGCACTAATAAGTTACTAGCTGCCATGTTCATCCTCTTTATAGTAGGGCTTAGCCTGATTGTAATTGCCCGTTTGAATTAAAAGTCAATATGAGTAAGCAAATAGTAGTAATCGGCAGTGCTAATGTCGATTTAATCATGAAAGTTGCCCAGCTACCCACTAAAGGGGAAACAGTAACTGGAGGTAGCTTTCACCAGGTCTTCGGCGGGAAAGGCGCGAATACTGCTGTAGGTGCCGCCCGTTCTGGCGGAAAGGTCAGCTTCGTGGCCTGTGTAGGCAATGACGCCAGTAGTCCACATATGCTGGCTGATCTGGAAGCAGATGGCATCAATACAGAATTCGTTGTCAAAGCAACAACTCAACCTAGTGGCCATGCTGTAATCATGGTAGACAAAATCGGAAACAATTGTATTGCCGTTGCTGCCGGGGCTAATTGCTTACTGAACGAAGAGCATATTGATCAAGCGCAAGCTCAAATACTCGAAGCCGCCATAATTTGCTTGCAGTTTGAAATCCCTGCAACTACAACTGAGTACATTATCGAGTTGGCCGCTAAAAATCATATTCCCATACTTTGGAATTTTGCTCCCGCTCAGTCCTTTGATCAAGAGACGCGGGCTTTAGTCGACTATTTGATCGTCAATGAGCTTGAAGCGGGTTTCCTCAGTGGTCTGGAAGTGGACAATCAAGATGCAGCTGTGCGTGCGGCTAATCAGCTGAGGGCACAAGGACACCGCGTAGTAGTTATCACGCTAGGTAGCCAGGGGGCCATTTGGGTGGATCAAGCAGGCAGCTATTTCCAGCCAGCCTTCCCCGTAGCAGCTATTGACACGACAGCGGCAGGTGACATATTCTGCGGCAGCCTAGCTACGGCTATCGCCGCCGGCAATAAAAAGGAAGAAGCGATGGCTTTCGCTACGGCAGCTGCAGCTCTTAGTGTAACTCGCTTAGGAGCGCAGCCTTCAGCTCCTTCAGCTGAAGAAATACAAGATTTCCTTCAGCAGCAAACTTAGTGAGTTAAGGTATCCGCAATATCAGTTTCTGCCGCTTGCATAGCGGGAATAAAGGCGGCTAGAAAGCCAATCCCTAAAGCAGCTAGTAACAATAGCCACTCCTCCCGTAGCCACTGCCAGCCACTGAAGTTATAACCATAAGAACTTTCTAGACTATTACCGACCATTTCCATAATGAAGTGTCCCAGTGCTATGCCAACTACGAACCCGATTAGCCCTAATAAGAGGCCTTCGATTAATATGAGCCCGAAGACCTTGCTTCGCCCAGCTCCCATCGAGCGCATTAAAGCCAATTCATAGCGCCGTTCCCGCAGAGAAGTGAAAAGTGAAATGAATACACTAATTCCTGAAATTACAATGATAACCACTGCCAAAATGCGTAGAATCTGTTCTCCCCTACTAAACTGATCCCGGATCCGACTGATTTCAATGGCCGGAGTCGCCGCTTGCAGATCGGTGTTTTCATTAATATTCCGCCCCATGTTCAAGGCTTGATAATTTCGCCCCTTAAAGCGCAGTAGAACGGACGTTAGCTCGTTAGTAGGATCTTCCTCCAATAGATCGGCCGGACTGATAGGCCCGCCAGCGTCACTATGATTGTGCCCGGTATGATCAGCGTGCTCATGCCCTTCATGATCGCCATGATCGTGTCCTTCCTCATGATCAGCGTGGTCATGCCCCTCGTGATCGCCATGATCGTGTCCTTCCTCATGATCAGCGTGGTCATGCCCCTCGTGATCGCCATGATCGTGTCCTTCCTCGTGATCAGCGTGCTCATGCTCTTCGTGATCGCCGTGATCGTGTCCTTCCTCATGATCAGCGTGCTCATGCTCTTCGTGATCGCCATGATCGTGTCCTTCCTCATGATCAGCGTGCTCATGCCCTTCATGATCGCCATGATCGTGTCCTTCCTCATGATCAGCGTGCTCATGCTCTTCGTGATCGCCATGATCGTGTCCTTCCTCGTGATCAGCGTGGTCATCGTGCATTATCCAATAGGACTGATTGGTTACCAAAATCAATTGATCCAACACCGTTCCCGATGGCTTTAATACGCCTACCAGCTTAAAATCATGGTCGTGTTCTTCCGCTAATTCATCATCTGCTAACAACCCGTGACTGCTGCTAAACTGATCACCTAGTTCTAGTGCTCCTACCTGCGCTACCTCTGCGCCCACTATCGCTTCCAGATTTTGATTATAAAGGCGCCCAGCACCTAATTCGGCCCCGTACCATTCTAAAATATTAGGAGTTGCACCTACGATTCGGTAGCCAAGGAAATTATCACCTAAGGAGAGCGGCACCGCTTCTTCAATCAGCGGATGTTCTGGATTGAGAAAGGGGCGTACCTGTTGCAGCGTCACATTGCCCGTTGGAGCGTCAATATGGTACATACTGCTGAGGATCATCTGCAAAGGGCTTCCTTTAGCCCCTATGATTAAATCTACCCCTGCGAGGTTATTGTCGAAATTTTCATTGAGCTGCTTTTGCAAGAGCAATAAGAGGGCAATCAAACCTACCCCGAGTGCTAGTAGCAGTACACTCAAACCAGAATTGAGCGGCCGAAATACCATGTTTTTCCAGGCTAAGCGCAGCAAATTCATAAACTAATCTGTTGGTGGATTTTGGAAGTAAGACGATTGTCATGTGTAATGATCAGCAAGGTAGCATTCACCGCTTGGGCTTGTTCTTGTAATAGCGATAAGACTTGCTCAGCATTCTGGTCATCCAACGCAGAGGTCGGCTCATCCGCCAAAATTAATTGAGGCCGATTAACTATGGCCCGCGCAATTGACAAACGCTGTTGCTCTCCGACACTCAACTGACTAGGTCGGGCATCTAGTTTGTGTTGGATTTTCAACTGCTCTAGCAAAGCCGAAATCCGTTCGCGGTCTACCGGTTTACCGGCCAATTGCTGCGCTATAGCGAGGTTTTCCCATACGCGCAAAGCGCGAACGAAATGATGCTGCTGAAAAACCAGTCCGATATGCTGCCCTCGGAATACGTCCAACTGACTAGGAGGTAGCTGGTTGATTTCAGTGTCAGCAACCAGTATTTTACCGGAGCTAGGTGCACGAAGGCCTGCTAAAAGTTGGAGCATCGTCGTTTTACCGCTGCCGGAATGACCGAGCAGGAGCCAATGTTCTCCAGCTGTACAATTGATGTCGGGAAATCGTAACTCTGGTCCCTGGGGGTAGCTAAAGGCTAGGTCTTGGGTAGCTAGCATTACTGCTTTTTGATTGAGTTCAAAACTAAGCAATAAGTTGGAGAGCTGCATTGGCAAATATGCCCTACCTTTGCCGGAATTCTTAACCGCATAGATTACCTAGGATGCGAAATTCAATCTTAACCCTGTTAGCGATGGTCCTCACCGCTGGCATGTTTACTTCCTGCGGCGATGCCGCAGCTGGCAAAAGCCCCGAAGAGGTGGTGGTTGCCTTCACTAATGCCGTAGCGGAAATGGACTTCCGTACTGCTAAAAAATACGCCAGCGCCGGCAGCCAGGAGACCCTGGATGCACTAGCAGGAATGGCTACCATGGCTGCTGGTTCACTAACTGACGAGCAACGCGCCGAAATGGAAGAAGCAAAAATTAGCGTCGGTGACGTAAACTGTACCGTAGACGGTGAGTCTTGCTCCTGTTCGGCCTCCAAGGCAGGTGATAGCGAGATGCTTAACCTCGTCAACGAAGGCGGTGCCTGGAAAGTCGACTTCTCCAAAGAAGGTATGGGGCTGGGCGAATAAGCTCAGCTTTCAAGCGATAAACATTCACCAAGGTGAATGTCTTTTAAAAGGTCTTTTGTACGCTTCTAAGGGTAACAGCTGTGGAAGTACTACAAAAGACCTTTTTTGTTGATGCAGTCAGACAAATTGCAGCCGATTGTCCTGTTAAAGCCGAAGGCCGACTCTGGTTAGAAGCCTGGTGCGGATCTGTTTCATAGCTAAAGCTAATCCTGTCTTCGTTCAGATCGATGCTCTTTAATTTCATCATTTACAGTGTACAAAAGATGTAGAATACTGTGATTCCAGGCTCCGCCCAATCAAAAATCAGCAATCAAGAACCGCTAATCGCCAATCCTCTCTTCTCTCCGTTTATAGCCTTCCACCAGTTGAATCACCGTGCCATAACTCAGCACGCCTTCCCGCACGCCCTGGACTTGCAGGTAAGTATTGTAAAAGGCATGGCGAAAGCGAGGCATTAAATCAGGAAAGCGTTGGTTATTGCGATAGATGTATTCCAGATCCGTCACGATGCCAGGATCCAGACTGTGCTGCCGCCAGGCTATATAAGCTGCAGGTTGAGCACGACGCAGCTGCGTCGCCATCCGCCGCCAGTAGTCGAACCGGAAGGCGTACTCTAAAATGGGTGTTTCGACTTGATAGCCGGTCAGAACTGCCCAAAAGTTACAAACACCTTCATCGCCAAATCCGTATCCATGGGCCATTTCATGGGCCATAATCGGGGCCAACTGTAGCGCCGTCAAGCCACCATCCACATTGCCTTCACTCGCCCAGGGCCAGTACACACCAGCAGTACCCCAGCGCAGTAAAATCCCCGGTGGCCAGAGCTCGCGGATGCGCACTTTTCCTGCCGTCGGGTAGCCTTCCTGTTTCAGTGCAGCGACCAATAACTGACGAACCTCTGCTTGTAGATCCTCCGGGAAAAGATCGCGGCGAATGGGTTGACTATCATCAGCTTGTAGCTGCGCTCTTAAGTTGGCGAGGGCGGTGGCTTCTTCAAATACGTACTTCCGCAGGTCCTCTAGTTCCGGGGAATACCTGCGGAAGTCCATCACCTCCTCCACGGGTAAGCGACCATAATTATAGCCCCAAAGCCAGAAAAAGGCAATGATCAACCAGCAAAAAAAACGAAGGAGTCGATGCCCGAGCAACAATAGCGCCGTGCCCCAACCTTGATCTTTAGGCCGGCGAATAACTGACCGTATCAATCGGTACAGTCCCCAAATAACCAGCCCCCAGAATAAATAAATGAGTGGAATCGGCACAAAGCGCACCACTAGATTGTCCCAAATACTGCGCCACCACTGAAACCAGCCGCGGCTGAACCAGTTTTCGATAAAGGTTGCTGGTAATAACCAACGCAGGGCCACACTGAAGATGGCTGCGGCTAGCAAGAGGAGGAAGGAGCGCGATGGTCGCTGGAGGTAGTTTCCCGACATTTGTTATAAGGCTAGTTAAAAGTAGGAAAACCCGAACTACCGATGTGACGTTTACAGTAACGAAGGCGTCATGATAACGCATTTACTCATAAAAAAATTCAACTTACCCATGGCTTTTGAACTAACGGATGCCAACTTCAAAGAAAATGTACTCGACAAGAAAGGCGTCGTCCTAGTCGATTTTTGGGCAGAATGGTGCGGTCCTTGTCGTATGGTAGGTCCAATCGTAGATGAATTGGCTACTGATTTTGAAGGCAAGGCATTGATTGGTAAGGTCGACGTTGATAGTAACCCGGAAGTGACCATGCAGTACGGCGTACGCTCCATTCCTTCGATCTTTATCTTCAAAGATGGTACGCTGGTCGACAAGCACGTAGGCGTTGCTACCAAGCAGGCGCTTACCGAAAAAATTGAAGGACAACTGGCCGTAACTAGCTAGTAGTCGTTCCACGAAACAGACTTTATCTTGAGGGCGAAGTAGCAAGTGCTGCTTCGCCCTTAACTATTTGAGTATGTCCTCCTCCCCCACTAGTGTATTTTTAGATAGTGCTACTGTCGGCTCGGAACAAATTCTAAGTCCACTCGCTGAGCTGGGCGAATTGACCACTTACGATTACACCCGTGCCGATCAAACTGTAGCACGATTAACCGGTGCTCAGATCGCTATCACCAATAAAGTAGCTATTGGTAAGCGGGAATTGAGTCAACTGCCGGATCTGCGTCTAATCTGCGTAGCAGCTACCGGCACCAATAATATAGATCGGGAAGCGGCGCAAGGCCGAGGAATCCCTGTACGCAACGTTGCCGGCTACAGCACTAATGCCGTAGCGCAGCTCACCCTCACTACCCTGTTCGCACTCTCCTATGATCTGATTCACCTCAATGAGGCGGTCTACAATGGTACATACCGTGACTCTCCTAGTTTTGCCTACTGGAGAAATGACTTTTACGAATTGAGTGGAGCTCGCTTCGGAATTATCGGCATGGGTAGTATTGGAAAAAGGGTGGCTGAACTGGCCACTGCTTATGGTGCGGAGGTCGTCTACTACAGCAGCAGCGGACAAGACCGTCAGCCTGATTATCCACGCCTTAGTCTAGAAGAATTATTAGATACCTCTGAAGTAGTGTCTATTCATGCGCCCTTAAACAATGCTACGCAAAACTTGATTGCAGCTACAGAATTGCAGAAAATGCGCAATAGTGCCTATTTACTGAATTTCGGACGGGGAGGCATTGTCAATGAAGCTGACTTAGCTCAGGCAATTGACGAAGGCTGGATTGCCGGCGCTGCCGTCGACGTATATGAACAGGAACCCATCGTCCATGATCACCCCTATCTGAGTGTCAAACAAAAGCATCGACTACTGCTGACCCCCCACGTAGGCTGGGCCAGTGTTGAGGCCAGGATGAAATTAGTAGCAGGAATTGCAGAAAATATCAAAGCAGGCTATTAAGCGTGCTTCGTGCTTAGTCTTGAGCTTCGATCACCTGTGTCCAGTCTGCCGCTTCTAGTAAGCCAAAGAGGTAATCTTCGATCTCTTTAAGGCCTGCGGGTGCATTGGTGTAATTGGTAACCGTCTTTGCCCTCCCCATCAATTCAATTTCTGTAATGGTAGCCGAAAGGGCATCCATGGAGCGTTCAGAATTGTGCGGGTACTGCTTTTCAAAGTTGAGGTAGCGATGGCGAATAACCAATTGCTGAAGCTCTAGCATAGGGTTACCACTGCTTTTAGCGAAGTAATGACCTGGCAGGTCTACGTTCTCTATACCGTGGAAATAAAAGCTATAATCTGCCAGTATTCTGAATTCGTAGACCGGGCAATCATCACCAGCACAAGGTGTGGTACGCAGAACAGCCAGGTAGGATTTATCGCGCAGCTGTTCAACGGTAGGGTTTTCGGGTAAGGGTTGACGAGCCGTCCGACGGCGTTCCCGGGCTTCGGCAATGGCTTCGGGAGAGGTAGACGTAATGCCAAGGCTATTCATTTCGGCCTGGGTGATACCACCTGAATTACGCTCTCTTTCTACCTCCTCTGCGGAAAACCCCCGTAGTTCATCTTCTGTAGGCATCAAGGCAGCTCGATCAACCTGGGTAGCTTCTTCTCGACTTTGAGGATTCGCACTGGTTCTGCTCCGTAACTGAGGCCCTTCGCGGCGATTCTCTTCGGCAGCAACTTCTGTAGCCGCAGCATTCGTTTTACAGGCACTCAGCATGAGGCTGAAGCCGGCAACCAGCAATAGATAGTACAAAGAATTCTTTAGCATAAAATTACTTCTTCTTGCGACCTTTCTTAGCTTGTTGTTCAGCCTGAATGCGTTGTTGCTCTTTCATGGCTTCTTCCAGCCTGGCCCGGAAACCTGATTTCTTTTTAGGTTTGGCTTTATTAGCATTCAATTGTTGCAACAAACCTTCGTTATCAATAAGGTAATTCTTAGTGATAATCGTCTGCGAAATATTAAAGACATTGCTAAAAAACAAGTAGCATGTCAGCCCCGCGGCAAAACTATTGAAGAATCCGAGGAATAGCACCGGCATAACGTACTGGAAGTACTTCATCATCGGCTGTGCGCTGAAATCCATATGCTTACTATTGTAATAAGCGTAGATCAAGGTCGTAACTGCCCAAAGCACCGCAAATAAACTCAAGTGCCCGCCCATGAAGGGAATCCAACTGGGGAGCCCCATAATACTGTCGTAAGTAGACAGGTCATTGGCCCAGAGGAAGCTTTCTTGGCGGAATTCGATAGCAGCAGGGAAATAGCGATATAGGGCAATCCAAATTGGCAGTTGTAACAGCATCGGGAAGCAGCCTCCCAGCGGGCTGGCACCGTACTCCTGATACATCTTCATGGTTTCCATCTGCAGCGCCTGCTTGTCACCGTCGTGCTTTTTCTTCAGCTTTTCAATCTCCGGCTTGAGGACCTGCATTTTAGCGTTACTCTTCAGCATCTTGAAGGTCAAGGGGTAGACCATCAATTTTACTAATAGGGTCAGTAGCAGAATGGAAATTCCGGCCCGGCCAATAAAGCTATTTAGGAAGTTGAACAATGGGCGAATCACCCAACGGTTGATGGCTCCGAAGACGGAAGCGCCGTATGGAATCACGTCGGAAAAATCGTGACCGATGGCTCGCATCCGGTCAAATTCATTAGGTCCTACGTAGAAACGCATACCGAATTGCTCACTGCTGCTGCGGCCATAAGGGATGGCAATGTCTGAGACTAATAGCTTTAGATCTTCCTGTTCGGGTTGACTGAGGCGCGTCTCCATAACGCCTTGCTTAAAGGAATTATCGGCAAAAAGCGCAGAAGTGAAGAACTGCTGCGTATGAGAAACCCATTTGAGTGGTTCCCCATCTACATCTTGCACGTCATCGCTCATACAGCCACAGTGATTGGGATCATCGTCCATGGGCTTATAGTAGACGGAGCTGTAGTTCGCTTCGTAAGCCGCATTCTTCTCAATCTTCTCCAAATAATTCTCCCAGTGAAGCCGGATAGCAGCTGTATTATTACTGAGAATCTGCTGGAGGTTGTTGAAATTCAGATCGTAATCGATCAGGTAGGTACTATCTTCCAGGCTATAGCGCTGCTCGAAATAACCACCATTAGCCGCCATTGCCCGAAATACGACGGTATTTCCGTTGGCCTCGGGTTGGAAGTACAAATCGCTACTGCGCACTACCCCGTTAGAGGTACCTGCCACCGGCAACTCGTACTCGAAGCGGTTCTTTTCATCATTGAGCAGGTATAGCGGACTAGTGGTGACGGTTTCTCCGTCGTCCATCATTTTCTGGTAGTTCTTGAGCTCCACTTCGGTGATGCGGCCACCTTTATTCGATAGGGTAACGATCATCAGATCGTTCTCTAGCGTAAAGAACTCCTCCGTTCCATCTACCGCTGTTGCAAAGGCTCCGTAGGCGGAACTGAATTGTGCTTGGCGGGCGGAATCGGTAAGTTCAGCCGTTTCCTGTTCAACATCAATAGTGTCATTGATTGGTTGCTGAGCAGCTTCCGGTTGGGCTTGTTCATACTGAACCAGCGAATCCTGACGGCGTTGTTGGGCCTCTAGTTCCTCAGGCGAGGGGGCTACTGTATACTGCCAGGCAAAAAACAATAGTAGAATTAATCCGAAACCTACTATTGTGCTACGATCCATCTCCATAGATACTCCTTACTTTCAGGGGCGCAAATGTAAGCAATATAACAGAGCCAGCTTCTACTTTGGTTGAAGTAAATAGATCAACGTAGGGCTTTGAGGGACCAATGGTCCTCCTCCTGAGCTTGGGCACCTTGGCAAAAGCTTCTATGATCCACCTTATTCCAGCCGAAGAATGCTGATGTTGCTGGCTCGGTAGGCTTGGTTGAAAGCAGGCACTAAATCCGTCTTCAGCGACTCCCAGCGGGCTAATTCTGCATTGATCAAGTCGGTCATTTCTTCCTTAGCCGCATAGGATTGTTCCGTAGGGCGCTCGTTTCCAATTCCGACCAAACTGTTGAGATGAGCCAATTTATTAGTTAGACGAATTGGGAAATTGAGTGGATCCTGTCCGGATTCGTTTTGGGTCTGGTAAAGGCTTGTTTCTACTGACTCCATAATCGTCAACATGCTGTCGGCTAAACTCAACAAGTCTTTGGTATGATCTTCCGAAATACCGTTGGTAACCCGCTTGATGTCGGTACGTAAGCTGCGAATGTCTACTATAGCTCGGTGGGCCTCGGAGACTTTATCCTGCACTTCTCGTAGAAAATCAAACTGTGCTCGTAAATCGATAGGAGATGAAGTTGCTCTAGGGTCGGCTTTGAGTAAGAAGCTTTGCGCTTGCTGCTCCTCACCTACTTGTAAGTGTACCTGATACTCCCCAGGCAGTGCCCGTGGACCGGTCATGCTTGCCCACCAGAGCACCATCCCAGGGAAGTCGTCTCCGCTGGGATAGCGCAAGTTCCAGTTAAACACATTGCCGCCGCTTTCCACCCTTAGCTTGTCTTCTCCTTTTTCTGCTTCGGTCGCCCAACTACGGATAGTGTCCCCTGTCATTTCTGTGAAGGTCAGGCGGATCTGCACCGAGTCCTTGATGACCGCTTCGTCGAGATAGAAATGTACGTTGACTCCGCCAGGGTGGTTTTGCCCTGCTCGGCGACTGGTCCTGCTGCTCCCCCCTAAACGCCAGGCATCAACCGGGTCGAATAAATGCCAGCCGTTTTGGGCTATTGAGGAATTTTGTTGTTGAAGAACCGTCAGATCGTCAATGATCCAAAAACTGCGCCCCTGAGTGGCAACAATTAAATTGTCTTCCTTGACGGCTAAGTCCGTTACCGGTACGATCGGCAGGTTAAGTTGTAGTGATTGCCAATCAGCCCCGTCATTGAAGCTTACGTAAACCCCACTTTCCGTACCGGCGTAGAGCAAGCCAGATCGTCCTGGATCACAGCGGACTACACGGGTAAAATGGCTACGATCAATACCCCGATCGATGCGCCGCCAACTGCGGCCATAATCAGAGGTATGATAGAGATAAGGCGTATAGTCCCCCAGCTTGTAGCGGGTGCCCGCTAAATAGCAAGAACCGTCGCGGAGTGGATCGGGCTCCAGACTATTCCACATCATCCATTCGGGGGCTGCTGGAGGAGTTACCTCTTCCCAATTGGCTCCATTATCGCGAGAAATGTGCACCAGGCCGTCATCGGAGCCGGTCCAGATCAAGCCTGCTTCTCGGGGGGATTCTGTAGCCGCAAAAATGGTAGCATAGTATTCCACCCCCGTATTGTCTTTGGTGATAGGACCACCAGAAGGCCCCAGTTTTGTAGCATCGGCCCGCGTAAGGTCAGGACTGACTACTTCCCAACTGCGCCCACCATTGCGGCTGCGATGTAGATGATTACTAGTGGTGTAAAGTACCGCTGGGTCATGGGGAGAGAAAAAGACCGGAAAATTCCACTGAAAGCGATACCGCATTCCTTCAGCACCATGCCCCATGGGGTTGTCTGGCCAGACATTGATGGCTTGTCGTTGCTGCGTACGATGGTTGTATCTGGTCAGAAAGCCACCGTAGCTTCCGCCGTAGACGATATCATTATCCGTAGGGTCGATAGCAAGGTGGGCACTCTCTCCGCCAGCGGTAGACTCCCAGTCGTCGGAGCCGATAGTGCCGCCATCCGAACGATGGGCGATACGCACCGTACTGTTATCCTGTTGAGCGCCGTAAATACGGTAGGGGAAATGATTGTCGGTAGTTACCCGATAAAATTGAGCGGTGGGTTGATTGAGATAAGTACTCCAGTTTTCTCCTTGATCGAAACTGACTTGAGCACCACCATCATCTGCGATAATCATGCGCTGTGGGTCTTCAGGTGCAATCCACAGGTCGTGGTGATCACCGTGGGGAGCTCGACGGCTAGCAAAGGTGCGGCCACCGTCGGTGCTGTGATGATAGCTGACGTTCATGACGTAAACCCCATCTCGATCTTGAGGATCTGCATAAATACGGGTATAATACCAGGCTCGTTGGCGAAGCGCCCGCTGGCTATTTGTTTTCCTCCAGTTGTCACCGCCATCATCACTGACGTAGACTCCCCCATTAGCATTTTCAATAATGGCATAGATACGTTCACCGTCTACAGGAGATACAGCGACGGCATTAATGCCCCAATTTCCGGTGGGTAAACCAGGTTTGTCTTTTATTTCCTCCCAGTTGTCACCCCCATCGGTACTGCGCCAGAGTGAGGAGCCCTCTCCCCCGCTCTCCAGGCTGTATGGGGTACGGCGAATGCGCCAAGTACTGGCAAAAAGCACCCTTGGGTTATTAGGGTCCATCGATAAATCGACCGCTCCAGCATCGACATTGGCAAACAAGATGCGTTCCCAATTTTTGCCGCCATCAGTTGAGCGGTATACACCGCGTTCTTCACTACTTTGGTATAGATCGCCCATAACGGCTGCATAAACCAGCATTGGGTTGTCGGGGTGGATGCGAATACGGGAGATATGGCGGCTGTTTTCCAGACCTATTTGTTCCCAGTTCTTACCGCCGTCTTCCGTACGCCACATGCCGTAGCCATAAGACACATTACCTCTCACCGTCTTTTCACCGCCACCAGCGTAGATCACATTAGGGTTACTTTCCGAGACAGCAACCGCACCGATGGAGCCACCGAAGTGCCCATCGCTGATGTTTACCCAGGTTTGTCCGCCATCAGTAGTGCGCCAAATGCCTCCTCCAGTCGAGCCAAAGTAGTAAAGGTTTGGTTTGCCGGGCACCCCCGTAACGGCACAGGAACGACCACCTCGAAAGGGGCCGATGTTGCGGTATTCCAAGGAGCTGAAGTAGGCCTCATCGACCGCTGGATCAGCAGACTGAGCCTGGACCTGCGGAAGTACAAAAAAAGGAATAGAAAGAAGTATGGATATTAATGTGCGTCTCATGCCGCAAAATAGACATTGTGGCTAGCTTTTGAAAGAGCCCAAGCGACACTAGCCTGCTAAAGTGAAGACAAAAGAGCACTGCTCGTCACCTTACCACTTTCGACGCTCCAGGTTGAGGAGGGTCAGAAGCAGGAAAAAGCCCGTAATGCTCAGAAAATAGATCAGATCCCGTGAATCTAAGAGGCCCCTACCCAGGCTATTAAAGTGCTGTTGCATGCCTAAACTCTGGATAAAAGCATCAGATTTACCGTAAAAAATCGGCAAAACGCTTAGGTAGTCGAAACCAAAATACATCCAGAAACACAAAGCAGTTGCCAATAGAAAGCTCACAATTTGATTGCGGGTAAGGGAGGAGGCAAAGATACCAATGGCCACGAATGACATTGCCAGAAAAAACAAGCCCAAGTAAGAACCTAATGTGCCCCCTCGATCAATGTTACCAACTGGATCGCCCAGTTGATAAATCGTATAGTAGTACAATACCGTTGGTAGCAAAGCAAAAACCACCAGGGTCAAGCTGGCCAGGTATTTACCCATAACAATATCCCACTCCCGCAAGGGCTTAGTAACCAACAATTCAATGGCACCCGTCTGCTGCTCTTCGGCAAAAGTGCGCATACAAATGGCTGGTATAATAAAGATGAAGATGTTGGGTACCAGCTGAAAAAAGGGATCCAAAGTCGCAAAACCATAATCCAAGAGGCTGGTATCCGAAAACACGAAGAGAAAAAGGCCTAGGATGAGTAGGAACAAGCCGATGACTACGTAGCCGATCAACGAAGAGAAAAAGGTATTGAGCTCTTTGCGAAAAATGGCAATCATGGGCGTTTAACGATTGAACGGTCGGGTAGGTAAAAAGACGGGGTGGCGCTCATTATAGCGAACGACCGCCTGCAAGAGCTTACTTTCTAGTTGCGGGTCGTCGACGCGCAGCTGATTAATGGCCCGGATTAACTCTGGTTCTCCACGCAGGGGTCGTAATAACTCGGCTCGTTGGAGCGGGAATTGCCGTCCAGTTTGCATATCCAGACAGACTCGGGTCGTTTGTATTTCTTCCCGTTCTACGTAGGCTTGCCGAAAGGGCAGCCCATTAGCGGGATTGTAGGCGTACATGGTTCTACCGCGCATGACCTTACGTTCGTATTCAAAATAACTGTAACGTCCTAGCTTTCGCAGGCCCGCAAATTCATGGTAATCCAGCAGGCTGTCGACCTTTACGAATAGGTAAGGTTTGCCATCCAGGCTAATTGCGTAGGGGGACTGGCTAAGGGGGGCTCCCTGATAGCCCATTCCAGCAATTTGAACTCGAGAACTACCGGCTAGCTCGATCATTTCTCCGTCAACTCCGGCCCAACTATGCTCAGGTTGATTAGCGGCCAGGGCCGCAAAACTATAGTATACGCCATCCGCAAAGCGAAATGCAGCATTTAATTGGGTAGAATCCGATTGTGCCTGAAGGAAAACTCCAGTTAAGACCAAATATACTATTGATAACCAATGCTTCATGAAAGCGTACTTTCTTGCTGAGTGAGATGACGGAACACTTCTTCTACACTAACCTCTTCCCGTTGCATTTCCAGCAAGGGCAAGTCGTGCTTGGCCGCATATTGGAAAATGGACTTCCGCGGGTCCTTCCCTTCCTTAGCGAAGAAGCGGTAGCGATCCTCGTCCAGGGCTTCTACTCTACTCACTCCCGATATTTTCTTTAGTTCTGAAGACTTCGCCCTACCGGCAAATTGAACCAGGATAGAATGATCTCCCTCTAGCCGGGACCGCAGGCGATCAATAGGATCGTCAGCTACGAGTCGTCCGCGATCGATGATGATCACCCGATCGCAAATAGCCTGAACTTCTTGCATAATGTGGGTGCTCAGAACCAGCGTTTTTTCCTTGCCCAATTCCATGATCAATTGCCGGATTTCAGCCAGCTGATTAGGGTCAAGGCCGCTGGTAGGTTCGTCCAGGATAAGCACCTGTGGGTCGTGGAGGAGCGCCTGTGCCAAGCCTACTCTTTGACGGTAACCCTTAGAGAGTGCACCGATCAACTTATGTCGCTCACGCCCCAGCCCAGTCAAATCGATGAGTTCTTCAATTCGAGCTTGAGGCTTAGCAATGCGGTTGGCGCGGGCCGCAAATTCCAGATACTCGCGCACATACATTTCTTTGTATAGCGGATTGTGCTCGGGTAAGTACCCAATATTACGTCTTACCTCTAAGCTTTCCGTCTCCGTATCGTGTCCACAAACGGTGACTTTACCTGCTGACTGGCTCAGATAGCAAGTAATAATTTTCATGGTGGTCGTCTTCCCAGCACCGTTAGGGCCGAGAAATCCGAGCACCTCTCCGGGCTTGGCCTCAAAGCTGATACCGTCAAGCGCGCGTTGCTGACCGTAAATTTTTACGAGCTCGTTTACGATTATGGACATGGGGCAAAAATAGGAATTGCTACCTGAGGATAGTAAGACGAGTGGATGATTTTGGTAATACAGGCAACGAATTACCAGTAAAAGTCAATGATAACTAGGCTACAAAAGAGCAGGCTAGCCAAGCCATTGGTTGTAAAGAAGGCCAAATTTACCCGACTTAGGTCATCTGGTCTTACCAGCCGGTGCTGGTAAATCAATAAGCCAACAAATAACAGGCCAGCTGAAGCGCTTAGTATACCTACCGATTGATAGCTTTGGTATTGAAGGACTAAAGTAACGATCAGGACCATTGCACAAAGCAGGTGGAGCAGACGCCCCAACTGCAGAGCACCACCGCGGCCAAGTGCTGTCGGTACAGAATTAAGCTGCTGCTGCCGATCAAATTCTTCATCCTGCAAGGCATAAACGATGTCAAAGCCCGCTACCCAAAAAAGCACGACTAATCCGTAGAGAATAGGTAAGCTGGCCCAACTGGCTGTAACAGCTAAGTAAGCGCCAATGGGGGCCAGAGCCAAGCCTAAGCCCAGTACAAAGTGGCAGAGGTAAGTAAATCGCTTCGTGTAGCTATACCCTAGAATAATAGCGAGCGCCAAAGGGGATAGCATCAGGCATAGCGGGTTTAAAAAGGCCGCACAGAGCATAAACAAACTGGCATTAACCGCTACGAATAAGAACGCGGAGCGCGGGCTAATCTGTCCCGCGGGTATCTCTCGGCTTGCAGTGCGTGGGTTGAGTTTATCAATATCCCGATCCAGATAGCGGTTAAACGCCATAGCCGAGGAACGTGCAAAAACCATACACGCCAACACTAGTAGTAACTTTAATGGGCTTAGCTGGCCATCATCCAGGGTGGCTAGAAAGAAGCCTAGCAAGGCAAAAGGCAGCGCAAAAATCGTGTGACTAAACTTGATTAAGGAGAGATAATCGCTAAATCGCGCCATAGAAAAATTTTAGAGCCCAGTCCAACTTTAAGGAGTTGTCTCAGCTTTAAACAGAGTATTTCAGCCTGTAACAAACCAAAAGGGGTTTTGGCCGTAGCCAAAACCCCTTTTTTAACCTAAAAACAGATTGACTAATTACTGCGTAGCAGCATTAGGATCAGCTTCTACCGTACCCTGCAGGTAAATGAATGTCTGCGGTGGGTTGGTGTTTGCAGTGATCGTCACCTTCTGGTTGCGCTCACCTTTTTTGTTGTTGCTGTTGAACTGAACCGTAATCTCGCCAGTCTCACCTGGAGCAATCGGAGCTGTTGGCTTAGAAGGAACTGTACAACCACAGCTACCCTTAGCGTCGCTAATGATCAGCGGGTTGTCACCGGTATTCGTGAAGCTGTAGGTGTGGGTTACCATTTCACCTTCAGTAACTGTACCGAAGTTGAATGTTTCTTCAGCGAAAGCCATAGCAGTAGTAGGACCAGAAGGCACGGCTACGTTGTTAGCTGGCTGAGCAGGAACATTGGGATTGGGTGGAGCAACAGTATTAGCTGCAGGCGCCAGGTTTTCACGGGCAGCTTCGCGTACATCGGAATTGCCAGACTGACAGGCCATCAGGCCCATGCTAAGTACCAGTGCAAAAAATGCTGGCTTAAATAGCTTATTCATGTTATAATGATTTAATGCAGTTGAGGGGCCGGCAGTATCACCGACGCTGCAAAGCTAAGCATAAGCTGTATGCCTTAAAAATAGTTGTACCTACATTCTTGTTAACGGCTTGTCAATGTTAGGCCAGCTACTGTCCTAGTATGAAGTGATTTAGACTGACTTCTATTAGTAATCGCGGAAGATCCGATCTGCTTGGCGACCAAAGTTGTCCTTGACCTGCGTTCCCTGAAAATAATCGTCCGGCCCATCGGCCGGAGCATCGCGGTATAAATCAACCTGCCACTGGGGGTTATTGCGCTCTCCGATCACGTCCGAATGTAAAAGGATGAAATCGCCTGCGGCCAAACTCGGGTTGTAGAAAACGAAGCGACGGTTGTTTTGGCCCGTCAGCGGAATAAAATCGTAAGACCAGATTTCATAGGGAGGAGCTACTGGGTCCGTCTCTACCCGATTGATGTCACTAGGCTGGCCGTATTTCATGTAGATGTAGCCCCGATCCGTCTCAAAGCCATTGCGAAAGCCTGAAGCAAAAGTGCGGTCAACAGCCTTGGCTACTTCCATGTAAGCATTGTAAGCCGCTGCCGGATTGGAGGGGTTTTGTTTTGCCCAAAAAGAAAACAGGTACATTTTCATCGCTGGCTCATTCAATTCGCGAGTGATGGCATCGACTGTAGTAATATCGGTCTGAGGCAATAAGGGAGTAATTGCCAAAAGTGAGTAGCGCAGCGTATCGGCAGCTAAGGCCCCTACAAACTCCAGCTCCATATCAAAATTAGAGAGTTCTTCTTCCCGCCGTCGCATGTCTACCAATGGGTTGGCGCGCTGAAAGGGTATTTCCCGTCGGCTAATCAACTCGTTTTCTGGAGAGCGCACCTCCACCACAGCCTGATAATTTCCACTGGGCAGCTCGCTGATGTCCATCTGCTGGAGTACAGGAATGACTGGCGCGGCAGGTTTTACCTGAAAGGACTGGGCCAGCTGGCGAATGTTTCCGGCAGATTGCTCTTCGATTTTAACAAAGATCAGTACTCGATCCATGGACGATACATCCGTTGCATAAACCTCACTATAGACGCCCAGTGTATTGGCTCCGCGACCATAAAAATTGAAAGCTAGTGGTTCCATGTGTAAGCCATGACGAAATAGTGGATCACTTTCATCGGCATTGGGGCTGACGTCAGCCAGTAAAAAGGCATCCGACAGACCAACCTGCACTGGCCAGGGATCAAGAATCACCTCCGTTTCGTAGCGGCGGCGATTAGTGGCTAAGGCCAAATCCTCCAACTCTATACTCACCTGATAAGTACCTGGCTGCAGGCGATACCTGCGGAAGTCCAAAAAATCAGTAGGCCGTTCCGCCAGAGGGCTATTGAGGGCCAGGCGCTCCCCTACTACGATCGAATCACCCTGCTGAATGATGATGGTCATTAGTACCTGAGCCTGTAGTTGAGTGGCTTGCTCAGTGCTATCAAAAGTGACCGTAGAGCCGACAATGAAGCTGTGTACTTCAAGATAGGGACCACTGGGCGTAGCTAAACGGTTGAGCGCAATGCTGGCATCAATGGCGAAGACTGCATTCAATGATGCCATTGTCAGAAATAACTGGAGGAGTAAACGTCCGGACATAAGCACGTTTTATTTCCCGTAAAGATAAGGGAAGCCCCAACTAGCAAGTCGCATGAAATAAGGATTAGTCGCTCAAGCGTCTGAGAACAAGCACTTAGATTTCTTCGTGAGGCGTCTCTTCATCTTCAGGACTAGGTAGATTACCCCTTTGGAGAACGAACTCGAAGTTGAAGTTGGAGATTTGTGCGTGCAACACCAATTCATCCTCGCTATGCTCTGCGATTTGGTAGCTGTAGGCCTGCGCCAAATCAGCCGTTACGATCTCGGTACCGCCATCGTATTGATAACTACCTTCTACAGCCTCCCCTCCTAGATTGGTCGCAAAGCGTCCATCTTCGTAGAAAGTAAAGTATAAGTCCGTTAGCGTCTCGGTTAGGCGGTTGTTTCGCTTCGCCTCTAATAACTCCCAGTGCCCTATTAGGCTGGGAGCATTAGGATCATCGACAGCGGTCTCTGTTGCAGGAGCTTCTTTAGCACAAGCGACGACTAAAAACAAGAGAAAAAATAGGAATGGCATGCAACGCATAGGGTCCAAAATTGTGAGCTTGCTGGGGTAACGCATAAAGCAACTAATATGTTATTAGCGAGCGGCAGCTCTGGTCAAACGATCATTGATCGCCCGGCCAAGGCCGACCTCTGGTACCTTTTCGGCAACAATGAGATCGTAATCCGCCGCGTCCAATGTACGCAGTAGTGAGAAAAGTTGAGCAGCTGCCTGGGCTAAATTGCCAGAATCACTAAGCGCAAAGCATTTTGTGGCCCATTTTGGAGCTGCTTGATCTGCCCGAAATTGCAGGTAGGCTATACGCTTAGCCAGCGGGGCTTGAGTGGCGTAGGCTTCCGCCAATCGCAGGGGCGTAGCCGGAGAATAGTGTTGAGCTAGCATGCCTGGAGCACGCGGGTTGCTACTAGAAAAGGTATTGCGTTCCAGCGGTTGTCCCAAAATTTGTTCTAATTCCTCCTGTGCATAACCACCAGCTCTTAACAATTGTGGCTTAGGGCCTGCGAAGGAAACGATCGTACTCTCGAGTCCTACTTCACAAGGACCACCGTCCAGGATATAAGCAACCGCCTCCCCTAACTGGGCAGCTACGTGCTCGGGTCGCGTAGGACTGATGTAGCCAAAGGGGTTAGCGCTAGGAGCAGCCAGCGGGAAATCGAGTTGCGCGAGTAAGGCCCTAGTCAAAGGATGGCGAGGCAGACGCAAGGCCACTGTATCCAAACCCGAAGTGACAATATCAGGAATAACGGCCTGGCGCTTCACGACTAAGGTAAGCGGACCTGGCCAGCAGCTTTCTGCTAATTGACGAGCATTGACGGGAAGCTGACGCGCATACTGCCTCAGCTGGTCCAGATGAGCAAGATGAACAATCAGGGGATCAAAGCTGGGGCGCTGTTTGGCCGCAAAAATTTTTGCAACAGCTTCAGGGTTTAGCGCATTGGCCGCCAAACCATAAACGGTTTCGGTAGGAATCCCTACTAATTGTCTTGCTGCCAGTGCAGCTGCAGCCCGATCAATATCTGTGCCAATCAGATTAGTATTCAAAGTCGGGCAAAGATAGTGAGTCTGGAGGCGGCATTATGCGACAAAAAGGATACTTTTGTAATCGAAAGGAGAAACCCAATGGGCAAAGTCATCGCTATTGCGAATCAGAAAGGTGGCGTCGGAAAAACGACCACCTCCATCAACTTAGCTGCTTCACTGGCTATACTCGAAAAGCGCGTGCTACTCATCGACGCCGATCCGCAGGCCAATGCCAGCACAGGAGTAGGTGTGCCGTCAGAAGAAGTAGAAGCCAGTCTCTACGACGTTATGGTCAACGAGTTGGACGTCAATGAAGTCATCTACGAAACCGATACGCCCAACCTACACATCATTCCGGCCAGCATTCACCTCGTCGGCGCTGAAGTAGAGCTGATCAATCGTATGCGGCGCGAAGACGTCATGAAAAATCAGGTAATCGCTCCACTCAAGGAGAGTTACGATTACATCATCATCGATTGCCTGCCTTCCCTGGGACTAATTACCATCAATGCCCTTACTGCAGCTGATTCCGTACTGATCCCAGTCCAGTGTGAGTACTTTGCACTTGAAGGACTGACCAAGCTACAAAACACCATTGAGCTGGTACAGAGCAACCTCAACCCCCAATTAGAGATTGAAGGTATTTTGCTGAGCATGTACGACCGTCGGCTGCGTTTGGCCAATATGGTGGTCGAAAAAGTACGAGAAATTTTCGGTCCAGCCGTTTACGATACCATTATCCACCGCAATGCCCGGATAAGTGAGGCGCCGAATATGCACATGCCCGTGGTGATGATTAATGCGGGTAGTCGTGGGGCCACTAACTTTCTCAATCTCGCCGAAGAATTACTGGCCAAAAACGGTGAACCACTCGGCCAAACTGCGGGTTAAGTAGCCCATAAACGAGCTCAGGTGGCCCAGAAAAAACGTCGAAAAGGCAAGAAAAAACAGCCAACAGCAGCACTTCCTGCGGCGAATAGCATAAGCAGTCGCTATCGTTTCTTCCTCTGGATGTGCGGTTTCTTCGCCCTCGCCACGATCTTCCTGCGCCTGGATGTGATTACTGTCTGGCCCGGCGCTGAAGGAGAAGCGCTCAATGCTGCCCTCAATTCAGATCGAACCGGCTTTTACCTCCCCGTCTGGATCAACGATCAACTCAGCCAAATCAGTGAGCTTTTTTATCTGGGACCGCGTTTGCTTTCCGCTGCTTTCCTCATTGCCACGGCCATGCTGTTTTATCACTGGGGGCGGCGCCTATTTGGCCTTACGGCCACTCGCCTGACCCTAATTGCTGCTGCCGCCAGCATCTGGCTACCTTTTTTCGGCAAAGTCGCTACAGCAGATAGCTGGGCGCTACTGGGCCATACCGGCTTATTCTTAAGTGGACTATTACTACAACGCGATGGTCGGAAGCAATATGGCTATTTTTATCTGCTGTTTGCCGTGTTTAGCGCACTGGCCGCTCCGCTATCCACGCTTATCTTCTTAATCGGGGCCGGACTTTTTGCTTATCGCGCTAAGGCCGCAAAGCCGGTCCTGGAAATGGCCGGAGCAGCGATTGGCCTGGCCACTACGGTTTTACTACTCAGCAAGCCGGACAACGGCATCACTTACTATTTCCTGGGGGATCTAGAGGTAGCCACCTACGGCCGCTTCCTCTTTTTTGGTTTTTTAGGGGTACTTCCGCAGGTCGGATGGTGGCTCGCCGGGCAACGGGATTGGTTCTTTCGCTGGAAAAAGCAGGACGAACTGGCCCGTAGTTTATTCCCCTTTTTAGTGGTAGCCTTGCTGAGTCAATCGCTACTGCTCATGCTGCTCTGGTCCTTATTAAGTGCCAAACAGCTGCAACACTATTTCGCCGATAACTACCCCTGGAAAAGCTGGGTAAGAGCTGGAGCGGTGCTGCACCTCATCTTCGCCTTTTTTGCTGCTTTCCTCGGCTTAATGGCGGGTTTGGCCGCCTTTCGGGGAGATGGTTATCGCGCCGCCCTGGGTATGGTAGCCGCTTACTGGATCTTCAGCCTACTGGCCGTAATTGGCCTATATGGCAATCGACGAGATTTCGCCATCGGAGGTACTGCACTAGCCGGTATTCTGCTCAGCCTGTTCTTCTGGACACAGGTTTACCCTTATCTCGAAACTCAACGCAATTGGCCACAACAAGTGCTGGAAGCTACCGAAGCGCAAGCTGGAGATACTTACTTCATTGACTACAGCCAGGGCCACAAGTCGACCATTGCTACCGCCCTACCCTATTTCACCCATCAAGGACTCCGAAAAAGCGATGTGCCCAATTCCGCCGAACATCAATTGTTAGTACGGCCAATAGAGAACCGGGATACCCTTGTTCAGGAAAACCAGATTTTTGGTCGAATTGTGGTGCGGGGAGTTGTCGTTGAATACTGACCTAACGTGAGGTTGGGGTTTAAGTACTACTGGACACTCAAAGGTTTACGAGCTCTACGCATAGCTTTGAGCTCTTCAACACTTCGAGGTCCTACCTTTGCTAGGAATCAGAACCTCGAAGTGTGCTCAAAACCATAGTGTAACGTCGGTTTTGAGTTCCTTTGAGTG
>JBCCDS010000001.1:0-225923 GCA_039030655.1 Bacteroidota bacterium | reverse complement strand
TCAGTCAGACGAAGATTTTATCCACTTGCTCAATAAGGTCCGCAACAATCAGATTGACCAGGAAGTACTGGAAAAACTCAATCAGCGCTACCTAGCTGATTTCGAGCCTGCGGAAAGTGAAGGCTACATCACCCTTTCTTCTCACAATAAAACGGCACGGGAGATCAATGACGAAAAGCTGGATGTATTATCGGGCGAGGAACGTGTTTTTCGGGCCAGCATTGCTGGTGATTTCCCAGCTTCAATGTATCCCAATGAGGTAGAGTTGCATTTTAAAGTGGGCGCCCAAGTCATGTTCAATAAAAATGACAGCTATCCGGATCGCTTGTATTACAACGGAAAAATCGGGACCATTACTGGGATCGATGGAGCGGAGATCAGCGTACAATGCCCCGGGGAAGCGCTCATTGATGTCTTACCAGTAGAGTGGGAGAATCGAAAATATGAGCTCAACGAGAAAACTAAAGTCGTAGAAGACAAGGTAGTGGGTACTTATGAGCAACACCCTTTGAAACTGGCCTGGGCGATTACCATTCACAAAAGTCAGGGGCTCACCTTTGAGAAGGTAATCATTGATGCCGAAGCGGCCTTTGCTCATGGTCAGGTCTACGTAGCTTTAAGTCGCTGTAAAAGTTTTGAGGGGATCGTGCTCCGCACGCCAATAGGCAGCGGTAGTGTACGTACCGATAGTGTAGTGCGTGACTACACGCAAAGGGCGGAGCAAAATCAGCCAACGGCCTCCCAATTGTACCGGGATCGTTATGCTTATCAGGTGGACTGCCTACGAGAGTTATTCAACTTCAATCAGCTAGAGCGGGAGTTAAGTCGTATGGAGCGACTGCTGTTAGAAAGTGAGCGCTCTTTATCCGGTGATGAGCTTAGTGACTTTAGGCCAACCCAACAGCTGATTGAAGAGCAGGTAGTACTGATTGGCAATAAGTTCTTGCCCCGCCTGGAGGGGTACTTCCGAGCCCAGGAATTACCGGCCGAAAACACTGCCTTGCAACAACGGCTAAGCTCTTCTGCTACCTACTTCATTCCTTTATTACGGGATAAGATATTAGCCGCCTGGAAAGCATTTAGTGTGGCTACTGACAATCAGGGCGTAGGCGAATCAATTGAAGAGCGGCGGGCAGAACTAGAGTTACAGACATTGATTAAGTTGCGCCTATTTCAGACTGTTGCGGAAGGCTTTGATCCTGGAGCCTACCTCAAGGCAAAAGCTGATGCAGAAATAGACTTCGAAAAATCAGCAAATACTTCCACGCGCAAGCGTCGAGCCCCCAAGAAAGTACAGCACCCACTGCTCTATGAGCGGCTATTGGAGTGGCGCACTTATACGGCTATTGCCGACAATGTTTCGGAATACGATATAGTAGCTACCAAAGCGCTAGTGGAGATAGCCAATGTACTGCCGACCACGAAATCCTCTCTGCTGCGTATTGGCAGCTTTGGCAAGAAGCGATTTGCGGAGCATGGTGTCATTATTCTCCGCATTATTCAGCAATACATTGAGCAAAATGAAGTGGTAACCGATCAGCTGCAGTTTGCCAGTAAAGCTGCCCCGAAGAAAGATAGTAAGCTCATTAGTTTGGAAGCGTTCCAGGCTGGGAAAACGATTG
Organism: Bacteroidota bacterium; assembly: GCA_039030655.1. GTDB lineage: Bacteria > Bacteroidota > Bacteroidia > Chitinophagales > Saprospiraceae > Neolewinella. The sequence continues at coordinate 224,301 of JBCCDS010000001.1, read as the reverse complement.
CTGCTATTGCTAAGGAGCGTGACCTTACCGAAGGGACCATTCACGGCCACATCGCTCATTTTGTAGGGGAGGGCAGTGTGGAAGTGACCGCACTTATTGATAAGCAGCAACTAGACGAGATTTTGCCCTACCTCACAGCCCATCCGGAGCAGCCTTTTGGGGAGGTATATCGGCATTTTGACGAACGATATAGTTATGCCGATTTACGCGTAGTGCGCAATTACCTGAAGTGGAAAAAGCTAAAGGATGGGGAGGAAGAGTAGGTTGGATCGAGTCGGGAGAATAAAAATCACAAAACAAACAATATGTTTGTATATTAATTTTAACTAACTTTAGCCTGGCCTTCACCAATAAGGCTTTGTACATTCACTCCCCCATTTCCTGATGATATCTTCGTCATTAGGTATAGCGTCTTTCCACTTCTTTTCTATGCCGTTTCAACTTCAATCTCCTTTTAGCCCCACCGGTGACCAGCCTCAGGCCATCGAACAGCTGGTACGTGGCGTCAATACCGGAGAGCCCGCTCAGGTCCTACTCGGCGTCACCGGCTCTGGGAAAACCTTCACCATGGCTAATGTGATCTCCCAGCTCAATCGCCCCACTCTGGTCCTTACTCACAACAAAACCCTCACGGCCCAGCTCTACGGCGAGTTCAAAGAATTTTTCCCTAACAATGCCGTAGAGTACTTCGTATCCTACTACGATTACTATCAACCTGAAGCCTACATTTCCGTTACCGATACCTTCATCGAAAAAGACCTCTCCATCAATGAAGAAGTAGACAAGCTCCGCCTGCGAGCAACCAGTAATCTACTCAGTGGACGACGAGATATCATCATCGTTGCTTCCGTGAGCTGTATCTACGGCATGGGGAACCCTGAAGACCTGACCAGTGGCATCATACGCCTAAAAACCGGGCAACAGAAAAGTCGCAATGGGCTACTCTACGACTTAGTAGACAGCCTCTATAACCGAACCGTAACCGATTTTAGTAGAGCCACCTTCCGCGTGAAAGGGGATACCGTTGACGTCAACCTTCCCTACGTCGACTTCGGCTGCCGCATTACCTTTTTTGGTGACGAAATCGAAAAAATCGAACGTATTGAAACAGAAAGTGGAAAGCGAATTGAAACACTAGAGCATATCGCAATCTTCCCCGCCAATCTGTACGTAGCCCCCAAGGAACGGATCAATCATATCATCCGCGACATCGAAGATGAACTCTTCGAACAAGAAAAGTACTTCGAACGAGAAGGTCGCTTACTCGAAGCTAAACGTATTCATGAGCGGACCTCCTTCGATCTGGAAATGATGAAGGAGCTGGGCTACTGCAACGGAGTGGAAAACTACAGCCGCTTTTTTGATGGTCGCCGGCCAGGAACCCGCCCTTTTTGCCTACTGGATTACTTCCCCGATGATTTCCTGATGCTCATCGATGAAAGTCACGTTACTATTCCTCAGGTGCGAGGGATGTACGGCGGTGACCGCGCGCGAAAACTCAGCCTGGTCAATTTCGGCTTCCGACTGCCTTCCGCAATGGATAATCGCCCGCTCAACTTTACCGAATTCGAAGGATTGATGAATCAAGCCGTTTACGTCAGTGCCACCCCTGGTAACTACGAATTAGAGCAGGTGGGTGGCGTATTTGTCGAGCAAATTATCCGACCAACCGGCCTCTTAGACCCCCCCATTGAGGTCCGGCCCAGTCTCAACCAGATTGATGACCTGTTAGAAGAAATCGATGAACGGCGCAAGCGAAACGAACGAGTACTGGTCACCACGCTAACCAAGCGAATGAGTGAAGAACTGACGAAATACCTTGAAGACCTGAGTGTCAAGGTCCGCTATATCCACTCAGAGGTGGATACCATGGATCGGGTTGAAATTCTACGTGATTTACGGCTGGGTGAATTTGATGTCCTCGTAGGGGTCAATCTGCTACGTGAAGGACTTGACCTACCAGAAGTTAGTCTAGTCGCCATTCTAGATGCCGACAAAGAAGGTTTTCTACGCAACGAACGTAGCCTAACCCAAACTGCTGGCCGTGCCGCTCGTAACGTAAACGGCCTCGTGATTTTTTATGCCGACAAAATCACCGACTCCATGCGACGCACCATCGACGAAACGAATCGGCGACGGTCTATCCAGATCGCCTACAATGAGGAGAATAATATTACCCCAATGTCTTTAGCTAAAACGAGGGAAGAAATTCTTGAGAGAAAAACCATTCTCGATATTCGGGGTGGTAAAAAGAAACGGGCGTACGTCGAAGCAGAAAGTGCCAGTGTTGCAGCCGACCCTGTACTCAGCTATATGAGTCGCGATCAATTGGAGCGAGCTATTGAAGAAACCGAGCGAAAAATGAAAAAAGCAGCCAAGGAATTAGACTTCATGAGTGCTGCCACTTTCCGCGACGAGATGTTAGCTTTAAAAGCTCGTCTTAAATCCCGTTAAGCTCCGCTGAGTAAGTAAATACCCATGGTCGCCCAGAAAAAAAGGCCATAAAGAAGTGCGTAGGTCCAGTGTAAAACAGGATTACCCACGGCTACATAGCTTTCTTTCGGCTGCTTAGGGTTAACGTAAATCTGAAAAGATTTGCCGTCTTCCAATCTGTCCAATACCCGTTTGAGGCGTTTACGACTTTCGTTGGTGCTCATATCGGGTAAAATCTGGTAACCTTCGTGCCGCACACCCGCTAGATAATAAAAGTAGGGCTTGCGAAAATAATTAGCGGGCTTGCGGTCATTAGCAGCCATCCAACCAAACTTGGGCAGGGCATCCTGGAAATCTCCATCTTCAAAGTGTGCTTCCAGTCGAGGCCAGCAAAAAATTTGCATCTGCTTACGAATCGAAGGCACAAAGAGCGCCAGGGAAACTATCCCGATAATAGCCGGTATAAAACTTAGTAATAGCATCATTTCATTAGGATTTTAGCGCCAAAGCATTTCCCGCTGACCGACTGCCTCTTCACCTCGCCCAGCATCCTGCAGACGAGCAGTGAGTAAGTGCAAACGCCCTACCGGTTCCCGCGTAAATATGGGTTCAAATTCGTGCTCCATGGCCGTTCCCAGTTCCTGGGCCAGTGTTTCCACTACTGCTTTTCGAGACAAAGATTTTGGCACCGGCAGATAGTAATCTCCTTGCGTCCAGTCATTGGGCAATTTCAAGCGCAGGAGCCAACGCGGGTTTTCTACCGGAGCGAAAAACTCACTTAAAGCATCTGCAAAAAGATGGCTATCATGCTGCTCAGCGTCTGACAAAAAACACTGGTAGTCACCCGTTTCCAAATCTTCTTCCAATTTAAGGTCACTAGCCTGCGCTTTGTGAAACAGCTGTTGCTGCTCCAGCACTTTAGCTAAAACCTCTCCGTAGGTAGACAAGCGCCGGCGAGCATCCGCCAACAACTCAAAGCGTTTGTTGCTATTCTTGCGCTTGGCTGGCGTGGTGATCCATCCTGCTATACCCGCAAATAGCCCTAGGCAGCCCAAATAGATCGCCAGCCCTGGCTGCGCCCAGGGTATAAGCAGCAGTCCCATTAATAATGGAAAGATCAAAAAACCAGTAGGTGCTAGGCCCGCCAAACGCTGCTGGGCGTCACCAGCCTCCTCCAAACGCGGCTGCTGCTCCTGATATAATTTCAGGTAACGACGCCCCACGGGGAAGGCCGCAGCGGCTAGAACCAGTCCTAAGGAAGCCTCTGATGGCAATTGAAGCATGACGCCCAAGCAGGCAGTTGCAAAAGCCAGAACCACACTAATTTTCAAGGATAATGCCAGATTCCGCAGCTCCAATTCGGCAAAACGCTCCCCGTTCATTTTATAGTGCTTGGCCAGTTTGTCCTGCTTACTAAAGTATTGGCGACTCGGTGGTCGTACCGCTTCGACCAACTGCCTACCAGTAGCTAAAGCCTGTTTCCATTGCTCATTCAGTCCAGACCGCTGCTGCGCGGCATCCAGGCTTTTTTTCCGAAACTTATCCAATTCCGCTACGCTGGCTTTTTTCCAATTGAGGCCAAAACGGGAAATCCCATTTTGAATGGCCAACCCTTTGGTTTCTGATTCTTTGGCACTAGGAGCCGCGAATGCCTTAAATCGCCTACGCAGCCGCAGTACGTCCTTACCCCCGTAATAAGCCCCTGGAAAGACTTCGACAGGATGCCAAATATTAGCCGTTTTATTCGGCTGATCCCGAAGCGTACGGATAGCACGTCCACGCATCTGATTACTCGACACAAAACTCCCCACGCGATTAGCGAGTACTAGTGCATTGATCGCTGGTGCATCCCATCCTTCACCGAGCAGTGATTTTGTACCGATGATGATGCGCAAGTGCCCCTCAGTAAACAACTGGGTCACCCAACGCACGCTATATTTATTATCAAGGGTGCCCGTGTTTACCCGCAAATAGTTGGAATTGGGAAACAGTGGCTCGGTTTTGATCGTGCGCTCCGTGGGCAGTTCATCATAAGCCAACTCTAACAGTCGACTCTCTGCCGCTTGCGGAATAATCACTAGCCCCCCCGTGAGAACGGATAATCCTTGCTGGTCATAATCATCCAATTCTCGCCTCAAGGTCTCGAAAATACTGCTAGCACTTATCTGTCGCAGTGTCGTACGATCGTGTTCAGTGGTAGGCAGGAGTTCCGGTAGGATGAAGTCCGTCAGGATCACCAAGCGTAGGCCCTCACGCAACTCTTCGCTTTCAAAGGCTACGATTTCCTGTACAGCCTGCAATTTGGCGCTGGCGTCTAATTTGGACTTCCGCAGGTCTTGCCCAGGATCCAACTCTAAACGTCCATCCTGCCAGGCATTCATCGCGGTAAGCAGGCGCCTAAAGGGGCGCATCCATTCTTTTCCTTCCTGTGACTCAAAGTACTTGTCCTGGCGCAGCGCTCGCTGCAAAAAGACCGTTACCCAATGATCGTTTAAGGGTGGGGCAATGGCCGTTTCTCCGTGGAGCACCCCCATGGCACTAGCAGGTGGTTCACTCCCCTGAGCACGAAGTACGGACAACAAGGCCGTGAAGTATTCCGGCTGCTCAAAAATTGCTTCGTAATGCTGCTCTGGTGTTTTTAGCCAGGGGTGCTCCCGCAAAAAGAGCGCAAAGCCCGTACGCTCATGAAAGGTCGTGTATAACTCTTCTCTTTTAGCAGCCCATTCTTCGATGAGCTGCGCAGCGTCGCCACTGGGCAAGACGGGGTAGATATAATCCTGATGAGGACACAGATCTCCCGATGCAACCAGCTCTGGAATACTGATTTCCTCATCGACCTCCCCGCAGAAACTATGGTAACGACTCCACTCCGCAGAGCTCACGTCGTAGGGTGGAGTAGCGGTAAGCGCCACTAATTCTGGCTGGTATTTCTCATAGATGGCTGACAGTACCCGCCACCATTCATTGCGCAAGTGGTGACATTCGTCTACCACTAATAGTTCCAACCAGGGCAAGTCCAATTCGCCGCCTGTTTCCTCTAAATTTTTAACGTACTGAAAAACGGCCTGGTAGGTCACAATGGTTACCTCCCCCACTTTGTCCAGCCGGTGGGAAATCATTTTTTTAGTCGCTCCAAAATCTTCAACGAGGCGCTGTGCCCACTGCTGACGGATAGTCAGACTAGGAGCCAGAATCAAAGCGCGTTTACCCAATTGCCGTACAATTTCCAGTCCTAAAACGGTCTTACCAGCTCCTGGCGGAGCGACTACGTGAATACGTCCATCTTCTCGATAGTGCTGGAGATTGTTCAATACGCGCGCCTGATAATCGCGCCAGGGGTACTTGAAGTGTATGGATGTCATAGGCATTCGGTGTAAATATAGCTACTCGCATTAAGGAGATCCAGCACGATGCTGCTTCCGCTTGCTTTGATTACTCGCTCCGCTTACGCGTTTTTCCCGTACTGGTTCGAATAGTTTAATTTATTCGAACGGCTCCTGCCTCCGAGCAGCCATCGACCAATTCTCGACTTCTGGCTACTGCGCCAAGGTGCAACTCATGGCTACCCTGGCGCGGAAGATTTCAGGTGTTCACAACTGTTCTAGACAGTCACCTATATAACACCACAGCAGGCAGAAAGTGACACCCCCTTCGTCGAGTTCTCGCCTTGGTTGATAGAATTATGAATCCTTTATGACTCTCTAATTCAAATCTGCATGTTGATTGTGCGCAGAGCGTTCGTATCGCCCTCTTCGCATTAATTCACCAATGAATTGGGTAGCCTTGCCCCGATTCGGCTTGTTCAAGTCGATGTACAAAGCTCCTCCATCCAGCAAAATGATTTTTGCAAAAGGCCGAATACTTAAATTAAACAACAGTAAACAAGTCAAGCTAATCGATAGCCAAATGAGTTCGGCATAAGAATCTACTTCAACACCTGAAAGTCGACTTATAAATACGACTAGCGTTATGATAGCAAATATTGCACTACTAACTAAGTAAGCAGATTTGGCAGTGCGCATTTCCAGGCGCTCGCTACTAATGTTATCTAGTCGCAGCTTGCTTTCATTATAATTGCCCCAACGCGAGCTTTTGACCAGCAAGAAGTCGCCTGAAATTTCAAAAACAATCTTTCTAGGCCAGTTTACTTGTGTTAGGGTCATTATCCTACTCTTTTCCGTAAACCAATATAGGTAATGCGTAATGGTAAGACCTGCGGAAGTGCAAAACAAAACCCTTACTCAATAAAGAATAATTAGCCTACTGGATGTAAGTACACTGAAGCATTATATGATATACGTTGGCTCCGCCATTCGTCGAGCGGACCACCCTACTGATAGAAAAAAATTTCCTACGCTTGCAACCTCTTGCACTTTTGTACCGTCAATACTTACAAACCCTGTCACCTAATTCGCCTAGCCTAATATTTCACCCCATTAGCAATAACCCCAAATTACTGTTTTCTACGCGAGGCCTCGCGATCCCTAACCCAGAGAATTACGCCCTAAGTTGCTATACCCCAGTTTTCCAACTACCTATTTTATAGTTGGCTTTCATCTAACATCTACTAGCTAGCATAGGCGGTACCCCAAGCCGCACTCGTACTATTTTATTTCTTCAAACGAAAACCCATCGTTCCAAATGAAAACTTTCCTTCGCTCGGGCCTACTAGCCCTCTTTTTGCTATGCGCCTATGCGCCAGTTTCAGCTCACGCTCAATCTTCCGATGACCCGATGAATATCCGGTCTAAAGTGGAAGGCATGAGTCTAAATTTACTATTCTCTAATCTACAGCAGGAGACCACCACTGTTAATCTGTCTACAATCGACGGTGAGGATGTTTATTTCACTGAACATATCCGTGATCACAATGGCTACAATATGTCCTTGCAGATGGACGAACTCCCCGATGGTAAATACCTGCTCACAATCAAGAAAGGTGATACTATCAAAAATCAGGTGATCGTCATACAATACGGAGATATATTACTAAGTAATATGTCTTGATTAATCAGACTATAAACTAACAACTAAAAACGGGATGATCGAGTGACTCGGTCGTCCCGTTTTTAGTTAACGAGGAACTTCGATGTCTTTGACTATCCCTTCAACGACATCCCGACTTGAATAGCCTTCCATTTCTCTTTCCGGGGTAAGAATTACTCGGTGATTCAAAACGGGATAGGCTACGTACTGAATATCGTCAGGCGTAACGTAATCACGCCCATCTAGGGCAGCAATAGCTTTCGACAATTTCAGGATAGCCAACGAAGCACGGGGACTTGCTCCCAGAAAAAGATCGGGATGGTTGCGTGTTCGATATACAATTCCGGCGATATAATCCAGGAGCTCATCTTTGATAAATACTTGCTCGATTTGTTCCCGAAAGGTGGCTACCTGCTTAGCACTTAGGACAGCCTTTAAGTCTGCCTCCTGTCGCTGACTAAAGTCATTGCGGAAGCGGCGTAAAATTTCTTTTTCTTCCTCCAGCCCAGGATAATCGATCACAATACGGCTAAGAAAGCGGTCCAGTTGTGCTTCTGGCAGTTTATAAGTTCCTTCTTGTTCGATCGGATTTTGGGTAGCTACTACGAAAAAGGGGAAGGCCATTTCATGAGTAGTACCGTCTACGGTCACCTGCCCTTCTTCCATTACTTCAAAGAGAGCAGCCTGGGTTTTGGCGGGAGCGCGGTTGATTTCATCAATCAATACGATATTGCTGAAAATCGGTCCCGGGTTAAAGGAGAACTCCGAATCACCCATATTGAATACCGTAGTACCCGTCACATCACTGGGCATCAGATCAGGTGTAAACTGAATTCGGTTAAAATCTACACTTACGGTCTTGGCCAACAAGCGGGCAGTCATCGTTTTGGCGATACCGGGGACCCCTTCGATCAAAACGTGTCCACCAGCAAAAAAAGCAGCCATCAGCAGCTCTAGAAATTCATCTTGCCCGACTACCAACTTCCCTACTTCTTGTCGTACGGCGCGAGCCGCCATCCGCAATTCCGTCAAGTCAATCCGATGCTCAGGCGCAGTTGGTGGGCGCACGTAAGTATTCTCCGGTTCCGGTTCAACGGCTGGGGGGGGAAGCGCCGCTTCAGCTGCTGGGGGAGGTACTGGAATAGACGGCATCACCGGTGGTACCGGAGGAGGTACTCCGGCCTCTCCAACAGGGGGCATAGGTGGAGGCGTGGGTTCGTTGGTGGATGGTTTATACTTATCGTCTTCGTCTGGGAGCATAAGAAGTGGTGATTAAGGGAAGGTGAAGTTAAGGCCTAAGCCAAATAAATGGGCCGAATACTCTGATAGAAACGCCCGAGGTCTCCAGGCTCCAAATAAGTTCGCTGTTCAACGAACCGTATTTGGGTAAGGGCTTCATCAATAACATTAGCGTCTAAGCCCGTCCGCTCGCTTAAATCGGGAGGAGGTGCCTGTCCTTCTCGCCAGCGTATCTGAAAGCGCTCTTGTAAAAAGTGACGCAATACTTTAAGCTCTCTGCGGGCCAGCTGAGCGTGATTAGCATTCTGTAAGCTTAAGCGCGCGATGGTGTCCACATACTGTAGACTTGCATTTTCTTTAGGGTGCTTAATCGGAATAATGCGCTGCGTGCGCTTAGCCCGAAACAGCAAAAACAACAGTAATCCAAACAGCAAAAGATACCAGGCAAAAGATAAAGCCGGTTGTTCCAGGATATAGCTTAAGGTATGATTCCCTCCTAGTAGCTGACGCCCTCCGTCAGGCGCATAGGGATCACGTTGGCGGGGAGGCGGGCGATAGGATCTGCTGTATTCATCCCAGTAAAAAGTGCCTGGATTGGCATAGCTCAGCACCCCTTCTGCATAGCGATAACGGCTACTATCTACCAGGTAGTAATTAGTAAACAGAATGGGTTCGATATGGACAAAAATCTCTCCTTTACCGTAGGCGTGACGCACAAAGTTGGTACCTCCTGGATCAATGTAGCCGAGACTTTCCGTTCCGTAAGCTTCATCGCAAAGTGCCTGATAATTAAAAGATCGCCAGTTGCGACGGCTCGCCTTATATTTGTAAATATGACAGGTTCGTAAGCCATCCGGTAGCAGGCTGGATTCACTCAAATTAAAGTCAACACTATCTCTCAGGCGGTAAGCAGCTGGATCATTGTATAATTGCTGGGCTCCGAGGCTGTAGAAGCAGTCTGAACTAAAAAGGTGGTACTGCAAATCTTCGGGTATCGCTTCTAGGAAGAGAAAAGCATTATTACCTACGCCAACAAACTTCAGCAAAGCGGTCACATCGTCTTCGTCCAGGAACATACTGCGGCCAACGTAGATGTAATTGTCGTTGCCATCTGGTTCCAGATCAGCGATGGTTTGCAAGCTATCATTGATGACCTCCAAACCAGCGGGCCGGGCTGCTAACAATTCGTGCAACGCATATAAATCATAAGGTTCCTTATACTGATAGCGATAAGATTCTCGCCAGCTGTGAGAACCGCATCCACCGCAGCTGCTTATCAGGATCAAGGTGCCGATCGATAGCAGTAATTGTCCGCTCCAGTTACCCATAAGTCGGAACTGCTTGAGTGCTCAAATGATTGCGTAGTCGCTCAAAGCGCTCGGCAACTAGGCGGTAGCTTAATCGATCGAGCGGATACTGACCATACCAGTTGCGTGCGTAGTCGATGGTGATCTCGGAAAAAACGTCTCCCAGCTCGGTTTTATCCATTTCCCGTCGGTATTCTCGGTCGGTTTTATCTCGCTGGTACTGAATCATGCCCAGTTCTTGCAATTGCTTGAGTAGAGCTAGGTACTGTAGGCGTACTGCTGTGGTAAAATCACCTAAACGCTCCGCTTTTTCCAGCAGGGTCTCGGTCTGTGACAAGCTGAGGTTTTCTTCTTCAATGTTCTCCAGCTCCAGTTGGAGATCGTTGGTTGCCTCGCCTTTTGTCCGCTTTTCGGTCATGTCGAAATACTGATAGAGGAAAAAACCTAAACCAGCAATCAGCAGCAAGACGATCAGAATGAAGGCTGTATTCGACAGGCGGATATTGCCAATTTGCCAGTCTGAGCTACTGGATTCTTCTTCGTAAGCATCCGGTATGTTTTGATTACTACGATTTCGATTTTGGTTTCGACGATGCTGCCGGCGTCTCTCTGCTTGAGCAGGAGTTCCGCTATAATCTAGTTCTCGTTGTAAGGAAGCGTGTGTTTCTTCATCGAAACGCTCATAAACAACTGGTTCCGAAGCTTCGGGTTTCCACTCATATTCAGGGACCGGTTCCACTTCAGAAGGCAGGATAAGTTCCACTTCCGGCTCCGGGACGACTTCTGGTTGTTGCGCTCGCAGTTGTCTCCCCGGCCACGCGACCAGTGAAAAGCAAAGCCATAAAGAAAGCAAGTAGCGCATATCGTCGGGGAAGGGCTAGGGGGATTTTTAATTCGTACTTCCGCGGGTTGGCTCGTCGCTGGCGATATTCCGCCATACGAAGTTTGCTTTACTCGCAGGACGAACCCTTCGCTTTGCTACGGGGAATTCGGCCAGCGAGTACGTTTTGACCTGCGGAAGTACAAAACATGATTTACTTCATAACCGAGTAGTGGGTAAAGATAATATCTAGCTCAACAAAAAACAGCTGATTGGGAATATTCCCAATCAGCCGACTTTTTACCATCCTTAACGTAAACGAGTAGTTCGATTCATCGGGCAGTGCCCGAGATTCTTACTCTAGAGATAGGAGGAAGTGCCAATTCGTTGCCTGGGGAGGGAAATATTTTTCAGCGCCAATTTTTAATACTCAAAATAGCCAAAGTCTAGCCAGAGCAATGCTCACTACCACCACCAATACATAGTAGGCCAATTCGTTAGCCCGATCAATGCGGCTCGCATAATGGGCGGTCAGATAGCCGCCACTGGCTTGGCCGATGGCCATGAGTCCTCCAATTTTCCAGTCGATCCAACCCAGGTAGGCAAACCAAATCAAGCTTACTGTGGCGAGGATGGTAACCATAATGGTCTTAAGCACATTGGCCGTCAACAAATCATAGCGCGCTAATAAAACCGTAATGGCCAGAAACAAGACCCCCATGCCCATGGAAATAAAACCGGCATAAAAGCCCAAGCCTAGATATAATGGAATACTGATGTAAGGCGGTAAATCGAGCTGCTCTCCGAAGGCAATCAACCAGCGTTTTGGGCGACTGAGGATAATAACGAACATCACTAGTAGCAGGTAACGAAAGACGGAGCGGAAGCCTTCGTTGGAAAGAACGCTCGCTAGATAAAGTCCCCCCAATGCCCCGATAGTAACCGTGGTGAGCAGCAATTCGTTGCCTTTGATTTCCAGCTTCCCGGCCCGGTGAAAGGCGGTAGTTCCCGCTACTCCCTGCGCAAAGATACCTACCCGGTTGGTGGCATTGGCCAGATTACCGGGGAGGCCTAAAACGTCCATTAACAAGTAAAGGGTAATCGCTGAGCCATTTCCCGCCAGGGTATTGATACAACCCGCCAGGAAAGCGCCGACGACGGCGAGCAAGTAAATCATATCAACGAGTAAGGACGATGTAGTCTTGCAGCAGGGTGTTGAGTAAGTTTTCCGAGCTCATCAGATGTGGTCCTTCCGTTTTCGGATCAATGGCGAGTCGCTCGCGAGCAATCATAGCCAATCGGTCGAGTGCGTGCTGGTGAGCGGGGTTACGGAAGCGACGAAAGCGAGCCAAACTCTGCTTGATGAGTAGCATGTCTTCTTCACTGAAATGGGTGACTGCGGGAAAACGTGGTTCGTAGCTGGTAGTGGTCTGGATGCGCAGAATATCCTGTAAGGAAAAAACACTGGTGTTGTGCGTACGAATTACGGCAGTATTGGCCACCATGTCTCCCAGGCGCTGGGCCTTGGGGGTAGAATTGATCAAGAGCATAGCAGGCACCCCAAGACTAAAAAAGGCATCGGGTAAAAGCAAAAAGGTCCGCATGAGGAAATCTCCGGGGGTAGGTTCTTTCCCGTCGGTGCGAATAACTCGCAAACCAGAGATGCGTTTTCCGAAGGTCTGGCCCCGAGAGAGCATTTCGGCCAGAAAGTAGTAGGTCAGAAAAATGAATAAAGGTAAAAAACCGTAGATCACGGTATTGTAGCGCATACGGCTTTCCCAATCGTAGCGGTCAATATTCAGCAAGCCTTGGAAGATGAGGCTCAAGATCAAGTAACAGGCCATCACGAACAGTATGTCGAGGGCAAAAGCAGCTACCCGAGACATGGTCGGAGCCAGTTCATAATCGATATTGACGTTTTGATTGGTGCGGACGGTAATGCTACGCATAGCGCTAAGCTATCGTTAGTTAGGCGAATGCGCAACTTATGACTTATTTTAGCCCCATGCGTGAAACCCAGTTCATTAGCAAAAACAAGGATAAGTGGGGGCAGTATGAAAAAGCCCTTGAGCGGGAGCGTCAGGACCCGGACCTGCTCAGTGAATTATACATTCACGCAACCGATGACCTGTCTTATTCCCGTACCTTTTATCCTAACCGCTCGGTAAGAGTATATCTCAATGGGTTAGCCAGACGCACCTTCTTGAAGGTGTACAAGGGGCGACGAGGGGAGTCAAGTCGTTTCTTTTCTTTCTGGACGGACGAGCTGCCTCGCATCCTATACAAAAATCGACGGGCCTTAACGATTTCGCTGGTGGTATTTACTGTTTCCATGCTAATTGGTGTGGTAAGCTATCTGATTGACCCTGAATTTGCGGAGCTCATTCTTTCGGAGGGTTATATGGAAACCACCCGCGCCAATATTGACCGGGGGGATCCTATGGCGATTTATAAAGATCGAGATGCCTTCGGGATGTTTCTGTACATCACGCTGAACAACATCAGGGTTGCCCTGCTCACCTTTGCGCTAGGCGTATTTGCGGGAGTTGGTTCTCTCGTTTTGCTCATTCAGAATGGGGTGATGTTGGGTGTTTTCCAGTACTATTTCCTGGACCAAGGGCTTTTCTGGGAATCCTTTTCTACTATCTGGATTCACGGAGCGATCGAAATCAGCAGTATTATCATTGCAGGAGCCGCTGGCCTGGTAATGGGTGGAGGCTGGTTATTTCCAGGCACGCTTTCCCGAGCGCAATCTTTTGCTCGTTCGGCGCGGGAAGGGGTAAAAATCATTTTGGGTACTATCCCGCTGTTTATCATTGCTGGTTTTCTAGAGAGCTACCTGACCCGCCATACGGAATTGCCCATCGCTATTCGTTTGCTATTCATTTTGCTTTGCTTTGCTTTCATCATCTGGTACTATTACATCTACCCTCGACTGGTGGTGCGTAGTCGGCCACAGAGTCGTCGCTACGACGATCGCCGCTTGGCAGCTGGCAGTACGCAGCCCATCCAGACTAATCGCATCAAGATGATGGGAGAAATCTATAGCGATACGTTCAGCTGGCTCTGGAAACAAGGAAAGCGAGCCATAATCGGCTGTTTGTTAATTGCCACGCTCTATTGTTTTTTCGCTTTCAATTTCACGGGTGCACAACCGGCCTACCGCTTCCAATTTGAGAGCAATAGCTTTTTACTCTTCTACAACTTTGTGGCTTTACTTAGTAGCTGGGGAATGGACCGAGAACCCGGTTTCATCCTTCTGGTTTTTGGCAGCCTGTTTGCTATACAGTACGTTGTATATCGGCTAATGAACCGGGAATTAAAATTGCATGATGGCGATGAACAGTGGTGGCAGCCCCTTAAGCGTTTGATCCTACCCTCTGCTTTTCTGACCATCCTGGTGGCTTTCAGCGCAGGCTGGACAGCCTTGCTTTGTTTTCTGTTTTTACCCTTCGTGCTGACCTACGGTTTTGTCTCCTATTTCCAGTTGGGAGGGATCGGCAAGACGGTAAGGTACGTTTACGGACATCTGGTCAGTGCTTACAGCTTATCTCTCTTACTGCTGTTATTGGGCTTCATTATCGCCTTGTTTTTTGACTCTACGGTAAGTCAGATTATTTTCAACTTCTTAGGCTGGATTATTGCACCAGATATTTCTGCGATAGATGATTACAACAATATCATCCTGGCCTTTCTTAACTGGACCTACCTGGGCTTTATCTTGATCTTGCTATCCGCTGGATTAGGGCTCAACTTTTTAAGCGTGAAGGAACAAGAAGAGGCTTTCTTCCTACTGGAAGAAATTGAAAACATCGGACAAGAGAAGCGGCTACGTGGACTAGCCGTAGAGTAGGTTTATTTCCAGCGTGCTAGGTCACGTTCGCTGGTTTGGTAGCGGCGGTTCATGCCCCGTAAGTAGGCTGTAGCAGATTGAACATGCAGCTCGTTATTCTCAATTTCAAAATCCAGGTAACGGTATTCGAGTAAGTGCGCCTGTTCGATTACCAGAAGGGCGTCCTCCGGAGGTACTATTAAAAAAAGTTCCCCAAGGACTGGTGAATGGATACGGAACTGTTGTCGCTCATTATCATATAAGCCAAGGCTAAAAGCCCTGCGCCAATCCAGTTGTTTTTCATAATAATCGACCAGGCGTTTTTCCAGCAACCTTCGCTGTCGACCAGAACGCCGCTGAAGTTGAACACGCTGGCGTTCGGCAGCTCGGGAGTTAGTGGGCGGATCTTCGGCTTGAACCTGTGCTTCCATCAATAAATCCAGCCGCTCCGCCAGGCCAGGTATTTCCCAGAGATGAATAGTACCATCGGGGCCACAACTAGCCAGGGTGTTTCCAAGCGGACTAAAGGCCAATTGTCTAATCGGGAGGCCATCTAGCTGAGCAATTTCAACAATAGGTAGTTCATTCGCCAGGTCCCATATTTTAATGCGATTATTTCGAGTAGCCGTGGCCAGCAAGCTACCGCTACCGCCAAAAGCCAGGGTAGAGACGGCACTCTCTTCCTCTGCTAAAAGCAAATAGGGTTTCTGACGATCAGGTGACCAAACTACCAGTTGCTGATCAGTACTACCACTCGCTAACAAATTTGGGATAGGCGACCACTCCAGAGCTTCCACGGCCTGGGAGTGATGGATATAGCTATTTAAAGTATAGCCGCTGTCGATGTGCCAGCGATAGATAACATGGTCAGAGCAGCTGCTTATGATCTGCGTACCGTCAGGATTGAAGCAGACGTGTTTCACAGAATGATCGTGTTGCAGCTGGTGCAAGCGGCGGCCAGTGGCTACCTCCCAGATTTGGGCGCTCTTGCCACTAGCCCCGAGCAATTGACTTCCATCGGTACTGAAAGAAAGGCTGGACGAGCCACCTGCTTCGACCTGGAGCGTATATTTAACCTCGCCCGAGTTTAGGTCCCAGAGAACAATAGTATTATCACTTCCTCCGGTAGCCAGCAGGCTATTGTCAGGAGAAAAAGCAAGACAGCTAATTTCCGGTTGCTGACTGACCATTGTGCGCAAGACTATCCCCAAGTCAGGATGAAAAAGGTAGATCGTAGAGCCTTCACCAGCAGTCGCCAAAAGGTTACCATCATGGCTAAAGGCCAAAGTACTCAACGGTTGATCTACCTCCAAGGTCTGTAGTAAAAAACGACTACTATCTCCGGGCGGAGATAAATGAAGCGGACAACTATTTCCTATCAGTAAAAGGAAAAATAGCGCGTGCATAAGGATTATGTTCAGACCGTTCTAGAAATGGCAGGGATGAACGATGGAGCTCAAAAGTAATCAGCTTTTTGCAAGCAGTAATAATCAGTTGATAGTTGCGGTCAAATTTGTACTCCTTATTTGTCTTTAGCAATAATTTAAAGCTCAGTTGTTGCAAGTCTGGGCGGGAATTTGCAGTTTTACAGCGCTAAGTGCTTAACCTAGTCTTATCGACTGCCTTATCACATGAAGCTGCACTAGCCACCAGAGCTTCTCAACTACCATTGGTTTTCTACGGCCTTACTGATCGCGCTGCTTCCTAGCCAGCGTGTCATTCCTATTATAGACTTTTGTCAATCTCAGTAACATGACTCGCCGTAACTTATATCTTCTTATTGCGCTGACACTGGCAGCCTTAGCAGGGATTTGGGGCTACTCCAACAACCAACAGCTCCAAATCAGCCTAGAAGAAAATGTCATCTTAAAAGACTCCGTACAGACCCTTTTACTGGAAAACAATCGTCTGGAAGGCGCATTATCAGCCTACACCAACGCTTATCATATTTTAGCGCAGACGGTACAACAGCAACAACCAGGGCTCAGCCTTCCTGTGCTTACACCTAGTAGCAGCTCAACGAATTCAGCAACCCTGGCCTCCAGCGAAATTTCAGCTGATCGTTCTAACAATGAGACTACAGCTGCTTCGGCTGCTGATGTTACTAACAGACCGGCAGCTGTTGTTCCTCCAGCGAATGCGGAAAGGGCACAAATCATCCGGGAGCCCAATCCGATCAACACAGAATTGCAACAGACCGTGGGAGAGCTGGAACAGGAACGCCAAAGCCTGGTCGAAGAAAATGCACAGCTCAATGAAGAGCTCGAACAAGTACAGGTAGGCATACAAAGTCTGACCTCCGAGCGGGATGCTGCCTTAAATGCGCAGCAGGAAATAAGCTCAACGCTGGATGAAGTCGTGGAGGAAAAAGAAGAACTAGCCGCCGAATTAACCGTAGCACAAGAAGAAAACGAACAATTGGAAGCGCAGCAGCTACAGTTGACCCAGTTATCCGAACGGATGCGTCGCCGTCTGGAAGAGATGTCCGTGTCGGACCTAGGCGCAACCGATTTTCAAGTCAGCTTGCTGAAAGATGTTAATGGTCGTCTGACTACTCGCGCAAACCAAGTGAAACAGATAACCGTAAGCTTCCTACTGAACAATGTACCCGAGCGCTATCAGGGCCGGCAGGGGTT
The DNA here is from genome assembly GCA_039030655.1 of Bacteroidota bacterium. Lineage (GTDB taxonomy): Bacteria > Bacteroidota > Bacteroidia > Chitinophagales > Saprospiraceae > Neolewinella. The sequence continues at coordinate 207,048 of JBCCDS010000001.1, read as the reverse complement.
ATTCCTGGTGGTTACTGATAGTTCCGGGAACCCCGTTACGGGCGAGCATCCCATCAAGGTACAGTCGAGAATCAACGGCAATGTGGTCGAACTACTGGCCTTGACGGGAAAAGATGCCGATCTGACCGATATGCAACGCGTTACCTTTAACCAGCAACTAAACTGGCGCGCTTTGCGTGCGGGCAATTACCGAGTGCAAGTTTTCACCAATTTTGGCCTACTGGGCACCGCAGGCTTTGCCGTTGAATAAGGAATAAAATAGCTAGTCCTCTTCCTTTTTCAACCATTCGTCGGAGAAATGCCCGCGTCGTTTTTCCTGGGCGAATTTATTGGCATTATAAGCAGCACTTCCCCCTCGGGGAATCGACAAACTCGTAAACACGTTTCCCTTTAATTGACGCGCCAGCAGTACAATTTGGCCGATATGATAGGCATAATGCGTTGATTGCCGATTGAGCGCCTCGACAATCGTGTGCCCTTGATTACGAATATAAACTAGCTGCTCTAAATCGTCCTCGGTCAAGTCTGCCAGTGCTTTTTCTAAACAAGCCCAGCCTTCTTCCCAGGCGGTCTTAATCTCCGCTCGGGAGCGGGGACTGTTGTCAAATTCCGCTTCGCGTTGCCGCCATTCTTTTTCACCGTCAGACCTGCGGAAGTCCGTAAAACGAGACAACATATTACCGGAAAGGTGTTGTATGATCGTCGCTATGCTATTGGCCTCAGGATCAAATAAGACGTTGAGCTGCTCTTCATCCAACTGGGCCATGGCCCGTTCTCCTAACTGGCGGTAGTAGGCAAACTGCTTGCGAATTGAGCCGAGATAAGAGGACATTACTAGTTCGATTTAGAGCTTAATCAACGGCTGTACTAAAATTCCTTGCGGAGTCTCTATGCGGAGCAGATAACTGCCCGGTAATAAATGGCGCGTAGATAATTCAAAAGCAACTGCCTCACCTAGCGCTCCTTTCAACAGGCTGCGCCCAGCCATCGTTTGGAGTTCATAGGTTGCGCCACTAAGCGATAACTCGCCGGGCTGAATGAATAGTACCTCATCGACGGGATTAGGATAGACCAGCAGGCCTGAATCCGTAAGTAACTCAGGCACAGCCGTATCCAGATCACGGTCTCCCGTGGCATAGTAAAGGCCCCAGTGGCCACCAGGAACTAAGCTTGTAGGCGTACCCAGCGGGGTAATTTTATCCTCGTCCAGGCTTCTAACCCCCAGCACTCGATCACCGCCTTGGGTCTCAGCATCAAAGACGATGCGATCGTCGGCGATACCAAAGTTGGGATAATTGATGATACCGTTGTTAAAGAAAGTACGGAAGTCATTGGTCTCGGTATTCCGCGTGATGAGACGGAAGATGTTCTGATCAAAATCGACTTCTTCGTAAGCAATGATATAATCCGAATTACGAGCAAAAGTTGGATTGCCGATACTAATGCCTTCGGGTAAGTTAGAGAATAATTTAATGATGGTTCCGTCGCCAAAGTCATTGGTCGTATTGTCCCAAACCCGCATAAAACCAATATCCCAGAAGCTACCCGTGGAAGCCTCAGATAAGGCATCGTACATCAGGAACTCTCCACTGGGTTCCCACTCCATAGCATCGGCATATGACACTTCGCCCGTACTGACGCCATTATTGGCCGTAGTGGGATTAAATAGCTCATAGAAAAAGCCAACACTAGAGACGAAATCAAAAATGAGGATCTGATTATCTAAGGGTGTTTTAGTGGCTGCGATCCGCGTTCCGTCTTTTGAGATAACAATATTCCGAAAATCCGTCTGTGGGTTATTCTCAATGAAGCTCAGTGTTCGAGTCTCCAGATCATAGAGCCGCAGGCGCCCTTGATCATCAACAAAAACCGCAAAGCGACCGTCATCGGTAATACTCGGACGGCTCATTACCGTTACTTCCTCTAGGGGGTTGTCTAGTAAAGTACCATCTTCTTGTGCCCGGAATAAGGCGGTCTGTGCTACGTTCGTCAATAGTAAAAAGCGTTCGCCGGAATTGGTCTCCAGATCAACAGTATAATCCCCAGCAGGACCACCGATCCCTACGGCAGCAAAAGCATTCTCTGCGGCTTGAACGACCGCGCTGCCAGCGCCATGGATTTGGGTGGCGGCCTGTACCACTCCAATACGGGCATCCGCGAAGCGAGAGGAGCGGGTCAAAAACTCGGTAAGGGCCAAATAGTATACATCTTCGGCCACGGCATCGCCTACTTCGGTGGCAAAGAGCGCAAAAGCACGATTAGGGATACCGCTATTGATGTGCACTCCACCGTTGTCATTATCGGCATTGACGGGCAGGTTTTGGTACTCGTCCATGTGCGCGGGCTGCCAGCGGAAGTCCTGGGGGCCAGCAGCACCATTGTTAGGAAAGAGCATATTGCGCATGGTACCACTGGTAAATACCTGGGTATTGACGGCATCTTCGCCGATGCGAAAATCGCCGGTTTCTGCTTCAACCAAATAACCAAAAATATCAGCAAAGCTCTCGTTGAGGGCTCCGGGTTGTTCCTGGTATATCAGGTCAGCCGTCGACTGAATCACGCCGTGCGCCATTTCATGTCCTGCGACATCAAGGCCGCGTGGCAGCTGGTTAAAGGCCTGATTGCCGTTGCCGTAAAACAGGGCCTGGCCGTTCCAAAAGGCATTGTCCATTTCGCTACCATCGGGTTCGTTGACGTTCATGATAGAGAGTACATCTCCGCCATCGCCATCAATGGACAGGCGTTGATGCTCATCAAAAAAATAATCAAAGGCGATCCCGGCATTACTATGTACCGACGCGGCGGTGCGGGTCCAGTCGGTATTATTACTAGAACTGCCCAGGCTGGGAGAAAAATTTTCCAACTGAGGGCTACCTCCAGCAGCATCGTAGGTCAGTAGTAAGCCACTGATTTGCATACCATCATCCATAAACATGGGTTTGGTCGCATCGGCTAAAAAGAAATTGCCTTGATCACTAAAGACATTGATGGTAACAAACTGGTTAAACAGATTGAGCACCGTGGCCGTAGTAGGGGGAAGCAGTGACTGCACAACCGTGGAACCTAGCTCATCAACTGTAGCGTTTTCGATAGGTGCATGGGTACAGCTTACCTCATGATGGTGGTCTGCATTCAACTCCGGCAAGAAACGACAAACATGGCCGTGCTCATTAAGCACATTTCCAGTATGGGCATCAATAATGAAGCTATGGTGCGTACTGAGGTTAGGACGAGTTTGTACCATCCAGGCTAAGATTGCCTCATCATTGTCTTGATGAATAACCAGCTCCGCTTCTAGTTGAGGTCCACTGATCCAAGCTAGTTGTTCGGCTGGCAGGTCGATCCAGTCATCGCTCCGACGCTTGGCCAGTTCCTCCGCTGCTGAGCGAGAGAACGAAGGGACAATGTCCAAGTTTACCGGACTGGGAAAAAGCCGGCCGGTATAGCTGCTGAAACCTTCTGCTCCTGCATGGAGGCGCGCATCGGATTGCCAGAAGGGAACCCCTTGGTATTGTTGGCTGATTCGAAGGTGTTGGCCACCAAAACGATCGCTGCTTATCGCGCCGAGGACGAGCTCCTGATCCACCCTTTCGATCCCTAAAGTCTCACTAAGTGCGCGGAGGTAAGCGAGGGCATCCAGTTTATCAATACGCGCTGCTGCTCCCAATATATCAGGACGGCCAATGATGGCGTATAATTGTCCGTTATCCGAGTCGTAATAGGGGCTAGTACCTTGATCAAAAGATGGCTGATAACGAGCAGTGCGCCGATCCGTTCGCGTTTGAAACAAGTCACGTCCATTGCGGGGCTGGATGAGCAGATCCCGAACTTCGGGATTGATTGGCCCCAGCATAGTACCCGGATTAGTGCTTTGGTTTTGTACTTCCGCAGGTAGATGCGGTTTAAACGACTCCTGGGCCTGCAGGCTACTAATTAGCAAGAGGCTGAGACCAGCGGAAGTGCAAATAAATCGGACAAAAAAAGACATAGTAAACGGTTTTTCGGGGCGCTTTACATTTCGTTGAGCTGGCGCATCATGGCCATTAGATCTTCAAATAGCTGCTGCGTAGCGGTATTGGGTGCGGAGCTAGGAGCGGCCCATTTAATTTCGCGTACAAGTTGGTTGTCTGTAAACTGCTGAAAAAAGGCATTGTGGTTGGCGGCAGCGCCGGCTTTATCAGGTAAGCTCTCCAGGCGCCGAAACACCTCCGCGACACCTTCCTTATTTAAGCGGCCCACCCGACTTAGCTCTTCAGTGAGTGATTCATGGAGTAGTATTTTGCCGTTGCTAGCTGAAATAATGTAGGTCCTACTTGAACCAGCGAAGCCACCACTTGTACCAAAATGTAGTCGGTCTTCCGACAGCCGGTCCAAAGAAGGTCGGCAGGCCATTATTTGCCCCAGTAGTAATAGGAAAAGTGCAACTCGAAACATACGAGCAAGGTAAGGCGACTGGTGGAATTTGCTGGTTCAAACTTGGTAGACTTTAAGTGAACTGCCAACAAAGTCCTACATTTATTTATGACCCAACGCGAACTTTTTCTCCGTCACGTGGCCCAGACCAGTCCCTTCCCTATGGGGCTTGAGGTAAGTCGAGCCCAAGGTTGCTATATCTATGACCCGGCAGGCAAAGCCCACCTAGATCTGATTGCAGGCATTGGTGTGAGTAGCCTTGGCCACTGTCATCCGGCAGTGGTCAGCGCGGTACAACAGCAAGCAGCCACCTACCAGCATACGATCGTATACGGTGAGTTTGTGCTGGGTCCACAAGTGCAGCTGGCTAAGCTCATGACTGATCAGCTACCCGACCGCCTCAACAGCGTCTATTTCGTCAATAGTGGTACGGAGGCTACCGAAGGGGCGATGAAACTCGCTAAGCGACATACCGGCCGTACCGAAATCATCGCCGCTCAACGCGCCTACCATGGCAGTAGCCAAGGGGCCGCTTCCTTGATGTGGCCTAAGGATTTCACTAGAGCCTACCATCCTTTATTACCAGGCATTCGTCATCTCGACTTCAATTGTGATTTTTGTCTGGAGCGCATCACTACGCAAACCGCAGCGGTCATCCTGGAAACCGTACAGGCGGAATGGGGCCTACGAAAACCCCGACCCGAATGGTTACAGGCCGTACGCCGCCGCTGTGATGAAGTCGGGGCACTGCTTATTCTGGACGAAATCCAGGCAGGCTACGGCCGCACCGGGAGCCTTTGGGCCTTTGAGCAATACGGGGTGGTGCCCGATATTTTATTACTGGCCAAAGGCATGGGTGGCGGCATGCCCATTGGGGCTTTTGTGGCCGACCGGCAGCTAATGCAAGACCTGAGTCAAGCCCCGATCCTGGGGCATATCACTACTTTCGGAGGGCACCCAGTTTCCTGTGCTGCGGGACTCGCCACCTTAAAAACCCTACTGGCAGGTGACCTGATCCGTCAAGTTGCGGATAAAGAAGCCCAGTTTAGACGACGGCTTCATCATCCCAGAATCCTCGACTTACGCAGTGCTGGGCTCTGGTTCGCTATGGAACTAGCTGACTTTGATCAGGTACAAGCGCTCATTAAGTATTGCCTGGAGCAAGGCGTTATTTCCGACTGGTTCTTGTTTAATGATCGTAGCATTCGCATTGCCCCGCCATTGATTATCAACCCAGAGGAAATCGACCGGGCTTGTGATGTGTTGCTGGCGGGTTTGGATAGCTTGGGGTAGTTTACTTTTCGCGGGGCGAAAAGGGTTTACATCCGCGCAAGCGCGAAGGGTTTATTTCGGCCGCAAGCGGCCAAAAGTTGTAACGTAGCTCGCCTGCGGCATCACTTTAAGTATCTTTCCTCTTTCCTCTTTCCTCTTTCCTCCAAATCCTGTCTAGGGCGACGGCGCAGCCGAGCCCCATCTAAACCGCCGAGGCCAACAGCCGAGTGCTAAACCACGATCCCGACGCAGTCGGGGAGCAAACGGAGGAGGCTTTGCCGACGAACTAAACAACGATGGCGCAGCCGAGAAACGGAGGAGGCTCCACCGACGAACTAAACCCAGACCTTCAACAGAAGTACCAGACCAAACAGCACCAGCGCACTACCCCCTATCCGCTGCACCCATTTCATCTTGGCAGGATGTAGATATCTGCGCAGATAGCCAGCACTGAAAATTTTTAGGCTGTCCGTGAAAATGATGGTACAAAGAATGCCGGCGTAAAGACTTAGGGCCTGACTATTACTGAGTCCTTGCTCATGGACCAAACTCAGCGCGACCGTCGACCAGAAGAAGATCGGGAAGGGGTTGAAGGTATTAATGGCAAAGCCTTTCCAAAGAGCTGAGAAGTAACGCGGCTGTACCTCTTCACCAGCTACCAATTCGGGGGCTGGCTTGAAATACATACTCAGGCCTACGGCAAAAAGTACTAATGCGCCGAGAGTGCCTACTAGCGGCTCGAAGTCTGGCCAATCCGTAACCTGCTGCAGATAAGCCATTCCGAAATGAGCTGCAAGAATAAATAGCAAGTCACTGATCCATATTCCAAAGCCAGCCAGCAAACTGCTAGTAGTACCCTCCTCAAGTGCTAGCTGCACCAACAAGACAATGAGTGGCCCTACCAGAATAGCCAGTCCTAGACCAATTTGAATACCTTGAAGAAACAAAAGGGAGGTATTTGGTACAAGGTACAAGGTACAAGGTAACTGTGCTTAGCCGCTAATCTGCACTTTGTCTCTAAATCCTATTTATGCTGGCTCCCCTAAAATTTGGGCAGTGTGATTTTTGGTTTTCACCTTGGTGATAACTTGCTCTAGTATTCCCTGCTCATCAATGACGAAAGTCGTGCGGTGAACTCCGTCATACTCGCGCCCCATAAACTTCTTGAGCCCCCATACGCCGTAGGCGTTCAAAACGGTGTGGTCTTCGTCGGAAAGTAGCGGGAAGGGCAAGTCATATTTATCTTGAAACTTAGCGTGTTTTTTCAGCGGATCGGGGCTTACACCTAGCAGAGCATAGCCTTTGGCTTTGAGTTCAGTATAGTTGTCCCTTAAGTTGCAGGCCTCAGCTGTACAGCCAGGGGTGTCATCTTTAGGGTAGAAAAAAAGAATCAGCTTTTGGCCCCGAAAATCGCTGAGCGATACGGATTTGCCTTCTTCGATGGCTCCGGTAAAATCAGGGGCAGCATCGCCGACTTGTAGTGTAGTCATGTTGGTTAATTGTTCTACTAGCACAACCACAAAAAGCGGTTGATGGTTTTTAGTCCATCAACCGCTGCTATGTTTTCTTCTGACGTTCTACTCTTTGTCGTAATTATCGTGATCATTGGCCTGATCTATTGGCCGATCATACGCATGGCAAATCGAGAGATGGCCGAACGCCGTCTGGCAGGAAAAAGCGACCAATCAATCATGTTGTTGCTGCTGATCCCCATTTTAGGGCCATTGATTTATCTCGCCATTCGTCAATTGAAGAAATAAGTATCGATTTTAGTCTTTCTTCTCCTCTAGCAAAGGCAGCATCGCCTCACTGTCACTAACGTCAGCGCCTTCGGCATTACCCGCTTCGATGGCCTGCATGATGTAAGTACGGGCTTTATCCAACTGTCCATTTTTGTAGTAGAGCCAGGCGTAGGTGTCCAGGGTTGAAAAGTCAGGCTGCTGTTCAATGACGGGGGTCATCCATTCGATGGCTTTTTCGATGATGACCTGATCGTCACAGCTTTGGTAGACCGACCAGGCAATCCCGTTGATCATGCCCAGCTCAATGACCCCGGCTTCAATCTGCTCATCGACGTAAGTACCCAGTCCGGCCCAATCATTTTGCTTTTGGTACCAGTTGGGAGCGAGGTACGCTAATAATTGAGTACCCTCCTCGCCCAGGTTTTCCTCGGTAAAGGCAGCAGCATCGGCCCAGGCTTGAGCATCTCCTTCGTTGATAGCACCATAAAGTTTTTTCACACAGATGGTCTGTACGATATCATTAGCGTCCACCTTGCCGTACAAATCACGGTAGGTATCGATATTTTCCAGGTAGTAGGCATAGACTTCTTCGGTAGCTCCGGCTGTACTGATTACCGCAAAGCTGACTTCGTCGGTTTTGTCCTCATTGGCTGACCAGTATTCCTCCAGTTGTTCGGGCGTGGGTCGAGCTGTACCGGCCATGAAATCAACGTAAAATTGTGGGTAGTCTAAATCCATTTGGTTACTGACGCCACGAATGAATTCACCTTTATCGTGTAGCGCAATGCCCTCATCTAAAAACTCCAGATAGCTCTCTTCGTCGCTGTAACCAAAGCTTTTGTGCAGCAGGCGCATATCGGCGCTAAGCACCGCAAAGGTGGGGTAAGCGGACACGTGGTATTTGCGCGTCAGACCGTGGGTGTCATTTTCGGCATCGTACTTGAGCATCACGAAATTTTCCGCAATGGCCTCCGCAAACTCGGGGTTGTTTTCGAGGGTACGGCTAAAGTGCTTACAAGGACCACACCAAGTGGTGTAGAAATCGATGAGCACTAATTTATTCTGGTCCTTGGCCATACTTTGCGCGGCTGCCAGGTCCTGATCAATGATGGTAAGTGCCTGGCCAGGAGTGGCTACTGCCAGACCGGCTAGCAGCATAAATAAGCTGAGAAAACGAGAGCGCATAATTGCTGGTTTTTTGGTAAAGAGCCCCTAAGTTCGGAAACGAAAAATTAATCACACTACTTCGGTTACCATCAAATCAGGATTTAGTTACGCGAAGACCAATCGGAAGTCGGCGGGGCCAGCAGCGTAGCCCAAAGGCTAAAGAGATAGTAAAAACACAAAGCAGCATCGAAGAACAGTAAGCTGCCTAGTGATCGTAAAGCGCCAGGAGGGAAACGAGCTGTAGCAAGGAGCACTACTATAATCCGCACTAGATAGACCATGATTACTAATTGCCAGTAGCCCGCTATCAATAGGATCAAACCCAGCAAATAGTGTAAACCATGACTAAGCGCCAGGCCTCCCAATAAAATTTTCAGCGACTGCTTATAGTAGATTCCCACACTGAGGTGGCGGCGTTTTCTGCGCCAGTAATCTGGCCAGCTATTTGCGGGTTTTGAATAGGTCCAGGCTTCTTTTTGGATTTGTACTTCCGTAGATCCTGCCCTTGCTGACTGACTGACCAGTAGGTCATCATCCCCGCCAGCAATTCGAGCATGCTCTTGAAAGCCGTTAGCTCGCTCAAAAAAGTGCTTGCAATAAGCCAGGTTACGACCTACCCCCATGTAGGGTAGTCCGATGTGGGCAAAACCGATATACTGCCGGGCGGTATAAGTCGTCTCAAAAGCTTGCCAGCGGCCCAGGAGATTCGCATCCGTCAGGTAGGGACTGTACCCCAAAACCAGCTCTACTTGGGCATTTAATGGAGCGATCATCAGGGCCGCCCATTTCCTGGAAGCGGGGCGACAATCTGCGTCGGTCAAGAGCAAGAATTCGTTCCGCGCAGCCTGGATACCAGCCGTAAGCGCCGCCTTTTTACCCGGCCGGCTGGGTTGCGGCAACTCGATTAATCGCAGCCAATCACAATAGCGCTGGTAGGTACGTACGATGGCCACGCTTTCGTCCTCGGAACCATCATCGACAATGATCAGCTCCGACTGCCCGACTGAGGCAGCAGCTTTAACTTCTGAGTTTTGCGCACCATCGCGGTGAGGCTTAGCTCCCGAGGTTCGAGGATCTCCGCTGCGCTCCGACCCCGTTCCGAGGGAATACCTGCGGAAGTACTCATCAAAAACCGTCTGATCTAACCAGAGGGGTAAATGCTCCCGCAGGTTTTCGGCTTCATTACGCGCACATACAATGATTGACACAGCTGCCGGGTTAGCTATCCTTGGCAGCTCGGCCTCTTCCTCTTTTCCTTGGCTACTTCCGCTTAGCACCAAACCATGATACAATAGTTGCGCAGCGCTTGCCAGGATAAAGCTCCATTGCAACCATTCCATAGGCTAGACCCCTAGGTCAATCTCGGTATTGTCGCCAATATTAAGACTCTGCTGGTTGCCTCTGATGCGGGTATCACTACCAATAACCGACTGCTGGAGCGTGATTTCTTCAATCGCCGCAAATTCACCAATGATACTTTCTTTGACGATAGCGCGATTGATACGGGTATTATCTCCAATGGTGACGTGGGGTCCGACGATGCTATCCGTGATCTGACAACCGGCGCCAATATGTACCGGGTGAATAATGATACTATTGTCAAAAGGAGGTGGATCGTCAGTGCCAAATCCCGGCCGGTTGAGGAAGGTCGCATTGGTTTCCAGCAATACTTCCCGTCGACCACAATCAAACCAATTATCGACCTTGATGGTACTGAGTGGCGTGCCCCATTCCAGCATACGAGCCAGGGCATCGGTCAGCGGGTATTCACCAATACTTTTGATTTCGTGGTCCAGATTATAGGCACAGGCCCGAATAAACTGTTCGACTTCACGAATTTTGTAGCAGCCCACCATCGCCAAATTAGAACGAGGAATTGTGGGTTTCTCTACCAGATTACTAACCTGCCCATCTTCATCCAATTCAACTACACCAAATTTGCGCGGATCGTCCACTTTCATGACGCCCAGGCAGCTGGTAGGCGACTGAATAAAAGCTTTTAGGTTAGCATCAATGATCGCATCGCCGAAGAAAATGAAAAGCTCGTCTGCATCCTGAAAAAATTCTCGCCCCAGCCAGATGGCGTGAGCGGAACCGATCCGCTCTTCCTGATTGACAAACTGAGTATCCAGGTCGGGATAAATTTCCTCTACGTAATCTCGAATCTTTTCGCCCAGGTAACCGATGATAAACACAAATTCGGTTACCCCTTCATCCACTAACTGATCAATGATGAAGGACAGGATAGGTTTTCCCGCTACCGGAATGAGCGGTTTCGGTTGTGTATACGTCAGGGGGCGCAGGCGTTTGCCCGTACCGGCTACGGGAATGACGGCTTTCATATGCCTAAAGGTAGGGTTAATGCGTTGTTAATAGGTAGATTGTTGGTTCGCCCCGGTCGCTAAAGCCGGATATTTACGCTTAAGATGCAATTAACTAAGCTTCGGTGGGTACTGATATTGGGTGGCGTGGTCATGGCCGGCATTATCGGTATGCAAGCTTATTGGGTATCCTCTACCTGGAATCTTAACGAAGAAGATTTCTCCAAGAAAGCCCACCTGGCGCTTTACCGAGTCGCCCAGTCATTGGCGGCCATCAACCATAGCGAGCTTCCACCTCGCGACATCGTACGCCGCCGCAGCAGCAACTACTACGTGGTCAATACTGAAAGTGAAATTGAGGCCCAAACCCTCGAATATCTCCTACAGCGAGAGCTGGAACGACTCACTCTGAACGTAGACTTCGAATACGCCATCTTCGATTGCTATACGGAGGAAATGGTCTACGGCGGTTACTGTACCTACGAAGTCGATCGGGAGATACCAGACCGCCCTCCTTCTGCCTCTGAGCTTCCACCCGAAGCTGACTTCACCTACTACTTCGGGGTCAAGTTTCCTACCCGCAATGGCTACATCTGGGGAGAAATGCAACTAGTCGTATTCCTGAGCTTACTGCTCTTGCTAACAATGGCCTTCTTTGTGTACTCGATGTCGGTCATCCTGCGGCAGAAACGCCTGTCTGAGCTCCAGAAGGATTTCATCAACAATATGACCCACGAGTTCAAGACTCCACTATCCACCATCCGGATTGCAGCCAGTGTATTTCAGCGCGATCCTTATGTACAGCAAGACCAACGCCTACAACGCTATGCCGACATCATTCATGAGCAATACGCTCGGCTCAATAATCAGGTAGAAAAAGTATTGCAACTGGCGCAAATCGAACGCGGCAACTTCCAGCTAAAGCGCGAGGTAGTCGACCTCAACGGACTCCTACAACCGCTCATCTCCGCCACTCAATTGCGTATTGAGGAGTTGTCTGGTGATTTTAGCTACGAGCTTCCTACGCCAGGCTTGCGCGCCTATGCCGACCCTTTGCACTTATCGAATATGCTGCACAGCCTTCTGGACAATGCCATCAAATACCGCGGCGAGGGACCGCTGATCGTGGAATTGAGTACTTCCGTAGATGTACACCAGCAGCTATTACTCCGTGTTAGAGACCACGGACCAGGCATCCCCGCAGACTTACGAGAACGCATCTTTGAAAAATTTTATCGCCGTCCGACGGGAGATCGTCACGATGTGAAAGGTTTTGGACTGGGCTTGTACTACGTACATCAGATTTGTCAGGCCCATGGCTGGAGCATCAAAGCCGAAGCTCCCACCGATGGCCCGGGTGCCTTATTCATCCTCAAGCTCCCCCTTACTACCGCCCCGGTGCCCGCACCAAAATTGCAAGAACCATGAGTCAGCCTAAAGCACACTTACTCTACGTAGAAGATGATGAAAGCCTGAGCTTCGTTACCCGTGATCATCTGGAGATTTATGGTTTTAAGGTTACGCACTGCGCGGATGGAGTCAGCGCAGAAGCTGCGATAGAACAACCCAAAGAAAATTACGATTGCTGTATCCTGGACATCATGCTACCCGGCACCGATGGCTTTCAGTTGGCCGAAAAAATTCGTGCCCGCGACCAACATCTTCCCATCCTGTTCTTAACGGCCAAGAGTCTTAAAGAAGATCGATTGCACGGCCTGAGGATAGGAGCCGACGACTACATCACTAAGCCATTTAGCGTCGAGGAACTGATTTTGCGGGTGGAGGTATTCTTAAGACGCAACCGTATTCAACCGGCTACCCCTGTTTTTGACCCCGGTCGCATTGGCCAGTACCACTTAGAATTAACCAAGTTGCGCCTCCGCCATACGCTCACTGAAAATGAACGTCGACTTACCCGGCGCGAAGCTGACTTGCTCCATTTGCTCTCACAGAACCGTAATCAGATTCTCGAAAGGGGCATCATTTTGGAAAGACTATGGGGTAAAAATGATTACTTCCTGGGAAGAAGTCTCGACGTTTTCATCAGTCGACTGCGTAAATACCTTCAGGAAGATGATCGCTTAATCATCGAAAACATTCACGGTATTGGTTTCTGCTTCCAGGTACCTGAATAAAAAAGAATAGGGCAGCCTTTGCTACCCTATTGTTAATGCACTCATTCGTTTTTATGAAGCTGGCTGCCAATGCTGCAGCCCAAACACTAGTCGGGGGAGTTTTAGCTCACCTGGCGGATATCGCCATACTGACGATGAATCTGCGCCTTAAGATCTTTGCGGGCGAAGAAGATACGACTCTTCACTGTGCCCAGGGGTAAATCAAGCTGGTCGGCAATTTCCTGGTACTTAAAGCCTTGGTAGTGCATCAGGAAAGGTACCCGTGTACTATCATCCAATTGCTCGATCATACCGTTGAGTTCCTTAATCAGAATATTAGAAGCTGCACCATTCTCGATGGCATTTTTACCAGAATTGAGGTAATAAAGATTATCTGTGTTATCCATGATCGTATTAGCCTTTACACGCTTGCGGTAGTTGTTGATGAAAATATTCTTCATAATGGTGAAGAGCCAAGCCTTGAAGTTGGTTCCTACCCGAAACTTATCTCGGTTAGTTAATGCGCGGAAGGCCGTTTCCTGATAGAGGTCCTTAGCGTCCTCTGAATTTTTGGTCAAATTATAAGCGAAAGATTGCAGCATGGCTGTCATCTTATCGAACTGGCTGTAGAACTCTACTTGAGACATGATGATGGTTTTTGCTAGTGCTTTAATGTTTTGTTGAACCAAATTTAGGCAAAACTTAAATAAAACACAAGTTTAAGCTAGCCCAGGAACAGCCATTCTTCTTTGCACACCATCAATTTTGACATATCCTAACACTTAAGTGACTGAAAAAGAGCACTTAACAAAACAACTACGTATTTTTCTTTAATTCTTAAACTTTCAGTAAAAATTGAAAATAACGTATTTTGTTTAACCTCACACCCTGCATACGTGCCGAATACTTAAACAGAAAGAGCGCTTAGCGGGTGTTTTCTGCATTTCAAAGCCGGGGCGGCAGAAAAATCACGCTTCAGAGTATGAAAACAAGAATAGAAATTTTATCCGTTAATGCCCTGCTTATTCTACTTCTGTGCACGGGCCATAAACCATAAGGCCGCTGCGAAAAAACAGATATTCGGAATCCACATTGTAAACAATACCGGCAGCGGTGAGCTCAGACTGATGATGGAGGAGAAGCGGCTCAAAAAAACATAGAGTGCGCCAATGAACATACCAACAGCAAGCTGAATACCAATACCGCCTCGCGTCTTTCGACCTGCAACTGAAACGCCAATTAAAGTCAGAATGATTATCGTAAAGGGCTCAGCCGTTCGACGTGCCCATTCGACCTCATACTTACGCACATTGCCCGCTCCTCTGCGTCGCTGTTGATTGATGTAAGCCTGTAGCTCTGGCGTCGTGAAAGTAAATTGCTGCTCTTCGTAGTCCACAAAATCTTCAGGCCCTACATCTATCATCGTATCGATACTGACGGCAGTTCCGTTGATTAACTCCTCCTCCATGCCCGCACCGAGTTCGCGAATGGTGTAGTTGGTCAGCTGCCAGCGATTAGGCGGGCCGATATAGCGAGCGTTACGGGCCTTTAAAACCGAACTCAGCTCATTGTCCACATAATGTTCAAGGCGTAAATCACTAGCGGTGCTATCGCGCTTTCGATAGACCCTGAAGTAGGCTACCGTATTAGGCGCCACCATAAAATGGACATCCCGGCTCGCCCCCTCATCCTTGTCACCCCCAAAGTAAGTTCGCTCAATCCATAAGCGGTGGTGATTGGACATCGGAATAACGAAATGCACCCCCACCAGGTAAATAGCCATAATCACCGACGCAACGATCAAATAAGGCCTCAGCAATCGGCGGAAGCTCATACCGGCATTCAGCATACTCAATATCTCGGAGTTGCCCGCCATGCGGCCCGTAAAAAAAATCGTGGCAATTAGAGTAATCATTGGCCAGAGTAGACCAAGTATGAAAACCAAAAAGGTGGGGAAGTACTCAAAAATGACCTGTTGCTTCGTAATCCCCGATTCGATGAATCGTTCAATCTTTTCACTGAAATCAATGATCAGACTAATCATAGAGAAGATCAAGACCGTAAAGAGAAAGGTCTTGATAAATTTTCCCGCAATGTAGCGATCCAGCTTTTTGAGCATAGCGTAAGGTCGCAAAGATAAGCCCGGATGATGGTTAGATCACCCGGGCTTAACCAAACATTAAGACTACGAACTCAGTTCGGGTTATTGCTTGATTACCGACAAGGCCTCATCCGCAATTCGCAGCCAGTAGGTTCCTGCTGGCAGGTCGTTCATGTCCAACTGCGTTTGCTGCTGACCGCGACGAATACGTTGACGAACCAACTCTCTACCCGTAACGTCATACAGTACTACGGGAATAGTGCGCTCCAGGCGTTCCGTCCAGCGCACTTCCAGTATATCTGCCACTGGATTTGGGAATAATTCCAAGCCCAGTTCGGCTACGATCTCAGGCGTACCGGTAGTCGCTCCTTCAAAGATAGAAATGGGCTGTTCCGTTACCGGAATGTACCCTCCGTCAGGATTAGTCACGATGAAACGCCAGCTATCTGTACTAGCCGCACCGTCAGTATTGCGGTAAACCAATTGGTCATTGTTAATCTCTGCTTGGGTGAAAGTATCTCCCGCCTCAAGCGGAGTCATGTTGCCCACCCGGTGGATGTAACCCGCGCGTGGTCCCCGAATAAAACTGAAAACTAACTCGTCTGCTCCAAATAATGGATCTTGCGCTTCCAATACCTCATCGCCAATAGAGTTGGCTCCAGTTGGAGGGCATTCCAGGGTTTCCAGGGTAATCAGTTCAGGAGAAGAAGGCGAAGAAGCAGAGCAGAATTCTATGTTCCAGCTATTCAACGCACCGACCGAGCCACCCGTTTCGCTGATCGAAATCTCCAAAATCCAGTTTCCGAAAGTATCTTCTCCCTCAAAGGCCGCTAAGGACTCATTGGGAACAAATACGATACCATCATCGGGTGGACAAGTAATGCCTACTGGAGCATCATCATCAAAACCCGAGTTGAAAATACCCGAGAAGTTTGGACAATCCTCTCCATAAAGTAATACCCGGGTACCGGAAGGGCTAATTAGCGTTAAGCTAATTCGCGCTACTACTTGGTAGTTCAGGTTAATGTTAGGAATATTCACGTCACTGATTGTCCCCATCTGGTCTACAAACAATTCTGACGTAGCCACGAAAGGTGGTCCGTTTCCTTGCAAACCTACATTGTCCGTATTCTCATAAGGAGTACAGTTAGTCAGGGCCGTCTGGAAGCTAGCCGTCTCTCCCCAGGGGCCAGCCCCACAGGCGTTCACTGGCCGAACACGCCAGAAATAAATCTGTGAGGGCTCGAAGAAGGTAGACTGAATGTACTCAGAAGCTGCAATTCCTTCGGACGTCTCAAAAATACTTTCGGGAGAAAAACTAGGGTCCGTGGCGATTTGAATATCGTAGGCATCGGCGTGAGTGGCATCCGTCCAGTCAAAGTCAGTAGACAAGATAATGGCACCTTGTCCTTCTGTGGGTGTCATCAGCGCTAAGTCGCTGAAGTCATTGTTGACCACATCTAAGGTAACCGTACGCGTAGCCGTCGGGATGCCATCTGCATTTCCTTCAATAACAAGGGTCAACTCACCACCGAAAAACGACTCGCTGAAATCAATCATTAATTGACCATTCTCGCCTGGAGAGAAAACCGGATTATCAAAACTTGCGGTGACGCCTTCCGGCAGCTCACTAACGATTTCCAGACTCACATCGCCGTCAAATCCAAGTACAGAGGTAGAGCCCAGATCAATTACAGCAGCATCTGGTACACATACCTGCTGAAAAGTAGGTCCTACCGACAAAGCAAAGCCTTGTTGGCTTGGGGCCGAGATACTGAAATTCTCATTAGAGATATCAAAGAAAATATTGTCCGCAGCCTCCACTTGAATCCGTGCCTGGTTATTGGAAGTAACATCAGCAGGAATCAGTACTTCTATCGATCCATTATTTGGCACTTCGTTAGCCAAGATGATGGGATAAGTAAAACCTCCATCCAAGGAGAGGTTAATATTTACCCGCTCACAGTTGACGGGCGCTAGGTCTGTTCCGGCCACGTCCCATTCTACGGTATAGATTTGACCCGCTTCCCAGTCTTCGTTGCCGGTATTGGGGGCCATTACTAGGAAGGGGCCCGTGTCTGCTACGTGAAAGGCCACTTCTTCCCAAACCGCTGCCCCTACATTCTCATTATTGTCTCTTACCGTAAATCGGAAAGTCAGATCACGGGCGTAAGTCGGTAGAAAGTCCCGCACGTCAGTAATGTTGTTGACCGTAGTACTAAGACGTGGAAAATAACGTGTATGCCGATCAGCTGTAGGCGGGTAAGAACGGAATAGAGGACAATTCAGCCCCGGGTCTCCCATAGCTCGTTCCGGACCTAAATCGTACTGTTCCCAGGTATAGGTCATGGGGTCGTCCTCCGCATCAGTTGCAGTACCCTTTAGCACAAAGGGAGTAGAATGAGGTATGAAAAAGCCATCCTCGTATTCCAGGCTGATTTTTGGCTCCGTATTCTCCGGTGTCAAAATCGTAGCACAATTAGTAGAAATTCTACTGTGAATAAAGCCCTCAAGTAAAGAGTGTGCGTGAAAATAGTTGTCGTTTCCTCCAAAAATATTTTGACTTTCACAGGTCCCGCCGTAACTCATAATCGTCGACCCTGAGCCCGGTTCAAAAGCAGCAGGACCTCTACGCGCACCTTGGTCATTTGGATCATCGGGGTCTGGCTGAGCAAAGTCTGAAGGGCAAAAATTAAAAGTGTGATTCATATCCATTTGGTGACCAATCTCGTGGTTCATAATCCGCACGGCAATGGCTGCTACATTATTACTGGCGTGGCAGGTGATGCCGACATGCTTATTCGCGTTACAAACCGAACCTAAAGCCCCACGGCCACCAACACTGTCTTCACAACCACGAGTAAAGACATGACCGATATCGTAGAGATCTGGCGTAACCCCCCCTAACTCAAAAGCATTGAGCACCTGTTGCAACACCAGCGTAGCATCCGTCGCATTAGGGAAAGGGTCAAGATTAGGATCCAGGTAAATCAAAGTATCATTATCCGCTACCAGCTGGAAACGCATAGCCATATCATTTTCATAGACGGCGTTTACTACGGCGAAAGCTTCATTATAAGTAGCATTCACAGCTGCCAGGGTTCCACCTTTAGCCTGGGCATATTCTCCAGTACAAGTCAATGCCAAGTCGTAAACGTACATCCCGATTTCGGTGGTAGCGGAACGTCCTCCGCCTTGATTTCCATGAACATGGGCAGTTGCTTCTTCTACTACGGCGGCATTGTCCTCGGTTAGGTGTGGCGTATCACAGCGCAGACTGTTAGGTCCCAGTGCAACATTAAAGTCCATTTCGGACAGATAGTAAACCAGGTGATCAACACTATTCCCCTCAACGGCCTGAGTGATAAAGTAAGACCCCTCACTGCCTCGCAGTAAGGCCACTACACCCCGATCCGTGACGGACATTCGGCCAGTACCATATTCACTGGTCAAGCGATAAGACCTGATATTTGGGTACTGCGCCTGTAGTGCCGGCGCAAAGAAGGGACTCTCCACCAGCTTAAAGGTTTCGTAGACGCCTTCCGGAGTGGGAAGGTCAATTGCCAATGGCGCGCTGCGCCCATTACTAAATTCTAGAGGAGCTGCGCTAATCTGCTCACGTAGCGACGCCAGATCCAGCACTACCCCTTGGTAGCTACTGATGTATAGGTCCGCTTCTGATTCAAGGGGAAGAACGGCCTGAGCTCCCCGTAAAAGGAAGGAGCTCTGTGCCACAAGACTGACGCTTATCAACGCCAAGGCTAGGGTAAATAAAGATCGCATAGTAAAGGAGGTAAAACCGAATGATGATAATTGCAAATGCAAATATAACATTTGCGCGCAGGAGGATTTGTCCGCTATTTACCGAGATCGTCCGGAAACCATGATATAGTGTTCCAGCTTTAAATCAGCCCACGCTGCTTGAGCTCCAGGTATTTATTGATGGTATTCAACGTCAAATCCTCTGGGCGGGTAAGGACTACCTGAATACCGTACTGTCTAAGACGCTGCGCCAGCATTTCTTTTTGGTACATAAAGTGGCGGGCGGTAGCCTGGAAGTAAATATCCTCCGTATTGCGCATCGGCTGCTGTAGCGTATCACTGATCTCCGTATTCTCGAACAAGACTACCACCAGCAGATGACTCCGGTTAATACGCCGCAGAATCGGCAGTACTCGATCTAAAGCATACTCACTCTCAAAATTGGAGAACATCAGCAGTAACGACCGTCCCGTTATGAAGGTCCGTGAAGCATAATAGAGCAACTCGTAATTGGCTTCCGTATCCCGTTCTTTCTCCCGGTAAAGGGCCTGAATAATCCGCTGTAGCTGCGTAGACTTACTATCAGCCCGAATGACTGAACCAATTTTATCCGAGAAGGTGATCAAGCCCGCCCGATCGTGCTTACGGATTACCACATTAGCCAAGGCCAAGCTGGAGTTAATAGCATGATCCAGCAGGCTTAAGCCTTCAAAAGGCATCAGCATCGAGCGGCTTTTATCGATGACACAGTAAATCTGCTGAGCACGTTCATCTTCGTACTGATTGACCATCAAGTCCGAACGTCGACCCGTGGCCCGCCAATTAATCGAGCGGTAATCGTCTCCGAGTACGTAATTCTTGATCTGGTCAAATTCGTAGCTCTTGCCCAGTCGGCGCATCTTGCGCATGCCTCCCATCGGTACGGTGGCGCTGAAGGCCTGCAGCGCGTACTGCTTCATTTGAATGATACTGGGGTAAACCGGTAGTTCCTCTTTCGCCTGAATCTCTACTCGCCGCTGTACCAGCCGCCAGCTGGTTTGTGCGTAAAGCTGCAGATTGCCAAAGAAGTATTGGCCCCGTTCCAATGGTCGAATCTGATAGCTCAGCTTTTGCCGCTGCTTGGGCATCAATCCTACGTCCATCTCCAAATCGCGGATCTGCAACTGCTCTGGTAATTCATCGATCAGTTTTAGCCGTAGTGGCAAGGGAGACAAATTGGCTATCTCAATATCAATTTTACTACGATCGCCCAGCGATAAGACTTTGGGCAGGCGACGAAAAGCACTAAAACGCAGCCGCTTTTGAAACAGCAAGTAGATATCGTAAATGGTGAGGCCCAGTAAAGCGATCAATAGAATGATGGGCAGAAAAAACAACCAGCTTTGCCAGAAGGCCAGGATGGCAATCACACATATGGCTCCAATGGCTTGAAAGAAACGATCGGTCAGAAACAAACCACGATAACCAGCAACAAACTGGCGCCACAATGAACCAGGGGCAAAAGGCATGCTGCAAGATAAAGAGAGTTCGCTGAATGGAAAGTCTCGATACGATTTGGTACAGTTCCTGTATTTTGTTGAGCAAAACTTCGCCATGTCAGCAGGAGAATTGCCGGAATCCCCTCAAGAGGAGCCCCCTCGCTCCAAGAAGCGTTGGTATTTTGACCCACAGGTCATCACAGCTATTGCCCTTACTATTATTTCGGTTTGCGCCCTGTTGGTTTCCTTACAGCAGACTAAAATTCTAGCAGAACAACAGCGGGTAACAACCGAAGCGGCAAAAGCACAACTTTGGCCTCATTTAGAAGTGGATATCAGCACCGGATTCGATGATGAAGGCATCATTATCCTGCGACTAAGTGTCACTAATTCGGGTACGGGGCCAGCCATTGTAGACCGAGTGCGATTAAGCTTTCGCGATAGTGTCTACTCCGACTGGTGGGATTTCCTTCGCGACATTCCGATGGAGGATGAAGTGTCCTACGGAATTACTAACGCGGGCATCTCTGGTCGGGTGATTCAGGCTGGTGAGAGCTACAACGCGCTCGTACTTGATGATAACATCCCCTTGATGCGAGGACTGTATCGCTACCTAGTCCGTTCAGGTGAACATCCAAAAATTGACGTCTGTTATCATTCTGTATTCGATGATCATTGGCTCCTAAAAGTAGATTTGCTTGGTGAACGTTCTACGGAGAAGGTGGATGCTTGCATGATCCCTCCCGAAGAGCAATTTAACGGTTAACGGCCCACCAACAGAGACACGCAATTACCCCCAAAACCTAATGCATTGACCAGTACGTGCTGCACCTGCGTAGGCCAGGAAGTCTGTCCTTCCCAGGCATAAGGCAAAGCCGCCAAGCTACTATCCTTCAAAGCCAGTAAAGCCAGTTCGAGGCTTAGACCTGCGGAAGTGCCCAAACCATGACCATGCAACCACTTAGTATTGGTCAGGGCCGGCTGCTCAGGAAATAATCCACGGATGGCCGTCAACTCGGCAGCATCGCCCTTAGGCGTACCCGGACTATGGGTTACAATCAAGTCTACCTCATCTATTCCAGCCTCCCGCATGGCCATTTTCATGGCCTGCGCAATACCTTTGCCTGCCGGGTCAACGCTAGTTGGGCTACTGATTTTCTCCTGGGCAAAACCCACGCCCTTTAGCCAACCCATTGGTAGCCGATCTGGCGCTCGCTCCAGACAAAAGGCAGTAGCACCTTCGCCTAGCACCATCCCGTTCTGAGCCTGCCGTCGATAAGGTAAACATGGCCATTCTTCTTCTCGATTAGCCTTACTGTAAATCCGCATGGCCTGCATTTGAGCCAGGGTAAAAGGCGTAAGGGGAGCTTCCGCGCCTCCTACCAAAAAGCGGTCCGTCAGGCCCGCTCTTAGCCAGGCGACCGCCTGCACCAAAGCGTGAGCGGCCGTGGAGCAGGTTACACTGTGCCCAGCCCGCCAGCCTTGCTGCCCCAGATGTTGACCGACCCAACTGCTGAGATTACCCAGTGTAGTTAAAGGAGAGGTCGTCACCTTAACCCGCCCTTCCTGGCGAAACTGCTCGTAACTCGCTTCCCATAATCCTGTAGCGCCGCGACTACTGCCCAGCTGAATACCGTACTCTTTAACGTCCTCCGACCAATTAGCCTGCTCTACTGCTTGCTGCGCTACAAAAATGGCCAGCTGCACCGAGCGATCTAATCGCGGATAGGCTGATCGGATACCAGAAAGCGCTTGTTCACCCTCCGCAGATACCTTACCCACCCAAGCGCCCAGCTCCGTTGACCAACTCAACTTAGATTGGCCATTGCTATAGGCAGCTATTTGCTCGCTGGGACTGCTTCCACTAGCAGAAATAGATGAGGCCGCCGTTATCGCAATGGGTTTCATCGAGTTCCTCATCGGCCCGATCTTTGCGTTTCCAGCACCGAAAAGAGCTGGTCGATTTCCGCCTGCTTATTGAAGGCATGCAGGCAAATACGCAAGCGTTCCTGCCCCGCAGCTACCGTTGGTGAGCGAATGGCTTTGACCGCGATACCAGCTACCGATAAAGCCTGCTCCAATTTTACGACCGCTTTTGCACCAGGAACTAACAGCAGTTGGATCGGCCCGTAAGCCGGTAGTAGTTGCTCTTGCCAATGGGCCGGCATCTGCTCGCGGAAGTAGGCAATATTCGTGCGTAGTTGCTGCAGACGTGTTGCCTGCTCTTGAGCCATTCGGGTGTAAGCCATTTCGATCAATTGCCAAAAGGCAGGGCCAGGCGCGGTTGAATAAATAAAGGGCCGGCAGAAATTGACGAGATAATCCTTTAACGACTGCGGTCCTAATACAGCTGCGCCGTGGGCACCCAAAGCCTTACCAAAAGTTACTACCCTGAGGGGAATCTGCTCCGTCAGGCCTAGCTCCGAAACCAAGCCAGTTCCTAGCTTGCCATGAATACCTACGGCATGGGCCTCATCTACGATCAGCAACGCCTGATGAGTTTGACACAAATCGGCTAGATTTTGAAGCGGGGCCTGGTCTCCATCCATACTAAAGATACTTTCCGTCACCACAATAGCAGGACCAGTACATCGCTCCAGTCGCTCGGCTAAATGCGCCAGATCATTATGCCGAAAGGAGTAACTACGAGCGGTTGCCAAGCGGATGCCATCGCGCAAGCTAGCGTGAATCAGTGCATCGTAAAGGATCGTATCCGCGCGTTGCGGCAAGCAGGACAGTAGGCCCGTATTGGCCGCGTAACCAGAAGGAAAAACTAAGGCAGCTTCGGCTCCATGAAAAGTGGCAATTTGTTCTTCTAAGGCGTGATATTCCAGTCGGTCGCCACTGATCAGGCGGGCACCACTGCCGCCGTGTCCCACTAACTGGATAGCTGGGGTCGTTCGTGCTAAGCCCAGGTAATCATTCGAACAGAAATCTATGCCGGCCAACTGTCCATTGAGTTGTCGGTAATTGCCTTGTGCTTTCCGTTCGGCCAATTGTTGTGCTAGACGGCTGAAGATTTCCAAGTCGCAAAGGTAAAGCGCACCCGTTTAATCTAAATCATCTAAAAGTCTTTCCGCCTTTTCCCGATAAGGATGTCCTTCCGTGCGGGCAATGTCCAAAACGACGGTTTCCGCTGCACCTCTTCGGCCCGAAAGCAGGTAAGCTAATGCTCGGTACCAATCCGCGACTTCGTAATAAGGATCACCCGGCTGCATTTGCCCAAACCAATCTAAGGCGCGGTTAGGATCCTCTAATTCCAAGGCGCATACACCCAGGTAGAGTGGCGCGGCAGGATAGGCTGGTGCAGCCGGCAGTAGTTCTTCGTAAGCCTCGCGATAGCGGCCCTGAGCGTAAGGTTCCAGCATTTCGGCCAGTTCCCGCTCGATGGGGTCGGCAGTACTTAGCCGGGTTAGAGCCGGAGCGGGTTCGTAATAGCGATTATATAAGCGCTGATTTTGCGGCGCGTCAAAAAAGGTCAGGTAAGCGACAGCGGCCAGGGCAATTGCAAGCCCACCAATAACCAGATTTTGCAGATTGATCGTCAAGCCCGGCAATCGCAGGCTCGGCTGGGGCATCTTAATACTCGTTTTGGGCTTTGGCTTAGCGCGATAATGGGCTTCCTCGCGTTGGAGCACTTCCATCAAATCTTGTCGGCCCAATAACTGTAGGGCCCCGCTCCAATCCTCTCGTCGTTGAATAGCGTCACGAACGGCTGGCTCGGAAGCCCGTAAGGCGTCAACCTCCCACTGGGCAGACACCTCCAGTTCGTCGCGCAGGTAAGCATCAATGAGCGCCAACTGATCTGGGCTAGCCGGAGTACCACCCTGGTACAGACCTGCGGAAGTCCAGCCCTCCCGCACCATAAGCAGACATCTTCGTCGCCGTTCCGCTGCATCTTGACGACCACTCAACTCCAAAATTTCCGCTAATCGACCATCCCCGATACGGTGATAGTAGCCCAGTAGCAACAGCTCCCGACAGTTGCTTCCCAGCTCTTTCAGCAAGCGATGCATCGTAATTTGCTCATCGTTGAGTTGTACTCCCGCAGGTAAAAAGTCTTTCGGATCTTGTACCGGTGCTACGGCAGCCAGGAGTTGGTCCGTTGCGGCTGGATCAACCGCACCTTCAAAATAGCGTAAGGCCGCCGTTTGCAGATACAGCCAGATATCACCCACGTAGGGGTGGCGACTGCGAATGCGGGCCTCGTACCAGGCAATGAGCGAGCGCTGGTACACCCCGATCTTCTGTCCCTGGCTTTGGTCCAAGGCAGCCGTCCATTCCAGAAATATCTTCCGAAAGCTGTGGTAGTGTTTCAGCAATTCAGCCAGGTGATAGCCCTGCCCGGTAGCGGTGTCCTGCATGAGGGTAAAAATAGGCATTTAGCCAGCATCTTACTTTGCTGCCCCTATCTTTAAGCATGAAATTGAAGCTGCTGCCCGTTGAGTTGCCATTACGTGACCCGTTTAGGATTAGTCATGGGGTACGTACACATCAGCCCACCATTATTGTGCGCCTGGAAGATGAAGCCGGGCGGTATGGCCTGGGGGAAGCGCCAATGACTAGTTACTACGGCCTCGATAGTGATCGCTGTCTGGCTAGTTTGCGGAATTTTGCCCCGCGCCTGGAAGGCTGGATCGCTAGTAGCCAGTCCGAGCTAGAACAGCTTCAACTACTTGCGAAAGAGCTCCACCCTTTCCTGCGCTGTGCGCTCGATGTGGCTGCCCATGATTACTGGGCCAAAACCCAAAATAAAAGAGTAGGTGAGTGCTGGCTCCCCGGAGCAAAAGCCCTTACCCCTACTTGCTATACGATTGGGCTGGATAGCATCCCACGCATGGTGGAAAAATTACAAGCCTTCCCCTGGCCCGTATACAAAATCAAACTCGGCACCGAGCAGGACCTGGCTATTATCAAAGCCTTACGGCAAGTAACCGACGCCCCTTTCCAAGTAGATGCCAATACCGGCTGGACCTACGAGCGCGCCCTACAGCTTATTCCCCAACTGGCCCAATTAGGTGTAGAATTCATCGAACAACCGCTACCCGCAGATGCTTGGGAAGCACAACGACGGCTGCGCGAGCGGATCCAAATCCCCATTTTAGCCGACGAGAGTTGCCAGACAGCAGCCGATATCCCAGCATGTGCTGAGGCCTTCGATGGTATCAATATCAAAATCACTAAAGCAGGAGGACTCCTGGCTTCTCGACGCATGATCACCCAAGCCCGAGCACTGGGCCTACAAGTTATGGCCGGCTGTATGACCGAAAGCAGTGTGGGCATCAGCGCCAATGCCCAACTATTACCAGAACTGGACTATGCAGACTTTGATGGAGCTATGCTCCTGGCCAAAGACCCCGCCAAAGGGGTAAGCTTTGGCACTGACGGATTAGTCCGTTGGCCCGATCGGCCCGGAACGGGAGCAGAGCTACGCACCCCCTGGCCCCAGGAGCTATAGTGCGCAAATCCAGTAATGTCAGTCTCCTGTCCCTTTGGTTGAAGTAGTAGTATAGCATTATCTTTAGCCGCTCCTTCTAAACTGATCAGTTTGCTGCATTTACCTTCCTTTGATCGCATTCCTGCTACCATTCTGCGACCTAAGGTCGCCCGCTATCTTTTTCTGGGCGTACTGCTGATCGGAACGGCTGGCTTTTGCTTCATTGAAGGTTATTCCGTGATCGATGGTATCTATATGACGATCATCACCTTTTCCACCGTAGGTTTTGGAGAAGTGGAACCTTTAAGCAATGCCGGGCGAATATTTGTATCGGTACTCATCATCCTCAATACGCTGGTCCTCGCTTACATTCTGGCCGCCTTTTCTTACTACATCATCGAGGGTAAAATATTTCACAGCATGCACGCCTCCAGTATCCGGTCGAAGATCGACCAGCTCTCTGACCACGTCATCATTTGTGGCTTCGGCCGCTATGGGCAAGAAATCGGTATGCATTTGCGCCAACACGGACAGCCCTACGTAGTTATTGACCTCAATATGGAAGCGATGGAGCAGTTAGCCGTACAGGAGTCCGACCTGCTCTACCTGGTCGGAGATGCTACCGAAGATGAAATATTGCAGGCAGCAGGAATCGATCGGGCGAAGGGGCTCATCTCCGCCCTAGTGGATGATGGAGACAATATGTTCATTGTTATCACGGCTCGACAGCTGAACCCACGATTACGAATTGTCAGTCGAGCACAACAAGTGCGCTCCGAAGATAAACTCAAAAAGGTAGGTGCCAATCACGTCATTATGCCAGAGCGCATGGGCGGTTTTTATATGGCGGCTTTGATGTCAAAACCTCAGGCCGTAGAGTTTTTCAGCTTCATCACCTCTGAGCTCAGTGGTGACATCGGCTTCGAAGAAATTCATTATCAGGACCTCCGCCTGGAAGACCGGCAAAAGCCGCTAAAAGACCTGCATTACCGAAGATTGACAGGCATCAATATCATCGGGCACCGCCACCAGGACGGCAGCTATCAGGTTAACCCCGATGCCGAGGCTTCGCTGAATCCAGGCGAGAGCTTCATTGCCTTGGGGTCGAGTAAGCAGTTGAGTAGCTTGCGAAAGCTGTTGAAGGAACAGTGATTCTCCTCCCATTGCTAGCAGCAATACTTTATCTTTACCTCCATGAGCAGCTCACCCAAAATCACGGCCCTGCGCCGGGCAATGGCCGCGCACGGCATTGACGCCTATTTGATCTCTGGCAGCGACCCCCACCGCTCGGAATACGTCGCTAGCCGCTGGGCTAGCCGGGCCTGGCTGAGCGGCTTTACCGGCTCGGCGGGCACCCTGATCGTAACTGCAGACTGGGCCGGTCTCTGGACCGACAGCCGCTATTTCATCCAGGCCGAGCAAGAATTGGCGGGCAGTGGGATTGAACTGATGAAACTTCGGGTGCCCCATACTCCAGAGTACCTGGACTGGCTACAGGCCAAGCTCCAAACTGGACAAACGCTCGGCTACGCTGGCAACTGCCGCAGCCTCAATGGTGCCGAAAACCTGCAGCGTAAGCTGGCTCCACTCGGCATCGAAATAACTCCGACCCAGGACTTACTAGACGAAATATGGACTGACCGCCCAGCGCCCCCTACTGAAAAAATACAGCAACACCCCCCACAGTTTGCCGACCGGCCCACCCTGGAAAAAATCAAGGACTTCCGCAGCTGGATGGCCACTAAAGAACTCGATTACTTTCTGGTGACGGCTCTGGATGAAATCGCCTGGCTGCTCAATGTCCGTGGAAGTGATATTAAGTACAATCCGCTGGTCGTAAGTTTCTTACTCATACCCGAGTCTGGCCCGCTCGAGTGGTTTGTCGGGAAAGAGCGCGTACCACCGCCTCTGCTGCAAGAAGTAGAACTCCAGCTACACAGCTACCGAGCCACCGCGGGTCGCTTACTTGAACTCGCTAGCCAAGGGATGCAGATCGGAGTCGATCCGACTACTACCAACCTGGCCATCTATCAAGCTGCCGGTGGCGCTAGCGTACAAAAATTAGCGAGCCCCATTCCTGCCTGGAAGGCCATCAAAAATGAAAAAGCTACCGCCCACATCCGCAATGCGATGGCGCGCGATGGCGTAACACTTTTACGCTTACGTCGCTGGCTAGAATCCGGAGCAGCCGTTGGCAAAACGGAGTATGAGGTCGTCCAGCAGTTACAACATTATCGCTCCCAACTCGACAACTATCAGGGCGATAGCTTTGGCGCCATTGTTGGCTACCAAGGCAACGGGGCCATCGTACACTACGATCCACCAGCCACTGGAAGCGCAACCATCGGTGAAGAAGGTCTACTCTTAGTCGACAGTGGTGGTCAGTACCTAGACGGGACTACCGACATCACCCGCACCTTTTCCCTGGGAGCGCCCCAGACTGAAGAGCGTATCAACTTCACCCTGGTCCTTAAGGGCATGATTGATTTAAGCATGGCGCATTTTCCGAAAGGTACTTCGGGCGTCCAGCTGGAAATTCTGGCTCGACAACACCTTTGGAAAGCAGGGCTCAATTACGGTCATGGCACCGGCCACGGCGTCGGCTATTTTCTTAATGTGCACGAAGGGCCCGCCAGCATCAGCCCAAACCCGCGTTCGGCGGCTACTCAACGCCCTTTAGAAGCAGGTATGATTTTCAGCAATGAGCCTGGTTATTATAAGGAGGGCGAGTATGGAATCCGCTGTGAGAATCTGGTGCAGGTCTACGAAAACGAAAAAGGCTTCTTACAATTCCGTAGCCTGACCGTCTTCCCCTTTGAAAAGCGGTTGTTGGTGCCTTCACTCTTGACGGACCAGCAAAAAGAGTGGCTGATTCTATATCATGGCCAGGTCTATCAGTCCTTAGCGCCCTTGTTGGAGGATCCAGAAGAATTGGCTTGGTTGACGGCCGCTTGCTCGATCAATGAAGTTTTATCCCAGCACTGACCGCAATCGGCAGTCGATTTTCGGCCGGAGGAATGGGACAATTGTAGCCATCTGCGTAGGCGCAGTAGGGGTGATAAGCCTGGTTAAAATCAATCACCAAGCTGTCTCCTCGTTCGCTGGGTACAGGAAGATTGATATAGCGGCCACCACCGTAAGTTTGCTGCCCGCTAGTTGCATCCTGAAAAGGGATAAACAGATAATTATTCAGTCGACTAAAGCGACCAAAAGGTTTCAGTACTTGGAGCTGCAATTCTTGGCCATGAAGTTCGAAATGGGCCAGGGCGTAAATTTCAAAGGTTTTTATACTCCCTGAGCTGGTCGGCATTTCCAGTATTTGTACTTCCGCAGGATATTCCAGTCTTGCCGTTACTTGGTAGTCAGCGTCGATCGGGAAAAAAGGGTGTTCATTAAAGCTGGCCCGGTCCGCTTCCGGGAGAGGAGAATGCTCTGGATCACGGTATTGAGCATTCAATTCTTCTTGCCATTCCTTCACCACGGCGGTATGAGCCGTCGCTGCTGGATCGACTGTCTCCTCCTCCGCTTGAGTTGAATTAGCTCCTACAGTAGTAATTGGACTTGCACAGCTGTTGAAACTCAGCAGTAAGCTGCCAACCTGCGGAAGTACAAAAAAAGCCAACACCCTACTTAAAGCCTTCATAGTTCAAACACCGTTTAGCTGTCCAAGATAGTAGGGTCATCATTGATTCTACGAACCGAGGGTTGTGATCTTTCCTTACTAAAACGGTGAATGATCCAGGCGGCCATTACCGTCATTACGCAACCGATGGGGTTAAGCCAGAGGAAGGTAAAGGAAATCACCTCATAATAGTTGAGGAAGTAGATCAGGATCACGATCGGCTCGATGATCACCGCCGCTAACAAAACCGCATTGGAGCCAATTTTCTTAAAGAAGAAAGCTACTACGAATATGCCCAAAATAACCCCGTAAAAGAGGCTACCCACAATGTTGACCGCCTGAATCAAATTGTCGAATAAGCTGGCAAAAGCCGCAAAGGATAAGGCCAGCACTCCCCAGCCTACAGTCATCCACTTACTGGCCATTAAGTAATGTTGGTCTGATCGGTAGGGCGCAATAGATCGCTTATACAAATCAATGACCGAGGTAGTCGCCAAGGCATTCAGTTCTGAGCTACTGCTGGACATTGCCGCCGAGAAAATCACCGCCAGTAATAGGCCAATCAGGCCCCAACCGATGGGAAAATGATTCATCACAAAGCCGATAAAGACGTAATCGCGGTCTTCGACCTTTAAGTTATCATCGCCCAGCAGGATCAGCGAATCAACCACCGCCCGAATTTCTGCAGACTCTCCATCAATAGTTTGGATCTGCTGCCCTAGGGCCGTTGCCAGGGCGTCATTTTGCGCACGGATGGCTTCCACCAGATCGGCACCTAGTTCGGCCCGTTGTTCCATCAAGCCGGTGTAAACTTCTCCTTGCTCTGCAACTTGATTTCCCAATAGCAACAGCTCTGTAGTCCGCTCCGGGCTATCGGTTTCCTGCGGCTGCAGCGTCGCCAGGTTGGCAGAATTGAAGTGGATCGGCGGCGCCACAAACAGATAAAATACATATACCAGCACCCCGACAAAAAGCACTAAAAACTGCATGGGCAGTTTGATCAAGCCGTTGAATAGCAAGCCCAGTCGGCTTTCCGTCAGGCTTTTGCCCGACAGGTAGCGTTGCACCTGCGATTGATCCGTACCGAAATAAGACAAAAACAGAAAGGTACCCGCCAAAATACCCGACCAGATATTATAACGATCACTGAGGTCGAAGTTAAAATCCAGCAGGTCTAGCTTACCGGTTTTACCCGCTACGTTGAGCGCTTCACCCAAGCCCATATTGGCGGGTAGTTGCCAAATAATCACGCCTGCAGCGACAAACATTCCCGTCAGGATGACGATCATTTGCTGTTTTTGAGTAACAGAAACAGCTTTTGATCCCCCTAAAACCGTATAAAAGATCACCACCATGCCGATGATCAACACCGTCCAGCCTAAGGACCAGCCCATAATCGTGCTCAAGATGATAGCCGGGGCATAAATTGTGATTCCAGCTGCTAGTCCGCGCTGTACTAAAAACAGGATAGCCGTCAGGGTGCGCACCCGTTTGTCAAAGCGGCCTTCCAGGTATTCGTAGGCCGTGTAGACGTTGAGGCGGTAGTAAATTGGCAGCACGAACACACAGAGTATCACCATCGCAATGGGTAGACCTATGTAAAACTGAGCAAAGCCCATACCCGCGTCGAAACCTTGTCCGGGCGTGCTGAGAAAGGTAATTGCGCTAGCCTGGGTAGCCATCACGGACAAACCGATGGTCCACCATTTCAGGTCCCGTTCACCCAGCAGGTAGTCCTTTACGTTGTTGATTCGCCGGGTTTTGATCACCCCGTAAGCCACAATTGCGGTCAGGGTACCGACCATGACCAGCCAGTCAAATAAATGCATCTGCTTATCCGTAAATGTGGGTGATCAAATAGGCTAAAGCCAGCCAGATTATATTGCCGACAATTACCATCGCGTATAGTCGGGGCCAACTGCCTAGAATTGGCGGTCGCTCGTCGTCGGAGAGCTTTGTTTTTTGCGGGGCAGAACTCATGAAGGCGCTTCTAGTTACTCGCGCTGAGCAAGTGTATTTGGTAGTCTCTACAACAGAGAGGTTTGGGGACAGCCGTCCAAAGGTATAACTTTGTCCTAAGACCTTATATATTGGGCCTTGGTTCAAGCTATCCTAATGACTTCCCTGTTTACTAATTAGTTGCACAACCCGAGGCTTGAGTCTGCGTTATTCTTCTATTCGACGGCTAATCTATCTCCATCCCATGCTCTTGTCCCATAGATTTATGCTTTGTGTTTTCTGCCTTTTCTTATGTTTTGGCGGTAGCTTAGTAGCACAAAACGAAGCACTTATCTGGCATTTCGGCGACAGTGTCGCAGTCAGTTTTGCCAGCGGCAGCCCTGAAAGAATCGCTCCTTCCAGTATGACCAGCCCTGAAGGTTGCGCCAGCATCTGTGATGCTAACGGTCAGTTGCTCTACTACACTAACGGTGGGGGGAGAATTTCGGACCAGAGCGGCGGGCAAAACCCTGGTATGATCTGGGATCGCAACGGTGACTTACTCTACGACATGATGGGTACCGAAGGGGGTGGTTTTAGTGCGCGTCAGTCCAGTATTTTCATCCCTGACCCAGCTGCGCCGAGCAATTATTACCTCTTCACTATGGAAGAAGAAGAGTTTGATATCGGCGGTTCGGTTCCTGGACAGCCTGAAGGACGTGGACTTTCTTATTTCTATCTGGACCAGAGTCTCAACGGCGGTCTGGGGGGTGTAAGTTTGGCCGATCAACGCGTATTTACTCCTTCCTTTGAAGGGCTGGCCGCCACCCCCAACGTCAATGGCGAGGGCTACTGGATCATCATCAACGGTGCTGAAGAAAATGAATTAGTCGTAGTTCCGCTTACTACAGCTGGAGTTGGACTTCCGCAGGTCTTTCCCTTTACTCAAAATCTGGGGGGTAGCATAAAGATCTCTCCCGATGGGCAATGGATCGCAGTGGCGGGAAATCTCATCGCTTTTGACCCTACCAACGGTCAGCCCGGAGCTGTGGTAGCGGAATTGGAAGAAGTAAACTTCCTCACTTCTAGTTTCACACCCGATAGTAGATATTACTACAGCGCTAAAGGCAATTTCGTACTGGGGCGCACCATCGTCCGCTATGACCTCAGTGCTTCTCCCATCGGTGATTCCGAAGAATTGATCGGCATTTTATCAGAGACAGGCATCAGCGGGCAGATGCAAATTGGCCCCAACGGAAACTTGTATTTTCTCGATACTGACCTCGCTGCAGATGACTTCCAGCTGGCCGAAATCGAATGCCCTTCTGCCGACCTCCCCACTATCACTCCCGACTTGGTTGACCTTAACGATACCGATGAGCTTTTCTTCGGCCTGCCCAATTATGTAGATGCTATCTTCCGTGATCTCGGTACCGAAGACACCACTTTCCTCGAACCCTCCAGCCGGGAAATCTGTCGCGGTGAGAGCATCAGCCCGCGCCTGCCCGGCCTGGCTTACCAATGGTCCACCGGCGATACCAGCTTCAGCATTCAGCCTCGAAATTCGGCTACCTACGTAGTCACCATCACTGGTGCCTGTACGGTCACTATCGATAGTCAGTTTGTAAGCGTAGACCGAATCCCCGATGCCAACATCTTCCGCACTTTGGCCGCAGAGCCCTTCTGCATTGGCGAAGAAGTCGATATGACCGTCTACAGTACCCCTCTGCCCGACAGTGTAATTTGGTCGACGGGTAGTCGGGAGGATACGATTACGACCATCAGCACCCCAGGTGATACTTTGAGTGTGGTTGCTTACTACGCCTGCGGCGACACTACTTTTTCCTTTGGCTATCCGGACACCAATGTCACCGTAAGTGCCGAAATCTTCTACGACATTGAAGAGCCCCTCTGCCCAGGCGATTCTATCAATATTGAAATCTTGGAACCCAATGGTTTCTTCATGGACGTCGTCTGGTTTGACGGTACCACCGGGCCACTACTACGCATTCCTTCCGTAGACAGCAGCCTAACCTATTCCGCCACGGTTACGGGAGATTGTGACACGGTTTTTCAGGTCTTCCCTGTACTGGATTTCAGTAACTGCCCGGTAGAATGTATGGCCATCGCTCCTGATTTAATTTCGCCCAATAACGACGGAAGAAATGATCGTTTTCGCTTATTCACCAACTGTGAACTAGATGACTACCAAATGCTCATCTATAATCGCTGGGGGCAGGAAGTTTATAGTTCGACCAACCCCCTGGATAATGGTTGGGATGGCACCAGAAATGGGGAGGACCAGCCTTTTGGTACTTATATCTATATGCTGCGCTATCGCTTTCCCGATCGCGAAGAAATAGAAAAAATCGACGGACAGTTCAGTCTGATACGTTAGACCAATCCGCTACAGTTCTTTCCGCAATCGGGCCACGGGCAGTCCCAACTGTTCCCGGTATTTAGCCACTGTTCGGCGGGCAATTTCATAACCTTTTTCGGCCAGTACCTTTTGTAATTTGGTATCGTTGAGTGGCTTACGTTTGTCTTCAGCGGCAATTATTTCGCGCAATACATTTTTGACCTCGATGGTACTAATCTCTTCACCATCGGTATTGGTCATACCCTCACTAAAGAAATACTTCAAGGGGAAAGTACCGTATTCTGTTTGGACGAACTTGCTGTTAGCTACCCGACTCACGGTGCTAATATCCAGTCCAGTAGGCTCAGCAATATCCTTTAAAATCATGGGGCGTAGCTGCTTATCGTCACCACTCAGAAAAAAGCCTTCCTGATAGCGCAAGATTTGATGCATTACACTGTAAAGCGTTTGATAGCGCTGTTGTAAAGCATCGATAAACCAGCGGGCATTTTCGGTTTTTTCCTTGATAAACCGTGCTGCCTCCCGGTCTGCTTTGTTCAGCTTGGCCTCCTCTTTACGCCGGTTCCGCAAATCCGCCAGCAGTTGTTGGTAATGATCATTTAGCCGTAATTGAGGTGCATTGCGGGCAGTAAGTCGCAGCTCCAACTGCTGGTCCTCCTTACTGATAACAAAATCAGGGATAATCGCCTGACTGCTGGTGCTACTCGTATTTCCTCCAAAAGCACTCGCTGGTTTAGGATTGAGACGTAACACTTCTTGGAGGGCATCTCGCAGTTCGTCTTCGTCGACCTCCAGTTTTTGCAGCAGTTTATCGTAGTGTTTTTTACTAAAAGCCTCAAAATGTTCCCGCAAAATTCGGCGGGCCAGTACCATATCAGCTAGTTGTGCATCTGAGAGTAGCTCATCCTGTTCTATGAGTAAATCCAACTGAATTAATAAGCACTCCCGCAGGTCTTGCGCGCCCACCCCCGGGGGGTCAAACCGCTGGATCCGTTGCAACATTTTTAGTACCTCCTCCTGACGAAACTCTAAATCATGATAGAGTAATAAGTCATCGGCAATAGCTGAAGGCTTACGCTGCAAATAGCCATCGTCACCAATGCTACCAACAATCTGGGCGGCTAAAGTACGTTCTGCCTCATCCTGAAAATCAAGACCTGCCAGCTGCTGCTCCAGATATTCGAAAAAGGATTGTTGTTCTACGGCCATAGCCCGAGCCGTATCGGGTTCTGTACGTTCACTACTCTGGTTATAGCTGGAAGGGTCTTCCTCAATGTAGGATTGCAAGTACTCGTCGAGCTCGTAGGTACGCTCTTCAGCTCGCTCAAAATCCAATATATCCTCATTACGGCTGTCCTCATCTTGGGAAACACCTTCTTCGAGGGCAGGGTTAGATTCCAGTTCTTCTTTCAAGCGCTGTTCCAGCTCCGTTACCGACAATTGCACCAAATTCATCAGCTGAATCTGCCGGGGCGACAGCTTCTGTTGAAGAGAAAGATTAGTGCGTTGTCCTAACATGGAAAAAACTGGCTTTTAGTAGCACATCATTTATTGATAAGCCCATTAGAAAGCTCCTGATAAAACTACGCTAATCTCCGTCGAAAGTTCGCCTTACTGCAAGATCAACTTGCGCGTCTCGCTAAAATCGTTGGCGCTTAAGGTATAACTATACCAACCGGCCGGTTGCCCCAGGCTGATGCGATCTAAGCGGAACTGATTGTAACCGATTTCTGCTTCTCGCTGAAATTGTGCAACTAAGCGGCCAGCCATATCCCGTATTTCTAGTCTTGCAGTACCCGATTTTTCCAATTCAAAACCGATTAGGGTTTCCGTCGCAAAGGGATTGGGAGCATTCTGGTACAAACGATTAGCACTCGCAGTTACGGCTGCTTCTCCAACTTGGAAACTTAGATGGTGTGGCGTCAAATCCGTTGAATAAGCTTCCGCTTCCGTGTAAGCACTACCAAAGCGCAATCCGTCTACCAGGGGCATGTCCTCATTGCTACGCAGCACCAGACTTACTAAAGGTAGCTCATCGGTGATCGTAGCCAGTGCCCGATCGTCGTAAGAAAAAGTCAACCAGTTGCGATCCAGCAAGTGGGTACCAAAATTACTGGCCTTGGCCTGGCCGGCAACGATATCAACTAGTTCTACCCCCTCTGCTAATTCAAAGGTACCTTGCAAACCCGCTAATTGATCCTGAGTATTAGCGTAAATAGGTATCTCTACCAATTCTCCAGCGGGCAAATGTTCGGTGGGTGTGTAAATACTGGCCCATCCACTACGACCTTCTTCATTGGCCGTTATTTCACTACCGTCCGCGTCAAATCCTAATACTGCCGAGTTGTTGACATCACCAATTTTGATCGCGACAAAATCGGAAAAGCCAACATCCTCTAGATTATTGAAATTAGCCACCTCAGGGAATAGCTCTGCCCAGGGATCTTCTTCATTCGGGAAATTGTAATCTGCGTCGACAAAACGCCAGCTCGTATTCCCTTCAAAGTTATTGATGAGCCCCAGAATCAGCATGCGAATCCGCACCAGATCCAGAATTGTCAGATTTTCACTATCGTCTGTATCGGCAGCAATAATCTTGTAGGGAGAGCCCAGCTGATCGTAGTCCAGCAGGTGGAAATTAATCGTCAACAAGTCCAAGGTAGTAACCCCGTTTAAGGGATCTACATCCAGGTGAGGATCTACCGTATAATCTGCACCAAAGGTCAGGCCGTCAATTTCGAAATAACCTTGATTATCTGTCAAGAACATTTCGTTCATCGACTCATTACTCACGCCTACTTCTACCCCCGGTACCGGCAAATTGGCCTCCGTATTGATAAAGCCTAGAATGGCTCCTCCATTCCCGTTACAGACACTTTCCTGAAAAGCCTGGACCATCAAAGTGGTTTCACAAAAATCAGCATTGCCCGCAGCGTCAATCGCATATACCCGAACCGCCAATAACCCAAGATCGTCACAAGTCAGAACCAGGCCAGTATCGGTAACGGCAGGGCCCGCAAAATCGGGAGCTACCGCATCGGCCGAACGGTAAATCGCCAGCTTCACAGGTCCATTACAGTCCGTCACTTCACTAGCGACGTATTCACTGGCCCAGATAGCCGCCATTCCGCCACCTTCCCCATCGGGCATCAGCGTTGCTGTAAGGCCATTAATACAAATGGGAGAAGGCGCCTTAGCGTCAACTACTTCGAATAAATAAAGTGCGACGGCAGTATTACCACAGCCATCAGCAGCTTGAATACGGACAGCGTGCAACCCAAGAGGAAGCGCTACACCAAAACTAACCGTAAAGGTCCCATCACCATTATTGATAACAGTAGGCTGCAATTCCGGACTAGTCGATGGCACAAAGTCTGCCAGATTTAAATCCTCATTGCCATCCGTGTCCATAAAGAAGGCATCCAACTCGGCCGTCGCGGTATAACCAGCGGGACTGGTGCAAGCATCAAACAGCTCAAAGTCTAATACGACGGGCTCCGCACAGTCGCCATCGAAGTCTTCGAATTCATCCATCGTGCCAAGGGTGAGTTCGGGAGCAACATCATCATAAACTTTAATGAACTGGCGGTACAAAAAAGCACCGCGGGCCGCATCCGTACCGTAAGCTTCGGTACTAGCGCCGAAAACTTGCCCGTTAGGGTCGTGTAAATCCAATGGGGTGAGGAAACCATTCGCCCGGTTAGCGTCCTGGTCTAGCCAGGCGATATCATCCGTTAGGGTACTGGCATCCCGTGGCAAGACGTGTAGCCAGGTATCCTCTTCGAGGAAATCATCACCGTCCGCATCGCGAGGGATGACATAGGGGTCGGCTTCCGTGCCATATTCGCACCAATTGATCAGCTCGTAGCTGATGCGAAGCTTATAGCATTCATCAGCAGTGGCCGAAAAGGTATCGATATCCGTAGTGGTTGTAATCAAGTCGCAACCGAACTCGAAGAAATCAACCCCGCTATAATCGGGTTCAATACAGCTTTCGGAACCAGCGTCAGCTGGAAGCAGGATACTATAATCGTGTACACCCAAAACGCTAATGGTCTGACTACAGATCCCTGAAGAAGTGAGTCCTCCTGCATCCTCTGCAACGAAAGAACGAATGATGGTACCAACGCCACAAGAGTTGCGATTATCTAAAACTGACTGCTCAGTCGATGCCGTTGGGCAGTTATCCAAAGCCGTTGCACTACCAAAAAGTATATCTAACTGGGCAGCTACACCAATCGGATCGTTACTAAAGGCTGCGGTCAAATCTTGTGGGAGATTTAGAATATCCTGATCATCACAAGTAGTAGTGATCGGGCCGGGGGCAATACAGAGTGGAGCTAGTTTATCCTCCACTAATACATTAAGCCAACAAGAATTACTATTGCCTTCACTATCGGTAACTAGCAGACCAATGGCCACGAAGCCAATCATATCACAATCGAGCGTAAGGCTCTCCTGCCAGCCGCCAGTACCGGGGATTGGCAAACCATCCTCCCCAACAAATGCAATCAAACGGGTGATTTCGGAACATTCATCTTCAGAAGCACGATCTACCGCAGCTGCGGTTAGGACTGCGGTGCCTGCACCTCCTAAGCTGATGTCTAATCCATCCTCACAGATAGCAACTGGCGCAGTACGGTCTCCAACTACGATATCTACATCAAGGGTATCCGCATTATCGCAGGCATCCCTGGCAATGTAGCGCATGACGTGTTCGCCAAAAGGAATGTTCAGTGCTACGCCATTGACCGTATAAGGTCCCAGGGCTGCAACGTTAGGGTTACCGTTGGGTAATATGAAGGCAATTACCTGAGGATCATCATCACAATTATCCGTAGCATCACCGGGCGGTATCAGAAAATTGGCCGAACAGTCTGGATTGCTGGTAGAGAAGAAGAGCGGACCTGGATCGGGCTCTCCGTTAAAGTCTAAATCCTGAACGGGTGGCGAAATCGACGGTGCTTCAAAATCCCCCACCTTTACCAATTGGGTAAAGGTTTCAATCTCTTCAGGCATGCACCAATCGACTACCGTAAAGGTCCGTACGAACTTGTAGGTCTGGGGACAGGTAACTGTGCGCGGACCATCTTCGAAAGTAGCACCGATACTACAGAAGTTGTTGGTTAGATAAAGCGGGCCGTTGCCACCATCGAAAAACGGGTAGTCTGTAGCTTGAGGCTCCGGATTACGATCGCCGTATTGGTTGGGGGCCAGCAAGGGGAAGCTGGCATCACATTCATAGACTGCCGTAGGATTCACTCCTTCGATTTGCGCCATCGAAGGGCGCGTAAAGACAATATCGTAGGCAGCTACGGTTGGGTCGTTTTCCTCACCATTACTGCTGCTACAATCTAGGCCATCGGTGGCCGTAAAAGTTCGAGTAATGATGATATCGGAACAATCTCCTACATCGTAGACCTGGTCATAAACACAGATTTCAACATCGCTACAGCCATCGAAAAAAACCGGTAGACCGCCGCCAGCTAATAAGCGCGCGCGCAGTGCAGGATGTAATGTATTGGGCAGCTCATCTCCACTATTTCCATCTGCAATCCAGCAGCGTGAGATATTGCTCGGCAAGGTCGAGATGTCGGTCGCATCAATAGCGTCACAGTAGAGTGGCGTGGGCACCTGCGGAAGTGCAACTACAACCGCTGAAGTTTTGTCTTCCGCATTAACTGTGCCCCAACAACTATAGGGGATATTCGCTCCTCCTTCCGGTAGTACCTCTTCTACAAGGAAGGTAAAACTGCCACAACCGTCAATCACGGAGCCATTGCTCATATCGCTATCGACCACGGTGATGTTAAACTCCAGTGCTTGTAAACAACTTTGGTCGCCACTCAATACCATCGCCGGCGTCAGGTTAGCCTGACAGTCCGCATTGAGCGTAAGATTGATCAACGAAATACAAGAAAGATCGACTCCGGCTTCACAGTCTTGTGCCGACAACATACTCCCGCTCAGTAGCAATACGAGCGCAACAAGGAGGTCTGCCTTGAGCCGGGAAAGGCACATATGGGACTATGATTTGGTAAGTAAAAGCCGAGGTCGGCGACAAAATACGGGTTTTCCACATTAAGATTCGGACAATTTTGACAATTGTCGGCAGTTTTTAACGGTTCTTTGCGCTAGAAAAGCAGCTTATGTCGAAAGTACGCGTAGGAATCAGCATCGGAGACACCAATGGCATCGGGCCGGAGATCATCGTAAAATCTTTTACTCACGAGGGTATGGGGCGCCTGATGGTACCCATTGTTTATGGTGAACGCGCCTTGCTAAAGCAACTAGCGGAAGGTAAAAACCTGCCGTTGCCCGTTAAGCGCATCGAGAACGCCGAACAAGCTCAAGAAGGGCGACTCAACGTAATAGATTGCTGGGAGGAATCCATCGATTATCAAGCAGGACAGGCCACCTCTGCTAGTGGCTTAGCGGCCGTACTGTCTTTGGAGAAAGCCACGGAAGATCTCAAAAACGGACAGATCGATGCGCTCGTCACCGCCCCGATCAACAAGGCCAACATGCCTCGCGATCGCTTTCCTTTTCCAGGCCATACTGAATTCCTGACCAAACGTCTCGATGCAAAAGAAAGCCTGATGTTCATGGTCAGTGGAGATCTGCGGGTGGGCTTAGTTACCAATCACCTGCCAGTAGCGGAAGTCGCTAAAGCCATCACTAAAGCACGGATACTGGATAAGCTGACGATTATGGACAATAGTCTACGCCGTGATTTTGGCCTGGAAAAGCCCACGATTGCGGTACTGGGTCTCAACCCACACGCCGGAGACGATGGTCTACTGGGTCAGGAGGAGAAAAAAATTATCCGA
Source organism: Bacteroidota bacterium (assembly GCA_039030655.1). Classification (GTDB taxonomy): domain Bacteria; phylum Bacteroidota; class Bacteroidia; order Chitinophagales; family Saprospiraceae; genus Neolewinella. The sequence goes on along the minus strand of JBCCDS010000001.1, from coordinate 166,471 downwards.
CCGGCCGTAGAAGAAGCCAAGAAACGCGGCATTATGGCCATGGGGCCCTTCCCTGCAGATGGCTTCTTCGGTAGCGGCCGACAGCAAAAGTTCGACGCTGTCTTGGCGATGTATCACGATCAGGGACTCGTTCCTTTTAAAGCGTTGAGTTTCGGTAAGGGTGTCAACTTTACGGCAGGTTTACCAGCTATTCGCACCTCCCCCGATCACGGCACTGCTTATGATATTGCCGGACAAAACCAGGCCGATCCCGCTTCTTTCAAGCAGGCACTTTTTCTCGCCGTGGAAGCCGTCCCGAATCGAAGACGTTACGACGAAGACACCAAAAATCCTTTGGTTATTCAGGTTCGTAAACCCAAACGTAAAAGTCGCAAGGAAGGGGAGCAAAAAGGTGGGAAGAAACCCGCTTGATTTCGGAACAATTAGAGGTCTTAGATGTCGTATTAAATAAGGATTAATGATCATGCGCTGGCATGATCATTTCCATAAATACGACCCCATGCGACGCTATCGTCTACCCGTCCTGATTCTCTTCGCTTTCTTGACCGGACTGGCTATCATTGGCTGTTTACGTCTCAAGGATAGCTTCACCTTCGATTTTCGACAATTCTTCCCTCGCGGCGACGAAGACCTGGCCTATTTCCTGGAATTTATCGAGGATTTTGAAGGCGACGACAACTTCATGCTCGTAGCACTAGAGCGACCTCAAGGTGTTTTTGACTCCTCATTTCTGGCTCAAGTACATCAATTTAGTTTAGAAGTAAGAGGACTTCCGCAGGTCCAAGCCGCGCAGTCACTTACGCAGTTTGGCTACCCCATTAAAACCCCTTTTGCAGTCACTACAGTCCCGGCCATCCATCTGGATAATCCCGCTCGCTACGCAGCCGATAGTAGTCGCATCATGCAAGACGAGCGCTTTGTGTTTAACCTGATCAACGAAGACGCAACCGCCCTAGTCGTGTTACTGAAGACGACGGCCATGATCAACCTGGACCAAAGCCGGGAATTAATGGGGGGGCTGGAAGAACTCGTTGCTACCTATGACTTTCCTAATCATCACTACCTGGGCCCGGCCAATTTCCAGGTGGAGATGGTCGATATGCAGATTCGGGAAGTAACGGTTTCTGCCCTCATTTCCGGAGTACTGGTCATGCTGATCATGTTCATCATTTTCCGCCGACCACTGGGAATTATCGTTGCCCTCACCAGTATTGGTCTTGGACTATTACTCTTTATGGGCTTGCTGGGTTTAGCTGGCAGAGGCTTAACGGCAATTGCCGCGCTTTATCCCGTATTGATGATCATCGTCGGGACCAGTGACGTCATCCACATCATGTCAAAATATATCGACGAGCTGCGCAAGGGAAAGGACAAGGAAACAGCCATCAAAATCACTATTCGGGAAATCGGACTGGCCACCTTGCTCACTTCAATTACCACGGCCGTTGGCTTCGCCACTTTAATCACCAGTCGTATTGACCCTATTCGAGACTTTGGGCTCAATGCCGCCATCGGTGTGTTGGTAGCTTACGTCACCGTCATCTTGTTTACCACCTCTTTGCTGAGCTACCTCAACGTAGATCAAATTGTAAAACTGGGCCGGGGACAAGCATTCTGGGACCGCCTATTAGAAAGGCTGTACCGTTTTAGTGAGCGCCGCCGCGGGACCATTAAGATAGGCGCAATGGTAGTCGCCTTACTCTGCGCATTGGGCATCAGCCTAATTACAACCAACTATCGCATTGAAACCAACCTGCCGCGTAACCGTAAGATTACGGAAGACTACCAGTTTTTTGAACGCGAGCTAGGCGGATTTCGACCGCATGAATTGGCCATCACTACCCAGGGCGACAATCGGGTAACCGATTTTGCCGTCATGCAGGAAATTGGCCGTTTGGAAGACTACGTGAAACAGTTTGATCAATTACGGGCAACGGGCAGTATTACGGCCGTTTATCGTTCTATCAACCAGATGAACAATAGCAATCGGCCGGAAGCCTACGTTTTACCTCAAGACGCGGCTACTTACCAACGTTATCGTCGAATGGCCGACCTCATCCCAGCAGTCAATCTCAACCTGCTGGTTAACCCGGAGGGAACCAAGGCGCGCATCAGTAGTCGGATGACTGATACGGGAGCAGACAGTATTAAAGTCTTTATGGAACGTACTGACGATTGGATAGCCGCCAATATCGACAGCAGTCTCATTTCGGTCAAACAAACGGGTACTGGTGTCATTATCGACAAGAACGCCGAGTACATTCGCCGCAATCTACTCCAAGGCCTGGGGCTGGCTATCGTTATTGTTTGTTGCCTGATGGCATTACTTTTCCGTAACTGGCGGATTTTGCTCGTCAGTCTGGTGCCCAACTTATTTCCTTTGCTGATTGCTGGTGCTTTATTGGGTTTTGTCGGTATTGAGCTAGAAGCAGGCGTCAGTATTGTATTTGCCGTTATTTTTGGCATTGCCGTCGATGATACCATCCACTTCCTGTCTAAATACAAGCTAGCGCGCAATAAGGGCATGAATATTGATGAAGCGATCCACCTGACTTTTAGGGAAACAGGCAAAGCCATTATGCTTACATCAGTGGTGCTCTTCTTTGGCTTTCTGGTGATGCTCTTTAGTATTCATCCGCCAAGTGTCACAATTGGGCTCTTGATCAGCCTCACACTGGCCAGTGCGCTGCTGAGTGACCTATTCCTCATTCCGCCTCTATTAAAATGGCTGGATCGTTAATCGACCAGAAGCCTATACTACTACCTCGGTTCCTTGGCGGGCAATGGTACAATTCGAAAACTTAGCCCTGCATAGCTGTTCTTGTGCCCGCAAAAAGACATCATCGTGATCCGGGTCATGATGCGTAAGGTATAAGTGTTTGACTGCGGCGCGTTTTGCCAACTCGACAGCCTGGTTGAAACTACTGTGCCCCCAGCCTCGGTGCTTCGCTAATTCTTCGTCGGTATACTGGGCTTCGTGCACCAGCAAGTCCGCTCCTTGGCAAAAATCAACTACCTCCGGATCAACGTCCAGGCCGTGTTCAATATCGGTACAGACCACTACCGATTTTCCGTAGCCATCTAAGCGGAAGCCATAGCTACCTCCGGGATGATTTTGCCGCCTGAATTTTAAGCTAACGTTTTGGTCCATACTCAATACCGCCTGAAATTCTTCAGTGGTATAAAAGCGGAAATCTGCCCCCATTTTTTCCAGTTGTACTGGGAAGTATTCGCTTTGCATCTGGCGTTCGAAAATACCTTTCAATTGTTCATCGCTATCCAGGCAGTGGTGTGGGGAGAAAAAGAAAATCTCCCGATCAGTGAAATAGGCCGGACTAAAAAATGGGAAGCCTTGAATATGGTCCCAATGAAAATGGGTAAATAGGATTAGGATCTTATCAGAAGGAGGGATTATGCCATTTATAATATCCTTACCCAACTGGCGAATTCCAGTACCCGCATCAAAAATGACCGTGATCTTTTCTTGTCCCTTCTTTAATAGTAAGTCCAGATAAAAGCAAGTAGTGTCTCCGCCAAATTCCCCGAAATTCGGATCACAGATAGGGGTAGAGCCCCGCACTCCATAAAATTTAAGCTTCCAGACCGCTTGCTCCGTCATTTTTGCTCTTCATTTTAATTTCCTGTGCACAAAAAGATGTGTGACGAAAGATAGGAAAATGACTGTTTGGAATTAGGCACCATCTTTCTATTAAAACAATTTATTACATTTACCAAAACAAAAAACAATTCTATGTGGTTAATTTTCCTCATTGCACTCATCCCTAGCATAACGGGATTTGTCTATTACTCTCCTGCCGTAGCTGGATCAGCTTGGATGAAGGAGAATGGATTCACGCAGGAATCACTGGAAGGTGGCAACATGGCCAAGATGATGGGCCTGTCTTATCTCGCGGCCTTATTCCTCGTTGGCGGCCTATTTCCTATGGTTATTCATCAGTTGGGCTTCTTCAGTGTACTTAGTGAAGTCCCCGGTTTTGACGACGCGGGCAGCGTGGCCAAAGAAACGCTCAATCAGTTGATGACTGATTACGGCGACGTATCACGCAACTTTGGTCACGGTGCTTTCCACGGTGCCTTGACAGCTATCTTCCTGGTCGCACCGGCCCTGGCGATGAATGCGATCTTTGAAAAGAAGAGTTTCCGCTTATGGCTCATCCATACGATCTACTTCGCGATCACCCTGGCCCTAATGGGAGGCTGTGTAGGTCAGTTTATGCCTAATCCATTCTAGCTGATCAAATAAAGAGGGCTGCGTTTTCACACAGCCCTATTTATTTGCCTATAGGTGCTTCTCCGCGTGGTAACTGGAGCGCACCAGTGGGCCACTCTCCACCATATCGAAGCCTTTTTGCAGGCCTACTTCTTCGTAGAGCGCGAAGGTATCAGGGTGAATAAACTCAGCCACCTCCAGGTGCATCTTTGTAGGTTGCAGATATTGACCGATAGTCATTACATCTACTCCAACAGCTACGAGCTCATCCATGGTCCGGAATACATCTTCCTGGGTTTCGCCCAGACCAACCATAATGCCGGTTTTGGTCCGCTTGCCGTATTCCTTGATCCGCTTTAATTCTTCAATACTACGGTCGTACTTTCCTTGTGGTCGTACCATTCGGTAGAGTGGTGCTACTGTTTCCATATTGTGGGAAACCACCTCCTGCCCCCCTTCGATCATTCGGTAAAGGGCATCCCAGTTTGCGCGTACATCGGGGATTAGCGTCTCGATGGTCACCTGCGGAGTGCGCTCTTTGATGGCGCGTACGGTTTGGTACCAGATTTCAGCGCCACGGTCTTTAAGCTCATCCCGGTTTACCGAGGTCAGGACAGCGTGCTTGACACCCATTAGGTCAATAGCCTCAGCAACTCGGCGCGGCTCATCCTCGTCGTATTCGTTAGGACGGCCGGTTTTCACCGCACAGAAGCTACAGGAGCGCGTGCAGACATTGCCCAGGATCATGAAGGTAGCTGTGCCGGCACCCCAACACTCGCCCATATTGGGGCAATTGCCGCTTTGACAGATAGTATGAAGCTGATATTCATCAACTAAGCGGCGTACTTTTTTGTATTCGGGACCAATAGGGAGCTTGACCCGCAACCAGTCTGGTTTGCGTTGACGCTCTTTTTTTTCACTATTGACAACGGGAAGATCGATCATTTCTTGGGGGGCTTTACGCTCGTAGCAACTACCAGCGTTTACCGATTTGCAAAGCTAGAAAAAGGTTAAGGAATAAGCGACTGTTGCTGACGCCAGGTGCCGCTGATCCATCAACCATGATGTCAACATCACTGATGAAGTATTCGGCTTGAATGCCCGCTTCCAGCGACTTCGCCAGTTCGTCGTAGGCGCCAAAACCAAAATGGAGCGAAGCACGGGCATGAATAGCCGGCACAAAAGTGATCTCACTAAGACCGCGCCCCCAGCTGGCTGCGCCAAAAATACGGTCGCGATCCAGGAATAGTTCTCCATTGGTCCCGTCATAGCGCACCTCCTCAACGGTAGCGACGCCAACGTCACCTACTGCTATTTCTAGGTAATAGGGTTTCAAAAAACCAAGACTTGGGCCTACTCGGTAGCTGTACCCCATGGCTACACCACGCTGGCGGGCTTTCTCCGACCAATAATGCCGGCGACCAAAACCTAAACGCGCTACGTAAAGCTGATTCTGTTTGCCGTAGGTAAAGGCGCGACTGACCCGATTATTGGCCAGGATGATCCGTTCGAAATTAGAACGTAACTCTCGAGGGTGACGGTGATCACCCAGTTCAAAAGACCAGAACTTGGTGTTATCGTAGGATTCAATTTGCCCGATCGTCAAGCCGAAAAAAATATTTCGCGGCGTCATTAAACCGGCATTGACCGTAAACTCCTTATCATAGATAAAGCCAGGACCACCTGGATCATAAATATTCTGATTACCCGGAAGTCGTTGTTGAGCCGAGAGGGATAAACCAATTATGCAAAATCCGAGAAGTAAGAATAGACGACGCATATAGCAATGATTGCGGTAGACTAAAGACAGTTAAAGGGGCTGCATTGTTGTGTTGGAGGGCTTCAGAGCTGCTCCTAAAATACCGCTTCCGGCTGAATTATTACTTTCGAGACGGAATGGAGCACCGTATTGGCATATTCACGACAAGCCCGCATCCTCGTATCGAATACGTGGCCATGGTGTTATGCCATTGGTGGGGAATCAAGGTTGAAGTTCAGGAGGCAAACGGCTCGACTTGTACCCCGATTGCCTATGGTCAAAGTGGGGAAGGGCTTCTACTACCCATGCATCCGATCATGCAGGGAGAGCTATTCAGTGACTATGATAGCCTGGAGCTCAACACGCGAACTGAGTGGTCTGATACTTTTGATCCCCTGGCCGCGATTTTCTTTTGCTTAAGTCGCTACGAGGAATACCAGTCCGTCTCTGTCGACCGCCACGGTCGCTTTTCGGGCAGTAAAAGTGTAGCCTATCAACAAGGCTGGTTGAGTGAACCAATGGCGGTGCGCTGGGCAGACCAGCTGTATGCAGACCTGCGGAAGTACAATCCTTCCTTACCTCCATTAAAACGCACCTTTCGCTTGATGCCCACCTATGATATAGATATCGCCTGGGCTTACCGCGAGCGAGGATGGCGTGGTTGGGTTCGTTTAGGGCTGGATTTAGTGGGTGGCCATTTTGGTCGGGTTAAGGAGCGCTTGGCCGTCCTATTTCAGGGAAAACAAGACCCCTATGATGTCTTTAGACTCCTGCAACAAACTCACCATAAGGTCGGCCTATCTGCCCACTACTTTTGGCTACTGGCCCATCAACGGAGTCGATTAAATCCAAATGTAAGTCCTCATTCGCAGCTGTTGGCGCAGCTGTTACGGTCCGTTTCAGCCGAGGAAGCCAATACTATTGGTATTCACCCTTCCTATCATAGCGCTACCCAGCCCAGCCTGATTACCGAAGAACTCAGACAACTAGAACTCATCACGGGCCAGGAGGTAAAAAACAGTCGGCAACATTTCTTGCGGTTCAAGCTGTCGGAGACTTATGCCGCTTTAGAGGAGAATGGGATTGAACACGAGCATAGCATGGCCTATGCCGACGTCCATGGTTGGCGAGCTGGCACCCATTTGCCCTTTTACTGGTATAACCTATCATTAGAAAAAAGTACGAAGTTGCTGATTCACCCCTTCCCGGTAATGGATGCGACTCTGCGAAGTTACCTACAGTTGAGCCCGGAGGAAGGTAGAGATGTACTTGACTTTTACTACCGGCAAATTCGAGAATTAGGCGGCCCATTTCAGTTACTTTGGCATAATAGTAGCTTTAGTAAAGAGCATCGCTGGGGAGAGTATGGGCGGATGTATTTGGACTTTTTGCTGGAGGCGGGGAATGCTGGATCGATGGATTGACGGAGCAATCCAACATGTTGCCACAGCAACAATCGTACCAACACACACCCATCTTTACACCTCCTCTTTTCCCGCTACCTTTACAAGCATGAAGTACGTCCTCCTCTTAGTTTGCTGCCTTAGCTTCAGTTGCCAAAGCGATGCTCCAGCTGACCAGACACCGCCCGTTACGACTTCCGTACAAGCCACTCCCGACCTACCACCCTCAGCGACCGTGAGCGGTACTATCGAAGTCGGCACCTTCGAAGACTGGACCGGTAATCTGGATGGAAGTTGCTGGTGCCTACTACAGCTCGACCCCGATACTACCAATAATTACTGCTTCGCTTTTGCTCGCAATGGCATCGCGGGGAAAATGAATCTAGATGGGCAGCGAGAAGTACTGCGCCGTGGAGCAACCGTTAGCCCCTCCGGTTCTAAAACGTACCTGAGTTTCCTACACGAAAACGACCAATATCGAGTACAGACTTCTCTAAATCAAAAAGACAGCGATGAAGAAAGCATCTACTACTCCGGCAGTCTAACAATCCTCAGAAAAGCGGATGGTCAAGAAACCGAGGCCCCAGTAAGTGGCAATTGTGGCTGTTAACGCTTGAACTTATCGCCCCGCTCAGGCGTAGCTCAAATAGCAACTAATTTCCCCCCAATGCAATCTCTGCTTTCCCTAGTGGGTAACACCCCTCTCATTGATTTACAGTCGCTACTTCCCAAGGATTCAAAAGTCCGCCTCTTTGGCAAATTAGAAGGACAAAACCCCGGCGGCAGCGTAAAAGACCGAGCAGCTTACAGTATGATTCAAGGAGCGCTTGATCGGAGAGAGATTGATCGCAGCAGCCATTTGGTCGAAGCTACAAGTGGCAATACCGGCATCGCACTCGCCATGATCGCTTCTACCCTCGGCATTGCCATTACCTTAATCATGCCAGAAAATAGTACCATCGAGCGGGTACAAACTATGCGAGCCTATGGAGCTAAGGTTATTTTGACTCCCGCAGGTCAAACCATTGAATACAGTAGACAGCTGGCCGAAGAGATGGCCGCTAGTGGTGATTATCACTTGCTCAACCAATTTGCCAACGACGACAATTGGCGCGCCCACTTCCGAACGACTGGCCCTGAGATATGGCGCGACACCCAGGGAAGAATCACCCACTTCGTAAGTAGCATGGGTACCACCGGCACAATTACCGGTACCAGCCGCTACCTCAAATCTCAATCCTCAGCGGTACAAATTATTGGTGTCCAACCTACTGACGGCAGCCGCATCCCCGGCATCCGGCGCTGGAGCCCGGAATTCCTACCCAAGATTTACGATCCTACAGCAGTGGATCGTGTCATCGATGTCAGTCAGCAGCAGGCGACTACTACGATGCGGCAGTTAGCTGCTAAAGCAGGCGTCTTTGCCGGCATGAGCAGCGGCGGAGCCGTAACGGCAGCCCTAGAATTGGCGGGAGAACTGAACGAAGGCCTACTCGTCTGTATCATCTGTGATCGAGGCGATCGCTACTTGTCCAGCGGACTTTTCGAGTAGCTGTAAAAAAGAGTCCCTGTCCGCTGTTGCGAACAAGGGCTCTATCAGATAGATAACATCGAAGAATTATTCTTTGGGGCTATGCCGTGCGCAGCTGGGGTCGGGTTTGCAACAAGCGCTTGTTGCTCAACAGCTCCGGCGTCAGCGCCGCAAACTGGTAGCCTAAATCCCGGTAATGGGCTAGGACCTGCGGAAGTGCAAATTCTAATTTCTCTTGTGCTTTCAGACTGTCGTGGAAAACGACAATACTACCTGGCTGAGCGTTGCGCGTCACATTACGTAGACAATCTTCAGGACTGAGGTGAGGATCGAAATCACCACTCAGTACATCCCACATCACGATTTCGTAATGGCGCTGCAAAAATTGAGCTTGCCGCGGACGAATTCGGCCGTAGGGTGGTCGGAAGAGTGTAGAGTCAATCTCCTGCGCACAGTGGCGGATATTGTGGAAATAAGGCAAGTTATCCGTAGCCCACCCATCGAGGTGGTTCATAGTATGATTACCTACTGAATGGCCAGCATCCAAAATGCGTTGCAGCAATTTCGGGTGGCGCTTGGCATTATCTCCTACACAGAAGAAGGTCGCTTTGGCGTCGTATTCCGCCAGCTGCTCCAATACCCAGGGAGTGACCTCCGGGATGGGGCCATCATCGAAGGTGAGATAAAGTGTGGGCTGCTCCCCGGCTACCCGCCAGTGGAAGTTGGGGAAGAGCTTTTGAATAATTTTTGGTGTTTTGACGAGGTACATGATGTAAATGGGATTAAAAAAGTGGGATGGTGTGTCGAGTGTGCACAGTTATGAAAAATCAAACTAGAAGCAAAAGTTCCAGTTGATTGGTGATTAAAATGAGGATTTCGTCTGCGCAAGACAGACGAATACTTTAGCTACTGAATGTTCCTTGAGAGATAGTGTACTATTCCTCGGGGCCAACCCATGATTTTGGCTCCCGCTACTTATATACTGGGAAAAACTAAGTGCTGGGGTAGTAGTCGCAGATCGAAGAGGAAACCCTAACTTTGCGGCCCGCAACCTACCGTCACGCACAGTGTGTTGTTAAAACGGTATGCAGTACAAAAATGCTGCCTACTGATCTAAATTTTAAATAAATTTTTACAGGTCTTCCGATCTACAAAATCATTTGTCGTCGAGCGGACTTCTAATTGGCTTAAATATGTCTGCAGTTCGGGTTCGTTTTGCACCTTCTCCAACTGGTGCGCTCCACATTGGCGGCTTGCGTACCGCGCTCTATAATTTTCTACTCGCCCGCCAAACGGGGGGACAGTTTATCCTGCGTATCGAAGACACCGATCAGAAGCGATACGTCGCTGGAGCTGAAGACTATATCCAGGAAGCTTTAAGCTGGTGTGGACTTTCTCCCGATGAGGGTCCGGCAGCCGGCGGCGACTACGGTCCCTACCGCCAGAGTGAGCGACGGGAGACCTACCAAAAGTATACCCAGCAGCTACTCGACCAGGGACGCGCCTACTACGCCTTTGATACGCCCGAAGAGCTCAATGCCGCCCGGGAAGCCGCCAATGGTACTTTTAAATACGACGCCTTAAGTCGAGGCAAGATGCGCAATAGTATTAGCCTTCCCGCCGCTGAGGTGGAGGAACTTCTGGCTAAAAATACGCCCTACACTGTGCGCCTGCTCGTTGAACCAGGCCAAAGGGTGTACATCCGCGACATCGTAAGGGGAGACGTTAGCTTCTCTACCGATGAGTTAGATGATAAAGTGCTCATGAAGACGGATGGTCTGCCCACTTACCACCTGGCCAATATCGTAGATGATCACCTGATGGAGATTAGTCACGTCATCCGGGGGGAAGAGTGGCTCTCCAGTACAGCCCACCACGTACTACTTTACCGAGCTTTTGACTGGGAAGACAGTATGCCTCAATTCGCTCATCTCCCGCTGCTGCTCAAACCTACTGGTAAGGGCAAACTCAGCAAACGCGACGGTCAAAAGCTGGGCATCCCGGTATTCCCGCTTAGTTGGGTAGGTGCAACACCCGAAGAAAACCTGGAAGGTTTCCGCGAGCGCGGTTTCCACCCACAAGCCTTACTCAACTTCCTAGCCTTCCTCGGCTGGAATCCCGGAACGGAGCAGGAAATTTTCAGCCTGGAAGAGCTCACTACCGCCTTCTCGCTCGATCGAGTCGGTAACAGTGGTGCGCGTTTCGATTTCGAAAAAGCCCTCTGGTTCAACCAGCACTACATCAGTCAGGAGGATATTGAAATCCTGGCCCCAAAAATCCGCCAGGCCTTAGCCCCCTGGGCCGATGAGGAAAGTGATGCCCGACTCTACCAGATTGCCCGCCTGTATCAAGAACGCGCCAAAACTTACCCCGAGTTTCGGGATCAGTTGGCTTATTTGTACACGACGCCGGAGGGATACGATGAAAAGACCATTCGCAAAAAATGGAAGCCAGAACGTCAAGCCCAACTGACCGAGCTGATCGAGAGCTACCGCGCCATGAACGACTGGACCCCCAACAGCATCAAAGCGACCACCCTGGCCTTCATGGAGAAGAATGAACTCGGCTTTGGCAATGTGCTGCCCCTGCTGCGCAATGCTATTGCCGGAACTACCAGCGGTCCCGATGCGTTCGAAATGCTGGACCTGCTCGGCAAAGACCCGGCACTGGAGCGGCTAGAAGCTGCCGTTAAGTTGTGGTCAGAGCAACACTAATTCCTTTAGGCTGGCAGCTTGATTATAACAGTTGCTGACCCTATATTTGCGATCCGAAAAATATTTGCTGAATGCAGCAGATATCAAAACAGATAGGTATTGGCTTTTGCGTCAAAACCTGTTTGTTTCAAAGGGCCCATAGCTCAGTGGTTAGAGCTGCGGACTCATCAAGTGGTTTAATTTAAACCAATGGTGCCTCCAGCCAGAAATAGCTGGATGTGCAGGGGGTGAATTCAGGGAAACCTTCTTCCGGTCCGAGCTTGAAGGCAATCCTGAGCCAAGCCTGGGAAAGATCCTAGTGTACCAGGAAGGTGCAGAGACTAGAAGGTGAGCAGATCAAGCGATACGCCTTCACTAGCGCCCCCCACCTACGTCTTGATTCTATCAAGATAAGGTGATGATATAGTCCTACCCCATGGCGAAAGCTGCGGAAGGTGAACCCGTCGGTCGTTGGTTCAAGTCCAACTGGGCCCACTTTAAACAACAGCGCCCTGCTCATCTTCGGACGAGCAGGGCGCTTGCTTTTTAGTCGGTTGATTCCGCGTTTAGAAACCCAGGTCTTGAATCTCCAATCCACTCGTGTCCAGAATCGTATGGTCGGCTGCGTCGCCTACTTTGATATTCTTGAATTGCATGAAGACCTCTTCGCCATTTTCATCCGTTGAAGTGGTCTCAATGGGAAAGCCGTTGTAAGCAATACCCATAGCACTTCCGCCTGGAGCCCGACCGCGGCTCATGCCAGCAAAAGGAGCAGCAATATCAAACATGCTAAGGTTGATATCCTGGGTTACCCAACTGGTCGCGATCTGTCCAGTTTCCGTATCCGAGTACACGATCTCCTCACAGTTGTAGCCGTCAATAACCCGGGTGCGGCCGGTGCGCGTAATCTGGAAGTTATCCATGGATTCTTCCACCGCATCGTTAAAATCTCCCACGGGTTGCATACCGGGCATGCTCATCCGCATGGCTTGCGTTTCACCATCGTCTATTGAAACAATCACCACCTTTCCGGTTTGGGTATCCAAAATCATCCGGGTCACGGCGTCTTCATCGGTAGTGTACATGCCGAAGGCGGTTTCTGCCACCGAGAAGGTCATATTATGCTCATCGGTGCGACCGCGGCGATCCTTGGTTTCCATATGCATGTCTACACTAAAAGGCGTGGGGTTAGTGTAAGACTCCCAGTCTCCACCGCCCATAAAGGCCGACATATCGGGCATGGCCTGTGGTTCGCTGTTCTGGGTTTCTTCATCCTGATCGCGACGATTACGGCGATTATTTCGATCACGGTTGCGGCGACGGAATAGGCCACCCACTGCATCAATGGCACCGTCTACGGCCTTATCGACACTGCGGTCGACTTCGCGATTAGCACGATTCTCGGCGCGGTTGGTGGCGCGATCCGTCGTGCGTTCCGGCAGGTTCTGTGCTGAGAGGCCAATCACCGAGATTAGCAAAATAAAAGCTGAAAGGATTGTCTTGAGGGACATGATAATGTGTTTTGTGTTGATGAGAGAATACCAAAGAGCAAAGCATTGCTCGTTATACCCATTCATTCCCTTAGTGGGTGGAGTGTTACTAAATGTAACCACTTTTTTCAAAAAAAAGCCATCAGCTTGGGGGCTCAATCGTTCTAAAAGCATCTACTAGTTGTAACGACATCATTTTTTGCCGTCTAAACCAAGGACACTATAGCACAGCTTAAGATCTCCATTCAAACCTCGCCCCCATGAAACGCTTATTCTTTTTCCTTTGTCTTATTTGTACTTCCGCAGGTCTATCCGCTCAGCTAGATCAACCCCTGCGCGATTTTGAGGCCCTCTCGGTGATGGGGCTTTTCGAAGTAGAGCTATTCCCGGCCGACGAGCCTCGCATGGAAATTTATTCTGATGAGATCGACCCTGAACGGGTCAAAATCGTCCAGCGCGGTGGCCAACTCAAAATCAGCTTGCTCAAATCTCTGATTGAAGACGAGGAAATTGAGATCAAGCTCTATTACGTTCCCGGCCAGTTACGTGAGATTTATGCTAGTGCCGGAGCCGACATTCGTTGCGATGGTTTACTACAAACCGATTTCTTACGTGTACGGGCAGGTTCGGGCAGTCAGGTCTACCTTGAAGTAGAACTCGACGAGCTAGACGCCACTGCTGCCGAAGGTGGTCATCTTGGTCTACGTGGCAGTTCTGCTCAGGTCGACTGCAATGCCAATACCGGTGGCATTATTGATGCTCATCGTCTTGAGGCGGCCTACGTTGTTTCCCGGGCAGGCACCGGCGGTGAAGTGAGTATCCAAGTCAATGACAGCCTCGACGCTAAGGCCAGCACAGGCGGCGTTATCCGTTACCGTGGTGAAGCCAAAGAACGCAACGTACGCACCATACTTGGTGGTGAAGTGAACCGCTACTAACGGTGGTGTGAATGCCTCCACCCAATATTCAGCGCCCGAACATCGTTTAGCATTCAGCCGTTGGATAATTGACACTACGTCAGCTAATTAGCAAATTGTTTAACCGAACCATCCCACCCATGAACATCAGCAACCTAGGCCGTATGGCCTTCCTGATCTTTTTGATCTTGTCCGTGGTGAGCTTATTTTTACTGCCACAGATTGGTCAGATCATCTAGATCCGCTGCAACTTATTAATCACTCCTTAAGCTAAAAAAGAGGCCCGTAACTTCTCGTTACGGGCCTCTTTTTATCATCTTTAGCGGCGGTTTAAAGGGTGGAACAGCATGACCGTCTCCCGCAGAAAGTCCGTATCAAGATGGGTATAAATCTCCGTAGTCAAGATAGATTCATGGCCTAACATCTCCTGTACTGCCCGCAGGTCTGCCCCGCCTTCGATCAAATGAGTCGCAAAAGAATGTCGGAAGGTGTGGGGGCTTACATTTTTAGTAATCCCGGCCAACGCAACGTACTTTTTTATGGCCTTAAAGACCGATACTCGGCTCAAACCACCTCCGCGATAGTTTAAAAAAAGGATATTAGCCGCTTCAGGTTTAATGTTCATCATGCTGCGGCGCACCCCCTCGAAATACAACTGGATGTGTTGGATGGCGCGCTCCCCAATCGGGATGATTCGTTCTTTGTTGCCCTTGCCAATGACCCGTACAAAAGCCTTATCCAAATACAGGTGGGTCAACTGTAACCCCGTTAGTTCGCTTACTCGCAGTCCGCAGGCGTAAAGTGTCTCTAGCATCGCACGATCCCGCACGCCCTGATTGGTACTTAGATCAATCGCAGTCAGCACTTGCTGTATTTCATCATAAGTTAGCACATCTGGTAGTTTACGCCCCACCTTCGGCGGCCGCAGTAGTTCCGTAGGGTCGTTTTCGATCATCTCTTCTTCCAATAAGAATTGGAAAAAGGTACGCAGGGCCGATACCACTCTAGCCTGGGAACGAGCCGCTAAGCCAAGTTCATGCAGATATTGTAAAAAATCATCCAGGTGCATGCGCTCAATGCGCGTCGGCCCCAGTTCCCAATTGCGTAGCTCCAGATATTCTGGCAATTTGCGCAAATCGGTTAGGTAAGCAGCTACAGTATGCTCACTTCTACCGCGCTCTAGTGTCAGATACGCGCCAAATGATTTGAATGGAATAGTCCAGTTAGGAGACATATTTATATTAGATAATTACCCCTTAGTCATCGAGGGAATAACACCAAATATATCCCACTTGCAAGACAATACAGCTATCCTACCTTTTTGAGTAATAGCTTTCGAGAATTGTCAAACACTCGCCGTTTAAATTTTGGCTTTTCGCCGAAGTTGAAAACGAATCCCAGCTCAATATTAGTCGCACTCAGGTAATTATTAAGCTGGAGGATATGCGCATCAATAATACTTGAGCTAGACTTAAGCTCTAATAATATCAAATCGTTTATAATCAAGTCGGCCCTGAATGATCCGATGACTTCTCCTCGATAAAATACTTCAATCGAGCTCTCCTTTTTTACCTCTAATCCAAGAGTTTGCAACTCCAGCGCTAAGGCATTTTGGTACACACTTTCCACAAATCCATAGCCTAGTGAGTTGTACACTTTGTAGAATGCGCCGATGACCTTATCGCTCAACTCCGCGTGAAGGAAGGGTTTCTTTTTCATCTTAATAGGGTTTCTCTAAAGCTAGCACATTTTCAGTTAATCAGCTGCTACGCAGCCTTTTTTGGGGCGCAGATAAAGCAGATTCCCCTCAGATAGGCGCAGATGTTGACGTTGTCAACAGGGAAGGTAAGCCGGGAGTTAGTGAGCTTCTATTAGCAGTCTATTTCAAAGAGTAGCTAGTTGTATGTGATGTATAGCTGATGCTTACAAAACTGAAGTTTTGCGCAGATCCTGCCAGTAGAATAAACGGGCTAGCTACATTCTAACAACGACCAAAACATACGATGCAATCAGGAATCTGCTGAGGACTTCAGTCCGAAAAACATCCGCTCTACATCCATATTTTACCGGTCATTAGCGCAAAGACAATTCGCTTCGAGCCCCCTAGCTAATCCTTAAAACACCAAAGTTTCGTAAGAAACATCCGTGTCCAATCTGTACGTAATCAGAGTCATCTGCGGGCAAAAAAGTCGCCGCAGGCGAAACTTAATAAGCTTTAGCGAACAACACCCTTTGCTTACTTGGCTCCCCCGTTAGGATACACTTCCCAGCTTCTGGCTGGCTATCCAATGGGATACAGCGAATCGTCGCCTTGGTCAGTTCCTTGATCTTCTTTTCTGTTTCGGTCGTGCCATCCCAGTGAGCATGGATGAAGCCAGGAATATCTGCATCCAAAGCGGCTTTGAACTCCTCAAAAGTATCGACAGTGGTGGTGTGGGCCTCTCGGAAATCCAGTGCTCGCTGGAATAGGTTCTGCTGGATATCTTCTAGTAATTGCACCACGTGAGCTACAATCCCATCCATAGGAATGCTTTCCTTCGATTTGGTATCGCGACGAGCTACTTCAATCACGCCCTTATCGAGGTCACGCTGGCCAATGCCCAGACGGACAGGAATTCCCTTCAGCTCGTTTTCGGCAAACTTGAAGCCTGGGCGTTTTTTAGGATCGTTGTCATAACTCACCCGCACACCCTCTGCTTTTAGAGCAGCCATGATTTCTTGTGCCTTGGCGTTAATCGTATCATTAGGCTTTGGAATAGGCACGATTACAACTTGTGTAGGGGCCAACTTAGGAGGCACTACCAGCCCTTCATCATCAGAATGGGTCATGATTAGTCCGCCCATCAGTCGGGTAGAAACTCCCCAGCTGGTAGCCCAGACATACTCTTCTTTATTTTCCTCGCTCAGATATTTTACTTCAAAGGCTTTCGCAAAGTTTTGCCCCAGGAAGTGACTGGTTCCCGCCTGTAGCGCCTTTCCATCTTGCATCAGCGCTTCAATGGTGTAGGTATCTACTGCTCCGGCAAAGCGCTCATTGGCGGTTTTCACGCCTTTGATGACTGGCATCGCCATATACTCCTCGGCAAACTGTGCGTAGACATCCAGCATCTGCTTAGTCTCAGCTACTGCCTCATCAGCCGTAGCGTGGGCCGTGTGGCCTTCCTGCCACAGGAATTCAGCAGTGCGCAGGAACAAGCGCGTCCGTAGCTCCCAACGTACAACGTTGGCCCACTGGTTGATCAGCAGTGGTAAGTCGCGATAGCTATTGATCCAGTCACGGTAGGTATTCCAGATGATGGTTTCGGAAGTAGGTCGCACAATAAGCTCCTCCTCTAAACGAGCTGCTGGGTCTACTACGACGCCGTTGCCATCGGGATCATTCATCAGACGGTGATGGGTCACCACGGCACACTCTTTGGCAAAACCATCGACGTGTTCGGCTTCTTTACTCAAAAATGACTTAGGAATAAAGAGCGGGAAATAAGCGTTAACGTGCCCGGTTTCTTTAAACATATCATCGAGCTGCCGCTGCATGCGCTCCCAAATAGCAAAACCTTGCGGCTTGATCACCATACAGCCACGTACGGCACTGTTGTCGGCCAGTTGGGCACGCTTGACAATATCGATGTACCACTGTGAGTAATCTTCGGAACGAGGAGTTATGACTTTAGCCATTTTTAAACTATTCTTATGCTGTTTGGGTTACTTACAATAGATAGCATGCTATCATAAGTTCCAGATTTTTAGAACTTTAGTTCATTAGTCCTTAATGATTATTCAACCTTAGCTTAAAAGGCTAAAGTGACTAAAGTACTATTCTGACTTAACACCTGCGGAAGTACAAAAAAAGGCCTTAACATTTCGGTCTTAACACTTTTAACTATCCGCATTTGCCGTTTTAAGCGTTCATTAACCACTTAAGCGGCACAAAAGTAATAATTTAGGCCTCGTAATAGTGACAGACTCGCTGATTACAACAAATGCCAAGATGATGATGAAATACCGCTTGTTTACTGGGATGCTCTCCCTACTCGCTTTGATGCTGGCTTCTAGCCCCCTTTTAGCGCAGTACGATGATCTATATTATGACCCTAGTGCTTCTTACGGATCTGACTACGCTACTGACAGTTATGCCGGCGTAGACGGCTACGATGATGAGTACTACGATTATCAAGCTCCGGTGGCTAGCAATGACGACCAATTTTACGATTACTACTACAGTTCACGTATTCGTCGTTTCCGCCAGCCTTACTATGGCTTTGGTTACTACGATCCTATTTATGTTGATGCTGGCTACTATGGCGTTCGGCGTCCCGGAGCTGTATCAGTGTTGATCTACGATAGTTTTGGACCAGCCAACTACTTTGCTGCTCGTCGCTACAATCGTTGGGCACGCTTCAATAACTGGAATGCCTGGAGCCGCTGGAACGATCCATTCTTCCGGGTCAACCGCTGGAATGGTTTGAATAGCTGGAACCGCGGTTGGGGCAACAGCTGGAATCGTGGTTGGGGTGGCAACAACTTCAACACTTTCAATACGTTCAACAACTTCGGCGGCGGCTGGGCCGGAGGTGGCTTCGGCGGCAATGCTTACGCTTGTCCCCCATTGTGGGGTGGTGGTAACACCTTCAACACCTTCAATGTCGTCAACAGCGTGCAGACTAATGCACAGCGTACCCGCGTGGTAGCTCCACGTACCGGAACGACTTCAATCGCTCCACGCATTAGCCGTCAGACGCGTTCTGTGGCTACGCCTCCACCTGCGACTAACCGTACCAGCTCTGCCGCAGCACGTCCTAGCAACCGGGTCTCCGGTGCTGATCGAGTGCGCAATGCCCGCGGTAATCGCTCCGCTACGACCAACGCTCCACGTTCTACGACCCGTAGCAACGGAACGCGTATCGATCGCAGCCGCACTACGGTAGCTCCACGCAGCAGCCGCTCCAGAGCCACTACGCCTAGCCGTTCTAACAACGGTGCGGTATCCCCAAGAAGCCGCAGCACGTCTCCCCGTCAGCGGTCTACCACTAGTCCTCGTCGTTCTAATACCGGTGGTGTAAACCGCGGTAGTAGCTCCCCACGTCGTACGCCTAGTGCTGCTCCTAGTCGCTCTTCTAGCCGCAGTCCTTCAATGGGCCGTTCTTCTTCGCCTAGCCGTTCTCGTTCGGCTTCACCCAGCCGCTCTAGCTCTAGCCGCTCTTCTGGTGCTTCTCGCTCCAGCAGCCCTAGTCGCTCTAGCTCTTCCTCCCGCTCTAGTAGCCGTGGTGGACGCGGTGGTGAATAATCATTAGGCACGGAACTCAGTTTTTCAGAACGACCACACGAACCCTCGTGTGGTCGTTTTGGTTGATAAGCACACTAAGTAGCCCAGACCCCTATTTTAACAATGCTTGAATTCTTAACTTCGATTATGACTCTCGGACGTTTTTCTTTAGTAAGCTTTTTCAGTTGCTGTTTCGCAGCTAGCCTTCTCGCCCAAACGGTAGACGATGCACTGCGCTATTCTTTTGTCTACCCAGAAGGTACCGCACGTTTCTCAGCTACGGCTGGTGCCATTACCCCACTGGGGATCGACTTCAGTGTCGCCTCGACTAATCCTGCTGGTTTGGGTTGGGCTCGACGCAATTCCATCAACCTAAGTTTAGGCACCCAGACTACCGACTTGCAGACCCGTTTGCTTAACGGCGTCGACAATGAGCCCGAGGTAGAAAACCGTACGCGCTTTAACCTTCCGGCCGTAGGCGCTGTATTTGCTGGGAGCACACGCTCGCTTAATTGGCCGACCCTCAACTTTGCCATCGGGGTCAACCGCCTGGCAGATTTCAACGAAGTGCTCCAGCTTCAAGGGCGTAGCAGTGGCAGCCTGGTCCAAACCTTTGCCGATGATGCTAATGCAGGTATCTTCAATGACTTCCGTAATGAGCTGGGTTTCGAGACTGACGCTATCCTCCAGGACGACGAAGGCTTCTTCACTGACTTTGAAAGTAATCCCGATGGGCAAATCCTCCGCGGCGGTACCGTTGCTCGCTCGGGTAGTGTCAATGAACTCAGCCTCAGTGTAGCTGGTAGCTATAAGGATGTAGTGATGTGGGGATTAAGCATGGGGATCCCCTTCGCTCGCTTTGAAGAAATACGTGACTATGAGGAAGTGGACGAATTCAATCAAATTCTCAACTTTGACGACCTCGCTTTTCTGGAAGAGCTATCCGTTAATGGAACCGGGGTAAATTTCAAGTTAGGTGTGATCATTCGTCCTACGCAGGCCGTGCGTGTCAGCTTAGCTGCTCATACTCCGACCTTCTGGACTTTTACTGAGAATTACAAGACTACTTTCACCTACAATTTCACGCTGGACGATGGCAGTCTGGGGGGAGGTACTGCACTCAGCCCTGAAAGTGATTTTTCCTACAATTTGCAAACGCCCTGGCGCTTCTTGGCTGGTATCGGCGTCGTTGCCGGGCGCAAAGGTTTTGTAGGTCTGGACATCGACTACAGTTCTTTTCAGAACAACCAGTTTAGCTACGAAGATTTTACCGTTGAAGCCGATGCGGTCAATGAAGACATTCAAGCACTGCTGACCAGCAGCCTTGGGCTACGGCTCGGTGGCTCGCTCAATCTCGACCCACTGCAGCTTAGTGCGGGGATAGGAATGCGTCAATCAGCTATCGCAGGCGATAACGAAAACTACATGCAGTACGGCCTGGGTGCCGGCTATCGCTTTGGCAATTTCTTCCTGGACTTGGCCTATCAGTACCGCACACGGCCCGATATTTTTCAACCTTACCCAGATAATTTCGTTCCCCAGCAATTTGAATTGGATTATCGGGAGCATCATATTACACTCAGCGCTGGATTGCAATTTTAGGGTAGGTGGATGTATTGACTAGGTTGTATGGCCATCGCCCAGGCTGAGGGCTTCGAAATTGTTGTCGACGAATTCCATTCCTCCAATAGACTAATGGTTCCTACCTTTTGTCTTTGATACAAAAGGTAGGGCCAAAAAATCAAGCCTGTATCCATTTTTTAACGCTGCGTCAAGCACCTCCAGCCGGCGACCAGCAAACTCGTCCCGACTGCGTCGCGCCTCAAACAGTGCTGATCGCTAATCGGCTTCCGGCACTTGACTCTGCTAAAATGGCTAAGGGCAAAGAGGACGCGATTTAAACACTGAGTAGCTCACCACTAACATCTCCCATCTAACAACCAACAACTATTCCCCGCTAAAATGGCTAAGAGCGGTCCTAGACGAGCAACTTTTTAACAACGTAACTAAACGGATATTCCTGGCTTCGCTATCAGGATTAAGGGCAAATAATCAATTAGAGTCAATCATTTCACTATTCAACTTCTAACCCACTTACTGCTCCCAAACACATAGCTACAAGTTTGCCAGTTTTCTTTTCATCACTATTTTTCCTGAATTTGAAACTGTATGCATAGATAACGTTTCAAAACTATGCTTACCACCAATTGTAGTCTGGTTAATGACGCTGGCTTGCTATCTTTAGCAGATGCCTAAGTACTGTTTCCCCCTCCTGCTATTAGTTGTCTGTTTTTCGAGCTTAAATGCGCAACAAGACTGGCAAAGCCGCCCCTGGGATGCCTTTTGGATTAATTGTCCCGATGCTCCAGCTACGGAGTTTGGGGTAGTGCACTTCCGCAGGTCTTTCGATCTGGAGCAAGTTCCGGAAGAGCTACCGGTGATGGTATCCGCCGATAATCGCTATCAGCTCTACGTTAATGGTACCTGGATCGGGGAAGGCCCCTGTCGGGGCGACCTGCTGCACTGGCGCTACGAAACCTTTGAGCTAGCGCCGTACCTACGAACCGGTAAAAATGTCATCGCTGCCGTTGTCTGGAACTTTGGGATAGACCGCCCCTGGGCGCAGCAGAGCTTACGCACCGCTTTTCTTTTGCAGCCTCAACTGGAGGACTTCGCCTTTTTGCAGACGGATGATCAGTGGCTCAGCTACCACAACCCCGCCTACCACCCGATTACCGATTCTCGAGAGCGGCTGGGCACTTATATAGTTGTCGGTCCCCAGTTAGAGGTTGATGGTAAGCTGTATCCCTGGGGTTGGGAATCTACAGACAGCTACGACGATTCCGATTGGCCGGCTGCACAGACTATTACCCGGGCTAACCCCACCGGTACGGGCACGGAGTTTTATTGGAATTTGGTGCCCCGGCAGTTGCCGCCGCTGGAGCGGAGGGAATTGGAAGCGCCACTAATCGTGGCCCACGGTGTCAATAATGTAGCAGAGGCCGACTGGCAGCAGCAGGATTTTTCGCCACCTAAGGAGCAATTTGGCAGTAGGTTAATTCCAGCTCATTCGGCCCAACACTTCCTGTTGGATTACGGTCATCTGACGAATGCTTTCTTTGAATTAGAACTTAGCGGTGGCAAGGGAAGTACCATTGAAGTTTACTATGCTGAAAGCTTGGTAGGAGCAGATGGTCTAAAGGGGCAGCGAGATGCTACTGCCGGAAAAGAAATACTCGGTATTTACGACCGTTTTTTGGTAGGAGAGGGGGTATCGATGGAAAGATCGATCGATCAATCTGCAAGAGAGGAAGACCTGCGGGAGTACCAAACACAGACCTTCTCCACCCTCTGGTTCCGCACTGCTCGTTTCGTAGAATTACGCATCCGCACCAGTGATGAACCACTCTATCTACAGGACTGGCGAACTACCGAAGTTAGTTACCCCTTTGAAGAGCGTGCCAGTTTTCAGGCTCCCACTGACCCCGACCTTACCGACATCTGGAATATTGGTTGGCGCACTGCACGTTTGTGTGCACAGGATACCTACGTCGACTGCCCGTACTATGAGCAGTTGCAGTACGTAGGCGACACCCGTATTCAAGCCTTGATCTCACTATACGTTAGCGGCGACGATCGGCTAATGCGCAAAGCTATTGAAGCTTATGACCAAAGCCGGGTTTCGGATGGGCTGACGATGAGCCGCTACCCTACCCAAAACGGCCAGATCATTCCTCCTTATTCTCTATACTGGGTGGAGATGGTGGGCGATTACTGGTGGCACCGACCAGACCAAGCGTTTGTAAAAAATCGCTTAGCTGGTGTCCGTGCGGTATTAGACTGGTTTGAGCCTTACCTTTTAGAAAATGGTCTGCTAGGTCCAATGCCTTACTGGAATTTTGTGGACTGGACGCCGCAGTGGCCCTGGGATCCCGAGCTCCGAATTGGTGGAGTACCCCAACTAGAAGGAGGAAGTAGTATTATCAGTCTACAGTATCTGGGGGCTTTGCGTACGGCGATCCAGCTACACGAGCATTTTGGCGAAACCTATCACGCCAATCGCTATCGAGCGATTGCTGAACGCCTAGCAACGGCGGTGTCCGGATATTGCTGGGATGAGCAGCGAGGCCTACTGCGTGACGTCGCTGAAAATGACCAGGCCTTTAGCCAGCATGCTAATATCTTGGGCCTACTGGAAGGGGTCGTTCCCCCGGAGCAGGGCGAAGCTGTGCTTCGGAAAATCTTGGAAGCGGAGGATATTACCCAAGCCAGCTTTTACTTTCGTTTTTACTTGATGCAGCTCTTTTTCGAATTGGAACGCGGCGAGCTGTACTATCCACAGCTCAACGCCTGGAGGGCTTTAGTAGAACAAGGTTTCAGCACTTTCCCCGAAACCCCTGACCCCGCCACGCGCTCTGACTGTCACGCCTGGAGCGCTAGCCCCAACTACGATTTACTGGCTACGTTAGCGGGGATCCGGCCCGATGCCGCTGGTTACACTAGTGTACTGGTTCAACCAGCCCGCGTGTCTAGTTTATCCTACACTGCCGAAACGGTACATCCTGAAGGGATGATTCGGGTGGTCTGTCAAGCCAACCGTGAAAATCGTTTTACCTATACCGTTAATTTACCAACAGGAGTTAGTGGGCGTTTTCGTTGGCAAGGGGAGAACCACCCCTTGCAGCCAGGGGAAAACAAGTTCGACTTCTGATCTCTCTCGCGTTTGTTGCGCATTTCGTGGCACCCGTTAGGTGAAACACCGCGCAAACATCCTAACTTTACATCATGGCCCAAAGACAGCTACTGGAAACTGAGCAGAAGGCGCTCGAAATTAATCTTAATGACAAGATTTACGGTACCTACGCCGAAATCGGCGCTGGGCAAGAGGTAGCTAGACATTTCTTCCAGGTTGGGGCCGCTGCGGGCACTATTGCCAAGACTATGTCCGCCTACGACAAAGTGTATTCGGACCAAATCTATGGTCCGGAACCCAGCGGGCGTTATGTTTGTGAAGCAAGGGTCTACAAGATGCTGGACCATGAGTACGGGCTGATGACGGACCGGCTGACCCATAATCGACCTGACGCCACTTTCTTTGTCTTTGCGGACACCGTAGCAGCCATCAACTACAGCCGGACGATCAAAGGTAATGGGTGGTTAGGGCTTCGCTTCCAACTACACCCAGGTCAGGCACCTAATGATCTGGTATTGCACGTACGTATGCTGGACAATGACAATCAGCTACAACAACAGGCCATTGGTATTCTAGGGGTAAACATGATTTATGCTGCCTACTACTACGGTAATCAGCCAGAAATTCTAGTGCAATCTTTGCACGACAGTCTAAAAGGTAGAATTGCAATTGATACCTGTATTCTGACTGGCCCTGATTTTAGCGTAGATAATCGACTGCTTAGTCTTTACCTTGTCAAACACGGCTTGACCGACGTAACGCTTTTCAATGCTGATGGTCGATCCGTACATGCCAGTGAGACCCTTTATCGCAAAGCCGTCATGGTAGTACGTGGCAGTTTCCGACCCGCTACTCTGGTCAACGAAGATATGCTTAAGACCAGCTATCAACAGTTTCGCACAGAGTCCAACGTAGATCCCGCCAAAACTTACTTGCTCACCGAGCTTACGCTAGACAACCTGCAATCATCAGCGGAGCTAGACGAGCGGGATTTTCTCGATCGCGCTACGCTACTCAACGCGATGGGGCAAACCGTCATCATCAGTAACTATCGAGAATACAATGATCTGATCGATTACCTGATGCAGTACAAAGTACCTCAATTGGGGATTGTCGTTGGGGTCAATGAGTTATTACAGCTCATCACCCGTAAGTACGAAAACAACCAGGGTGGTCGCTTATTAGCTGCTTTCGGGGAGATTTTCACCCGAAATGTAAAGCTTTACGTTTATCCCGCCCAGCAACAAGGCAGCTCTGATTTAATGACGAGTGAAAATGTTCCTATCCCCGAAGGAGTCAAGTTCCTTTATCGCCACCTGGTGGGAGCCAATCAGATTGTAGACATCCAACAATTCCAGGCTGACCTGCTGCACATCTTCTCCAAAGATGTCTTGCGCGAAATACGGTCTGGTTCTGACAGCTGGGAATCGAAAGTACCTGAAGCCGTAGCGGCGATCATTAAAGAGCGGCACCTATTCGGTTTTCCAGCGGAGAAGATGGAGTTTGAGTATTAAATCATATTTCTTGGCTCCGTAGATCGAAGGCGGTATGCCCACAACAGTAAGCAGCAGGCAGCCATGATTACTCCCCATTTCCACCAATCGTAGTAAAAGTCAGGGTAAAATTCAAGCGGTGAGGGATCGCCAATTATGCTAAAAGCCGCCCAATAAAAGGGTAGCGCTTTGTCGGTACCGCTGTGTCGACGACGATAGTCAATCTGAGCCTGCCGCAAGGACACGTCTTTAGCATTTCCTGCTTTCAAATAGGTGTAAAAGCTGGCCATGATCTCAGCTGTGGCACGATCATCAACTGCCCAGGCTGTTGCTAGCACCGATTTGGCCCCAGCTGCAATAAACGAATGAGCGAGGCTGGTCTGGTCCAGCGTTCCGTGATAGCTTTCTAGGCCAGTCTCACAGGCACTGAGCACAACCAGTTCTGCATTGAGTTGATAATTTATTAGGTCACTGGTGTAAAGCCTACTGTCGGTAATTTCTGAGCTTTCTGATAGGTAGATGCAACTTCTCCGACCATCAAGCAGGTCAGCTTCGGCATGCGTGGCTAAATGAACGATACTATAATCCGAAGCTAATCGATCGAAGGTCGCTCGATTAGCTGCAGCGCCAAAAAGGTATTCGCCGGGCAATAGTTGCTGCAAGTAAGCTACTTCCATTTGGTTATTAGCCAATGCACTTCCTTTCCGGGTAGTAAGCGCCCCACTTACTGGCAAAAGGTGTCGCTCAAAATCGGGCGCAAAAGCCAGCAATTGTTCTCTCCTTGGATTGACCTGACGAGCGCTAAGCATTGCCCGCATTTGAAAATCAAAATGATAGCTCAAGGTATGCACATCTACGAAATAGGACGCATTTTCGCCTTCAGGAACTAGTCGTAGTGCGTTTATGGGGAAGTTAATCAAGTCACCGCCTATAATAAGGTCTACTTTCTCTTTCAGGCGAATTTCACCAACTCCGATTAACTGTTGATAGAGTTCGTAGGAAAGCCGTGCCAGCTGACGCTCTTCAGCGGTAGAAAGGGAATGTGAATAAACTAAGCGGAGGTAAGTTGTAAGTTGCTGTTGCAACTCGATATTTACGGAGAGCTCCTTAAAAGATTGCCTTTCTCCATCCAATAAATACCGAATCAAGATTGGTCCTTCCATGGACAAATAGAGCAAGCAACGATTTTGTGCTGCTAGACTAGCTTGCAGGCTAGTGGTATCTGGCCACCAGGAAGGGGGAAAATAGCTGGATGAAATTGTCCTTTCTGCATAGGAGAGATGTGTACTCTCCCTGTATTCAGGCATGGACTGGCTGTTAGCTTTGTGCTCAGTTTTAAAGAAAATGAGACAAAGCATAAAAATGCTAATAGGGTGTTTCATACCCCTCTAAGATAAAAAGCCCTCCGAAATCGCTTCCGGAGGGCCTTTTAGTAGTAATAGCCTAGGGCTGATTGACGAAGATTTTATTCTTCGCTATCGTCGCCACCCTGGGCTAGTTGTTCGCGCAATTGCTCGAAAGCAGAAAGATCACCCAAAGTAGACTGCTTCACGGAAGCCTGCGTCTTCTTGATGACTCGTTCGGTTTGCTTACGCTCTGCCTTACGAGCTTTGGTTACTTCCTCTTTCGCTTCACGACGCACGTCATTGACGAAGCGGCTGTGGCTGACCATGATCCGCTTTTCATCGCGATCGAACTCGATCACTTTTACGGTCAGGGTTTCTTCCACCTCCGGCATGGTATTGTCCTCTTTGCGCATCAACTTGATGGGCGCGTAGGCTTCCAGACCGTATGGCATTTGGACGATCATACCGCGATCGTCTTTACGCAGCACCGTAGCTTCGTGGTAAGAACCGACTGGGAATACGTTTTCGAAAGTATCCCAAGGGTTTTCTTCCAATTGCTTGTGGCCCAAAGACATCTTGCGGTTTTCCTGGTCAATATCCAGTACTTCAACGTCGATAGTCGCTCCAACTTTGGTAAACTCAGATGGGTGACTGTAGCGCTTGGTCCAAGACAGGTCGCTGATGTGAATCATGCCACCGATACCGTCTTCCATTTCGATGAATACACCGTAAGGAGTAAGGTTCTTGACTTTACCCGTGTGCTTGGAACCAATGGGGAACTTCTCTTCCATTGTGGTCCAGGGGTCAGGCTGCAGTTGCTTGATAGAAAGCGACATCTTGCGATCTTCCCGATCGATAGTAACCACTTTGGCTTCGTATTCCTCGCCGACTTTGAAGAACTCGCGGGCGTTGATCTGCTGGTTGCTCCAGCTGACTTCGCTCACGTGTACCAGTCCTTCTACGCCCGGTTGGATTTCCAGGAATGCACCGTAATCCTCGATATTGACAATCTTGCCTTTGATGGTACTGCCTTCTTGAATTTCTTCTGGAAGTACTTCCCAAGGGTGAGGCTGTAGCTGCTTCAGACCAAGGCTGATCCGCTTTTTGTTCTCGTCAAAGTCGAGTACTACTACGTTGACCTTCTGGTTCAGTTCCAGCACTTCGGTGGGGTGGTTGATCCGTCCCCAGCTGATGTCGGTAATGTACAAGAGTCCGTCTACGCCACCCAAGTCTAGGAAGGCACCGAAGTCGGTGATGTTCTTGACAACACCTTCTAGTACCTGACCGCGCTCCAGGCTAGCGATAATCGCTTCGCGCTGCTCGGCCAGATCGCTTTCGATAAGGGCTTTGTGAGAAACAACAGCGTTCTTGATGGTCTCGTTGATCTTAACCACCTTGAATTCCATCGTCTTACCAACGTACTGATCGTAGTCGACGATGGGCTTGATGTCAATCTGAGAACCGGGCAGGAAGGTCTCCAAACCGCCACAATCGGCGATTAGTCCACCTTTGGTTTTGCTGATTACACGACCGGTGATAACCGTACCGTTTTCGTAAGAATCACGGATGCGATCCCAGGCACGCAGCAGTTTAGCCTTACGGCGGCTCAGTACCAACTGACCGCGCTCATCTTCTTGCTGCTCTACGTATACTTCGATCATGTCGCCAGGAGCGAGATCGGGTGTATCGCGGAATTCAGACAGTGAAAGGATACCGTCAGACTTGTAGTTAAGGTCCAGTACTACGTCACCATCGACGATGTTAGACACCTTAGCACTGATGATTTCAGACTCTACGAGCGGGCTGATCATGGCTTCATAAGCCTTCAGCATCTCGGCCTTCTCCTCGTCGCTGTAGCGAACGCGGGTACGGTCGGCCTTTTCCCAATCGAAGTCGTCGTGGGCAGAGCCAGTAGCTCCACTCATGTCGTCTTCTTCGATCTGTACGTCTTCCTCCTTCTCGCTATCACCTTCGACCTTTTCGATTTCGGCCTTATTGATGACGACTGCTTTAGGAGCTTCGGGTTCTGCTTCTTCCACAACGGGCTCTGCAACTGCTTCTGCGACTGCCTCAGTGGCAGCTTCTTCAACAGCAGTTTCGGCTTCAGCAACTACCTCTTCGACTGCTTCAACAGTTTCTGTGGCAACTTCTTCGGCTTCTGTAGCCTTTTCCTCTACCGTAGTATCCGCAGCGGCTTCTACGGCAGCGGCTTCACCTTCTGCGACTAATTCCTCAGTAGCTTCAGTGGCCTCGGGAGTAGCTTCTTCCAAGACCTCTTCAGCGGTAGCTACTTCGGGAGCAGCTTCATCGGGAGTGGCTTTCGCCACAGCCTCTTCGGCTACTTCAGTTACAGTTTGAGGTTCGGGAGTGGAGGCCTCTGCCTCCGTATTGGTTTCCGGCGTGGTAGCTTCCGCTTGGGGAGCCTCTTCCGCTGGATTTTTTTCTTCTTCTGGTAGCATAATTAAATGCTTGGTTTTAGTGAAGAATTAACCGTTTCGGGTACGGTCTTTACCCACCTCAGCTCGACAGGGTCTTCTAAGGCCGCGCAAAGGTACGTACTTTTTAGTATTTAGGCCAGTAGAATTACCGCAAAGTATTTGCAGATAGCTAGTACCTTGTAGCCCTTACCTGCCACCAATTATCATGCGTGCCAAAAAATCCTACGGACAGCACTTTCTCACCAATGAGCATTTTGCTCAGCAGATTGCCCAATCGCTGGTCTTAACCGATCAATATGATCACGTTTTGGAGGTAGGTCCTGGTCGTGGCATGCTCACCAAATACTTATTAGAACGCACTGGAGATTTTCAGCTGAAAGTCGTTGAAGCTGATCGGGACATGGTCAGTTATTTGGAAGCCAACTACCCGCAGCTAACGGAAGACATCATTGCTGAGGACTTTATGAAAATCTGGCCACAGCAGCATTTTGAAGGCTCCTTTGGTTTGATTGGCAACTACCCCTATAACATCAGTTCTCAGATTTTGATCCGGACCGTCGAATGGCGTAAGCAAGTACCTGAAATGGTAGGTATGTTCCAAAAGGAAGTGGCTGATCGTGCCGCTGCTGGTCCTGGTTCTAAAACCTACGGGACCGTTGGGGTGATCGTACAGGCTTATTACGATGTAGAGATGTGCTTTAAGGTAGGGCCGGGCAATTTTAATCCACCGCCCAAAGTACAGTCGGCAGTAATTCGATTAGTACGTAAGGCAGAACCGCTAGTTCCTGACGAGCAATTCAAAGCTTTTCGCCAGATTGTCAAAGCTGCCTTTGGGCAGCGACGCAAGATGTTGCGCAATAGTCTCAAATCTGTTTTTCCTGCTGAGGAGATCAAGGGAGAATTTTTTCAACGACGCCCGGAGCAGGTCAGTGTTGCGGAATTTGCTGCCTTAGCAAATCGGCTAAACGTATTAAAATAATTTGTTTTAAAATTTTTATATTTTTGTTGTTTATTGTCCTGCATTTGGTTTTCAATGATGGGCTAATGCAGACCCGCTAGGGTACGGTAGGCTATTGGTGGCTAACCCTCATTTGAACCAGTACACTGGTTGAACTGGTACACTGGTTCCTTCATTTCAACTCTCCACCATTAACCCTCTCACAAGCGTACCACCTGCGGAAGTCCTACCTCCAAGCACTAAGCAAATACAAAAACCACCCATGAAATTTAAAGTCCGCCAAGCTAGCATCCAGAAAGCCGTTGACTTTAGCCAGCTAATTTTCGACCAAGCTCCTGATCCCACTGCCTACCGTGCCCGCTTTGCAGGGGTACCGCATCTCATCCTAGTCGCAGAAAACAACACTTCAATTGTTGGCTTTAAAGTCGGCTATGAACGCGACGGTTTCTGGTACAGCTGGTTAGGAGGAGTACATCCCGATTTTCGACGACAAGGCATTGCCAACCTCCTGGCAGACGAGCAGGACCGATGGGCCCAAGCCCAAAATTATCCGCACGTGACCTGCAAGACCCGGAATAATAATTCTACAATGCAAATCTGGGCCCTACGCAGAGGATTTCATCTCATCGAACTCCAAAAACGCGATCGTTGGGAAGAACATCGTGTAGTGCTCCGAAAAACATACGGTTAAACCAGAGGCTCTCTACAGCAATCAAGACAAAACTCCCTTTTCAGCAGATTTACCAGAAGTCGTCACCTTCAGATACTGACTAGGTGTTTTGCCCGTATACTGCTTAAAAACCCGGTTAAAGGTCGCCTTACTGTTGAACCCACTCTCAAAAGCAATCCCCAGGAGTGACAGCTCCTCCGCCTTATCGCTGGCCAAAAGCTCTTGCACTCGTCTCACCCGATAAGCATTGATGAATTCGTTGAAATTCTTACCCTTGACGCTATTCACTGCCTGCGAAATCTGACTAGCCGGCAAACGTAGGGCAGTAGCCAGCCGCTTGAGGTTCAGATCTGGTTCCAGATACAATGGGTTCTCCTCCAAAAATTGCTCAACGCGCACCGCGGTTTCCTGCATTTCTGCCAGCTCTTCAGTAGAGCTGCTCGATTGCTCTGCAAGATTGGGGGTCGACAACTCAGCCGGACGAAAGTTGATAATTTGTCGCAAATGCGTATGTGCACTATGCCCCTGAATCGACAGATAATAAATGACCACTCCCCAAGCCAGATAAAAATACCAGCTAGTAACGTAGGCATCCTGTGATAACCAGCCCAAATCCAGCAGTAAATTCCGTATTAACCATAAGGTGAAAGCCACCAACATTAAAGGCAAAAATCGGCCCAGCCATTTGAAAGAGATATCAGAAGTCTCCGAAAAATTGTCATTTACATAGCGTTGATAGCGCCGGTAAAGGAAATACGTATATCCCCAGTAAACTAAAGATACTGGCTCAGCCAGTACACTAAGCACATCCCCTACTATGCCCAGACCCTGATCACGAATTAGTCCGTAACTACCCCGGTCATAAGGCAATTCCTGCCCCAACCACCATTGGCTAATGACTAGGTCTCCTACGGCCGCTATCAGATTACCCAGGATCAACAGGCTACCAATGGCGAAATGCCACCAATGCTTCCCACGAATACGAAAATCAGAGTTGGTCAAGGCCCGAAAATAGAAGTAGAGCAATGGCCCCAAAAACCAGGTCCAATCCCAGGGGAAGTAATACATAAATTGGGTCTGGGCGTCCTTATTGTTGTACCAGGTCCCAAAACCCAACATCCATTGCGTCACTCGCAGCGCTGAAAGAATCAGAAAAAACCCCAGCAATCGATCCGCCAGATGTTGCTCTTTCCATCCACGTCCAACCATCAGGCAGCCATAAATCATCCCCTGTAGTACGATGGGCAATAATAGACCGCTGTAATAATTGATTTCGAAATACATGCCAATTGGGGTAGACCACTAAAGGTACTACCTGCCCGAAATTAATCCAGTCGCAAGCTGAGTTTCTGGTCCGAATTCCAGCTTACGCCTTAGCGATCTATATATCGTTGAATAACCTCCAGCTGCTCGATCTCAAAGACCAAGGGCGTATACGGTGGAATCAAAGTGTCCCCTCCAGAACTTACCAAACCATCCGCTCCATAGGCCAGCCCACTGGGCACCAATAGCCGCAGACTCGCTCCAGGAGGAACTTGTTGCAATACATCATTCCAGGCCGGAATCATCTGTCCCACATAAAAATTCATCGGCCGTCCTTGTTGGCGCGAATCAGCAAAGAGGGTGCCGTCTAGTAGGCTGCCACGATAGTGCGCTTCGACATAATCTCCATACTCCAAATCGGCACCACTCCCAGCTTTGGTCAATTGATAAAAGTAACCGACCGAACTAGGCGTTACATCCCAGACCTGATCAATCGCATAATTGATCAACTGATTACGCTCGCGCCCCTCCCGACTATCTTCCGGGGCTAGCTCCAAAATCAAGCGCGCCTCAATAGCCGCACGGGTTTCTCCCGTAGGTGTTTCATCTTGATTTGTACTTCCGCAGGTGTAAACCGTCAAGCAAAGTATTAATAGTGCAATCATTCGTAGCATAGGTCAAATATATAGTCAAGAGTCAAGATCGGCTGCGCTGCGCTGGCCTGCTAGAGTCAAGATCGTCAGCGGCTAGCGCCGCGACTGCTAGAGTCAAGACCGTACCGCAAGCGGAACTGCAAGACCCAAACACCACATTCAGCGCCTACGGCGACTGAAATTGGGGTAATAAAAGGAGGGCCAATGGATCTTGTCCTTGAAGCAAGTCTTGATTCTTGATTCTAGAAGTCCGCTGAAAGCCGGACGATCTTGAGTCTAAAAACACCCCCCCACAAAATCCCAAAGACACTCTGTTCGTTACCTATTCATTATGCAACGAATATGCTATTTCCCCCTTCTGCTTCTACTCTTATCGGCTTGCCAGCCTCAGCTAGAAACTGTTGAATCCTGTGACGAAATTGGCTTCTGTCACCGTTTCCAGACCGACCCAAAAACTGGGCTCCAACAAGGACTTTCGGAATTATTCAACCCTGCCGGCCAAGTCGTAGAAATTGCTAATTACATAGACGGCCAACTCGACGGTCGCTTGCTGCGCTTCAACGATCGTGGCGACACCCTGACCGTAGAAACCTACGTAAACGGACAGTTTGAAGGCCCCTTCCGGCTTTTCAACGAAGAAGAAGGCTATTTGCGGCAGGTCGGGCAGTACATCAACGGCGCCATGAACGGTCAATGGAAAGCCTATCATGCTAACGGACAAATAGCTGAAAGCGTCACCTTCGTCGACAACCAGGAAGAAGGCCCTTTTAAAGAATGGCACCCCAATGGGCAACGAAAAGCCATCGGAACCTATCTTGAAGGCGACAATGAGCACGGTGAGTTATGGCTCTACGCCGAAAATGGCGAACTTGAGCGCCTGATGGATTGCAACCGTGGTCATTGTTCCAGTGTATGGAAAATTGGTGACCCCGGCCCAGTTCCCCAAAAGGACTAATGCTTATGCCCCAAAATGCTACTCTACTACCTGCTTTAGTTCAAAAACTAAAATTCGTACTCCTTTTTACTTTACCCGCTTATGCCTTGAGCGCTCAGGTAGGTGGTATTTCGGCCTACGAATTTCTCAACCTCCCTAATTCGGCTACCATCGCTGCCATGGGAGGGCACCACATTGCCCTGGCCGACGATGACCTCAGCCTCGCCGCGCGCAATCCTTCTCTGCTCAACCCGCTGATGGACCGAAAGCTCGCCATCAGTCATGCCTTTCACCCCGCTGGTATCAGCAACAGCTATCTGGCCTACGCACTGCATCGGGAAGACCTGAGGATGACCTTCCAGGCCGGGCTGCAATACGTCAACTATGGTGACTTTACCCGACGCGATGTCACCGGTCAGGACATTGGTAATTTCAGTGCCAATGATTATGCATTTACGGTGGGGGTCGGGCGACAATTGAGCGAACGCTGGCGCCTTGGGGTCAATTTAAAATTTATCAACTCTCAGCTCGCTGACTTCAACAGCTTTGCGCTAGCCTCCGATATTGGCATCCACTATCAAGATACCACCGGCCGCTTTGGCCTAAGCATCGTAGCCCGCAACCTTGGGCGCCAGGTTAGCACCTACAATGACCTCCGCGAGCCTTTACCCTTCGATTTACAAATTGGGATCAACCGCGAACTCAAATACCTGCCCTTCCGCTTTAGCATCATTTACCGGATGCTGAACCGCTGGGACATCCTCTACGATGACCCCAACCAGGAAGATGAATCTATCTTCATCGGTTTTGACCAACAAGTCACCGAGCGCAGCGCTGGCGCCATCTGGCTAGACAATTTCTTCCGTCACTTCGTCTTCAACGGCGAACTCATGGTCGGTAAAGGGCGCAATCTACGTCTGCGCTTTGGTTATAACCACGGTCTCCGGCGGGAATTGCGCCTGAATGACTACCGCAGTCTAGCCGGCTATTCGCTAGGATTTGCGCTAAGGGTCAAACGCTTCCAAATCGCCTATGGCCGTACCACCTACCACATTGGTGGTGGTATCAATCAATTGGGATTGGACCTTTCTTTTGGGCAACGGTAAATCACTCTTCTTCCTTAATTAACTCTAACTGCTCCAGATCTACCTTATCCCTTAAGCGACCAGCCGCTTCTTTAGCCTTCTTTAAATCTGTAAGACTCAAGCTCCTGACTTGAAAGTCGTTAAATTCGAACCAACTACTCCGGTCAAAAGCCGTTGAAAAATCTAGTCCTTTTACTGCGGTCAGTATTTCTATTCTCATCGGTTCTCTACCGAAAGAGAATACGTCATAGTGTTTTGTATCCAAAAACTTGGACAGCACCATATCAAAGACTGGCATTCCAAATCTGGTAAATGCCTTAGTGAGTAGTTGATAGTTTTTTTCCGACGCTTCCACCCAGATATCCATATCTCCTGTAGAACGACTATAGCCATGCAAAATGACGGAGTAACCGCCAACAAGGAGATATTTGACCTCTTCTTCATTTAAACACTTAACAAACTCCTGAAAGTCATTATTAAAGACATTATTCTCCATTCGGTGTCTTATTGAAAAAACGTTGCGATCCATTTTAGCAAATTCCTCCCAACTTAGGTTGTAGGCTTGCATAGTCAGCATGGTCGCTGCCCTCAAACGCTCAGTAACAGTTCGTGTTCGCCAGTAGGTTGTATGATCCTCTGCATCAACAAAAGTCTGAATCTGAAAGGCTGTTTTATCCATACGCATTGGCTAAAGATAGGGGCTTTCCAGCTACCCCTCCGCCACTACCTCCAGCACCGAGCGGAAACTCACAAAGTGATCTTTATAGCGAGTATCGTGCATCGTCTGGTGGGCCAGGGCAAACTTTTGCTGGTAGACCTGAAAGGTCGCCATATTGGCCAGGCTCAGTTGTAGTGCGTAGGTAATCCCATCCGTTTCGTCGACTCCCTTTAAACGGGCCAGCTTGAAATTTTCAAGCGCACCACACTCCATAATGTGCGGCAAGTAAGCATGTTTCATCCAGTTGAGCCACTCCACATGGGATTGGTGGTCAATCTTGGTCGTAATGTTGTATAGTAGCATTCCTGCAAAAGTACGATCAAAATACAGGCTTTACTCACTGTCTTTGGTCAACTCGTCTACGGTATCTTGGAGGTCCTTAGCTGCTTTTTCCAATTCTTCCGCTGTTTTAGCACGATCAGATTCCTCCTTATCACCGCCGCGGCGCCCACGCTTTCGGCTCTTCTTGCGCGGTGCTGCCTTTGCTTTGGGTGCCGGTGCTACGACTTCTTCCTCCCCCTCTACCTGATCGGCAGCAGGAGCGGCTTCTGCCTCAGGGGGAAAAGGCTCTTTGCTGAATACCAGTTGGTCTTTGCCCAAATCGGTATAGATTGTATCCCCCGCCACAAAGTTGCCAGAAATCAAGTCTTTACTCAATTGATCGGCTAGCTTTTGTTGTAGTACCCGCTTCATGGGGCGCGCACCAAACTGTGGATCGTAACCCAGGTCAGCCAACCAATCCATCGCTCGATCGCTGATTTTCAAGACCATGCCCTGCTTATTGAGCATCTTTTCGGTCTTGCGCAGTAGTAAGCGAGCGATTTGCTTGATCTCATCACGAGTCAGCGGCAAGAACATGATCCGCTCATCAATGCGATTCAAAAATTCTG
The DNA here is from genome assembly GCA_039030655.1 of Bacteroidota bacterium. Lineage (GTDB taxonomy): Bacteria > Bacteroidota > Bacteroidia > Chitinophagales > Saprospiraceae > Neolewinella. Next base: position 130,043 of record JBCCDS010000001.1, on the reverse strand, counting down.
GGCGAAGGTTTTCTTTAAGGTGATCAAAGACTTCTTCCTTAGTCGTATTCAGGATTTCTTCTCGATGCTCAGCGCCTACGCTGGCCAGATCCTCAAAGTTTTCCAGAATAGTTTCAGCCCCCATATTGGAGGTCATGATAATAATGGTGTTTTTGAAGTTGGCGATGCGGCCCCGGTTATCGGTCAAGCGGCCATCGTCCAGCACCTGTAGTAAGATGTTGAAAGTATCCGGGTGAGCTTTTTCGATTTCGTCCAGCAAGACGATGCTGTAAGGTCGGCGACGAACCGCTTCCGTCAGCTGCCCGCCCTCGTCGTAGCCAACGTATCCCGGAGGAGCTCCCACCAGGCGACTTACGGAGTGCTTCTCCTGATACTCACTCATATCGATGCGGGTGATGGCCCGCTCGTCATTAAATAAGACTTCGGCCAGTGCTTTAGCCAATTCCGTTTTACCTACTCCCGTAGGACCTAAGAAAATAAAGGAACCTATCGGGCGATTGGCGTCTTGCAGTCCAGCGCGACTACGGCGCACGGCATCACTCACCGCCCGCACGGCTTCATCTTGCCCGATTAAGCGCTTGTGCAATTGTTGCTCTAACAGCAGCAGTTTTTCCCGATCACTTTGCAGCATCTTTTGCACGGGTATACCCGTCCAGCGGGCTACTACTTCCGCAATATCATTAGCGGTGACCTCTTCGTTAGTAAAGCGCTTTTCGTCGGGTAGCTTGTCAAGTTCTTTCTCGGCTTTTTTCAGTTTCTTTTCCAGATCCTGGAGCTGGCCATAGCGGATTTTAGCCACCGTTTCAAAGTCGCTACTGCGTTCTGCTTTGGCAGCTTCCAACTCCAGTTCTTCCATCTCTTTTTTGATGGACTGTGCCCGGTCCACGATTTCTCGTTCATTCTCCCAGCGAGCTCGCAGGCCATCTACTTTTTCCTGGGCCTCGGCAATCTGGGCGTTAATGGCCTTAAGCTTGGGCGCGCTTTTTTCGCGCTTGATCGCCTCCCGCTCAATGGTGAGTTGCCGCAGACGACGGTCAGCTTCATCCACCTCTTCGGGGACAGAGTCCAACTCCAAACGCAGACGAGCCGCCGATTCATCCATCAAGTCAATGGCCTTATCGGGCAACGAGCGATCACTGATGTAGCGATTACTCAGCTCCGCAGCAGCGACCAGGGCTTCGTCCAGGATTTCAATTTTGTGGTAGACTTCATAGCGTTCCTGTAAGCCCCGCAGGATGGAAATGGTATCCTCCACACTTGGTTCTTCTACCAAAACCGTCTGGAAGCGACGCACCAGCGCCTTGTCTTTTTCAAAGTACTTCTGGTACTCGTCTATCGTTGTTGCACCGATTGTACGGAGCTCTCCCCTCGCCAAGGCTGGTTTGAGGATGTTGGCAGCATCCATGGCACCATTCCCTCCACCAGCACCAATCAGGTTGTGAATCTCATCGATGAAGAGAATGTACTGTCCGTCGCTATTGGTCACTTCGGAGATGACACCTTTCAAACGCTCTTCAAAATCACCTTTATACTTGGCTCCGGCCAGCAGGCCGGCGATGTCGAGTACAAAGATTTTTTTATCTGCCAGGCTTTCAGGCACATCTCCTTTGACAATACGCCAAGCAATACCTTCGACAATGGCGGTTTTACCTACCCCTGCCTCGCCAATAACCAGCGGATTATTTTTGCGGCGTCGGCTCAGGATCTGAAGCAGGCGACGTATTTCTTCATCGCGACCTACAATAGGATCCAACTCGCCACTTTCGGCCCGATCGTTGAGGTTGATGGTGTACTTACCCAAGATATTATAGGTGTCCTCGGCGTTAGCCTCCGAGACAGCACGGCCACCACGCAGTTCCTTAATCGCCGAACGGATGCCGTCGTTGGTGGCTCCCAGATCTTTCAGAATACGAGCACCGCGATCACTAGCTCCTTGAATAATGCCCAGTAGCATCAGCTCAATACTGATGTATTCATCATTAAAGTCCGGCATCATCTTTTTGGCCCGAGTCAACGCACGATTCGCATCATTGCTCAAAAACTGCTTTTTGGCACCCTCTACTTTGGGATAATCGTTGATGACTTCCTTTAGCTCTCGCTTTACGGCAGCCAAAGACAGACCTACCTTTTTAAAGATAAAATCGGCTACACTTTCTTCAGTCTTAATGATGCCCGCCAGCAAATGTGGTGTATCCACCTGCTGCTGGGTTAGGCTAGCAGCAATGCGCTGCGCTTCGACAATAGCCTCCTGGGCTTTAGTGGTAAAATTCTCGTAGGTCATGAATTAGTCTTATCTGTACTTCCGCAGGTGTAACCGAGAGTCAAGACCACCCAGACTTCGTCTGAAATTACGAGAGTCGAGAGCCGAGACTTTTGTCTAGATTCTCGATTCTCGAAGTCCCGACTTGCTCGGGAAGATCTTGATTCTAGCGTTAGACCTGCGGAAGTACAAACACAATTATAGCTTAAAAGTATCTACCCAGCAGCGGATGTTCGACGATTGTACGGCGTAATTCGAGCAAATCCACGGTTCCTTGGTGTCGATATAGGATTTCGCCCTCCGGATCGACCAAAATCGTATAGGGTAACGCGCCATTCCAGTCGGGGTCGACGGCCTCGATAAGGGCATAATTGTTGTCTTGATCAAAGAGGTAATTGGCAATCCCGCTGTTTTTCTCCTGTAGAAAGCGGAGCACTTTGTCATACTGATCTGGTTTATCGGCAGAAAGAGATATGAACTCAAAGTCGCGATTCCCGTAGATTCGCTGTAGCTCCAACAAATCAGGGTATTCCAAAACGCAAGGGCCGCACCAGGTAGCCCATAAGTTGATCAAACGCAACTTGGATCCCGATTCGTTAGCAATTAATTGACGCACTGCCGTTTCATCCAGCCGACCAAGCTCGACTGCACGAGCTTCCCATTGCTCCTGTACCTGCCCCTTGTATTCGGTCTTCCATGCCCACTTAGTGGAGCAGCCAAAGGTTTTGGTGGTCGCCTCCGGTGGTGATTGTCCCGCCAGTACTGCATCAATAGCAGCCCGTAGATCCTCCGCATTCGCCTGCCCGGGACGCTCAATACTATCCAGGCGCCCCGTGTAAACTAGCTGACGGTCCTCATCAAGCAAAAAGGCATGAGGAGTGGCCACTGGTCCGTACAGCAGGGAGGCCGCATGGGTATCACCATCATAAAGGTAGGGGAAGTTATAGCCTTTATGTGCTGCTCTGGGCGCTAGTGCCGCAAAATCATCATTGAGATCGGTGTAACCTTGTTCCTCCAGCAATAGGCCCAAGGGGCTATTGCAACTAATGGCTACTAATTGCATATCTGCTATATCGTAATCATTAGCCAGGGCAATCATGCGATCTTCATAAGCCTGCGCCGTAGGGCAATGGTTGGCGGTAAAAATCAATACCAGCGTTTTAGCAGCGGTATAATCTGCCAGGCTGCGCATTTGCCCATTGGCATCGGGCAAATTAAAATCTGGAGCAGGGGAGCCAACGGCCAGTGTAGGGACCTCCTGCTCGGGAATAGGCTGCGGATCGGCAGAGAACGCTAGCTCAATTGCTTGATCTTCCTCCTGATCTACCGTGGCATCCTTGCTACAGGCAAAGAGTAGGAGGAGAGAAAATAAGATAAGCGATCGTAACATATTTAGAGAAGTTGTAGAGCAGCAGCTCTGGGAAAATAGGCTAATCCAGTATATCTGATCAGCTAAAGTACGGAGAAGGAGATAAGTGGGCGAAGGAGAAAAAATGTTAAAATACTAGTCTATTAGTTGCACTACTAATTCATTAGTATTATGTTTGTACTAATCCATTAGTAGTTAAGCTAATGAAAAACTAAAGCTAGCTCTAAATGCCCACCATAAAGTTCATACTGGTATCCATCGCGCTCTTGCTTTTGTCCTGCACTGCTGCTAACCAAAAAAACAGTTCTGGCGATACTGCCACAATTGCAACGGTAGATGCTTTTCTAGAGACGCAAATGGCTGCACATGAAATTCCGGGGCTCGCTTTAGCCGTAATTCAAGCAGGAAAACTGGTTCACGAGGGCTATTATGGCAAAGCGGATGTTTCCCACGATGTACCCGTACAAGCTAGTACTATCTTCCGAGTTTTTTCCTGCACCAAACTCTTAGTCTCTACGGCCGTATTCCAGTTAATCCAGGAAGGAAAGCTCGCACTTACTGATGAGTTGCAACAGTTTTTTCCGGATTTAACGACTAGTTGGCAATCCATCCGGATCGAGCATTTACTAAGTCATGCCTCTGGACTTCCTGACTTGATCTACCTGCCTGAGGGGCTTGGTGAAGAAGAGTTACTGCCTCTCCTACAGGCCGAAGACATCCAGTTCCCAGCGGGGGAACGCTTCCGCTACAACCAGACCAATTACTGGCTGCTGAAGTGTATTATTGAGCAGTTAAGTGGTGCAGGTTTTGATTCTTTCATCCTAGATAATCAATTCGAATCTCAGGAGGCAGGTGTTGCTTTTTCCTCAAATTCTTTAGCCGTTTTACCCAATCGCGCCCACCGTTACATCTATAATGCTGAGCGAAAGCTTGAATTCTTGAGTGTTAATAATGCTAGTTGGGCACACAGTGGAAACGGTTTGAATGTAAGCCTACCCGCCTTTATTGGCTGGAGTCAACGTTTTGATGCTGGTGAGTTGCTAGAGGAATCAAGTAAATCTTTAATGTGGAGCGACTTTGAATTCGCAGACGAGCCCAGGAAGTTTTTACGTGGTTGGGGCGTCTATGAAGTAGCCAACCAAAGGTCCATCGGCTTTACCGGCGGTGGGGTGGCTGCTTATCGCAAGTTTCCCGATCGGGATATAACGATAATTCTTATGACCAATGGGTACAAATATTATCCTGTTCATAATGACCTGGTTGACCAAGTTGCAGCCTTAGTCGATCCAGCACTTCTTGATCCTGAAGCGAATGCTGCGAATGAAGTGGCAACGACTTTTCTCAAGGGTTCCTTTGAAGAAGGTCAATTAGCTTACGAAGCCTGCAAAAATGATTTCCCTGACCTAAACCTGGAAGACCGCCTCAACCGAATAGGCTATGCCTTAATGAGCGCTGGTCAATTAGAGGAGGCTGTTACTTTATTCCAATTTAATGTAGCAGAACATACTAACTCATGGAATGTCTATGACAGTCTGGCTGAAGGCTTTGCCAATCAAGGACAAATAGACCTAGCCATTGAAAATTATAAACACTCTATCTCGCTCAACCCAGACAATCAAAATGGAATCGACCAACTGGCTATTTTAACTGCCAACCAAAACAACTAATCCAATGCAAAAATTAGCCAAAAGAGAAGCCCAGTTAATGGCAGCAGTTTGGAAGCTGGAGAAAGCTTTCGTCCGTGACATCATGGAGCTATTGCCCGATAAGCCACATTACAACACGGTATCAACCATGGTCAAAATTCTGGTTGAAAAGGGTTTTCTGGACAAAGAAAAACTAGGAAACGCCTGGCGCTTTTACCCCTTGATTTCTCAAGAAGAGTATCAGGCTGAACACCAGGATGCCGCCATTAATGAGGTGATGAAGAGCTTCTTCGACAATTCGCCGCTCAAGCTGGTGAGTTACTTCGCCAAAGAGAAAAAACTGAAGGCTGAAGAGCTGGAAGAGATTTTACGCATGATCAAAGAGGGTAAATAATGAATTATCTACTGCATGCCGGCATCCTCCTGGCTGCCTGCTTCCTGTACTATTGGTTTTTCCTGCGTTCGGAGACCCATTTCCAACTCAACCGCTGGATATTGTTGAGCTGCATTGCTGCTGCTTTTCTATTGCCGCTACTAACTATTCCAGCAGCTTGGTCCTTACGCGAACAGCCTCAGCTTGTGCTTAGCGAACAGCCTATCGAAGAAGCAGCTATCGATCCTGAACCGGCATCCTCCGCTTCGCTAAACGCTCAGCGTACGCAACAGATTATTGACTCTGTCCTGATTGCTGCCGGTCTGCCGACCACAGCGCCCACCGAATCAGTGGCGGACAGCAGCACTGCTGCGATTCCACCTACTTCCCCTAAGCAACCGACTAACTCAATAACCCCTGTATTTGAAACCGTTCAACAGGCTACTGACTGGCCCCGCTTATTGGGCTGGGTGTACCTGGCTGGACTATTTGTTTTTGGTTTGCATTTTTTATTTCAGCTGGGCTTGCTGCTATTCCGGATGCTGCGCCAGCCTGGTTACGAAATCGACGGATTTCGCATTATTGAATTGCCTTATAAAATTGCCCCTTACTCGTTCTGGAACCGCATTTTTTTAAACCCCACCGATTACGACCCTGATACTTTTCACCAAATCGTGGAGCACGAGCGTATTCACATCAAGCAGCGCCACAGCCTGGATATTATCCTGGCCGAGCTGCTCGTCGTAGTGCAATGGTGCAATCCTTTCGCCTGGCTTTACCGCTGGGCCGTGGAACACAATTTGGAATTTTTAACCGATTCGGAGATGCTGGCTAAAGGCACCGACCGGGTCAATTACCAAATGAACCTGGTCAAAGTTTCCGTACCCAATTTACCCCAGGGACTGACCAGTAATTACAACCAAACCTTCCTCAAAAAAAGAATCCAAATGATGAATGCTAAGCAATCCACCGCTCGTTCGGGCTGGAAATACCTAGTGCTGATCCCAGTGCTACTCTTTTCCGTGCTACAGTTTAATGCCATTGCCCAGACACCCGCGCCTGATCCACAAGTTACAGATTCAGCCCTGCCGAATACCCCAACGGTAGCCCCCCAGATTAGCCCAAGTCCTAATCCAATTCCCAACCCCGCCCCCAATCCATCATTTCAGCCTGCAGAGCAACCCTCTGTTGCTGGACAGCCTAACGCAACGCCAAGTCCTGAATCCAACCCGAGTTCGGAGGGAGTAGCAGGTTTCGCTCCTTTAGCTGAGCCGGAGTTTCACATAGACATTCCGTCTGGCCAGGGCAATCAACGCTCCTGGACGGCAGAAATTGATGGTAATGAAATTTGCTTTCAGTTTATCGTCAACTGGAACGAAAGAGGCAATCACCACAGTAGTTCAGGCCAATGTCTAGCCGTCAGCGAATTGGGCAGTTTACCACGCGGTGAAATGGGTAGTTTCGAGCTTAAACGCTACTCCGGCACGATGACTTTCAATGGTATGTTTACGGGCAATACTGGAGTCGGCACCTTCGAATTTGAGCCCTCCAACCAAATGGTGGGCTACCTAACCAGCGAAGGCTTTGGTGATTACGACTGGATGGAATACCTCCACTTCTTCTACGCTGATTTCCAACCCAGCTTCGTCGCCTTCCTACAACGAGAAGGCTACAGCCCAGGCCACCAAAAACTGCTGGAATTAATGGTTTTCAACTTTAATGAAGACAACTTTAAGGCCACTCTGGACATGGCCGCTGCCAACGGCTTCTCTAAGCCCAGTTTGCAAAAAATGATCGAGCTACACATCTTCAATGTTACCCCCGAATACATCGAAGAACTAGCCACCGCTGGCTTTGAGAACTTGAGCATGCAAAATGTCATCGAGGCTAGCATCCATAACTTGGATGGCAGTCTGGCAAGAGAAATGCGGGAAGCAGGTTATGAAAATTTGCGTTTTCGCGAAATCCTGGAAATGGCAATCCATAATGTAGATGCCAATTACGCCGCTGAGTTGCGCTCGGCGGGCTATGACCCCAGCCCGCGCAAATTGGTGGAAGCTAAAATCCACAATGTCAATCTGGATTACGCCCGACAACTGGCCAATGCAGGTTTTGACAACCTGAGCCTCCAAAACGTCATTGAAGCCAGTATCCATAACGTAGACGCCAACTTCGTCCAGGAATTGAAAGAGATGGGTTACAGCGATTTGGACTTCCGTGAAGTGGTCAACATGGCCATCCATGATGTATCTCCCCAGCTCATGGAAGAACTACGTAATGTCGGTTTTGACCCCAGCCACGATGAAATCGTTGCAGCGGCTATCCATAATGTAGATGTAAGCTACGTCCGGGAGTTAGCCAATGCTGGCTTGGAAGATCTCAGCTTAGAGCAGGTCATTCAAGCTAGTATTCATAATGTAGATGCTGGTTTTATTCAGGAAATGGCCGCCATTGGCTTTGAGGATTTGAGTTTTGAAGATCTCGTCGGTATGTCCATCCATGGTGTAGATGCCCGATTTGTACGTCGTATGCGTGAGGCAGGTTACGATCTACAACCCGATGAGCTGACTGCTGCAGCTATTCACAACTTCGACCCAGAACTAGCCGGTGAATTTAAGGCCCTGGGATATGATGACCTGGGTTATGACGACCTCATGGGTGCTAGTATTCATGGCCTGACCCCAGCCTTCGTACGCTCCTTCGAAGAATTTAATTTCCGTGACCTGAGTTTTGATGACTTAATTGCTTTTCGCATTCATGGCGTTAATTCTAATTTCATCCGTCGAAACTTCGAAGATGGTGACTCTCCCGGTGATTTTATCGAAATGAAAATCCACGGGAGAGGCCGCTAAGGGCGCTACGGACTTAGTGTGTTTTTGATTGAAAGCCTATATTGTCCGAAGTTTTCAATTAAAAAATGAAAACTGGCTGGTTGACGAAATCGTCAACCAGCCAGTTTTTCGTCCACATTATGAATCTAAGCTCACTCGATCAAATCATCTTTGCCGTGTACGTGGTAGGGGTGATTCTCTTTGGTATCTGGATTGCCAATCGCGATAAGAACGCTACTTCCAGTGATTACTTTTTGGCCAGTAGGTCGCTGCCCTGGTGGGCCGTTGGGGGCTCTTTAATTGCCTCTAATATTTCCGCCGAGCAGATCATTGGTATGAATGGCTCCGGTTTTCAGCTGGGTATTGCTATCGCTACTTATGAACTGATGGCGGCCATTACGCTGATCATCGTCGCCAAATTTCTGCTCCCCGTTTTCTTGAAGAAGGGCATTTTCACCATGCCCCAGTTCCTCGAAGAACGCTTCGACGGTAGAGTACGCTCTATCATGTCTGTCTTCTGGATCGGTTTATTCGTATTCGTCAATATTGCTTCGGTGATGTATCTGGGGGGGCTGGCGATTGAAACCTTAATGGGCTTCAAATATGCCATTGGTGATAGTGCTGCACTAACCGATTACTTAGTCAGCAGTGGTCTGCCCGAGAACGCTAGACTGAGTGCCGCAGAACTAAGCCAGGCTCTCCAACCGGGTACGAATGTTGGTGATTTGATTGAACAGGGAATTCTAACGACTAGCCCTAACGTTCCCATGTGGATGGGCATTCTGGGGCTAGTCATCTACTCTGCCTCCTTTTCCATTTTTGGTGGTCTGAAGGCAGTCGTCTGGACAGACATTGTCCAGGTAGTCGTACTACTCATTGGAGGTACTGTAGCCGCCATTGGTATTTTAGGAGCTATTGGCGACGGCAGTGTTCTAGCCGGTATTACGGAACTCTTCCAAGAAGTCCCCGGTCACTTCGAAATGCTCTTCGAGCCGAGTGATAGCTATGTTGATCGCTTCAGCGGAGAAACGAAAACACCTTATCTCGATCTCCCTGGTTTCGCTTTGCTCTTTGGTGGAATGTGGATTGTCAATACCTACTACTGGGGTAATAATCAGTACATCATCCAGCGGGCGCTGGCCGCCAAGAATCTGAAAGAAGCCCAGAAAGGGGTAGCCTTTGCTGGCTTTATGAAGCTCTTCATTCCTTTCTTCGCAGTACTACCTGGTATTGCAGCCTACTACCTGGCCACTAAGCAAAACGCTGATATCAGCAGTTGGGAAACGGCCGATGAAGCTTTCCCCTGGGTACTGAGTAATTATGTAGGTCCGGGTCTGCGTGGACTTACCTTTGCGGCACTGGTCGCAGCCATTGGCTCTTCCATCAGCTCGATGGTCAACTCTGCGTCGACCATCTTCACGCTAGATATCTACCACAAGCACATTAACGCCCAGGCAAGCGAACGTAATCTCGTGCGTACGGGGCAATTTGCTGCGGCAGGAGCCTTGGTCATTGGCGCTATTTTCGCCCCCTTGCTCGGAGGCATTGATCAGGCTTTCCAATACATCCAGGAATATACCGGCTTCGTTAGTCCAGGAGTTTTCGCGGTATTTATTTTCGGCATGTTTTGGAGACGTACCACAGCCAAAGCAGCACTGGTTGCTATTGCAGCCAGTATACCACTAAGTGCGCTTTTCAAAGTGGTTACACCAGACCTTCCCTTCCTCGATCGGATGGCGTTTGTCTTCTTAATTGAAGTCTTGCTATTGATTGGCATCAGTTTATACGGTGGTGCGGCAGCTCCAGCAAAATCTGATGATGCTATACTGGACGATGGTACAGCAAAAGCACAGTCCACAATGAGTAAATTGGCGGGTGGCAACTTGCTCAAGGATAATATCCTGCGCCTTGGCTTATCTGTCGCTGTGATCGCCATTGGTCTAGTTACGGGGATACGCATTATTCTCGACCAGGTGCCTGGCGTTCCAACTTGGGTACCTGTCTCTATCCTCGTCATGTCCGTAGTAGTCATCTACCTACTCCTGACGGAGAAAAAAGCCGACGACCACAAAGCTATCGATCTGGAGCCCGAGTTATTTAAAACCGAGCGCATCTTCAACTTCAGTGCTATTGCGATTACTTTGATCCTCGTCGCTATCTATTCATTGCTGGCTTAAGACCAGCGATACGCCATAGCAAATGATCAAGGGGCGACTCAAATTCCACAGCGGACTGGGAGTCGCCCCTTCTTCCCTATCTTAGCTGCGAACAGCTATTCCCTTTCATGTACTTGCGATTACTCCTTTTGCTCCCTCTTTTGTGTCTGGCCTGTGTCCAACCGGCGGCAGATTGTCCCTGCGACTGTGATACTCTAGTGATCGAGACCTCCGACCGTACAGCCTGGCAGAAGCCCAGTGTAGTAATTGAAACGCTCGGTGATCTAGAGGAAAAAGTCGTGGCAGACATCGGTGCCGGCCATGGTTTTTTTGCCCTGCGCCTGGCCCAGATGGCCGATCGGGTTATCGCGATTGACGTAACGGAAGAAAACATCAATATTCTGGCCGAGCAACGTGATCTCGAATTACCCGTAGGGCAGCGTGGTCGCCTCGAACCCCGTCTGGCTCCTTACGAGCATCCTAACCTGGAAGCGGAGGAAGTCGACGTCGTTCTGTTCGTCAATACCTTCTACGTTATCCAGAGTGTTGATTACCTCCGCAGAGTGATACCCGGCATGAAACCCGGCGCTCGACTGGTAATCGTAGATTGGAAAGACCAAAGCTTTGAATTCGAGCCGCCCAATATGGTGCCGCGCTCGGCCAGAATCGCCATTGGCGAAACTCAAGATATGCTCGAAGCGGCGGGCTTCCGCCTGGTGAGAAGTTACGATGATGCGCTTAGGTTTCAGTACATCGTAGTAGCGGAAAAGCAAGAGTGATTAACGCCGCTGGTAGGGGTAAATCGGCTCTCGCCAATCGTGACTACCTCCTTTCAGTCGGCCTGATTATTATCCCAATATAAACTTAGCACGCTCAGAATTATGAAAGGAGTAGTCACTGCGACACAGGAGCAAATCACACGACCGCAGGGAGTTATTACTCACTCCAACCAGGCCCCATCTCTAGCGGTGATATGCAGTTGCAGCGCTTGTTCCGTCGCCCAGTCTTCCCATTCTGCGTAGCGATAGGCCGGATTACTGCCATCGACGATGAATACGGTAGTGGGTTGTGACCAGTGGTTGGAAAGCTGCTGTGGGCGAGCACCTGAACGGACCAACACTCGAGCTATGCTGGGTAATTTGTACTCCCGCAGGTCTAGCTCCTGCTCGAGGATCAGCCAGTTTTGACCATTGATTTTGCAGAAAGGGGGGGCCAGCTGAAATTGACCGCCTAAGCGACTAAAACTAGTATCGGCAGCTAATGGCAGTTGAATTTCCGTCTTCAGTTGGTAACGTTCCCTGCGCCTTTGACCTGAGCTGAGATAGCCCAGTTGCCGGTCCGTTAATTCCGTTTGTAGGCTAGCAGCCTGGTCACCCACTCGGCTTTCCAGCAGGCTGTGCCGGTATTGATGAAAGACACTCACCCCTTCTTTTTGGCTGAAGTGATGGACCTGCGAAAGTCTAAAAACCCCTAGTAATAAAACGCTCGCCAAGAGGAATAACAGCTGCTGGAAGCGGCGCCATTGTAACCAGATAGCAAGACCGCCGATCAGCGCAATAAGGGCTAGTAACTGCCACCCAGCAATGGGTATCAATTGCTGGGCCGCTCCCGGCAACTGCTGACACCAGTAAACTACCGCATTCTGCACACCAATAACCAGATCCAACAACCAACCGCTTACACCAGCCAAAGCCGGCAATAGGTAGGCTAGCAGTCCGTGGACCAAGCCCAGCATCAGTGCCGCATAAGCCGTATAAATAACGATGCTGCCACTGAGCAAAAAATAGAGCGGAAACTGATGAAAATAATAGATCACGAAGGGCAACGTACCGATCTGAGCCGCCAAAGAAACACTTAATACGGCCCAAAGAGCACGCTGCCAGCCAAAGGGCAGCTGAAGAGCGCGCTGAATGCGACGCTGAAATAACCCAATGCCCGCCACGGCTGAAAAACTGAGCTGGAAGCCCACGCTAAAAAGTTGTTGCGGGTCTAGCAAAAAGATAAAGATGGCCGCCGCGGCTAAAGAGTTAAATAAATTGGGGATTCGACGCCCTTGTACCCCAAACAGAATGACACTAAACATCAAGGCTGCTCGTTGTACTGAGGGGCTAAAACCCGTCAATAAAGCAAAGCCCCAAATACCCGCTAAGCTTAACAACAAACGCAGCCAGCGGCCCAGCTTTCCTCGGGGCAGCAACCATTGAAAGAGCCAACTCAGCAAGAAGGCCAAAATGCCTACGTGCAGACCCGAGACCGCCAGTACATGGACGGCTCCCGTATCTGCATAAGCTGAACGCAGCTCTTCACTGATCAAATCGCGTTTACCCAGTACCAAGGCGGCGGCTACAGCCAGTTCGTCGGGAGCCAGATAGGGACGAAAATGGTCGATCCAACGATCCCGCAACTGTTCTGCACGGTCGGTCCAACTGACACTCCCACGACTGAGAAATTGCCAATCTTCCGCCGCCGCTAAAAAAGTCTGATGGTGGATATACTGCGTCGACCAATAAGCCTGAAAATCAAATGCCGCTGGATTGAGTGGAGGGCGAATAGGCCGTAAATCGCCCTTGAACAATAGCCGATCCCCCGCCCGAAGACGGTTAGCTTTTTGGTCAGGTAGGAGATACAACAACGTTCGCCCCCGGCTAGCGATCAAACTATCTGGTTGCAAAACAGCCTCAATGGCTACCCGGGCACGCAGCCGGTTTTCACCCGGTTTCAAATCCAAAATTCGGGCCTGATAAAGCGCATTCTCATCAATTGCGGACTGAAAATGATCCGCCCAGTTTAAAGGATGCATAGCCGTAGCCCGCCAGTAACCCAGCAAACCGATAGCGAATAATAGCAGATAGCCCATTCGCCAACGGCTGGCTCTACTTACTCGGCTAGTCCAGAGTAGTGGCCCTAGAAGTAGTAAAACTGCTGCTAGAAGCGCAGCTATTAATCCGCCAAACCGATAATTAAGTAAGTGCGCTGAACCTACCCCTAGCCCCAGGAAAACCGCTGGTAACAATAGAGGGAAACGCGCCCAATTGAGCGGTGGCGGTCGCCGCCACGGCAGTAAACTTGATTGCTTAGACATTAATAGGGTGTAAAAGGGTGTTGGACGTGAATTTACTAGTAAACTAGTTTATTAGTAAACTAATTTGCTTAGAATTCTTATCATCAGTGAAAATTCCACCACTATGAAGTACTACCTCAGCCTTCTTTTATTGCTACTTAGCTGTGGCAGTATCTTGGCACAATCTGCACGAGAACGCCTCGAGGCCATTGCCCATATCGAACAGAAAATCATGATGCCGATGCGCGATGGCATCCGCCTTTGTACCGATGTTTACCGGCCAAAAACCGATAAACCCGTCCCGGTTATCTTCTCCCGTACTCCTTACAACTTCAATAGCTGGCGAGATGGCGAGGAAAGTACGCGCACCTACGAACGGGCCCTGCGTGCAGTCGAACACGGATACGCCTACGTCATCCAAAACGAGCGGGGGCGATTTTTCTCCGAAGGTGATTGGGATATCCTGGGTGTCCCTCTAAGTGATGCTGAAGACGCCTTCAGTTGGATGGCCGAACAAAGCTGGAGCAATGGCAATATTGGCCTCTACGGATGCTCCAGTACCGCCGAATGGCAGATGGCAGCTGCCAGCCTGGGGCACCCCGCACTAAAAGCCATCGTACCCCAAGGTTTCGGAGCTGGCGTAGGTCGGGTCGGCGACTTCATGGAACAAGGTAACTGGTACCGGGGTGGCGCACAACAGATGCTCTTTACTTCCTGGTTATACAGCACTCAACACGATCCGCTGGCCCCGAAACTACCTAACGATATTAGTCAGGAAGACCTACTGCGTCTTCAGCGCTTCTACGACATGGCCCCTGAATATCCTAGCGTCGATTGGTCAGAGGGCTTTAAGCACCTTCCCGTAGAAGACATCATCGAAGCAGTAAACGGCCCGCAGGGGATCTACGAAGAGATGATCACTCGTAAGCCCAACGACCCTGCCTGGTATGAAGGTGGTCTTTACCATGATGATATGGAATTGGACGTCCCGGCTTTCTGGTTTGTCAGCTGGTACGACGTAAGTAGCAGCCCCAATTTGGCGCTCTTCAATCATATGCGCGAAAATGCCGCAGCGGACGTGCGGGATGACCAATATCTCGTTATTGCACCGACCTTACACTGCCGCTACACCCGCGCCACCGAAAACACCATCGTCGGAGAAAGAAGCGTGGGCGATGCGCGCCTCAACTACGAAGAACAGATCTATGCCTGGTTTGACAAATGGCTCAAACCAGAAGAGGAAGGAGCCACCCCTGCACGAGTGCAGTACTTTACCATGGGTAGTAATGAGTGGCAAACAGCCGAAAGCTGGCCTCCCGAAAGTGCGCTGATGACGACTATGTACCTCCACAGTGAAGGAAGCGCTAATAGTTTGTATGGCGATGGTAGCTTGAGCACCGCTCGACCCGCTGCTGGTAGCCCAAGCGATAATTACAGCTACGACCCTATGAACCCCGTGCCTTCCTACGGCGGTAATGTATGCTGTACGGGTAATGCTATCCAGGGTGGCGCATTTGACCAGCGGGTAATGGAGACGCGCAATGACATCCTGGTCTATACCTCCGAGCCCCTGGAAGAAGGAATGGAGGTCAGTGGATTTGTCGAATCTACCCTCTACGTCTCCAGTGACGCTAAAGACACCGACTTCACTATCAAAATCATCGATGTTTACCCCGATGGGCGAGCCTACAACCTGGACGAAACCATCCAGCGAGCACGCTGGCGCGACGGTTACGAAGAGGAAGTTTTCATGGAAGAAGGCGAAGTCTACGCAATCAAGATGACGCCGATGTCCACGAGCAATTACTTTGAAGCGGGCCACCGCATCCGCATCGAAATTTCCAGCAGTAATTTCCCGCGATTCACCCGCAATCTAAATACCGGAGGTAGCAACTTTGATGAAACAGAAACAGTGGTTGCTCGAAATAGCATTCACCATTCAGCGGCCTATCCTTCGCAGATTCGGTTGCCGGTGGTGAAGCGGTAAACTTTCACGCAAAGGCCGCAACGAACCTGCGCAACGGTCGCAATGATTATTTGAACAACCCCAAGTCACTGGTGTGACTTGGGGTGGAGTTTTTAGCGCATGGCGACGGCTGCAAACAGAGCATTATCGCTGAGAAAAAAGGAAGCAAAAGCAGTGGAATCGGGCAGGCTGCTCAGGAGTTCCCACTGCTGGCCAGCATTAGCCGACCGGAAGATACCGTACCACTGTGCTGCAAAGAGCTGATTGTTCAGGGCTTGCATTTCGAAGGTGTAGAGATTGAAGGTCCCCATTTGATGTTGCACGTTTTCCCAAGATTTGCCATCATCTTCAGAGCGTAGCAATCCCCGACCTATTGTCATCGCGTAGACGGCCTTCCCATCATGGTAGATATCATGCAAGGCATCCCCTTCGTAGATATATTCCCAATCTTCACCCGCATTAACACTTAGGAGCGCACCGTCTTGGGTAGCCGCATAGATTTTGCCTGCATTTTCACTGAAACCCAGGATTTGCATTTGCCCATAACGGTGTTGCCAGCTATCAGCACGATCTCCGGATTGAAAAATGCCATTATCCGTACCCGCGATTACTCGATCACCAACACGGTGGAAAGCCCGAATCTGCTCTGGGTCTAAACGACCGGGTACAGCAAACCAACTATGGCCGGCATCATCCGAAACGAAAACGCCTTGGTGAAAGCTGCCGATTATTAGGCGATTGTCGACGGCAAGAATGCAATTCAGATCAATTTCATCCGGTAATCCCTGACTGCTGGCTATCCACTGATCTTCATCAGTACTAGTACGGAAGACCCCGTGAAAATCGGTCGTTACGAATAGCTCATCTCCCAATTGAGCAAAACCACTTACTGTAGCTACTGCTGGTAGTCCGGTGGTAAAAGCCTGCCAATTATTGCCTTGGTCCACAGAACGATAGACAACTGCGACGGCTGCTTCCTGCTCCTCTGACAGTTCTGCTAATTCGGGAAACGTATTTGGGTTAGCTGTACTGAGCTGCTGCTCCGTTTCACTAATTCGACTGTCAGCAGGGCCGCAACTGAGTAAAAGCAGTAATAGTCCGCTGAGTAGGTTTTTAACAGGGGTCAATCGCTTCGTCATTATGCCAGATTTCGTAGTGCAAATGCGGACCAGTGGAAGCACCCGTGTTGCCAACTTTAGCAATCTGTGCGCCCAGATTAACGACATCAAATTCTTTGACCAAGGCTTCCTGTAGGTGGTTATAGACCGTAGTATAGCCCCCTTCGTGCGCAATGCGTACCTGAATGCCATTGTCGCCGTTGGGGCCTGCAAAAATTACCTGACCATTGGCCGTAGCATAAACCGGAGTACCCAGCGGGGCCACGAGATCAATACCACGGTGCATAAGCAGCTTCTTCGTGATAGGATGGCGACGCATACCGAAACCGGAATGAGCATCGGTGAGTGCCATGCCACGTAAAGGGCTAGCAGTAGGACGCTCAATAATATCACTGGCTAAAATCGGAATCGTGAGGGGTGCCGGATTGGCCGTTGGAGCAACGGCTTGCTCGGTGGCCGGTGTATTCAGGGCGTGAGCAGTAGCATTTTCTTTTTGGAAAGGGTTGATCCAAAGCAGGAGTGCCAAGCTGGCCGCGATGGCAGTAAAGCGTAAAAACATGGGTTGATATTTGGTAAATAAAATGGAGTTATTGAGTCGGCGCAATCGTTGCTGATTCCAATTAGACAAAGTTTTTTGTAGAGCTGTGTCAAAACTTTGCCCACTGGTCAGTGCTGTTTCAATCTCACAACAGAGGTGGTCTAGCAGCTCCTCGCGCAACTCGGCGCTGAGTCGAATCCCCATCAGGTAGTGCTGGACGGTTTGGATCTGTTCGTTAGCTAATTGCATACGGCTTAATCCATTTGCAGGTCGAGCAAACGACGCATGGTGAAAAAAAAGCGTTGAAATTCTTCTCGTTGGGCCGTTGCTGCCTCCCGGCCAGCTTCGGTTATTCGGTAATAGCGCCGGGCACGACCGTTTACCTTTTCGGATTCGGTGATCAGCAGGCCGTCCTTGACCAGCTTATGCAGTAGTGGATACAAGGCCCCTTCCGTGAGTTGATAATTACCCTCACTCAGCTCGCCGACCCGTTTATTCATCTGGTAACCGTACATCCTTCCCTCCCGATCGAGGAGGCGCAAGACGACGCTACGCAGCGTACCTTTTACAAGTTCTCTTGAATACATAGGGCAATTATACATTGGAAATAGATGTATTTGCAAGTGGATCCTAAATTTTAACAACTTGGGGCTTAGAAAACGTGGACGTCTCCTTCTCTTTGTACTTCCGCAGGTCTTCACCTTTCACCTGATTAGCTCAAAAGTTTAGACTTGTCCTCTTCTGACTTGCTAGCCTTGCCCGGCGACAGCAAGTCAACGCCAGACTTCCTATTTTTGTACTGCAGTGTAGGCACACCAAGCAGCAACAAGATGTCTACCACTATCTCTGAATTTTTTGCAGCAGCAGGTTACTATCACGCCAAAGGAGTGTTTGGACCTGCGGAAGTACAAATTTTACGTCAAGACTTTGATCGGATCGTACAACAAATCAGTGCTTCAAAAGAAGAATTGAATGCGCGCTGGGATAATCAAGCCGTGATGGAAAAGCTCGGAGCAGCGGAATCCGTCATTTTGCACACCAACAATGTGCAGCAGTATTCTGCCAAATGGATGCGGGCCTTTTATCAGGAAAACTTTCTGGCGATCGCAGGTGAAATATTGGGTGAAGATATTGTGCTCCACCACAGCAAGCTCTTTCAAAAACCTGCCGGTAGTGGAGTTCCTTTTCCGATGCACCAAGACTGGTCGTACTTCCCAACTCGCGATGACAGTATGATTGCGGCTATTATTCACCTCAGTCCTGCGACCGATGAAATGGGCTGCCTACGGGTGTACCCAGGCAGCCATACGCTAGGTCGTTTAGCCGGTTCTAATGGACAAGGAGGCGGTCAAACCTTAGCCGATTATCCACTAGAAAGGGCTGTAGCACTGGAGGCTGAAGCGGGTGACGTCGTCTTTTTCCATTACTGCACACTGCACGGTTCCTTACCCAATCGATCCGACCAAGTGCGTAAAACGGTGCTGGTACAACTGCACGCAGGTACCGACGAAGTGGAGGCAGGAATTGATCACCCTAATGAGCGACTAGTACTATCGGGTTGGAATTATGCGAGCCGTCGCGGTAATACAGCTGGGAAGTAATAGTTGGCATTCAGTTTACCAGTAAACTAGTTTATTAGTAAAGTCCAACAATACATCTAAATCAGAGGTATAAAATATTTTTCTACCTTTGTCATCGTCAGGGGTCTTTGCTCGAATGAATTGGTTATTCAAAGGCGCAGACTTATGCCTAGCTGCTGTAGTTTATAGTGTAATGTTATGCACGCACAGAAATTTCAATTGATCCCGATGAACGTCTGCTAGCTCCTGGCGTTACAGCTTTTGTTATACTCCTCCTTTGATTTCCCCAACCTTATGAAAAACTTTTATCTACTTATCCTTTTCCTGTTTCTCTCTTCACTGGCGGCGCCCCCTCTGCTAGGGCAGGTCCGTACTGGAGGTCCGCGGGCTGATGAGTCTGGACAATCACTAAAATCTTCGATTACTGGTACGGTATTCGACAGTGAAAGTGATAGCCCGCTGGATTACGCTACCGTTAGTCTTTATAACGCCGCGCAGGAGCTGGTGACCGGCACCATTACGGAAGGAGATGGCCGCTTTATGATCGAGGCACGCCCCGGTAGTTATTCGATTCAAGTTGATTTCCTGGGATATGACCCCTATCGTATTGATGACATTCAGCTGGAGCGTAACCAGCAACTGGACTTAGGCCAGATTGACGTGAATTCATCCGCCGCTCAGCTCGATGAAGTTACGGTTACGGCAACCCGCTCCACGATGCAACTGGCCCTGGATAAGCGGATTTTCAACGTAGGTTCTGATCTGGCCAGCCGTGGCGGTAGTGCCACCGAATTACTCGACAATGTCCCTTCCGTCCAGGTGGATGTAGAAGGCAACGTCAGCCTGCGGGGTAGCAGTAATGTGCGTATCCTGATCAATGGCCGTCCTTCCAACTTGCTGGGGAGTGACGGAGCTGGCCTCCAACAGCTGCCCGCCAACCTCATTGAACGAGTAGAAGTTGTGACCAACCCCAGCGCTCGCTACGAAGCGGAAGGCACCGGAGGAATCATTAATATCATTTTGCGTGAAGATCGAGCCAAAGGCCTAAATGGCTCCTTTGACGTAACGGTCGGTCGGCCCGACAATTTCGGTACTTCCATTAACCTGAATCGACGAGCCAATAAACTCAACTTCTTTACGAACCTGGGCGTCACCTATCGCAATCGGCCGGGTGACGGCTCGCTCTATAATGAGACCTATAATGAAGACGTAACCCTCATTTCCGTGCAGAGCAATGAACGTATTCGCTCTGGCATAGGTGGTAACTTCCGCTTTGGTGCCGATTATTTTTTCAACGAGCGTAATACACTCACCACTGCTTTGTCCTACCGCTACGGCGATGATGCTAACGAAAATGTAACGACCTACTCCGATTACGAGAACAGCCTCGACAATCCGACTGGCAGCGAAATCCGACTGGACGAAGAATTCGAAGATGACCGCCGCTTGGAGTACTCTCTCAATTATAAACTGACTTTCCCTAACAACGAAGGGCAACAACTAACGGCTGACATTCGCTATCAGGACAACACAGAGACAGAAGGCTCTGACCTCAGCAATAGCTTCTTCGATCCCTTTGGTAATCCTGCCGATCGGGCCGATCTGATTCAGCGCTCCAACAATACGGAAAGCGAAGACCAGCTGATCTTCCAGTCAGACTACGTTCACCCCTTTGGTGAAGACCACCAGCTAGAAGCGGGCGTTCGCGCCTCGATTCGCAACATCGACAACGATTTTCTGGTCGAAGAACTCGACAATGATACCGATGCTTTCTTTCCCCTAGAAGGACTGAGCAACACCTTTGCCTACGACGAGCGGGTCTACGCCGCTTACCTCACCTACGGCAACAAGTTTGGCCGCTTCTCTTTTCAGGTCGGTATCCGCCCGGAATACAGCGAGATCAATACCCGTTTACTTCAGACGGACGAGGTCAACGAACGGGACTTTCTCAACTTCTTCCCTTCGGCTTTCATCAATTATGAGCTACCGGGGCAGAACAGTATCCAGATCAGTTATAGCCGCCGCATCAGCCGCCCCCGCTTCTGGACGCTTAACCCCTTCTTCACCTTCACCGACAACCGCAACTTCTTTGCCGGTAATCCCAACCTGAATCCGGAGTTCACCAATTCCTTTGAGCTGGGTCACCTGAAGTATTTTGACAAGGGATCCATCAGCTCCGCTCTTTACTATCGCAAGACTTTTGATGTGGTACAGCGTTTGCGTACGGTCGATGAACTGGGTAATTCTGTTACCCTGCCACAGAACTTAGCTACGCGCGATGCCTACGGCTTGGAGGTAGCCCTCAACTACGACATTGCCTCCTGGTGGCGCTTCTCTACGGATCTCAACTTCTTTGGCTTTCAGACCGAAGGACAAGCCTTCGAGCAGGATTTCAGGGCCGAAGGTTTTAGCTGGTTTACCCGTGGTACTTCCCGTTTCAAGATCAACCCGAAGTTTGACGCCCAAATTCGCTATAACTACCGCGCTCCGCAGAACAATGCGCAGGGCCGCCGCCGCAGTATCAGCAGCGTAGACCTGGCGGCCAGTCATGATCTCTGGAAAGACCGCGCTACGCTGACCTTTGGCGTGCGTGATCTGTTTAATAGTCGCCGCCGCCGCTTTACCCTTGAAGGCGATAATTTCTTCTCCGAAGGCGACTCCCGCTGGCGCGTCCGGCAAGTGGATTTGACCCTGAGCTATCGCCTCAATCAGGATAAGCAGCGCCAGCGTGGGGAGCGTGGTGGGGGTTATGATGGGGGTGATGGGGAGTACTAAGGGACTTTTACGACACCCTACAGCTGTTGTTTCTAAAGTGTAATGACTGTGCTCACTTGGCTGGCTACTTCAGTATAAAGATCTACTCCAACCGCAGGCGTCTCTAAACTTACTATTAATGAGTACCGAGTGTTATTTTCGAAGCGTGCTTTATGTGGTCTCGTTTTCCACCATCCAGTTATCGGAGAGACTGAGATGTAGCGACATGCTGCGATTTCTGCAGCGCTGGCAGTCATTCGATCGCTGTGAATCGAACCACGATCTCGCGCCGTCGATCCAATTTTCCAACGGTTAGAATTGTTAGGATATTTCTCTTTTTGTCCTGGATTACGTAATGCCGCGCTGATTCTTTTTTGAAAGGTCTCTAGAGGTTCCTGAAAATTATTGACATCAAACCGTAACCCATGGGAAGCGTATAAGTATCTGTCTGACCAGCCCACTTCGCCTGGACTTGGCTCAACAAAATGTGATAGTGTTATTCTCATTGTTACTTCTTGGCTCCCCAACTCAGCTAAGACGGTTTCTGGCCATGGTAATTCGTAGAAATGAACTTCATTCATTTTTGGAGAGCTATCCCCTCTTTTAAAAGGCTGTATTGCTTCCTGCGCAATCAATGTTAACAAATTCTCTGAACAATATAATGCTCTCTCAGCATCAGGCACTCCAAACCCGCAAGTTCGCAAGAGGTCTTCATAGGTTCCTTTACTATTTGATCCATCCGTAAATTGTTCAATTAAAGTAGGTGTCCAATCAGCTGAATTAACAATCAATCCGCGTATCGTTTCAGGCCAAGCTTTTGGATATCTATCTTGAATTCTTGCTGCTAAATTAGCAGCACTTGCTGTAGCCGCACTGGTAGAATCGATAGTATCAAACTGAGCACTTGCTGGACTAACAGAAGTTGTCAGTATTCTAAGGTCGTCACAATCTGAAATGAAGTCCATATCCTTATCGTACCCGGCATTCCCTCCTTCCATTACTATATCTGGTTTCTGTGGCCATTTTTTTCTATTCCACACGATGGAGGTCTTGCTTCTGGGAGATAACCCTTGTGGTGGAGCTATCGCATCATAACTACTGAAAGTTGGATCATGAATAATAGTTTTCTCCGTAAATGCACCTACTGTTAATGCATTCCAAGCTTGAGCCGGAGATTCTATACCCGAAGCCAAATTAGAGCTTGGATATGCTTTAAGCAAACTATCATCTCTAATGTTACCCGCTGACACAATAATGAGTCGCCTTTTATCATCATAATAGCCAGATGTCAGTGCGTCAATCGCCCCTGACCAAGATGAAGGTATACCCCGATTATCATCGTCAACGGTTGTAGCTAGGCAAATAACACGATTAACATCAGGGGCTTGAATCTCGGCAAAACTGATTACTTGTGAAGTTACAAGACCGTATAGTTTGGGATTGTTTGGTTTGTTTGCAGGGGGTGGTAAAATCTTACCAGATTCCAATTGATGACCGATTCTTATTTCATTCGTACTTTCTAAGCATGCTTGCAAATCACCGTATAAAGCTACCCCTGCCATTAACGTGCCGTGCTTATTATGATCGTTAACACCCCATTCTTCCTGAAAAGAATGTAAATCTTCGTCCTTTAGTGCTGAGGCAAGAAGTTGATGGCCATTATTAATACCTGTATCAAGAATGCACACCCTAGTCTTAGTCTTTCTATCGATTGTCGTCCGCCTAAGCAAATCCTTCACCCAATCGAGTTGCACTATGTTACTTTCCTGAATCCAAGTACTCACCGCCTGTTTGGCTAGCCTTATCTCGCCTAAGTAGTCATAGCTTTCCATTAAATTGGTCAACTGATCCCGATTCGCTTGAACGAGTAGTACTATTCGTTCAGGAAATCTAATTATCTCAGATTCAAACTCAATGCTAAATTGGTCGCAGAGAGAAAAGAATGAGCTAAGTGGATCCTTTATTTCATTTCTGAGCCAGATTTCGCACCAAAGAGGTTGGTCATTTCTTGGCAAACTTGCAGGATCACTTTGCCAAAAAGATTCAAGTACTGCCAATTTTACATCCTCAATACTATTAATTAAAGATTGATTTTTTGGCTTTCCAGACGGGGAATCTCCTTCAAGATATTCCTTAATCTTTTGAAGGAAATAAGTGTGTTCACCGGTGGGAATAAAAACGGTTGCTACTGTATACTCTACCGTTCCCCCTCCTTTTTCCTCCACGATAGAAGACACCCGTGTTAGTCGGATACCTTTTCTTAAATTCTCGAGACTTTTTAGTTTTAGTGGGAAAGCATCAGCACTACGCACTTGTATATATATGCCGCCACGTGTCGGCAATGAAGCAGCCTGACGTGTGTCACTTATATCAGCAAACTCCTTCCAAACTGCATTAAATTTTTCTTCTAATCTTTCGCCATGTGCTTTACGAACTCTATCAGGAAAGTTTATGCTATTACTCATGTCCCTTGGAGGTGTTGAGTAATCGTAATTTTTTGCGCGGTCTGTAATGAATAAAATAGGGAATCTGCTATTTGGCATCGGTGTTATTTAATACCGTACACCTGTTTCCTTGCTGTGAGCATTTTTAGGAGCATCGGTTTTTGTATTGTAACTTTCCCACTCAAGATAGATGCTTTTATAGCATCATCGCAAGCTTGCGTAATTTCGGCATGGCTTAAACCTTCGTAATTTTTAGCAGGGATGTTTTCTAATTTGAATTTAAACCCGAAATTAGCCAATCTATTCCTAATTAGTTCGACCACTTCGAATTTTGTAGGCAGGTAATAGAACAGAACGTCATCGAAGCGGCGGAATAAAGCCTGATCTAATAAACTCAAATGATTCGTAGCAGCAATTACAAAGCTCGGTGAATCGTCCTCTTCTAGAAACTGCAAAAAAGAATTCAGCACTCTACGGATTTCGCCAACATCGTTATCCCGCGATCTTTCCGCCCCGATTGCATCGAATTCATCAAATAAATAGACTCCTAACTGCATTGAAATGAAGTCGAATACCTGGCGTAGTTTGGCAGCAGTTTCGCCCATGTATTTCGTAATAATCTTATCCGTATAAATTAAATAAAGGGGCAAGCCAAGTTCTTTGGCAATTATTGTCGCAGTCATTGTTTTACCCGTTCCGGGAGGACCTGTAAGTAAAATTTTACGCCTATGACTGAGTCCGTGTTTTTCTAGTTTAGATCTCTGTTTGAATTCAAGTATGATCCGTTCAAGTCCTTCCTTAAGATCGTTATTTGCAATGAGTGTTGAGAGTCTGCTAGTTGGCTCCACCGCCTGAAGAATATCATCTAAACCATTTTTGCTTGCTAGGGCACGCAGAGGCCAAGTGTTTTTCTTCCCTCTAGTAACAAGTTGCTTTATATCTGCCGCTAAATTCGTGTGCCCTTTACGAGCTTCAGAAGCTGCTACTTGTAACGCCAAAGTCGTAAATTGATCAGAGTCACTAGAGTAGTGTGATTTTATCAGGGCCTTTATTTGTTCCGCACTAGCCATAGATTCAGAAATCTTACCTGGAAATGAATTTGTATCTAAGACCTGCTGCTATTTCATCACTTCAGTGGATTTATGCACATAAAAGTAGTGGTTTTTTGTGACAATTCTAGACCTAAAACGAAGACCCGTTAAATTGCAGCCCACCTCTACGTATGGTTTTTTATTAAAAAAATACTCTCGAAAGCGCTGAACATTTTTAAGACACTCTTAACTATAGCTATCCTGTGGAGGGGCATTAATCAAGTCGTACTATATCGAGGGACGGCCCTAGTTGATAGTATTGTTGCACGGTCAAAGTAATTCTAACCCTTCTCCAAACAAAAAGCCTCACTACAGCGCAGTAAGGCTTTTTTTATACCTGGCCGACATGAATGTCGGCGAACGGTGCCCGGCACGGAGTGCCGTTGAACCATTAGCCGCCGAAGTCGTCAAAGGCAATGTTTTCCTCCGGTACTCCCAACTCATCCAGCGCTTTGATGACCGAAGCGTTCATCATCGGAGGCCCACAGAAGTAGTACTCGATCTCTTCGGGCTCGGGATGATTGTTCAGATACTGCTCCATCACGACGGGCATGATGTAGCCCTGGAAGCCATCACCGGGGGCATCCATGTTTTCTTTGACCTCCCAGTTGTCTTCGGGCAGTGGGTTGTCCAGGGCCACAAAGAAGCGGAAGTTGGGGAATTCCTTCTCGATTTCACGGAACTGATCAATGTAGAACAATTCACGACGCGTACGACCGCCGTACCAGAAAGAAACCTTACGATCAGTTGTCTTCAGGGTGTGGAAGAGGTGGAAGAGGTGCGAACGCAGCGGGGCCATACCGGCACCACCACCCACGTAAACCATCTCCTTTTGGGTCGGCTTGATGAAGAACTCACCGTAAGGACCGGAGATTGTCACCTTATCACCAGGCAGCTGGTCGAAGACGTAGCTGGAGCACACACCGGGGTTGACCTGCATCCACTGGTTGTTCTTGCGATCCCAGGGTGGGGTGGCGATCCGAATGTTGAGCATGATAATGTTACCCTCTGCTGGGTGGTTAGCCATAGAGTAAGCACGGAACTGCTCCTCGTCGTTGACCATCTTCAGATCCCAGAGACCGAACTTGTCCCACTCCGAGCGGAACTTGTCCGAATCATCTCCGTGGTGCTCGGGGTGAGCATCGATATTCATGTTCTTGTAGTCCACCGTAACGACGGGTACGTCGATCTGGATGTAACCACCAGACTGAAAGTCCATGGTTTCGCCTTCCGGCAGCTCCACGACGAACTCCTTAATGAAGGAGGCTACGTTGTAGTTAGACTTAACGGTACATTCCCACTTCTTGATCCCGAAGATTTCCTCAGGAATACGGATTTCCATATCCTCACGTACCTTAACCTGACAGGCCAGGCGCACGTTTTCGGCTACCTCGCGGCGGGTCAGGTGATTGAGCTCCGTAGGTAACACATCTCCGCCACCGGCGTCGATATGACACTCACACATCGCACAAGTTCCGCCACCACCACAGGCAGAAGGAAGGAATACTGATTTTTCGGAAAGCGCCGTCAGCAGGGTAGAGCCGGGCTCTACCAATAACGGATTATCAGCGTCTCCGTTCACGACGATTTTCACCTCGCCTTGAGGTACTAAGCGCTTACGGGCAAAGAGCAACAACGCTACTAATAAAGCGATGATGACACTGAAAATGACAACTGCCCAAATTACGACTTGCATGCTAGTTGGTCTTTTATCATCGACTCACTTGATAGTGGGCCGATTTTGCAATATGCCGGTTAGACCGACATGGATTTATATAAAAACAGTTTCCTGTCTTTTGTTTGTTGAGACGGTCTCATTTGACCGTCATTTTTCGGTACTCGGTTTAGAACCTGCGGAAGTACAAATCCTCCACAAACTCCAGACCTAAGAATTATTCTGGGTTCCAGCCACCGAAAATAGCCGGATCGATACCAGACAGCCCCATGAAGGCCAGTCCCATCAGGCCAGTCAACAGGAAGGCCATACCCAGTCCGCGCATGGCGGGTGGTACGTTGCTGTAGCGGATTTTCTCCCGAATTGCCGCGATGGCAATAATGGCCAGAAACCAGCCGAAACCACCACCAAGACCGAAGGCCACTGACTCGCCAAGGGTGTACTCACGGGCGATCATAAACAGTGAACCACCCAGGATCGCACAGTTTACGGTAATTAGCGGCAGAAAGATGCCCAGGGCAGAGTAAAGGCTCGGACTGTACTTCTCTACCACCATTTCTACCAGCTGTACCATCGATGCGATGACCGCGATGAAGATGATAAAGCGCAGGAATTCTAACTCGAAGTTAACCAGCAGTAATTCGTAAATCAGCCAGTTAATTGGCATGGTGATACCCAATACGAAAATGACCGCTAACCCCAGACCGAAAGCGGTGCTGAGCGACTTAGATACGGCCAGGTACGAACACATACCCAGGAAGTAGGCCAATATCAAGTTACCGATGAAGGCCGTGTCAATGAAGATGTTAAAAAATTCACCCATGACTAGGAGTATTTTATGCGTATTTGCCGCCGAAACGGCAAAGCGTTTTTAGCTAATGTCTACCAACTTAGGATTGCGTGCGCGCTGGATCCAAATGAAGACCGCAATCACGAACATGGAAGAAACCGAAAGGGCCATCAGGCCATTACCCTGGTACCAGCTGAACCAGCTGCC
Source organism: Bacteroidota bacterium (assembly GCA_039030655.1). GTDB lineage: Bacteria > Bacteroidota > Bacteroidia > Chitinophagales > Saprospiraceae > Neolewinella. The sequence goes on along the minus strand of JBCCDS010000001.1, from coordinate 102,184 downwards.
TTCAGCGGCGGTATTGATCCAGAATTCTTCACCGGCGCCGATGATGTTCAATGCAACGGAGCTACCAGTAAACAGCGTACCATTACTAAAAAACTCTCGCACGACCGCTACCGCCACTAGAATCAGACCATAACCTAAACCGTTACCTACACCGTCCAGGAAAGAACGCCAAGGCTTCTGTGCCATCGCGAAGGCCTCCAGACGGCCCATTACGATACAGTTGGTAATGATCAGACCGATATATACCGCCAGTGAGCGGTAAACCGGATAAGCCACAGCCCGCAACGTCAGCTCTACCACCGTAACCAGAGTAGCGATGATCACCAGTTGCACGATCAAACGGATCTGCTTAGGGATAGCGTTTCGCAGCAGCGAAGTAAACAGGTTAGCGAAAGCACATACGAAGACTACCGCTACCGACATCACCAGCGACGGTACGACCTGAGCCGTTACGGCCAGAGCCGAACAGATGCCCAGTACCTGAATCGTAATCGGATTATTATCGAACAACGGATCGCTGAGCAGTGCGCGCTCATTCTTACCGAAAGTGAAGGTGGCTTCCTTCTTCTCGACGGTTGTTGTGGTTGTTTCTGCCATGATTCGGCTATTAGTTGTGTGCTGGCTTAACACCAACACTCGATTTAATACTTGGGGTGATTAACGATTGGTGCGTACGCTCTCCAGATAAGGTTTGTAAGCGGCCAGGCCTTGCTCCAGCATCGCATCTACTCCATCAGCGGTAATGGTAGCACCCGTCAGGCCATCCACGGCGTGGATATCCTCGGCTTGAGCGCCACCTTTTACTACATCGACACCGACCAGCTCTCCATCCTGATAAATTTGCTCGCCTTGCCACTGAGCGACCCATTTAGCGTCGTCCTTAATCCGGGCTCCCAGACCTGCCGTCTCCGCAGCGTGGTCGAAAGTAACTCCCGCAATGGTGCTGGCATCGCTAGAAAGCGCAACATTACCCCAAATTGCGTCCCAGAGGCCATTGCCCCGCAGGAAAATAACGTGGTAAGTATCGCCTCCGATATTCATCCGGTAAAGTGGCAATTGCCGCTGATCTACCGGCTTGCGCATTTCATTGACAAAGTCGATATCTGCTACCGTAACTCCTTCGATGATCTCCCCAGTAGTGGGGCTAACCGCGACGCTCTCTACCTGATCGTTGAAGAAGGCTAGCACTTGTTCTCCACTGAGCTCCGTCACATTTACGTCCGCAGCAGCCAGCGGCTCTGATACCGCTGACAGGATCGCTCGCTTGTTGAAAACATCTTCATTCTGGGCAGCTACTCCAGCCGTTGCTTCCCGTAGTCCAGCCAGCAATAGCGCTACCACTATGGTCATGATGCCAGCGAAGGTATATACGTATCTGGTACTCATGCTTTATCTTTTTTGTACTTCCGCAGGTTAAACAGTTCCCCGAAGGGTCTAATCCTCGCGCCGCATCCTGCGGATGGGGTTGCGGGATTCTAAACCTGAGGAGCATTTAGCCCTTTTGAGCAATTAGTTCTTCTCGCACTTTAGCCATTTCCAGCCCGCGCTTAGCACGACGCTTCATGTTACCTTCAAAGACGTAGTGGTCAATGAGCGGTGCAAAAGTGTTCAATAGTAGGATAGACAACATCCAACCTTCAGGATAAGCAGGGTTCAATACCCGGATGATTAATCCGATGAAGGCAATCAGGAAACCATAAATCCATTTTCCGCGAGCTGTGCTAGCCGCAGAAACGGGGTCGGTAGCCATATAAGTGATCGCAAACAAGAAACTACCCATGATGATTTGGTGATACCAAGGAATAGCCATGAAGCGGAAGATCGCAGGCGTTGCTTCAGTGATCATGTTGTCTGGCGGAGCAATACCATTGATAAATAAGCCACAGGCTACAAAGCCCAGTAGTCCACCAACGATAATACGCCAGTCGGCGATGCGGGTTACCATCAGGAAAATCATCCCGATAATGATCAGCGGCTTACTGGTTTCACCAATTGAGCCCGGAATAGTACCCCACCACATCTGCGAGGTAGAATAGTGCTCGGTTACATTTTCCCAGCCGCCAGTCGCTGCCAGTCGAAGTGGGGTTGCCCCCGTCCAGCCATCGGCGACAGCATTGACGCCTTCTCCGAAGGTCGTCCAGCCGATTGAACCGAAGATGCTGTCAAATACACCGTGAATCCAGCCGTACTCAACGGTCTGGAAGACACCGCCGCCGATGTTTTCTACACCAGCTACCCAAACTTCATCTCCGATAATCGAGGTTGGATAAGCGAAGAAGATGAATACTCGAGCCAGTAGAGCTACGTTCCAGATATTCATACCAGTACCACCGAAGGCTTCTTTGCCCAAAACCACAGCAAAAGCCACGGCTACGGCAAGCCATACCAATGGAATATCCGGAGGCATAATCAGTGGAATCAAGGCGCCCGAAACCAGGAATCCTTCTTCTACCGAGTGTCCCTTACGAGCGGCATAAATGAACTCAATTCCCAGTCCGACCACGTGCGTGACGATAAAAATGGGAATGATTTGAATCAGACCATAGACCAGCTTCAGGTGAAAGCCTTCGAGCAGACCCGTGTTCAAGCCTTGTGCTACAAAGTGCTGGTGGCCAATGTTCCAGGTACCGAATACGTAGCACAGCTGTAATGCCAGTACTACATGCACCATCAGGCGCTTTAGGTCCATACCATCACGGACGTGTACCCCGCCACCTTTCGTTACTGCTCCGGGCTGGAACAGGAATGTGTAAAAGGCATCGTAGGTCGTATGCAAGAACTTCTTGCTGTGATCCGGTTCAAAACGCTTAACGAAATCGTGAAACTTCATGCTTCCTATTTACGCTTGGTGGCCGTAGCCACTAAAAACTAACAAGTGAGCTGCCCAATAGTGCGGCACGCTTGCAGGTCTAACATTAAAATGACTTTAGCTCTGCTCTCGCATGGTATCCAACCCCTTGCGCAGAATCTGCTGCAGCGGCTGCTTAGATACACAGGCGAATTCCGCCAGAGCTACGTCTTCTTCTACCAACTCGTAGATACCGAGTCCTTCCATACCCTCGAAGTCATTGACCATGATGGCCTTCATCAACTGCTGGGTGTAGATATCCATCGGCATTACGGTTTCGTAGTCATTGGTTACTACGAAAGCACGAGGCTCGCCGTGGGTGTTAGTAGTTGCCTCCATCTGACCAGCCAGATTAGGGATGGTAGGAGAGATAGAAGGACGAGCCCTCAGCGGCAGCAGCCAGCCAAACAACTCGGCACTATCGCCTTCTGCCAATACACTTAGCTGGTTGCTAAAAGCATCCAGAAAGTCATCCGTCGTTTTTTGCTGTCCAGTCAGGACATTACCGCTAATGATGCGCTGTCCTTCCGTGCTGTCTAGCTGCCCAGCTAACAACTCACCGATATTGGCGCCAACCGGAGCCGTTACGTAGTGGGGAGTATTCAAGGGAGCTCCCGTGAGTGCTACCGGACGGCTCGTATCGAACTTACCGCTCAGGAACAATTCTCCAATCAGCAATACGCCGTTGACATCCAGGGTCCACACTTTATCGTGATTACCGATGGGGTGGATGTGGTGAATTTGCACACCGACGTTACCAGCAGGGTGCTTCCCGCGGAAGTAGCGCTGCTCAGCGCCCGCTACTCCAGTAAATACCGTTGAAGGTGCTTGTTCTCCCCGGCCATCCAGGCCCAGGTAGACAATACCATCGGTTAGCTTATTCAGTACGTCGATGCCTTTCTGGAAGGCTGCTCCGCGACCTTGAGCCGCCAGGCTTAGGTCTGCACCCATGGGGCCAGAATCAAAAGTGCTGACAAATATGTCACGAGGACTTACAGCAGGATCAGCCACCACATTATAGGGGCGCTGCAGGATAAAGGGCCAGGCGCCACTCTCCAATAAGAAATCGACCAGTGTCTGGCGTCCAGCCGTTAGAGCGGGCACATCGTAGCTGCGAGACTCTTGATCTTTATCTGCCAAAATAATGACCTCAGTAATCGCGCGCTTAGCTCCGCGCTTAACCTCAATGATTTCACCACTAACGGGTGCTGCAAATTTGATTTGATCCATTTTCTTATCGAAAAAGATCGGATCCCCTGCTTTTACGGAATCGCCCACTTCGACCAGCATCTTGGGGATCGGCTGCAGGCCGATAAAATTGGGGGGCTGAACAGCAAAACGGCTGACCGTTGCAGTTTTTTGCTGCCCAGCATCCGCCGCACCTTCAAATGGTAGATCGAAACCACGTTTCAATTCGTAGAGGTGCGTATTATCCAGGTAGCTGGGCTTACGCTTACCGAAGAGCTCACTGATTCTGGGAAACAGTCCCAGGTTAGTACGCTTATCGTCTACTCCCATTTGCCGCGATTCGATCACCATCAGATTGTCGGCGACGCTGGTCAAAAAGAAGAAGAACAAAATGACGGCGAGAGCACCCAGGCTATAAAGCAAAATATTGCTCATTCCTCCGGTGGCCGCTTGTGATTGCCCTAGAAGAGCAACGAGCAATACCAGGCCAGTAAATACTCGTGTTGAAGGCATGCTTCTCATACGTAGATGCTATGCTGAAAAAGAGTGGGTTATACGACCGACAGCGAACACCTAAAAAACAGTTTATTTAGGTAAATACTATCGACTTATGTTAACATATTTATTATGCCAACTGAAATTCTGCGCGAAGATACAACTCTCCGTAACATTCTGGCCAAGTTTAGAGAACGTGAAAAAGTCCGAATCGCTTATTTAGACTTATTCTAATTTGCATTAATTTTGAGCTCTTTCTGCCAACTCAGATAGCCCACTACGGCCAAAACTAGATAAACGATCATCACTATACCAAAAGCCGTCAATCCCCTACTGAAGTATAAGGCCCCCGTCACAATATTGATCAATATCCAATACAACCAATTTTCCAACTTACGGGTAACGACAGCAAAAGTGACGATGACGCTAAACACCGTCGTGTAAGCATCCCAATAGGTAGCCACTGCACCAAAATTATCTCCCAGATAGCGGCCCAGAATATACCCCAGTGGCAAGCCTACGCCCCAAATGATAGCGTGCTCAGTCTTAGACATCCGGCTAACCGGAAGTACCTTATTTATCGCAGACTTATCCGCGAATTGCCAACGCCACCATCCCCAAATAGATACCAAGACATAAAACACTTGCAAGCCCGCATCTGATAACAGGTTTTCTTTCCAGCTTACGTATGCCCAGATACTGCAGCCTACGGCACCAAAAAACCAGCACCAACTATTTGACTTCGCGGCTAGCGCTACGTAAATCAGGGCAAAAGCAGTTGCAATCCACGCTAAGTTCGCCATTATCCAATCCATGCTGCTAAGGTAGCTTGTCCTAAATACCTGGGGAAAAAAGCCCGCTCCTTTTCAGAAGCGGGCGTCCACACTCAAAACGTCAAACCTAAATAGTCTTTTGGGGGTATTGGTTCTTTGGCGATCTAGCGCGCCAGGTCATAGTCATGTAGGTCAAATTCTTCAATCAGGCGGATCAATTTATTCGCATACTGTGGGTCAGTAGCATAGCCAGCCTGACTTAAGCCCCGCGCCCAGGCTCGATAATCTGTGGGGGACAGCTCGAATAAGTCGGCATAGCGCTGATGCTTCAGTACTCGGCTATGACTAGCGTAACTCTCCTCTGGAGAATCGTAAACAATGAAGAAATCCTTGTGCGTATCATCATCGAAGTTGGTACAATGCCCACGGCTGCAACTCCGACTAAAGCATTTAATCCCAAAGTGGTTGTTAGCTCTTCGGGCTAAACTTGAATGGCCGGCTCCACTCTCCAACAAACCCTGCGCTAGCGTGATACTGGCAGGTATACCATGTTCTTCCATCTCCGTCTCTGCCACCCTTCGATAGGTTGTTATATAATTCAATTGTCTCCGTCGGACAGGATTATCTGCTGCCGTAGTAGCAGTCGGTCGTTCTTCGGTTTTTGCCGAGCCTAATAAGGATACATTCTGCGCTTCACTAGCATCACTACTACTGCTTGCAATCAGCCCCCTTCCACCAAACCATTGACTACTATTCAGGCTCAGACTGAAGTTGATCTCTCGCTGACTAAATAGTAAGGCTAGACTTAAGAGTAGAATGAGCTTAGTCCAAGGGCTCGTCAACTGTGCCTTGATCCGTGCTAAGCGCATCTCAAAATAGGTGCGCCAACTATACAACACAGGGTAGATGTGCTCCTTCATCATTAAATTATTTACAATGGCAAAATAAAACATTTTGTTTTACAATTACAAACATTTTGTTTTTTATTGTTGTTATTTTTTCTCTTAGCAAAACCAACCTCATTACTAGCCGTAATCTCTTTACCTTTGCGGAGCTATTTTTTTCCGTCGGGTCATCATTGTCCCGCCTACACTTTTCACTAGCCTTATGAAAAAGCTACTTTTTGCGGCCTTGCTGCTCTGCCTGACCACTGCAATCCAGGCTCAGCGTTATGGCCACCTCAATTTCAGCGGCCTATTGGCCATTATGCCGGAATCTGCCGAAGCAGAAGCCCAGCTACAAGTACTTAATGACGAATTGGTTGCCGAAGGAGAGGCCCTTGCCGCCCAACTACAGACGGGCATTGAAGCTTACCAAGCTGCCGAAGCCAGTCAGGAGAAATCTCCCTTGCAGCTACAGGAAATGGTACAAGCTCTGCAAGCGCAGCAACAGGCCCTTGCCGCCTTTGAGCAAAATGCTGCTCAGCAGTTAGAAGAAAAGCGGATGGAGTTGCTGGAACCCGTCGTGGATCAGGCCCAGGCAGTTATAAACGAAATTGCCCAGGAAAACGGCTTTCAGCTGGTTTTCGATACTGGCGTCTTTAATGCCATCCTTTTTGCGCAAGAATCGGAGGACTTAATGCCGCTCGTAAAAGCCAAAATGGGTTTGGAATAAACCCAAGCATTTTCGATTATTAAATAAAAAGCCTGAGTTCGTATCGCGAGCTCAGGCTTTTTTGGGTGTAAACCACAGTTTCGTACGTACGTCTCCTCCTTCGGCGTAGTTGATGGTTATTTCTTCCCAGGCAGCAATGGTACGCAACGCAAAAAAATTGATGGTACGCTGCTCATAGTCCATATAGAAATCTGCATTGGGCTGCGCGGCATGGTTATATAAGCCCCCATAACCCAGAGCAATCGCGGCCTTCGTTTTCTCCCAGATAAAATAGTAGTCATGCAGAGCTGTCCCATGGATCGCAATGCGGTCTTCTGCACTCAACACAATGACCGGGGCAAGCTCAATGGCTGCTTCCGCAGGAATCTCTTCGTTGGTGAAGACCCCACGTCCTCCCAAGGTGCTAGGGCCTACGTAAAGACTAGGAATATGGTTAGGCACGCTGGTTATTTACTAGCGTACTGAGGTAAACTGCTCCAAGAAACGCAGATCGTTTTCAAACATCAGCCGAATATCCGTGATGTTGTATAACAGCATCGCCTGGCGTTCGATCCCCATCCCAAAGGCATAGCCTGTATAGCGTTCGGCATCAATCCCGCAGTTTTCTAAGACTGCCGGGTCAACCATACCACAGCCCAGTATCTCCAGCCAGCCAGTTCCCTTGGTAATCCGGTAGTCGTGTTCCGTTTCCAGTCCCCACCATATGTCCATCTCTGCGCTGGGTTCGGTAAAGGGGAAGTAACTAGGACGCAGGCGGATCTTCGTCTTGGCACCATACATTTCTCGCGCGAAGTGCAGCAAGCTAGCCTTCATATCAGCAAAGCTCACTTTCTCCGCCACGTAGAGTCCCTCTACCTGATGAAACTGCGCATGAGAGCGCGCCGAAATCGTTTCGTTTCGGTATACTCGCCCTGGAGCAATAATCCGGATCGGTGGCTCCTGATTTTCCATAATCCTGGCCTGCACACTACTGGTATGCGTACGCAGTAGCATAGCCGTATTATTCGGCCCATCAGGCATGCCCCCTCCTACGTAATAAGTATCCTGCATATCACGAGCAGGGTGATCTTCCGGCGTATTCATCGCCGAGAAGTTGTGCCAGTCATCTTCTACTTCGGGACCTTCCGCTACTGTAAAACCGATCCGTTCAAAAATGCGAACGATACGCCGCATGGTCAGGGAAATCGGGTGCCGACTACCCAACGGTAGCGGCTCCGCTGGTGCCGTCAGGTCAATACTGGCCGCTACCGCAGCAGTAGCGGCACTTGTAGCTCCGACCTGCAAGGCGTCGAAATGAGCCTGGGCCACTTCTTTGGCCTGGTTGATCAGTTGACCATACTCCCGCTTTTGCTCGTTGGGCACATTACGGATTTCTCCCATCAGTGGCTTGATCACATTTTTACTGCCTAGGTAGCGAATCCGAAATTGTTCCAGTGCTTCTGCCCCTTCGGGTTGTGCCGCTTCTATCTCGGCAATTAGTTCACGAACACGTCCAAATACATCCATTTCAGGCAACTTATTAGTGGAGTTGATGGGTTGGGAGGCCAAAGATACCACGCTTTGTACATTAGCAGTATCAATTTACTAATGCGTTTACCCCCTTCTCCGGTTCCCGGTCGACCATGGCGAGTCGTTTTATGCCTTTTGGCCTTCAGTTGTATCTACGTCGGCCTCATCTTCAGCCCCGTATTACTTTCCATCGGGCTGATCGGTATTCCCTTCGTCGGCGTACTTGACCCACAGCACATCATTAACCCTCAATGGGTCAAAAACTTAGGTCCATTGCTGCGCGACCCATTCAGTTGGGCCCTGGCAGGCTTTTATCTACTGATCGTTGTGGGTTGGTGGCAGACCTACGATTGGGGCTACTACCTCGAACGCCTGCGCATCAAATCCGTACTCATGGCGGCCCCCATCGGCTGGGTCGGTCTGCCTCGTCTGCGGCGAAAAGAAATCCAGGCTTATTTCAGCGGCTGCGTATTACTGATGTTAGCTCTGGCTCTCCTGATCCTGGCAAATTATGCCCTCAACTGGGAAACGATCAATCAGGCCATCAGGGAGGGACAGTCCGTACCGGTGCCGCGCAATCACATCCGCTTTAGTTTATTAGTGGCCATTACCAGCCTTATTGCTCTGGATCTGGGCCGGCAAAAAGCCTGGAAGCGACCACGCTGGTGGCTTTTTATCGCAGCATTCCTGTTTGCCTTCCAACACCTTTTAGCTGTCCGATCTGGTCTGGCGCTAGCTTATGGTAGTTTGTTGGTTTACGGTCTGGCCTACGGGTTTAGCCGAGGCCGCTGGCGCCCCTTAATCACCGGAGGCATTGGTTTATTACTCACTGCCAGCATTGCCGTCAGTTTTGTGCCGAGCCTACGCGCAAAACTCGATTATTTCCGCTACGAGCTCTGGCGAAAAGAGCAGGGTTTAGACAGCACACAATACTCTGATGCCGGCCGCTGGACCAGCATTCAGGTAGGCTGGCAACTCTGGCGAGAGCAGCCCATCTTTGGCGTGGGGCCCGGCAATTTACTTGCCGCTACCGACCAGCGCTATCAGGAGCTCTTTGGCCTAGAGAAGGGGAAACGCCCTCACAACCAGTTCGTCAGCACCCTAGCGGGCAGCGGTCTTTTAGGTGGACTTATTTTTTGTACTTCCGCAGGTATACTCGTTTTCGGTAGTAAACGCCGCCGTAGGAATCTCTTATTCGTATCAATCAGTGCCGTCCTCTTTGGTAGTATGTTGGTAGAAAACACGCTGGAGACCAGCACCGGGGTAGCCCTCTTCACCTACTTTGTTCTCCTATTTCGGCCAGGGCAGCCGCTGTTGAAATCGTGAGGGGATGGATGAGGGGATGAGGGGATGAAATTTAATTGTAGGATCCAGCATCTATGGCTTCACGTCGCTAAAACTTGTCTGGACTGCTTAAGACATCCTATCAATTTTTTCCTCAGGCAGTGCTAACAGCTTTCGACTATAACAAGCCCCTCGCCTAGCGACTAAAACTTGGAAATATGGCAATAAAGCTTAATTTAAAGGTGAATTCAACACTCATTACACGCAGCAGCTACTTTTTCTGATATTTTAATTCAGGCAGCCAGCAATAGCCTAACCGCCTGAAGTAAGCAGTAGCCTTAGACCTGCGGAAGTACACAAAAAACAGATCGACTATGTTGAAAGAATTTAAGGCATTTATCATGAAGGGTAATGTGCTCGAACTAGCCGTGGCGGTGATCATCGCTGGGGCATTCGGAGCCATTGTCACTTCTTTCACCAACGACGTACTCATGCCACCGATTGGGCAGGCTATGGGAGGAATGGACTTCAGTGAATTGGCTTTCCCACTCAGTGAAGCTACTATTGGCCCGGATGGTGAAGAAGTTCCCGGTGCGGCGATCCGTTACGGTATCTTCATCCAGAAGGTTATTGACTTCCTGATTATCGGATTCATCCTCTTCATGATCATCCGCACTTACAATAAGATGAACGCTCCGGAAGAAGAAGCTCCGGCGCCAGACCCAGGACCAAGTGAAACGGATTTACTTGCAGAAATACGTGATCTGCTCGCCAAACAATAAAGCGTTTATTTATGACCATTAAAAAAGCCCTCGATCTTGCGGTCGAGGGCTTTTTTAATGGTAAAACTAGGTTTTACCTTCTTACGATCAAGCGGTGCGTTTGTACTTCATCGCCAGCAGCGACTCGCAGCAGATATACACCATTAGGCTCATTGGTCAGATCATCTAATTGCAGCTGACCATTCGTGGCCAATATCCTACGCTGAGCGACTAGACGCCCACGGGCATCGAAGAACTGTAACTGCAAATCTTCTGCCAGTTCAGTAGCTCCGCGCAGCTCCAGCCAGACCGACTGCCCGTCATTGGGATTCGGATAAACCTCCGTCTGTAAGCCAGCCCCAGGCAGTAATTCTGCCCCCAGGCGGTTACCGCCACAGATAGCCGGGTTATTGGTGACGTTGATTTCGTGCATGTTAACAGCCGTACAGCCATTATCAGCAACCGTCAAGCTTACCTCAAAAGAACCAAAGGAGTTGAAGCTTACTTCTACCACTGGATCAGAGGAAGTTGGGACAGAAGCTCCTATGCCAAAGTCCCAGCTGATGCTGGCATTTGGTCCAAGACCTTCTGCGATGAAGGTTACCACCTCACCTTCACAGATAAGGCTAGGCGCAACGATATCGGCAGTGGCGTCATCACCAACCTCGATAAAGACTACGTTAGATTCGAAGTAGACACATTCATCGCGCCGCACACAGCGGGTAAAGAAGGTAGACTCGAATAGTGGTCCGGGCTGGTAATCTTTACTATCCGTTCCTGGGATAGGCTGCCAGCCTCCGCCTTCCAGACGGAACATCCAGAGGTAGTTGAGTTCGCCAACACCGCCGCTGGCAGGTAGTAACTCAACAATCATATCCGGAACATTGCCCGGTCCACAAACGGAACCGTCAAAGCCGATCACCCCAGGGTTATTGATGGGCGGGAAACAAGGATCGAAGAACCCAGCGTCTACGTCTAAGTTTTCATCACCAGGAGCGAGCGTAATTACGTCCGTAGTACGGGTATCAGGATCAATATCGCTATCGATCGTATCGTCTCCAGCGGCATCCCGCGGAGAAGCGGAGTAGCCCGCTGGGGCAACGAAGGTCAGGGTATAATCCCCTGCAATCGTATGGAAAATGTAGCGACCGTCGGCGTCTGTCACCGTAGACTGGTTGAGGCTTTCGTCAGTTGTATGCGTGAGGCTCACAAAACGATTAGGTAGTCCTGGTTCATCAGGATCCTGGATACCGTCGCGGTTGCGGTCGTCCCAAACGTAATCGCCAACAGTGGCAAAAGGCAGGAGTTCAGCAGAGCAGACCGTAGTACAACCATTTTCGTCCGTAACCGTAACTGAGTAAATACCATCACTTAATCCCGTAATAGACGCTGTTGTTGAGTCATTTGACCACAGGTAAGTATACTCACCCGTTCCGCCAGTAGCGGTCACGGTCAGTGCACCGTTATCTCCAGTGGTGGGTTCTTGATCGACAGAAACTTCACAACTCAATACCGGAGGATCTACCAGAACGATCCCCGAGATACTTGCTCCACAACCGTTAGCATCCATAACAGTGAGACCATATTCTCCAGCAGGTACTGCCGTCAGACTAGGCTCATTGCTTTCGTTGCTCCAATCGTAGATATAAGACTCCGTTCCACCACTGACTACCGGGATAATCATACCGCTCGCTTCACCCGCACAAAGTGGGTCCGTCGCCGTGATTTCAATAGCGATATCCGTTAATCCCAGTATTTCGATATCACCAGTTTCGTAGGTACAACCATTGGCGTCCGTAACCGTAGCGCTGTAGGTACCAGCCTCCAGGCCCATCAATTCAGGTCCCGTAGCTTCGGTATTCCACATCACGAAGTAGGGATCTACGCCTCCGCTGATTTGGAGGCTGATGCTGCCCGTGCTATCTCCAACACACTGCACATCTACCTTAGTGACTTCAACCTCAATTGCAGGCGGCTCATTGACGAAGATGGTGTCTACAATTCTGAAGCTGCGTTCAATCGTGAGATCTGGCAGAATAACCCCATCAATTAGTACGGTGCTGTTTTGGAAGGGGTCTTCAATGACCAGCTCTGGTTCCATCTGGGCACCAAAGCTGGTTGTTTCACAGCCGTTTTCATCGGTAACGGTTACGGTATAAGCCCCGGCAGGAACTCCTAAGCGATCATCGTCCATTGAGCCATCACTCCAGAGGTAAGTGTATGATCCAGACCCGCCTGTGACCATCAAGATGATCGCTCCAGAGCTATCGCCAGCACAGGTTACGTCCATTACATCTGCCATGACCACAAGTGGATCAGGCTCCTCAATAGTATAGGTAGCGGTAGCAGTACAGTTGTTTTCATCCGTAACCACCACGGTATAATCACCCGCTGGTAGACCCAGGAGGTCTTCGCCCTGTCCGGCTTCTCCCCAGTCGTAAGAGTAGGCACCCGTACCACCACTTACGGTCAGGTCAATACTCCCGGTGCTGTCGTCAGCACAAAGGACATCAACTACGTCGGCATTAATCACGAGTGGTTCAGGAGCGGTCAGGTCCAGACTAAGCACCAGACTATCTCCGGCTGCGTCGGTAACTGTAGCTGAGTAAGCTCCAGCTCCGAGGCCCATCAATTCAAAACCATCAGCGGGAGGGTCCCAACTGATCATGTAAGGCTCCATACCTCCAGAAACAGTGACACTCAAGGTACCATCGTCTACATCAGAACAGCTCGGGTTGGTCCCCATAATATCTGCAACGAGGGTAATTCCCGAAGTAACTGTAACCGTTCCTGATTCCGAACAGTTGCGGTCATTAGAAATGGTTAATTCGTAGGTAAGGTCTTCGTCTTCCCCTAGCGCGATGGTAGGGTTAGGACAATTGGTACAGCTTAGGCCATCGCTTGGCGACCAAGTGTAGGTCAGCTCATCCTGGTAACGGAAAGTAATATTCCAGGAAATGAACATCCCGACTTCCTCGTCGAGTCCTTCATCCCAGGCAACGATAGACCAGATGCCGTTCATCATGCTGCCGTTGAGCATACTCCAGTCGCCATCAGGTTGAAACTCTCCGCTAAAGGGAGCCGCTCCATCTCCAATCGCAGTAGCTGCTGATGGTGAAAAGCACGTGCCACTAAAGTTGGAGCCAAAGCCGCCGTTATTGACGGATAGTGGCATTAGTGTACCATTAGGTGCGCGCAAGGACAGATTAATATCTCCAGTAGCTGGTGTTTCGATTTCAACGCAAACCGAGATAATATCCGTAGTGGCATCCGTGATTACGGTAGGTACGATCGTTGTGACTGCTACTGCAGACTCAAAAGGTACCATAGAAGAAGGATAAATATTGTTGCTGAAGGCAGCCATAGGAGAAACTTGCCAAGGCACTGGAATGCTACTGTCAGCTTCTTCCAGGCCGATAGTTACATCCTGACCGGGCTCTCCCATGAAGCTGACCGATGTTTCCGCTAATAGAGGAGGGCACTCATAGCACTCAGGGTGGCTAACGGGCAACACATCGACAATTACGGTCGTGTCGTACTGACAGCCGAATTCGTCAATTACATTGTAAGTGTAAGCTTGTGGCCCAGCACCTGGCACGGCTACTTCAACTTCGTCACCGGAAACCGACACAAAGTCAGGGTTATCTGACCAGAAGGTTGAATCAAAGGTTACATTGTAGCGCTCCAGGTCAACGAACAACTCCGGATTGAAAGAAATACCCCAGCTGAAGATGTAGCCATTATCAGATAACAGGTTATCACGCACTCGGATGGTCCATTCGCCATTAAGCGGGCAGCCCAGTAATGAAGTGAGTGGCTCATCCGAAGCGTAATCTCCAGGAGGAAGCGAATCTTCAAAACCTATCCCCAAATCCTCAACGGCTTGGTCCCAGGTTAAAGTGGCTTGGGGCGTGAAACAGTAATCGAATCCGACACCTGGAGTAAGATCAGCGTCAATATCAATTGGTTCTCCCAAAAACTGGCCGGTCAGGTTATCAAAAGAAGCAAAAACGACCATATGTGCCTCTTGTCCGTTCGGACATACGATGAAAACATCAAGGTCTCCTATGTAGCTGTGCTCCATATTCAGGCAGATACCTTCCAGATCATTGATATCCTCCAAGGTCTGTCCTGGTTCAAAATTATTGAAGTCCAAAGAGGTGTTGTACTCATTATTATCACCATCGGGCAAGAAGGTTGTATCCGCCAGGGTTTGCCCAGCCGAAAAGCTTTGCTCTTCGGTAAATACAAATAGGTTAGAGTTGGGGTCTGGGTCGAAGACCGTACTACCGCTTAAAGTGAATGGTTCGTCGGTACATACGACAGGTGTAGCGTTTTGCAGTTGAAATTCAGGAATAGGTGCTACCCGAATTCGCTGACTGATGAAGTTGGTGCTCATACAGTCATTGATGTCCGTCACGAATAATTGAACGGTGTAGCCTCCGGGCTGATCGTAAACGTGGGTAACGGAAGTACCTTCTAATCTTGTACCGTCATCCATCGTCCAGTTCAGGGTTGAGGTTGCATCTGATTGATCGTAGACCGTACCATTAAGTGGATAAAGTGTTGCCGCATTTAGCACTACAGGCTCCCCAAAGCACACATCGATATAGCCCGTGTCTGCGGGAGAGATTTCAGGAATGGTTGATCCCAGGTTAGCAATTACTGGTTGGCAGACTCTTTGACAGGAAATGTCTGCCCGCCATCCGTCTCCGGGAGTAGATCCATCCGGGGTAAAAACTATCGTCAGGCAGCCGGAGGGGTTAGCTGCATTGGCTTGTACAAACAGATCAATCCCATTATCAGCACTCGTGAAGGTTTCCAACAAGGGAGCATCGGTATTAGGACCGTTATAAAAATCTAGTTGCCCGGCAATCTCCAGCTGAGTGAAGGCCAGACGGATATGCGTTTGGTCGGAATTCGTACTGTTCGAGCAAATAGTAACGGTATCGGCGCCTTCAGCACTATGAGGGCCATTAAAAACACCCTGATCTACAAAGAAGCCAGAGCAGAATGCTACCGAATCAGTTGGGTTATCAATCCGCACAAGTTGCGCACTAAGACTACTACTCAGTAATAAACTAAGTAGAAGAAATAAGAAGGCTCGATATTGTGGGATTATGCGTGTGTATAAGTAGCGCATAAATGCAGTTTGAGGATTACAAGAGCTAAAAAGAAAGTGTATTGGTATGCGATTCCTCAAAAAGCGACATGAAATTACATTTTGCGATAGGACTAGCCAAATTATTATTGTTAAGGCCAGCAAATTGACGGCTTTAAGTCCAAAAAAATCAAGGTTTAGCGAAAGTTCGGCAGACTAAAGGCGTGCAAAAGCTGCGGGAGCTAGTCAATTACTACCTATCTTTGCCGCTTCAAATTTTATCTCACATGTTCCGTACCCACAACTGTGGCGAATTACGCCTGGAAAACGTCAACGAAGAAGTTCAGCTTGCGGGCTGGGTGCAAATCAGCCGCAAATTTGGCGGGCTGACTTTCGTGGACCTGCGTGATCGCTACGGTATTACCCAACTGGTTTTTGACCAGGAAGACAACCCGGCACTTAACGAAGCCGTCAACCGTTTAGGAAGAGAGTGGGTAGTACAGGCTAAAGGGGTTGTCCGTGAACGGGCTAGTAAAAACCCCAAGCGAGCCACTGGAGATGTAGAAATCCTAGTCAGTGAGCTGGAGGTGCTCAATTCCAGCAAGGTCCCCCCCTTCACGATCGAGGAAGAAAGTGATGGTGGTGACGATCTGCGTATGCAGTACCGTTACCTAGATCTACGGCGTCCACCACTGCAGCAAAACATCATTTTCCGTTCGCGACTGGCGCTGGCTGTCCGCGCCTATCTGGGTGGTCAAAATTTTGTGGAAGTAGAGACACCTTTCCTCATCAAATCGACGCCAGAAGGAGCCCGGGATTTTGTGGTCCCCAGCCGGCTCAACGAAGGGCAATTTTACGCCCTCCCTCAGTCACCACAAACCTTCAAGCAATTGTTGATGGTTGCTGGCTATGATCGTTACTTCCAAATAGTAAAATGCTTCCGCGACGAAGACCTGCGTGCTGATCGCCAACCCGAATTCACTCAGATTGACTGTGAGATGGCCTTCGTCAGCCAAGAAGAAATCCTGAATACATTTGAAGGGCTAACCCGCCATGTGTTCCAGGAACTTAAGCAAGTCGAATTAGGCGATTTTCCACGCATGCAGTATGAAGACGCTATGCGCCTCTACGGTAGTGACAAGCCTGACTTACGCTTTGGTATGGAACTGGTAGAACTCAATGAAGTAGCTCAGAATAAAGGCTTCCAGGTATTCGACAAAGCAGAGTTAGTAGTAGGTATTCGCGTGCCGGGCAAAGCTGATCTGACCCGCAAACAAATCGACGGACTTACTGATTGGGTAAAGCGCCCTCAGATTGGAGCGAAAGGGCTGGTCTACGTTAAGTGCAATGCTGATGGTAGTTTCAAGTCCAGTGTCGATAAGTTCTTCCAGCAGGAAGATCTTGCCGCCTGGGCTTCAGCTTGTGACGCGGAGGCCGGCGATTTACTCCTGGTCATCAGCGGCGAAGACGAAAAGAGTCGCAAACAACTAGGTACCTTACGATTGCACGTAGCCGAGTTATTTGATAGGATACCGGCGGACAGCTTCAAGCCACTATGGGTGGTTGATTTTCCCTTGCTGGAATGGGACGAAGAATCCGAACGTTTCCACGCCATGCACCACCCCTTCACCAGCCCTAAGCGAGAAGAGGTAAGCCGTATGCTCAATGGCGACCATGACACCATGAAGTCGCTAAAGGCAGATGCCTATGACTTGGTCATCAACGGGGCTGAAATCGGTGGTGGCTCTATTCGTATCTACGACCGGGAATTACAGGAAAAGAACTTCCGATTACTCGGCTTCACTCCCGAAGAAGCCGAAGAACAATTTGGCTTCCTCATGGGGGCGTTTGAATACGGTGCTCCTCCTCACGGCGGTATTGCCTTTGGCTTTGATCGCCTGTGTGCCGTCATGAATGGTCAGAGTTCTATCCGCGACTTCATAGCCTTCCCCAAGAATAACCAAGGGCGGGACGTCATGATCGATGCGCCGGCTAAGGTAGATGGAGAGCAGCTGAAGGAGCTGTCCTTGAAGTTAGACCTCTAGGGTTTAGGTCGTCGGCAAAGCCTCCTCCGTTTGCTCGGCTTCGCCATCGTTGTTTAGGTCGGCTCCAGCGCCTCCCGTTGTATAGTTTTGCTCGCCTTCGGCATCGCGCTATTGCGAGGGTTATTGACTCTTGCAGGGCGACGGCGTAGCCTAGTCAACTTCTAAACTGCTGATGCTCTGCAGCAGCATAAACTGATCCTGACAAAGTCAGGGAATAAACTTGCGGCCACTAGGCCGCAATAAACCCTGCTGCCGCTAAGTCGACCGACTTTAACGCCCTATTAATCATCAATACTTGATTTTTGGCGTTATATTAGTTAGCGGTAGGCCACAAATGGCTCACTGCCATGTTCTATGAAGCTGCTCTCCACCTTTTCCTTCTTTTTGCTGCTGGGTCAGTTATTGGCGCAGACCGGCACGACGGTTATTGACGGGCAAACCTTCACTTACACCATCGACGAATGTGGTGACACGCTCATCATTGCCGATCTGGGTGAGATGAGTGTTTCCTCTCCCGAAGCCTTTGATTCAGAAGATGATTATAAACTCTATCGGCGCTATCGTTACTACGCTCAAAAAGTCTACCCTTACGCTACCGAAGCCGTACAGCTATTTCGCGAGGTACAGTATATGACGCAAAATATGAGTCGTCGGGAGCGCCGCCGATACGTACGTAGACTGCAAAGGGAACTCAAGGAAGACTTTGAAGACCCCTTAAAGAAGATGTCGAAAACTCAGGGGCGCGTTCTCATTCGGATGATTGAACGCGAAATAGGTGAGCCCATTTACTTCCTCATCAAGGAACTACGCGGTGGCTTGACAGCCAGATACTGGGCGACCCTTGCCGGTCTGTACGGACATAAACTCAAGCATGGCTACACCGAAGGAGAGGACCCTATTCTAGACCTCGTGCTACGCGATTATAATCTGGAATACGAATTACCACAAGACTATACCCCTGAAGAAGATAGCGACGAAACCGTTGAAGAAGAGGTGGATGCTGCTGAACAAGAAGATGGGCAGTAGCCACTAATCCTAATTTTCATTGGAGGGTAGACCGCTAGGCCTTTACTGCAATCAGCTGAGTTTTGGTGAAACGATTCGACCTGCGGAAGTACTAAAGATTAATGAACAAAAATGATCAGTGACTTAGCCCGGAGCCTCTCCGCTCCTTATATTCGTATTTATGGCTAAGAAAAAGGCTCCTCTTCGGTCAGCACAGTCGACTCCTGTAATTGCAGCACCTCAAAAATGGTATGAGAAAACCAGGCTGATCGCGGTAGCCCTTGCGGTACTTTGTGTGGGGCTCTACGCCAATACGCTTGGTCACGGCTACGTGCTCGATGACGCCATTGTGCTGACCGAAAACAGTACCGTCAAAAAGGGACTGGCTGGCTGGGGTGAATTATTTGGCAACGATACTTTCTACGGCTTTTTTGGCGAAAACAAGATGCTGGTTGAAGGAGGAAGATACCGCCCCTTAACTCCGGCTATGTTTGGGCTGGAGCGAGAAGTTTTCGGTACCAACCCTTTCACACACCATTTTTTCAATCTGCTGTGGTATACGGGCCTGGTACTGTTGATCTACTTTTTCTTTGTACAGGTAGCTCGACACCGAGGCTGGAGTCTGGCCGTACCCCTGGTGATTGCCTTGGTTTTTGCTGCCCATCCTGTGCATACCGAGGCCGTTGCTAATATCAAAGGAAGAGATGAAATTGTAGCTCTCTGTGGAGCAATGGGTGCGGCCTTCATGGTCTGGAAAGCTGCTTTTCGAGCTCATTGGCAGTATAGCTTCTATGCCGGGCTATTCCTCTTTGGCGGCCTATTGGCCAAAGAAAATACGATTACCTTTTTAGCGGTTCTCCCAGTATGGCTGTACGTCTTGAAGGCGGACTTCCGCTGGTCTGACCTTCGCTATTTAGGCGGCCCGCTCTTCTTCGGCAGCTTGTTTCTGTTGCTGCGTTTTATAGTTTTGACACCCGAGCCTGGTACTCCCGTAGTGGAAGGCCCCATCATGGAGTACATGAACAACCCCTTTCTGAAAGTGGAAGATAATCGCTGGGTGCCCTTTAGTACTTCGGAGCGCCTGGCTACGGTCTCCGCGACTCTGGGTGAATACTTACGCTTACTGGTTTTTCCCTTGCGATTGAGTCATGATTATTACCCACCTTCGATTGAGGTTTCCAGCTGGGGTGACCTACGGGCAATTGGGAGTTTATTCCTCTATTTACTCCTGTTGGCGGGAGGCATTCTTCTAGCCTGGCGTAAAAAATTAGCCGGGGCAGGCATCCTTACTTATCTGATCTGCCTGTCAATTGTGAGCAATATTTTTTTCCCGATTGGCACCTTGATGTCAGAGCGCTTTCTATTCATGCCTTCTCTGGGGTTTGCTATGTTGGTAGGAGCGGGCTACCAATGGTTGCAAGCGAGCAGCTACCGTGCTTTGGCCTGGCCGCTGATTATTGGCTTAGTCACTTTACTCAGCTTGCGTACCGTAGTGCGCAACCCTGTTTGGATAAACAATTTTACGCTCTTTACCACAGACGTTGAGATCCAGCCCAATAGCGCCAAATTACAGAATGCCGCCGGTGGGGTGAAAATTGATGAATTCAGGACTTTAGCTATCCAACAACAAGCTACTCGACAAGACTTACTCACGGAAGCCCGGGCACACCTCAGCAAGGCCATTGAGCTACACCCCACCTATAAGAATGCTTTTTTCCTGAGGGGGCGAGCAGCTTTACTTCAAGAGGATTACTCAGCCGCCATCACCGACTATGAACATGCTTTACGACTAGATCCCAACTATCAGCTGGTCGAAGAAGATCTACTCATTGCACTTCCTAAAGCCGCAATGGAGGCTGGTCAGCGGCTAGGCAACCTAGCGCTTGCTCGTCAGCACCTGAATCGCGCTTTAAACCTCAATCCAAACCACTACCAAAGTGTGCGCTTAATGGGTGTGGTAAGCGGTGTAGGTGGAGATCCGCAAGGTGCCATTGAGTGGTTTGCCCGTGCTGCGGAGATCGAGCCAGAAAACGCTGGGGCCTGGTATGATCTCGGTACTGCCTATTATCAAGCGGGGCAGGAAGACCAAGGCCTACAGTTTATCGAACGAGCCCGACAGATGGACCCAAATATTGACGTGGTGCGGCGGGAGGCTAATTAATCAAAACCCCTAACCTATGTGGTTGTACTGTGGCAACATTAAACCGTACATTAGCCAGTGTAAAATTATAACCCTTGAACTACTTTCTGTCGTCCCGCCTAGTAGCACTATTAGTACTACTAGGTCTCGTCACTACACTGCGTGCACAGTACCCCTACCTGGCCGACCTTAGCCACCCCAATGCCATTGAAGCAGAATGGGTAGACAATACCTATGCCTCTCTCAACCTGGATCAACGCCTAGGCCAGTTATTCATGATCAGGGCACATTCTAACCTGGGGGCCGATCATATTGCCGAAGTAGAAAGCTTAATCCGCAATCAACAGGTCGGAGGACTTTGCTTTTTCCAGGGCAACATTCGCCAGCAACTACGACTGACCAATCGCTATCAGAACCTTTCCCGTATTCCATTGATGATCTCTATGGATGCGGAATGGGGACTCGGTATGCGCCTGGATAACACCATCAGTTTTCCCCGTCAATTAGCCCTGGGCGCTATTCAAGACAATCGCCTGATCTACGATATGGGCAAAGAAATTGCCCGCCAACTTCGACGCTTAGGGGTACACATCAGTTTCAGTCCCGTACTGGATGTAAATAACAACCCCAATAACCCCATCATTAATACCCGTTCTTTCGGAGAAGACCGCTATCAGGTTACCGTCAAGAGTTATAATTACATGCGGGGCTTGCAAGACCATGGGGTGATGGCCAGCGCTAAACATTTTCCAGGGCATGGTGATACCGATACCGATTCTCATTCTGACCTCCCCATTATACGCCACGACCTCAATCGTCTGGACAGTATCGAATTGTACCCTTTTAAGGCACTAGTCCGCTATGGTGTTGGCAGCTTCATGATTGCCCACTTAAATGTGCCAGCCCTAGACGAACGAGAAAACCGACCGACTACCCTAAGCAGTCCCGTGGTAACCGACCTTTTGCGGCGCAGAATGCAATTCAACGGGTTGATTTTTACCGATGCCATGGAAATGGAGGGCGTTACTAAACACTTCGGCCCCGGAGAAGCCGAGGCAGAAGCCCTGGCAGCAGGCTGCGATATTCTACTTTTGCCGCGTGATGTCGTCAAAGCCATTGATGCCATCAAAGCCTATCTGGAGGATGGCCGCATTAGCCCCGAACAGATCGAAGCTAGTGTAAAGCGCATACTGCTGGCCAAGTATCGATTAGGATTACATAACTACAGCTCTCAATCTGCTGAAAGCTTGGAGGAAGCCATCAACACACCTGAGGCGCTTTCCTTAAAATCATCACTCTTTGAAGCGGCACTTACCCTGGTGCGTGATGAGCAAGGCTTGCTACCCCTGGTGCCTCTCAACGACCCACCTCTGGCTTGTTTGAGTATCTCTGGCAACACGGAGTCCCCCTTCCTAGATCGGTTACAGGACTTTGGCAACTTACAAAAACTCAGCAGTCCTAAGGCACCATCCGAAGCTCAGATTACGGCCATTCTGGATCAGTTGCAAGAAGGTCAACAAGTAATTGTTCCACTTTTTAGTGATGGCAGCCGCTTCCGGGAGCCCGTAGCGATCAGCGGACAGCTCCAGCAATTGCTGGAACGCCTGGATGAGCACGTTCGACTACTGGTCGTCCATTTCGGTAACCCCTACAGTATGGGGCCACTTGACAAGCTCCAAACTGTACTCTGTGCTTACAGCTCTGATCCTTTAGCCCAGGATGCCGCCGCTCAGGCCATCTTTGGCGTGACTGGCGTAAATGGGCGCCTCCCCGTGACGGCCAGTTCAGTATCTACCTTCAATGACGGCGTCAGTTACGGGGCAACTTATCGCCTTGGCTTTGCCGACCCTTCCCGGGTAGGCATGCGGTTGGACACACTCCAAGAATTGATTAATGAGCTAGCTAATGAAGCCATGCGGGTACGCGCTACGCCAGGCATGGTGGTCTTGGTAGCCCGAGAAGGGCGCATCGTATTTGAACAGGCCTATGGTCACCATACTTATGCACGCCGCAGGCTGGTCAAAGCGGATGATCTGTACGACCTGGCTTCAGTTACTAAAGTAGCGGCTACTACGCTAGCGATTATGCGTCTATACGAACAGGGACACGTAGACCTAGATGCACCTTTAGTTACTTACCTACCAGAGTTAGAAGGCAGTAATAAAGCAGACCGGACTTTACGCGATATGCTGGCTCATCACGCTGGTCTTCGGTCCTGGATCCCCTTCTACGTCAATACCCTTTCCCCCAACAGCAGCATTGCCCGGCCTAGCCAGGACTGGTATCGTAATGAAGCTGGTGGCGATTATTTAGTTCCCGTCACTGAGCGACTATTCATGCATCAGGAGTATATCGATTCCATGTGGCACCAAATCCGCGAATCCCCCCTGCCCAATCTTAATCAGTACTACTATAGTGATCTAGGTTTCTACCTCATGGCAGAGATCGTCAATCGGCTGTCGGCTATGCCACTGGATGAATACGTCGAGGAGCATTTTTATCGCCCGCTGGGCATTCAGGAATTGGTCTATCGCCCGCTGGAGCGATTTTCTAAATCACGTATTCCGCCCACGGAACGTGATGATTATTTCCGAAAACAGACGGTACATGGTTATGTACACGATATGGGGGCCGCTATGTTGGGAGGAGTCAGCGGCCACGCAGGGCTTTTTGGACGGGCACATGATCTAGCCATCGTTTTCCAAATGCTGCTCCAAGATGGTTTCTACGGAGGGCGGCAGTACCTGAAAGCAGAAACGATCAGGTTGTTTACACAGCGCTACCCTGGGGAAACCCGTCGCGGTTTAGGTTTCGACATGAAACAGCTCAACCCCAATCGCAATATGAATATGTCGAAAATGGCCAGCGAGCGTGCTTTCGGTCATCTAGGCTTTACGGGGACCTGCGCCTGGGCCGACCCGGAAGAGGAGCTGGTTTTCATCTTTTTATCCAACCGGACCTACCCTACCATGCGCAACAACCGCCTGGGGAATTTAAACTTCCGGCCGAGAGCTTTTACTGCTGCTTACCGAGCCATGAGCCGGCGCAATGAATTACAACTATTCATCGAAGATCATCTCCCTGCTACGCTGGAGTAGCAAGCTTCGATTTGCTTGGATAAATTAAACCATTCGTCAGAGACGCTTAACCGTAAACCGTAGCCACCAGACGCCGACCACTAGCCCGGTTGCGAAACTCACAGAGGTAGATCCCTTGCCAAGTTCCTAAATTAAAGGCCCCATCAGTAATGGGAATGGTCACGCTATGCCCAATCATCGCTGCTTTAATATGTGCCGGCATATCATCTGGCCCTTCCATAGTATGGGTTAAGAAGGGAAGCCCTTCAGGTACTAAATGATTGAAAATAGATTCAAAGTCGGTCCGCACATCAGGATCCGCATTTTCATTGATTGTGAGTGCCGCAGAAGTATGCTGAATAAACAAATGCAACATTCCGACCTGCGGAAGTACAAATCCTTCTTGCCTGATTACTGCTAATAGCCGATCAGTGATCAGGTGATAGCCGCGTGGATAAGCGGGAAGTTGAAGCGTAAATTGCTGTGCCATCGATTAGAACTGTGAAAAAACAAGAGGTATTGCTATCCCAAATTCACCTTTTCCTGTGCGCTGAATAGTGCGCTTTGAGCCCGTCTATTACACTATACATATAGAGCGAGTTATGTGTTTCCTTGGGGTACTCCCGCAGGTGCAAGCCGATCCGAGTCTCTTCTTGCAGTAGCTCAATCAACTCTCGGATTTTACTAGCGTGGTAATCTGGAACGGGTTGAAAGGAAATAAAGGTCCGGCAAGAGCTTAAATGCTCCTGGTTTTCCCGAAAGTGCTCCAGCACTTCTCCGTAGCTGTACCAGATACTGGGGTCATAAATCTGATATCCGGTAAATACGGTATCGGTCGGCAGAATATAAGAGGCGAAATAACCGCCATAGGAATGGCCAACCAAGATACGTTCCCGACTGGTGGCATAATGGGCATCTACCAAGGGGACTACTTCCTCGCTTAGATGGCGGTAAAAGTCAGCCGCTCCGCCGGTGTTGGATGGAGTGTACTCTCCAACTACGGCCAGGGTACTATCGTACTCATTTTTGCTCTGACTGAACGTCAAATCAATTTGTCGCTGTTCTCGCCAATCAATGTGTGGGATGCCCACCACGATATGGTGAGGAATGACTCGATTGCCACCCAGATCATAAGCAATTTGCTGAACCAGATTAAAGCGCCATTCACCGTCTAAGACATAGAGTACGGGGTAGGACTCAGTGGAATCGTAACGCATGGGGAGGCTGACCCAAAACTCACGATCT
Organism: Bacteroidota bacterium; assembly: GCA_039030655.1. GTDB lineage: Bacteria > Bacteroidota > Bacteroidia > Chitinophagales > Saprospiraceae > Neolewinella. The sequence continues at coordinate 77,099 of JBCCDS010000001.1, read as the reverse complement.
ACTTCCGAAAAGTCCGACACTATTTGATGTTGGGCAGCCGAAAGCATACAGGTATCTGTTTGGGCTGACAGCCGCGTAGAGAAGCTATAGAGAAGAGCAATAGCCAGTAAGAAAGGTTTCATCTGGCGAAGATAAGCGGGTGTGCATTAACGGCGTCGGCGTCCTCCATAGTCCGGGCAGCGCAGGCTGCCGAAGTAATAGTTAAAGCCTAGACCCAAAAAGAAGTAGCGATCGTTATTGGTCGCATCTCCCCGTTGTTCGCCTTCCCGGTCACGGCTCCCGATGCCTTCATCAAATAGGCTACGGTCATAAAGTTCAACGGCCAGTGGACCGAGCGCCCCACGGGTGTTTTCCAAATCAGAGCGATCTGGATAGATGGTACTTACATCATCCAGATAATCGGTGGAAGCATTGCGGAAGGCCGCATTGATATCCACACTCCATCGGTAGCTGAGGTCAAACTTCAAGCCGATACCATAGGACAAAGCCGAACTAAGGATAAAATACTCTTCTCCTTTGAGCTGGCCTTCAGTACCGAGTTCGCGCAGTTCGACCAACTCTCCATCGTCCGTACGCGCCTTGGGGTTGTAGTTAAACACACTGATGCCACCAAAAACGTATGGAGTAAAGAAGAACTCTTTGCTACCGTGGATGTAGGGCAAAAAATTAAACTCAAACTGCAGCGTACCTTCCAGAATATCAGACTCAAAAGACAAATTGCGCGTCCGCTCAAAAGGATTGTCACTATCACTATCGTAGGCTTCTATCTTGCCGTAGTTGAGGCTAAACTTAGTGGCGATACGGGAGTTAAAATTATAGCGCAGCGCCATACCGCCAGCTATGTTGGGACGGTTGAGGCGAAAATTCGTATTCAGATCCCCCAGGTAAAAGGCAGCACCGGCCCAGGGGCCCAGTTCTACACCTCGCATTACCAGCTGTGCGTTTACGGAAGTAAATGCCCAGGAAGTCGAAAAAATCGCGGCTACTAAAAGAAGTCGGATACGCATATTGGCAAAAAGGAGATCAAGGCAGAAAACCGTGATCGGTGATATGGATAAGCAGGGAGTATAACGCCCTGAACCTGCTGGGATTGTGCCCCAGCCGGATTTCAGGCCGCAAAGGTCGGGAAAAAAGATGGTACATGCTACCTTCGACCTATGGCTAAACAAATCGGTTTATTTTTCGGCTCCTTTAATCCGGTCCATACCGGCCATATGATTATTGCCAACTATATGGCTACACAGACCACGCTGGATGAAGTCTGGCTAGTGATCAGTCCGCAAAATCCATTCAAAAAACGGACGAACCTGGCCCATCATCATGACCGTTACCACCTGGCACAGCTGGCAATCGGAGAAACGCCTCACTTGAGAGCCAGTCGGGTAGAATTTGAATTGCCCATCCCCTCCTACACCATTGACACGCTGGCGCACCTACGCGACAAATATCCTACCAATCGCTTTGCCCTCATTATGGGCGGCGATAATCTCCTCAATCTACCTAAGTGGAAAAATGCGGACATCATTCTGCGTGATTTCGATATCCATGTATACGAGCGGCCTACCTATGAGCTGGGCGAGCTGGCAGAACATGAGCGGGTAACGATACACGAAGGCCCCATTCTTCACCTTTCGGCTACCTACGTACGCCAGTGCATTAAGGACGGAAAGAGCATTCGCTACTTAGTTCCCGAAGCAGTAGTAGAGGAGCTTGAGCGCTCGGGTTTATATCGATAATGGATCGATTTCCGCCGAACAACATCAATTCCCTATCTTTCGTTTTAGCGTCACTTGCTTGCTGAAGGACTGATCTTAACTTATGCATTACTACTCAATTATCTACGCTCTACTGTTTTGTACGCCACTCAACAGTCAGCCACCTTTTCCTTATGATCTAAACCGAGCCGAGCTCGTGGGAGAACTGGATAATAAACTTGAAGAAATTTCCGGACTCAGTCTGAATGGCGATGAGCTATTGGCTATACAGGACGAAGACGGCATCGTATTTCGTCTAAGTCTCACCGACGGATCAATTTTGGAGACCATCGATTTTGGGGACGAAGGAGATTACGAAGGAGTTGAACGAGTCGGTGAGTATATATACGTCCTAAAGAGTAGCGGCACGCTTTACCGCATCGGCAGCATTGGTACTACAGACCGACATGTCGATAAGTTCAACGGCTTCCTCAACGGAGATAATGACGTAGAAGGTCTGGCCTATGATCGCGCTGGCAATCGGCTGCTCCTGGCCTGCAAGGCACCTGCCATCAGTCCAGATGCGCGACATATTTATGCTTTCGACCTGGCTACCCATACCTTCAATAGTGAGCCAGTGGTCGCTGTCACTAAAACAGAGATACAGGGCTTTTTGGCTAGTTGTAATCCTACTGCCCAACACGCCGCAATTTGCGACTTTTTCGCGGAAGAGGACCGCTACCGACTCGGTCCTTCTGCCTTGGCGATTCACCCCACTACCGGCCAGTACTACCTAACCTCTTCCCGTGGAAAGCTACTGGTAGTAATGAGCCCCAGCGGTCGTATCCAGCATGTTTTTCGCTTAGATACCGATTACTTCCCACAGCCAGAAGGTCTGGCCTTCGGTGCCGATGGCTCGCTCTACATCAGCACTGAAGCCAAGGGTGGAGAAGACGCGCGCGTGTGGCGAGTGCCAACGAGGCGGTAGTCGGGTAGTCAGGTAGTCAGGTAGTCAGGTAGTCAGGTAGTCAGGTAGTCAGGTAGTCAGGTAGTCAGGTAGTCAAAATAACTCTAAAAGACTACCTTCATACCCTCTTCGCAGTTGTAGCTACGCAATTTGCTACTCATGAGATTTTTGTTTTTTGGGCTTTTGCCTTCCTTGCTCCTAATGACCTGTCAGGAAAGCACACCCGTATCTACCCTTCAAGGTGCAGATGCTACCAACTTCCAAATCGACATTCAAGACCAAGCCACCTTTGATCAACTAGTGAAAGATGGGCATTTTCGCTGCCAGGATTGCTCGGCTCGTTTCGTGGAAGTTGAAGGCCTGCCTGCAATGGAAATTACGAGTCAGCTCCAATTTTGTGACGCTTACTTTGATCTGGAAGGGCTCTTTGGCCACACTTATGACCTGAGTCAAGCCCGCTACTTAAGCTATGCGCTCTACGTTCCTGCCAGCTCCTGGATTGGAACCGTCAACCACAACTACCAGGATGCCGATGGCTATACTGCTGGTTGTGGTCGGCCGACCAATAGCTTTATCGACTACAAAGGGCAGTGGGTTCGCTACCTGATTGATCTCCAGGCTCAGCAAAGAGACGAAGGCTGCGAAACCTGGAATGGGGAAGTCGACCCACTTGACGCGGTACAATCCTTTAGCATCAATCCATACAACGGTAACCTGACAGTACCATCAGTGCTTTTCGTCAACGATATCCGTCTAAGTGATCAGCACCCTAATTTAGATTTCACCCCTCGCTTCATGCCTGATTTAAACCTTCCTAACCAGACCTACCTCATTGATTTTGAAGATGAAGCTCACCTTCGACGAGTAGTAGCTAACCGTGGTTACGAAGCCAAAAACCATCGCTTGATTAACGATGCCTACGGAAAGGCCGGGCGTTCCATCGTCAGTACCGGTACGGGCACTAGTCTCAACTTTTTCTTACCCAAAATACAGTATTTCACCGGGCAGCCCGTCGATTTCACTCAGGTAGATAGCATCTATTTTTCTTACTACCTCACTGAAGACAGTGGCGATGTACCCAGTAGTCAGCTCTTCGTAGTTTCCGAAGAGTGGGCAGACATCTTAATGGATACCAGTTTTTATGGCCCTTTCGAAAAAGGAAGTTGGCAGCGACTTAGTTTTGCTCTGGATGATCTTGGCCTTTTCCAGGTTAGGGGAGAAGAATTAGTACTTCCGCAGGTGTATGAAATGCGCGTAGATTTAAAGCCTGACACCACGGCCACTAAAGTAGAGATGTACTTTGATGACTTTGGCTGGAGGTAATAAAAGTCTACTGCCGCACGAAGGACAATAACTGCTGCCCTCGCTCTCCACTTAACAAGAGATAGTAAGTACCGGCGGGCCCGGCGGATAAGGAGATTTGGTCGCCTACAAGCTGAGCCTCCATCCTTTGGCCCAGTTGGTTGACTACCTGAATATCCAGCCGCGTTAATTCCTCTAGTGCCCCCACTAATTGAATACGATCACGCAATGGGTTGCCAGCAATCTTCAACCCGTAATTGTAGGCTAGCTCCTGAGTAGAACTTATGCCGTCAAACCGACTGTAGTATACATTATCAAGCACTTCGGGGTCAGAGTTGGTAGTATAAACCATGACAGGTACAAAGGTCCCAGCTTGCAACCAACTGTACTGCGTTTCCGAAAGGCCTTCTGAATCGGTGGAAGAAATTACTAATCGAAGTACGTCTTCGTAGGTGCCATAGGGTGTAGTGATGGTACCGTAGCCATCAGCGGTTACCGTACCGTTTCGCAAACCAGGAAAGGTCGTCGTACCAAAAACAGTAGTCGTAAAGGTCGAGCTATAATTGTAGGTCGTATTGAAGGTGATCGGATACTGTAGGCCCGTTTCTCCTTGACTATAGACGACTTGCGTGACCACGTCACCGCTGAAATTGAGCCCTACACCACCCATGAGTCGCATATTATCACCTTCGATAGTGTAGTAATTCTGGGCGCCCAGGCCCGCTAAAATCCACACGAAATCTGCGCCTGGGTAATCCTCAGAATTTTGACCGAAGGAAGTGGGCGCTAAAGCCATCCCAGTTGTTAGTTCTGGAGCAGGTAAATTGGTAAAAACCCAGTTCTGATTTGCCCCTCCAGGCCCTGGACTAAAGCTGCCGCTTACTTCCATATACGCGGCAGTATAATTTTCAGTAAAGGTCGGAGTTTGAGTTTCAACGGTCAAGGTAGGTTGGGCAGTTGCGCTAGCTGCAGTCAGCAGCGTCAAAAAAAGGAATAAGGTATTTTTCATTATTACTCTTTTAGGAGTTTTTCGATCATTGTCTCTGCTTAGTCCCATGAATTATAAGAAGGTTAACTAACTACAACTTTTTTTCTCGCATTTGTTTACCTTTTCCATCCATCAAGCACTAAATAGTATCCATGAACGCTACAGCTGAGTTGCTGGGAGCCATCCGAGAAGGCGAAGAGTCGATTATCGGAAGGCTTTATGATCAGCATCGGACTCGCTTTATGATTTGGGCGAAACGCAAGTTTCCGCTCGAATCAACGGCGCTGATCGACATCTACCAGGATGCGGTAATCATTCTCTACCAAAACGTAGTGGAGGAGAAAGTTACTGAACTTAGCAGTAGTCTGGAGACCTATCTCTTTGGCATAGCCAAGCACCTTTGTCTGAGGGAGCTCAGGCGACGACGCAGAGCCATCAGTCAGGAGAACGAAATACCCGAAGTTGCCGTAGCGCCGGAATTTCTCCGCCAGGAAGAACAGGACCACCGTCAAACCCTACTGAAAGAAGGCCTTCGTTTGTTAGGTGAAAATTGCCGGCAAATGATTGAGTACTTCTATTACTACAACTTCAGCCATGAAGTCATTGCTGAACGCATGAGCTATAAGAGCGCTAATGCTGTAAAAACCCAGAAACACCGTTGCATGCAGCAGCTCAAAGATTTGCTAAAAAATGCCTCCTCATGAGCGACATTAATCCGGAAGAATTGAAAAATGTCCTGCGCGCAGAGATGCGGCAGCGGCTAAAGGCAGAACTAAGCAGCAAGGAGGCTAAGGCAAGCATTCGTCGCCGGTTACGCCCATTAAGCTGGGCGGCTACTGTTTTGCTAGCCGCTTTAGCCCTTTGGTTCTTTTGGCCTACGGCTGCTCCTGATGGCCCCGCTCTATTTGCAGAACATTTTAAGCCGCTACCGAATGCCCTCAGCCCCACTATCCGTGGTCAGGAAGATCAAGTGCCACTCGACCAAGCCCTTATGTTCTATGATGGTGGAAATTACGCTGAAGCTCTGCAACAATTCAGTGATATTCCCGAAGCGGAACTACCCCCTGGAGGGTTGATGTACCGAGGCTTGTCCTATTTGGGAGTAAAGGATTGGAATAATGCGATTAAGGACTTAGCAAGAGCCGAAGCGGGTCCTTACCAACTCAGCGCTAGCTGGTATCGGGCGCTGGCAATACTGGCTAAAGGCGATATAGACGAAGCGCGCAATCGCTTAAAAACAATTCGCGATGAAACTGAGCATCCTTTTCGGGAACAAGCCGAAGAGTTATTGAGTAAGATGGAGTAGTAGGTAGTTGGCCAACGACTAGCTAATGAAGCATTCTTTTTCTGAAAAAGAATAGCAGGATAATCGACACTGGCAATATAGCCCACCACCAGCTCCAGCCTCGGCGGTACACCGGAAGTGGATTTCCTTGGAGCTGAAACCCCGCCCAGTAAAAAGGATGGGCGGATTGGACCGGGGTAGCTGTTTCCAAATAAGCGCGTTGAGCTTCGTTTAAGGCTGACACCAGCGGAAGTCCAGACCTTACTCCCTGATGAAAATCAACCATGAGGGCAGCGGAAAATTGATCGGCAACGGCCCAGGAATTGCTTAAGACCGATTGAACTCCGGACTGCCTCAGCGCGTAAGCCAAACTCATGACTCCTTCGCCTGCTCGCCAGGGACCTTCGCCACTGTAGCAAGCGCTAAGTACGACCAGGTCCGTCTGGAGACGATCGCTCAATAATTCAAGTGCTGTAAGGCGGTCGTCGACCAGGCTATCAGGCGGAAAGAGCAAATAGGACTGTGACGGATCAATAGGATCAGCCAGCGCATGCATCGCCAGATGAAGCACGTCGAATTGGCGCGCACGCTCGCGGAAGTCCGTTTTACTTAAGTCCGTAGATAATAGCTGGGCATCGGCTCCGTAGAGGGAAGCGATCCGATTAGCTTCTCGAGCAGCACCAGGTAAGGACCACAGGCCATCACGCATCAGGGCTTCAACGGCCAGTTGGTCATTCGCCTTCGGGTTTGCCGGATAGTGGGGTGCGAAGCAAGCCACTTCGGCACTGCTCCCGGCTCGGTTTTGCCAGGAAGTGAGCTCTCCGGCATAAGCCAGAAAGTGCAATTCTGTTTGTTTGACTAGGTAGGGCCAATTGCGGAAATCGTCATCCTGGGGTAGTTCGCTACAAAAAGCCGCCCATGGTAGCTGGCTGAGCAGGCCGTCTGGAACCAAATACAAGGAAGTCGGCGCCTTGGATAGTTGACTGAGCACTGGCGCTAGTAATTGGGAGTAGACCTGATGTAGTAGTGGGCCAAGAGTAGCAGCGGCCGCCTGTTGACTTACGGCCTCTTGCAGCTCTTGCCATTGCTCACGTTCAGCAGCAGCAATTTTCTGAAAAGCGTAAGCCGTTTCGGAAGGGGTAACGGCCATTGCGGTTAAACTACTATCGCCAAGGAAGTAAATCACCAGCGCCGCATTCTCAGCTGGTAGCTGTGATTGAAGGCTCGTCAAATCTGTGGAAGCAATATCAAGCGGGTACTGGCTTCGCATTTCCCGCTGCAAGGACTCCAGACGAATGGTGAGTTGGGTCAGGCTATCGGTGAGCTGGTGTAATTCCAGGCTATCGCCTCCTCGGCGCTGCAACTGATATTGCTTGTTGAGTAGCTGGAGTTGTAGCCGCTGTGAAGCTTCCCAGTCTTGTACTAAATCAGCAGAAAAGTGGAGTGAACGGCTCTCACTTTCCCACTTATTCCCCATACGTAAGCTGCGGCCACGACTTTGATCAAGTAGTTGGAAAATAATTTGCAAACTGCTGTCTTGTCCGTAGGCTGCATACTCGGCAGCACGTACTTTTAGCTGCTGTTCTACTGCGTAGCGAAAACGACTTCCGTAGGAGCGACGCTGGAATTCCCGATCTTCAAATTGCTCCAGCAACTCTATATCTGCCAGCGACCATTGTAGACTTTGCGCTAATAAATCCGGATCAGCACGCTCATCGTAAAGGCACAATTGCAGGTCCGATCGCAGGCGCCACAGGCGGCCTAAACTTGGAGTAGGCTCTTTTTCCAAAGCTTCAATTGCCGGATTAAGCAAGCGCAAGCCCTCCGCACAATCTCCATGTATCTGGGCTATTTTAGCTGCATAAACTTGCAATAGATATTGCTGGTCGGCAATGCCTAATTCCTGCCCAATTTGACGAGCCTGTTCTATCCAGTAAGTAGCCTCATCGGTATTGCCCAAATTGAGGTAACACTTGATCAACTCCCGCATGTAACCAAGCAATCTGGATCGCCCCATCGTAGGCTGCGTTAGTTCTGCTATAATGATTAGCCGGTAGCGCTCTGCTCCCTCCCTATAATCTTTCAAGCTACCTGCATAGATTCCAGCAATCTCTGCTTGTACCTCCGTACGATAGCCCGGAGACTCCTGTTCTATACCTGGGTCATCTAAAGTCGCCTCTAGGGCAGTAATCGCTCCAAAGTAATCTCCCTGAGACTTCAAATAACGAGTGCGGTTAACCCGGGCTTCGATGGCCAAGTCGGGATAATTAGGTGCATACGCATCCAGCAACTCCTGCGATCGTTGCATATAAATTAAAGCCTGCCTACGGTCTTCCAATTGGCTGTAGACGATGGCCAGATTGTAATATGACCAAGCTTGTGTACGTACTGACCGACTCGTATATTGCTCAAATATCTCGGGGTGTTCGGTCGGTAGGGATTCAAAAATTTCGATTCCTTTGAGGTAGGCCTCTTCTGCCTTTTGGTATTCCCAGACATTGGCGTAATCCTGTCCGATACTTCGGTAGCATTCTGCTACATCCAGAGGCATATCTAAAGCCTTATATATCCGAATAGACGACCGAAGGGCTACGGCAGAGGAATCGACATTGCCAAATACGTTCTTCCAGAGATAGGCCAGATTAAAAAGCGCAAAAGCGGTAGACTCATGTTCGCCAAAGCCCCGTTGGAATAGCTCTGCAGCACGTTTTTGAGCGTTAAAGGCCGATGTTTTATCGCCCTCCATGAAATGGTAATAGGAATAGAGGTTATAGAATTTCCCCAACAAGGTATCAATACCCTGCCCCTCTAAGAGGTCGATACCAGCGTCCATATCCAGCTTGGCTTCCGCGTATTCATCGGCCTGGTAATGGGCGATGTATTGATCGAGCAAGGCTTCTCCCTGTTCGATCAAAGCTTCTTGATTTTGAGCTACCAAGGCTAGCGGTAACCAAGCAAGCAATACTAAAATAAAAGTACGGGAGGACATAGATAAGGGCTACTTAGAACACTAAGGTAAGTAGTAGTCCCTTAAACTGATCAAAGGGAAAAATTGATCATTGCCTAGGAAATATCTATAAGTAGTCGGCTAGAAGACCGGCCTAGCTTTGTAATATCAAACCGCAGCTAAGCAGTCATTTATTCAAAACTACTTTAGCTGCACAAAATCGAAAATTATGAAAAAGCTATTGCCCTGGGTCTTGCGTCTTGTTCCAGCCATCATCTTACTGCAAACACTGACCTTTAAGTTTACGGCCCATCCCGACAGCGTAGCGCTCTTTGCGCAACTAGGAGTAGAGCCATTCGGTCGCATCGGTATCGGTGTATTTGAACTCATAGCGGGCATTCTATTATTGATCCCAGCCACCAGCCGTTTTGGAGCATTTCTAGCTGTAGGCTTAATGTTAGGAGCAGTGGCCTCTCATCTTTTTGTACTCGGCATTAGCTACAATGGTGATGGAGGTGCGCTATTTGGCATGGCTTTAATCACCTTAATTGCAGCGGCACTTATCGTCTACCGAGAACGTACGCAGTTAATTACTGACCTAAATGGACTGTTGGGACGAAAAGCAGTTGTCGCAGCCAAATAGTCAAAACTTTGTTGGACTGCTCCGTCAATCTATCGATGGAGCAGTCCAACCTATAACTAAACAAGCTTCTTCTGCCTTTCCTTAACTTGGCAGAATGAGGACTCTCCTATTCTTACTCTTAGCTTGCAGCCTCTTAGCTGCTTGTCAAGCTACCGACACCACCCCTGAATCAGCCCAGCTCAGCCTACGGCAGACGGAAGAAAAAATAGACATCTTCTATGGAGATGCACCGGTGCTCACCTATTGGATCGCGCCACAACTAGCCGACAGCCTGCCCGAACATTATCGGCGCTCTGGTTTCATCCATCCTATCTACTCTCCTGCTGGTAGAATCGTTACGGATGATTTTCCCGTCGGCCACGCCCACCAGCATGGCCTATTTATGGCCTGGACCAAAGCAGACTTTCAGGACGAATTCGTCGATTTCTGGAATCAACAAAAAGAACTGGGCACCGTCGAGCATGTAGCAGTACTCGATGTTCAAAACCAGGCAGATACCGCCAGCTTTACAACTCGCCTGCAACATCGCAGCCTGCAACACGGCATCGTCTTAGAAGAAATCTGGGAATTAAAGATAAGCGCTAAGGACAGTCTTTATTACTTAGACCTGGCAAGTACGCAAACCAACCTCACGCAAGACACCCTTTTCCTGCCCGAATACCACTACGGTGGCTTCGGGCTTCGGGGCAGTAAACACTGGAATCAAGACGACAGTCTTCACTTTCAGGCAGAGGCCCATTTTATCACTTCCGCAGGTCTGAGCCGCGACAGCGCAAATCATAGTCGCCCCCTTTGGACGGCCATCTACGGCCCCTTGGAAGGTGACACCGCAGGCATGCTAATTATCGATGATCCGGATAATTTTCGTCACCCCCAACCGGTGCGCGTCCACCCTGAGATGCCTTATCTGTCGATGGCTCCTTCGGTCGCCGGTGATTTCCACATCGCTCCTGGGGAAACTTATCGCACGAAGTATCGAGTTATGGTATTTGATGGGGAGCTGCCTGCTATTCCTCCGCAATAAACCGCATAAAGTGCCAGCTCTGCAGTAGGGTCTCCCCTTGATAATCTACGGGCCGCAGAAATTTTTCGCGGTACTGCTCCTGCAGAGCCTCATTTTGCTGTAAAAAGCGGTCTAGCAACTTAGCCAGTTTCATGAAACGTACCGGATCGGCGGCTTGTGGTGGGTTGCGCGCACCCAGGCGTTCACAAATTTTGAGCAAGGTCTCCGTATAGTACGGTAAGTATCGATCTGGATACTGACAGCTGAGGTAGAGCGTAGGCATGAAGTAATCATCACCATGAAAGTGATCCCCCCAGGGGCTTTCTTTTTTCGCCTCTAGATAGCGCTTGAACAGCTCTTGAATATAAACCTCAAAGCGACTGAGGCGGCCATCGAGTGTATGGCCCTCCCGTAGTAGGTCCTCAAAAGTAGCTCGGGCCAGCTCGGGCTCGTGCCGTAGCAGGGCCAACATTACTTCTTTGGGTTCAAAGGCTTGGCGGCTGTAATGGCGACGGCTGCTTTGACTACTAAGCGCCTGGTCGTAGGCACGGGCTAAATCCGTAGCTTCCAGCTCAAAATTCGCTTGCCAATTGGCTTGAGTCTCCCAAAAATGGCGCAGCGCCAGTCCTGCTTCGCTGACTTGCCAGTGCTGATATTGCGCTAGATAGGATTTGATTTTGGGGACTTGCATAATTTGGCCAATTCACTTTTCGATATAATACGTTCAAGCGAATAAGCACATTTAAATTTGCCCCATGAAATTTCCCGCGAAAATTATCATCCGCTGCTTATCCCTTTACGTTTTGACCTGCGGAAGTACTAACCTCATCCATGCCCAATATCCTAGCTATCAGGCCCCGCTCAAGTCTCCGCTCTTAGTGACGGGTACCTTCGGCGAGTTACGCTCCAATCATTTTCATGCTGGTCTCGATTTTCGGGCTCCCATCGGCACGCCCGTCTATGCCATTGCCGATGGCTACGTGAGTCGAATCCGCATTACGGCCGGCAGCTACGGCCAGGCCATCTATATCGACCATCCCGAAGGCTACCGCTCCGTTTATGGTCACCTCAATAGCTTACGCGATGACCTCATCGATACCCTCCGACAGCAGCAATATGCCGCTGAAGAGTTTGCGACGACCATCTACTTTTCAGCCGATGATTTCCCCGTACGGGCCGGCGACCAAATTGGCACCGTTGGCAATCGCGGCTACAGCTTTGGGCCTCACCTCCATTTCGAAATTCGGGACACCACGGCCGATGTACCGCTCAACCCTCTGCATTTCGGGATCCGGGTGAGTGACAGTCGTCGCCCGCAGCTCCGTCAGTTGATGGTCTATGAGCTCGACCAGGCTTCGCGGCCCATTCGAACTCACCGTTTCCCACTCCGTGCCAGGCGAGATGGAGATTACCAAGCAGAAACCGACCAAATCATAGTTGGCCAACGTACCATCGGCCTGGCAATCAAAGCCTATGACCGGCAAAATGCCATGCCCAACTGGAACGGCATTTATGGAGCTAGTCTCCGGGTAGACAGCCTGGAGCTGCATCAATTTCGTTTCGATAGCATTCCCTTCGAAAGTACGCGCTACCTCAATGCTCACGTCGATTATACGGAATGGACTGAAAATACTTCCTGGTTTCATCGGCTCTATCGTCTACCGGGCGACGAGCTGGAAATTTACGCCGACAGCCCTTACCACGGCCAGTTTCGCCTGCGGGCGGATGGTAGCCCCAGCCCGGTAGAAATTGAAGTAACTGACTGGGCAGGCAATACCTCCTCGATGGCTTTTGAACTCGTTTATCAGCCAACAACCCGCCCTGCCAGTGAAGCTTACCAATACGTGCTCCTACACGATGAGGCCAATTTGATCCAAACTTCCGACATGTATTTTTACTTGCCAGAAGGGGCGCTTTATCAGGAACTGGAGCTACAGTACCAGCGGGTGCGTGATAGCTCTCAGGGCATTTACAGTGCGGTGCATCACCTACACTCCGCCCTGACACCTTTACATCAGTCCGGGAAACTGACCATCCGCGCTGATGCTAGTCTGCCTGACAGCCTCCGTCCTTTTGCCCTAATCGCGCGTTGCGTTGCCGATGGAGACCCCATCAGTCATGGTGGTCAGTGGGAAGAAGACTGGCTCGAAGCCGATGTGCGTGCTTTCGGAGACTATTGTATCCTGCTTGACCAGCAAGCCCCTCAAGTAGAAGTTTTGGACTTCCGCAGGTCTATGCGTGGACGCGCTTCATTCAGCTTTCGCATCAGTGACAATTTTGCAACTGCTGGCTCCGCTCGGTCTTTACGGTACCGGGCCGAAGTAGACGGTCAGTGGATCTTACTGGAATTTGACGCCAAGAGCGACCGGCTGACCCACCACTTTGATGGTCACATCGCTGCTGGTGAACACGAGCTGGTACTCCGGGTTTGGGATGACCGCGGCAATGAAACAATAGTTCGTCGAGAGTTTTCGCTTTAAGTAGGCTTCGAAAAATTTTGAATCTTTTTTTTAGTGTGTGCAACCCTGGATTTTAACATTCGTCTTTCCTGATAGAACTACTCTAAACACACTATTTAACATGGCTTCTTTTGCCACCCACAAGACAGACATGGAACCAATCAACTACGCCGATCAACACCGAGAGCTGGTGCAGGGATGCCTGCAGCGCAACCGGCAGGCACAGTTTGGTCTCTACCAGCAATACGCCAAAGCAATGTATAACGTCTGTTTACGGATGTTAGGCAACCCTCACGATGCAGAGGATGTCTTGCAAGTCGCCTTTGTGGATGTATTCGGCCGGATCGAAACTTTCAAATTTGAATCTTCGATCGGCGCCTGGATCAAACGCATTGTGGTCAATCGCTGCATCGATCACCTGAAGAAACGCCGTCTGCTCACCGAAACCCTTGACGTGCAACGACACGAAGCTGAAGACAGTCCTCTCGAAGTGATTGAAGGCTACACGCCTAAAATGAACGTAGAGGGTGTCAAGAAAGCACTAAACCAACTGAGTGAGGGCTACCGAGTTGTACTCAGCCTCTATCTGTTCGAAGGTTACGACCACGAAGAGATCGGAGAAATACTCGGTATCTCCAGCTCAACCAGCAAATCTCAGTACCACCGTGGCAAGAAACGCCTGCGCGAATTACTGGCCGCCTAACCTTTACACCCAATTCCATTTAACATCACGCTTTAATTCATCTAGTATGCGTCCCGACCCGCTAGAAAAATTCATCCACAACCAAAGACCTGCCTTCGAAACAGAAGGCCCTAGCAACGGACTTTGGAATCGCATTCAAGCCGATCTCGACGGCAATGACGGTGGCCTGGAAGGCTTCGTCAAAGATCGTCGCGAGGAGTTTGACAGCGAGCTACCTCCTTCCCGACTTTGGGATAATATTGAGGCTGGCTTAGCCACTGCTGACCATCAGCAACCGCTAAATGCTATGCCATCTACTGAAGCAAAAGTGCGCCGCCTACCAGCTCTCTACCGCTGGAGTGCCGCTGCAGCGGTCCTGCTACTGATTGCCGCCAGCTTTATGCTTGGCCGCAACAGTGGCTACCAAACCGGCCAGGCTGATTACCTCGCACTGATCGAACAAGTACAACCTGACTTCGCTGATACGGAGGCTCACTTCCAATCAGAGATCTCCGAAAAGTTCCAACAGGTCGTACTTCATAACGATGATCCTCAACTCCAAGCCGACCTCGAAGCCATCGATCAAGGCATGGAAGAAATCAAACTTGAACTACTCGAAGTACCTCTTGAGGAAAGAGAAGATCTCGTCAACCGCCTTATTGAATCCTACCGTATCAAACTACATATCCTGGAGCGCATTTTACAGCACCTCCCCACCGACGACGCGCCTCCTGCAAATGAATTTAATCATGACAACGCTAATTCTGAAATTTAAGTCCAGCCAACCTTACCTCCTATTTCTCGCCGTATTCTCTCTCTCACTACCTCTCGCAGCCAGTACGGCCAACGGGCCCGAGTACGGAGAATTCGTGAAGACCTACGAGGATAATTTTGACATCGCATCCGACGGAACCGTCGAGCTCTACAATCGCCACGGCAAGATTAATGTCACCCATCACGACCTGAATGAGGTAGACGTAAAAGTGCGCGTAATCGTACAAGCACGTGACCAGGCTACTGCCGATCGTACCATTAGCCGTATCGGCATCGATATGTCCGGCGGTAGTACTGGAGTGAAAGTACGTACCGAAATTAGAACGGGTCGTAATAACGATAATTGGGTAAATGATTTCAAAATCATCTACGACATTCGCCTGCCCCGTACCGTTAAGCTAAAAGTAGACGCCAAGCACTGCGACCTCTACGTTGATGACCACGAAGGCAATGTGGAATTGCTGGTCAAATACGGCGATTTACACGCAGAGTCGTTTGGTGCTACCAGCTACATCACCGTTGCCTACGGCAATGCCGAGATTGATCAGCTCAGTGGAAACAGTCGGGTAAATATCTCATACGGAGAAATTGATCTGGATGCCGCCGAGAGTCTCGAGCTCAAGATTCGCTACAGTGAAGGCCAAATCGGTGAACTGGAGAACTTACTGCTTGACTCTCGCTACGACGAGATGGAAATCGACCGAGTAACTAACCTATCCATCGATGCCGGCTACACCGACTTTGAAATCGGCACCGTCGATAACGTACGTGCTCGTTCCAATTACTCGGAATACGAATTTGAAGAAATCCGAAAAAATGCGGATATCGAAACCGGCTATGGTGATATTAGTATCGATCGGTTAGCCACTGGTTTTGGTGAAATAAAGATTCGTGGTAATTACAGCGACGTAGAAATGGCCCCACAGACCGGATACGGATACAGCTTCTCTGGTCGTGCTGCCCACGGCGATGTTTCTGTCCCTGACAATCTGGATATCAACCGCCGGGACCGGGAAGGTCATTCTGAATCTATCGAAGGGCGTATTGCGGGTACTGGTCAAGGCACCATCCGCATTTCAACCACTTACGGCGATATTGACATCCGCTAAAACGGCTCCATCATTTTTGGTTTGTAGAAGGACGGCTCAGCTTATAGTTGAGTCGTCCTTTTAGATATTCAAGTAGTTGATCAAACTATCATAGCGATCCTTGAGCGCATCCTGCAGCTGGCGCTCATTGAAGCTCGCTTTCACCGTATAGTCATAGCGCTCTAAAGTGGCAATGATCGCGCCAACTTGTTGGCTGTTCAACTTGATGGTCACCTCAATTCGGCCAGAGTCGGTAATTGACTGCACAAAGCTAGACAGTACAATTGCCCCCTCACTCTCTACAATCCGCGCGATTTCTGCCATGGAGTAATCATGACGAGTCATACTGAGCACCAGAATTGAGCCAGGGTCCCTAAAAGTACCCGTTTCGCCAAAAAAGCGCAATAGGTGCTCGGCGGTAATCATGCCGAGGTAGTTCTCTGATTCGTCCACAACCGGTACAACGGTGAGCTTGTGCTCCGCGACCAGTTTCATGACATCGTATAGGTGACTTGTTCGTAAAACCGCCGCTGGGCGGTTTGGCTGGAAATAAGTCCCTACAGCAGCGGCAGGATCTGCGTTCAGCACGTCCTCCTCACTAATCAGCGCAAGTAGGGTTTCGTTATTCACCACGGGCAGATGTCGAATATAGAAGTCTGTCATGGTGATGAGTGCCTCGGCACCCGTATCCGAAGTTCGCAAGGGGACGATCGTGTCCGTCATCAAATCGGCTGCAATCATATTAGCCTAATAATCTTTTCTTCTGACTGGCAAATTCTGCCTCCGTCAACAAACCTTTTTCTCTCAACTCTGCCAGACGGCTAAGTTGTTCCAACAGATCACCACTAGGGGCATTAGGGTTGGTTCCAGCTTCTACGGTAGTAGTGCCTTCAGCTGCTACCGGGTCCCCCTTAGTGGCTTCAGGCGCGGGGATATCCTGCACCAGGCGGTAACCATTTTCCGCAAATTCTTCAAAACGGTCCTGTATACGTAGGAAAGCCAGAGAATCGTGCGTGCGGATGCGTTCGAAATCGCTAAAACCAAGCGCCACCGCCCGGTCCAAATGGTAGAAAGCTTTGTCTTTGTTTTCTTCGGCACTGTAAGAACAGCCTAAATTAAAGTGGGCCGCTACGTTAGACGGATCTTTTTCTAAGACGGATTCGAAAGCTGTAATGGCCCGGTCAAATTCGTAATCTTTAAAGTAGCGAATACCTTCCTCTAACTCTGCTTTAACTCGGGGATTCGCCCTTCGATTAGTCGTGTTACTGCGATTGCGAGAACGCCTTGGTGCCACTGGTGCCGTATCCACTCGCCGATTACTAGCTCGACGGCTAGTTTTGCCACCCGCTTTACGGCGCTGACGCTCCCGTTCCTGATAGCGCTCATAGCGATTGCCTCCACCACGGCGCTCCCGCCGACGTTGTTCTCTGCTTTTGCTGCTTGAGCTGCCTCGTTCTCCTTTTTGATTGTACTTGGCGTCGAAATCTTCATCCGACATGCCCAACAACATCACACAATCAATCACCCCTAGCAGTACCGCCAGTGGCATGCGGAATACATTGACCGTTACCGCTGTGAGGAATACATAAAACAGACCTGCACCCTGCTCTTCCAGGTAAAACTTGTGCAGTCCGATAAATCCACCAAAAAACGCCAGGGCAGCTGCCGTGTTTTTATCCTTCATTCGTAGTCGAAGAACGTTTTTACGAACGTTCGTAGGTTATAACGGCCAAATTAGTGAAAACGTTGATAGTAAACTCCTAGAGTTCTGACTGTTCTGCAAAGATTCGACAACTAAGTATGGTCAAATCGTCTGGATAGGCCGTCCCAGCGCGAAAATCTTCCAGCTGCTCCAACAGTAGTTGATTGAAAGAAGTTGCCGAACGCCGATGGTGGCGCCGGGCAATCTGATAGAGCATTTCCTCTTCAAAAGTTTCCCCAGCCGGGCTCTGCAAGTCCGTCAATCCATCCGTGTAGGTAACCAGCAAAGCTTGCTCGGGCACTCGAATAGTTTCTGATTCTAGCACGGGCAAATCCGGGAAAGACCCCAAAACCATCGTCCCTTTCGAAAGTAACTTGATCCCCGCTTCGCTAGCCAGCACTGCCGGTGGGTGCCCTGCATTGATATAGGTCAGGTTGTGGGTATACTGATCGTATTCTGCTACGAAAAAAGTTACGAAACGATCGCCTTCCGTAATGCGGAAAACGGAACTATTTAAATTTTCTACAAATTCGATCAGATTGGGTCGTTGTCGAATCAAGGATTGAAAGCTGGCTTCGAAGTTAGCCATTAACAAAGCTGCAGGAATGCCTTTCCCGGAAAAATCTCCAATACAGAAAACCAATTTCCCATCCGGGAATTCCACGTAGTCGAAATAGTCACCTCCCACCCCCAGTAGGGGTTTGTAGATCGCCGCCAATTCATAAAGATCCGTTGCCGGCAGTTTCTTCGGAATCAGTAGCTTTTGTACTTCTGCTCCCAGTTCCAGGTCTGCCTCTAGTCGTTCTTGCTCGATTTGGCGACGGAAGAGTCGTTTATTTTCAATCGCTACTGCAATCACGTTGGTAATGGTAGTAATGATTTGCAGCCGCTCGTACATATCATCCTGTTCGGTAAATTCTCCGATAAATACGAAAGCAATGGGGCGTTCTTTATGTAGAACGGGTACCACCACATTGAACTTTTTCAGGAAGGGATGATCGGACTCCCGCAGGTTTTGTAGTCGTTTGAAACCCGATAGATAATCCGTCAGATCTACACTGCATTCTCCATCCGTTAGGCCAACTTGAGTAGCACAGAGCCAACGGTCATCATCTTCGCGGGCGCGCACAAAAAGTGCCATGCGCTCTAGTTGTAGCTCGTTGGACAGAAAACCGCTGTACATACTGAAAAGGTCGTCTGCTGCTACGTTATTGTTAATCGCCTGAGTAATCTGCAGCAGGCGTTGTACCTGCAATTGACGCAGGTGGAGTTCTCTTTCCAGTTTGGTGATGCGGGCAAATTGATTCGGCACAGCTGCAAGATATAATGCAAAATTGAAGCAGACCCCAACAACGCCGCTTTTCGCACCAATAATCAAGCAGTAGGAACTACAGCGCGTGGGCGCGCAAAACCTCCAAACTAACATAGTTCAAAGCCTTTACGTGAGTCGACTCCAGTCGAATAGGCGGAGCTACGCCAGCAGCTAGCGCTTCCAGCCAACGCGACACGCAAAGACACCAGCCATCTCCAGCTTTAAGTCCAGGAAAATTAGCCCGGGCTGTTACCAGGTCGTTGCCTTGGCAGCGGCTATACTCCAGAAATTCTTCGGTGACCTGAGCACAAATCAAGTGTAGGCCACGATCACTTTGATCGGTACGACAATGCCCATCGCGGTACCAGCCCGTCAGGGGGTCCAGACAGCAACTCTCTAAAGGAGTTCCCAATACGTTGAGGGTATTTACTTCGGTTGTCATAATAGCATAGTTAAGGGACGAGGAACTCAGCAGTAGACTAAGCATTAACCAACCAGCCCATCCAATCATCAGTCTCATAATGTGTACTTAATAGTGGCTAAAGGAATGAGACCCCAAATTGTTGAGGTTCATCATCCTAGCTGGCTGCTTTGATGATCGTAACAATTCTGATCTTTTTTTTTGATGGAAGGTCGGCAGCTCCCATCCAACCTTAAGCTTAATAGCCAGCGTAAGACCTGCCCATACGGGCCCGTACCGGGCGGAAGCCTGCCTGCTGACCACAGGAAGGCAGGTACAAAACAATTCCAATCCAAGTCCTGATAAACCTTAAGGCTTTTTTAAGCCAACCCCGGCCTAATTCCAAGTGTCTTACTGAGGGCAGCCTCGTCCTAATAGAAATTTTTCGTGTATGTCTCGCCTATTAATCGCTAGTCTAGTAGTCTGCAGCTGGATGCTTACGGCCAATTGTCAGTCGCCACTCGTGGTCTATGAACGGGTGAGTGCAAGAGAGCTAGGCATTGACCCCGACCAGCCAATCACCTACGAGGAACCTACTAGACCACTTTTTCAACGCATGGTCAATTACACCCCCTATTTGCCCGACACTCTACACCCGCGTTATCAACCCGCTCGGATCGTACAGTTGGCCTTCCATTATATGAACACCCAGGATACTTTCTACCAGGAATACGAAGGAGATGCTGGATTGGAGTACGCCAAAAGCCTGGTCTACTACATGAATACAAACCTGGCCCGCAATGAAGCCTATCGGCTTAATCCAGCACTAACGGTATACCCTCCAGGTTGGCGTTTTGAAATCGGCAAAGACCCCGCCTCCAAAGAGGCCGCCGTTTATCACCATTACACCGACGACGATTATCATTACCTCCATGCCGGGCCCCACCAAAATCGGGGCAGCCGGAGCGTGCTCCAATATGCCGTCACTACAGATAGTTTGCTCAATATTTTTATCATGGCACCGCCACGTGACAGTATGCTTTCACCAACTTTTAAGCCGGAAGACCCCCTGGGTGTCTGGATGGGAAGCGTGATTAAAGTCACCGGCTTTCATCCTCGGCGCCAGCCCTGGAGCCACAAAAACAACCTTAACCACGAAGCTAATCACGCTTTTGGCCTACCGCACGCCTGGCTGCGAAACGATGGCTGTGACGATACCGTGGCCCACCCTAATGACTGTTGGAATGAAAACAGTGGCCCCGGTTGTGACACGATGGTCAGCAATAATGTGATGGACTATAATGTATGGCAGATCGCTCTTACGCCCTGTCAGATCGGGAGAGTCCGAGAAGCCTTTGCGCGCGAAGGTAGCCGGCCCCGGGGCTGGCTCAAGACCGGTTGGTGCCGCTACCGCCCAGATCAAACCATCCAAATTAAGGAAGAGATCAACTGGGAAGGTGCTCGCGATTTAGAAAGTGATCTTTTCATTAAAGCGGGTGCTCGCCTCTACGTCAACGAACGCCTTCATTTGCCCATTGGCGCCCGTATCGTCATCGAACCTGGCGGAGTACTCCATCTGGGCCCTAAGGCCTGGATACATAATGATTGCGGCGAAAATTGGGGAGGAATCGAGATAGGACGGGCCGGTCGAAGCCAGGGCATTCTGATTACCGATGAAGGTTTCCGGGTAGACAACCTAAGTGAAGTATGACCGAAGTACTTATTACTGGCGGGAGCCGAGGCATCGGGAAAGCCTGCGCGCAGCGTTTTGCCGCAGCTGGTTGTCGACTTACACTCGTAGCCCGTCAGCTCAGACCGCTCGAAGCGATTAGCTCCGAACTCCAAGCAGCCTTCGGTGCAGAGAGCTGTCAGATTATCGCAGCCGATCTGGCCACGGAGGAAGGCTGTAAACAAGTCTTACAATCGCTTGAACGACAAGCTATCATCCCTGAGGTACTTATCAACAATGCCGGCCGCTTCGCTACTGGAAATTTGACGGATGAATCCCCTGACCAGTTGACTGATTTACTGGCCCTAAACCTCCTGGCCGCTTATCGACTGGGGCGGGCCTTGATCCCCGCCATGCTCCAGCGCGGTCATGGACAACTCATCACGATCGGCTCAGTAGCCGTAGACGACTTTCCAGCGAGAATGGGACAATACACACTGACCAAAATGGCCTTGCATGCCCTGCACCAGAACTGGGCCCACGAGCTGGCAGATACGCCCTTACAAGGTAGTTTGATCGTACCCGGCGCCACCCTCACCAGCAGTTGGGATAATGCCGACTTTATTCCTGAGGCCATCCTGAGTCCTGCGACCGTCGCAGAGGAAGTTTATGCCGCTTACCAGCAAGCCGCTGCGAGCGAGCCTTGGACAACTGTTTATCTTCGTCCTTAATACTGCTGATTTCTTGTCTTAAATTCTATCCGTCGTATGCGTCCATCCGTACCTACTTATATCATTACCGGAGCTAGTAAAGGCATTGGTCGAGATACCGTCCGTCAACTTGCGAAAAGTCAACGCTATATCCGGGTATTGGCCATTGCTCGTGACGCTGCGCTTTTAAAGGAGCTTAAAAAGGAACTCAGCGCCTTGCATCAATTGGAACTCCACACTTTAGCACTCGATCTGACGAGTGCCGATCAAAGTGTACTATTGGATTGGCTGGCCGAACACGGCCCCGTTGATGGCCTAATAAATAATGCCGGCCTGCTCATTAACCGTCCCTTTGGGCAACTCGAAGACGAAGACTGGCAATCTCTACTAGCTATCAATTTACTGGCTCCAGCCAGGCTCATACGACTGCTATTACCACATCTGCGTAGCCCGGGTGCCCATTTGGTTAACGTCAGCAGTATGGGGGGCTATCAGGGTAGCGCCAAATTTCCAGGCCTGAGTGCCTACAGCGCATCCAAGGGCGCTTTAGCGATTCTGACGGAATGCCTGGCCGAAGAGTTCAAAGAGCAGGGCATCAGTGTTAATTGTCTAGCGCTCGGTGCGGTCCAGACCGAAATGTTAGCTACGGCCTTTCCCGGTTACGCAGCGCCCCTAAAAAGTGTGGAAATGGCCGAATATTTCGCCTGGTTCCTGGAAAAAGGCCAGCAGTTTTTTAACGGTAAAGTACTGCCCGTCAGCGTCAGCACCCCTTAATCGCGGGAGAAGACAGTACCTTTGTGGCCTGTTGATTGAAAAACATCTTGTATTAGATGATTTCAGATTCGGTCGCTAAAATCTACTGCTTGTGAAAACAGAGCAAAAATTCATCCCTCTGCGCGGTATGCGCTACCCCGTGGAAGAAATGCTACGCCGTAGCCGGGAATTTTATCAGGAAATGAATACCCGTCGCACCGTACGCGACTTCAGTGACCGGCCCATTCCCCGAGAAATGATCGAATACCTGGTCAAAACGGCCGGGACCGCTCCCAGTGGCGCTCACAAGCAGCCCTGGACTTTCTGTGTAATCAGCGACCCGGAAATCAAATCAAAAATCAGAGCCGCCGCCGAAGAAGAAGAGTACGAAAACTACCACGGCCGGATGAGCGAAGACTGGCTAGAAGACCTTCAACCCTTCGGCACTGATCACATCAAGCCCTTTTTGGAGATTGCCCCCTATCTCATCATCGTCTTCAAAAAAGCTTTTGATTACGACGAAGCAGGGGAACGTCTCAAGAATTATTACGTCAATGAATCGGTTGGCATTGCCAGTGGTATGTTGCTCGCCGCTATCCATCAGGCTGGTCTGGTAGCCGTTACCCATACGCCCAGTCCGATGAATTTTCTGCAAAAAATTCTGGAGCGACCCGATAACGAGCGCGCCTTTTTGCTCATCCCCGTGGGCCTGCCCGCCCAGGATGCAGAGGTGCCCGATCTGACGCGCAAACCACTCGAAGACATCTCAGTTTGGTATTAGTATGGCGCAGCTAATCTTACGTATTTTAGAATAGGATACTTATTTCTCGCTCCGGTAGATTTCTACCGCTAACAACTGATCACCCCACCCCATGAAACTCTGGCAAAAAAACTACGATTTAGACCAACAGATTGCTCGATTTACCGTCGGTCGCGATCGCGAACTGGACGTAGAGCTGGCTGCATTTGACATTCTGGGTTCGCTGGCGCATATTCAGATGCTGCATGAAGTAGGTTTGCTGGAAGATTCGGACTTCCGCAGGTGTCGCGCTCAACTCCTAGAATTTTATCCTGCTGCTGCTGAGGGAAAATTCCAACTGGAAGAAGGTGTCGAAGATGTTCACTCTCAAGTAGAGTTGATGCTCACCCGAGCACTAGGAGATGCTGGCAAGAAAATTCATTCCGGCCGCAGCCGCAACGACCAGGTGCTATTGGATTTGCGTCTTTACTTTCGAGCGAGAGTCCAGGCTACCGTAGAACGTACAGCCGCCCTGGCCAGCACTTTGCTGGAATTGAGCGAACAGCACCAGGACCAACTGATTCCCGGCTATACCCACTTGCAGGTAGCGATGGTCAGCAGCTTCGGTCTATGGTTTGGAGCCTATGCCGAAAGTCTGGTGGACGATCTGCGCCTGCTCGCGGCGATCTACGACAATGTCGATCAGAACCCCCTGGGCTCTGCAGCCGGTTACGGTTCTAGTTTCCCCCTTGACCGCGAACGCACTACTCAGCTTTTGGGCTTCAGAGATCTGGCTTACAATGTAGTTCACGCCCAATTAGGACGGGGCAAAACAGAATTACAATTGGCTTTTGGGCTCGCCGGCGTTGCTCAGACCATGGGGCGCTTAGCCATGGATGTATGTCTGTACAGTAGTCAGAATTTCGGCTTCATGCAATTACCCGATCAACTAACGACGGGCTCCAGCATCATGCCACACAAAAAAAATCCCGACGTTTTTGAATTAGTCCGCGGTCGCTGCCAGCTGATTCAAACCCTACCCGCTCAAATTAGCCAGCTAATGGGCACGCTACCCAGTGGCTATCACCGCGACTTTCAGCTACTCAAAGAGGCCATTTTCCCTGCCCTCGATCAAATGGATGATTGCCTCGACATCGTGAGTTATGCCCTTCCTCGTACAACGATCAAGGGGCAGGCGCTAGGAGAAGACGAGCGCTATCGCTATCTTTTCAGCGTCGAAGCCGTTAATGCACTGGTTTTAGAAGGCACTCCCTTCCGAGACGCCTACCAGCAAGTAGGCCAGCAAATCGAAGAGGGAACCTTTGTCCCGCCCACCGACTTACAGCACACGCACCTTGGCAGTCTTGGCAATCTGGCTAATAACCAGATCCAGGCTAAGTTGGCGGACTGTTTAGGGCTGTTCAACTTTGCGCGCGCCGAGCAAGCTCTGGAAACACTGCTTAAGTCCTAGACCACAGCTAAAGCCATTAGCCCCACCAAAAACAATTGAAATGACCACATCCCTCCGTACGGACCAATTCCTATTCCTGGCACTACTCAGTCTACTCTTTTTCTGTAGTTGCCCTCCCGCTGAACCAACTAGCTCTTTCGATGCTAGCCAACTTTACCGCAACGATTGGCAATTGATCAGCTATACCGTCAACGGGCAAAAAACAGCAGCAAGCGGCATGGCTAACCTACGTTTTGAACAAGCTGGTCAGCTCGGTGGCAACAGTGGTTGCAATTCGCTAGGTGGAGATTTCAAAATCAAGGGCAACCAGCTTTTCGTTGGTCCGCTCCTAATGACCAAGCGCTACTGCCAGGAGACCGCCAATCAGGAAAATGCCATCACCAGAATTTTGGGCGACACCGTAAGTCTGGCGATTGATGCAGAGCAGTTGATCATCAGCAATGACCAAGGAACACTGGTTTATGGTCCCCCCGCTGAGGACATCAGTCAGGCTGACCCGCCAAAATCCAGTATCGACGAAGCTATTCTAGCGGCAAAAGACTGGCTACTGGTCCGCTACGAAACTAGCGGGAAAATGCAAGATGCCAAAAACCTGGCCTTCTTGTCTTTTTCTAAAGAAGGCAGTATTGGAGGCAGCAGTGGCTGCAACAGTTTCGGCGGTGAAATAGAAATCATTGGTGCCCACTTAGTCACGAGAGAAATGGCCATGACCGAAGCTTTTTGCGAAGAATATGCCGAACAGGAAACGGCAATTGCTGCCGTACTGGGTGATTCTGCCGAAATGGTCCTCCACCAAGGTGAGCTACATCTGCGTAACCAAGAAGGCACGCTGATCTATCAGCCACAAGAGGCTGCTAGTCCTACTCAGGCCGCTACTACTGCAGCTATTGGAGAGCGGGCTTCAGCTGAAATCGGAGGCTTATTCGTCTACATAGCCGACTCTGCGGGCTTTCAGCCTTGTGGCGATTCAGAGAGTTACCCCGTCAGTATGGAAAAGGGCTACCTGGCTTGCGAGCGGGCGTATACGGGTATGGAGAAAGGCGGTGAACCTGCCTACATTGTAGTACGTGGTTACACTGCGCCGAATCCCGCGCCGGAAGGAAAGCGCACGATGTTTGTCATCGAGGAATTAGTTCGCTCTACGGCAGAGACGAGCTGTCCTTAGGGCGTGCATAGGGTAAGCGCTGCGCTGCCTGTGCTTGATAGTAAGTGTCCAGGCCGGCAACGACCATCGTTTGCAGGCGCTCGTGATCGAGATGACCACTATCAGCAACAACGCCCTCTGGGATGATCACCTCTTGTACAGCACCGACTATGAATATCGTACCGTTGGCCTGGATAGGATGCTCTTCCTGGAGCTTCAAACCGATTTTTATCGGGCTTTCAGCTACATAAGGCGCAGGGCAATTGTCCGAATACCAGGGAGTAAGCCCAGTAGCCGCAAACTCTGATTCCTCCAAGGGATAGTTGGCACTACTTTGATGGGCCGCTGACAATATTTCGGGCACAATCGTATTGAGGGTGAAGTAGCCCGTCGCCTTAAGGTGATGGTAGGTTTGACGGGGTACCGTCAATGGGCGCATAATGAATCCCAATAAGGGGGGAGAGGCTCCCAGGTGAACCACTGAGCTAAAAACGCCTAAATTTTCCGTTCCCCGATGCCCTTTAGTTCCAATAAGATGGACACCCCGAGGACCAGGTAGTGTATTCATAAAGTGTCGGCGGTACATGGAATCTTGCGCCAGGATATCCGCTAAAGAAAATTGCATAGTCTAGTGGTTTTCTCCACAACCGATGGGACTTCCGTCTGGAGTTCGTGGAGCTGGCGGCAAGCTGTAGTCACCGTCTTGCTCTTGGAAGCGACGAACCTCTTCGCGGAGGTAGCCTTGATAGGCCCTTCGTCCCGGAGTCGATGTTGCTACAGCTTGCACAAGCGCCAAAACATCAGCACGCACACTGGTTTGAGTCGCGGGATTAACAGTCAGGCTGAAAAGATGTTGTAAGAAGCGGTAGAATACCATTTCTCCAATCATTTGGCTACTCACGTCCGTTGCGGACAAGGCCGGAATAAGACTCTGGTAAATGCGGTTGAGGTAAGGGCCACAGCGGTGCTGTCCGTTGTTGGTTTGGGCAGCCGTAACCTGCAAGCGGGCTAGCCGTTCTGGGTGTAGCAACAGTCGTAGACTCAAATCAGCGCTGGTCAGGGCTGCAGCCAGTGGGTCGAAGGTAGCTCCGGTATAAAAGCGAAACAGTTCCCGATCTCGACGATAGCCCTGCGGCTGTGGAGGTAGTTGCCCCATTAATTCTACTGGTAGCTGCAGGTATTGAGGATCCAGGGTGGCCAGCAAGCTACTGAGGGCCGCTTCCTGTCGTTGAAAACTGACTGCTTGCACGAGGGTTTGATCTACGGAAGTACTTAAACTACGCACGCTGTATTCGTATTCATAACCACCGATCAATTTAGCGACTGCTTCTACCTGATAACGCTGCATGAGGTAGACGGGTACCAGCACATTTTCCAGGCTGGCAACTGGTCGCCCCGGAGCGATGTGACCGCTAGATAAATTGTCTAAAGCATGCCGCCGTAGCTGACCAAGACGTTCTAACTCAGCGATGGGGTCAGGGCCATTATCCCAAAGATGCGCGTAGGGGTTGGCTGTACCTAGAGAGCGGGCATCATTATCACTGAGGTAGCGCAAACCCAATGCCTCATTTTCGGCTATCACTTCTGTCAAAGCTTTTGCCTCATCCTGCCCGCGCAGGTCCAGATAACCGTAGATGATCGCGCGCTTATCCCAGTCGCCGATACCCACATCATAGGCATTTTCTGTGCTGATGCTACCGTCCGCTAGTAACTCAATCAGCGGATGTGGATAATCCATCACGGAGGCTCGCCCATTGGTGGAAGCAGCAAAATTGTGGGCCAAGCCCAGGGTATGTCCCACTTCGTGAGCAGATAATTGGCGCAGGCGAGCCAGCGCCATCTCTAGTAAGCGTGGATCAGGATCGGGGCTATTGGCATAACCTTCGATCAAACCCTGGGCCAACAAAAAATCTTGGCGCACGCGCAGGCTGCCCAGCAGAACGTGCCCTTTGAGAATTTCTCCCGTACGAGGATCGACGACGGAGCTGCCATAGCTCCAACCACGGGTAGAGCGGTGCACCCAGTTGATCATGTTGTAGCGTACATCTAGCGGGTCGGCGCCATCGGGAAGTACTTCCACCCGAAAAGCATCGATATAACCAGCGGCTTCAAAAGCTTCGTTCCACCAGCGAGCGCCCTCCAACAATGCTGAGCGGATCGGCTCAGGGGTACCTCGATCCAGGTAATACACGATAGGTTCTACCGCTTCGGAGCGTGCGGCACGCGGGTCTTTTTTTTCCAGTCGGTGCCGGGTAATGAAGCGTTGCTGCAAAGGTTGCTCGATGGGGGTGGCATAATCTGCGTAAGAGAAGCTGAAGTAACCCGAGCGTGGATCAAACCTTCGGGGCTGGTAGTCCAGCTCCGGCAACTGTACAAAACTATGATGCTGCCGCAAGCTGATGGCCCGTGGACTAGGCACCACGGAACGAACTTCCGCCCCGCTGGGATCGCCGATGAAAGTGAGTAGGGCTTCAAACTCGCTATTCTGGGGAAAATTACGGGTGTTTTCTAAGTAAACTGCCGAGCGATTTAAAGCCAGTTTATAGCTGCCTTGTTTACGTACTTTGAGCCGTTGAGCGACCCCGTGCTCATCCTGCATCAATAAAGGGGTGAGGTCGATTAGTACTGCATCTTCCGTTATAGCCAGAGCCTTACCACCGAACAATACCGATTCGGCAAAAGCTTCCGCAACCGCTTGCCGCTCTTGCGGGTTGTCCGATACGGCGCGAAAATCCAAGTTGCGCTGAATTAATAGCACCTGTGGCCCTGAACGTTCAAAACGAACTACGCGATCATTACCGAGTTGGTTGCGATCCAGGCCAATATCGTTGCTCCCCAGCCCTGCAGCCAGGCTGTTGACGTAGAGAAAGTCCGTTTCCCAATTGGCAATTTCTAGTAAGATGCGGCCTTTCTGCGCGTCCCAATATACGGGGAAGAAGCCGGGGCGGGCTTCCATATCCTTGGTGTATTCACTAATAGTGGGTAAGGGGCCAGCAGCTGGCTGAGCCGCTAGAGTATAAAAAGCGAGGGATAAACAAAAACAGATTAAGCTACGGATCATCTCTGCTGATTTTATGGCCTCTAAAGGTCATAAATACCCAGCAAACCATGAGTGGTTGATTGACTTTGATCAGCTGCCACGATTCTCACCGGAAGACCGATTGCCGCCGGAATTCCGGTTACCGCCACCACCGCGACGGCGATTACCACCACCACCTGAGCGACCTCTCCGGTGGCCACCACCGCCACCAGAACGATTGCTGCCACCTCGACCACGGCCTCCGCTATTGGAGCGACGGTTGCCTCCACGGCGATCGCCACCGCCAGCACCTGGCTTAAAGACCTCCAGGCCATCGGT
This sequence comes from Bacteroidota bacterium, assembly GCA_039030655.1. Classification (GTDB taxonomy): domain Bacteria; phylum Bacteroidota; class Bacteroidia; order Chitinophagales; family Saprospiraceae; genus Neolewinella. Next base: position 48,009 of record JBCCDS010000001.1, on the reverse strand, counting down.
TAGTTCTTCGCGCTTAATGCGCTTTTCTGTTAAGTCTTCGATCTTCCGGAAACGGTGTCGATCTTTGGGCGAAATGAAGGTGATGGCTTCTCCCTCGGCGCTAGCGCGTGCGGTACGACCAATGCGGTGTACGTAATCTTCGGCATCTCCGGGTACATCGTAGTTAACGACTAGGTCAATACCGTCGATGTGGATGCCCCGGGATAGGACATCGGTTGCTACGACAATGGGCAGTTTTCCAGAACGAAATTCTCGCAGGCGGACCTCCCGTTCTTTCTGTTCTAAATCGCTACTAATAGCACCTACGACGTGGCCGCGGCGTTTGAGGGTGCGCTCTAAATCGCGTACGCCCTTTTTGGTACCGGCGAAAATCAAGATGCGCTCCATGTGTTTGCGATCCTTGATGATCCGCTCCATCAGTCGCAGCTTGCCTTCTTCGATAATATCGTAGGCCTTCTGATCAATTTTTTCAGCTGGCTTGGAAATCGCAATGTTGATTTCAACTGGATCCTTCAAGATGTCTTTGCTGAATTTGCGGATTTTAGGCGGCATGGTAGCACTGAAGAAAAGCGTCTGCCGCCCCTCTTTGGGCAGCATGTCGATGATCTTCTTGATGTCGTGCACGAAGCCCATATCCAGCATCCGGTCTGCCTCATCGAGGATGAGATGGCGTACACCAGATAGGTCCGTATAGCCCAGATCGAGATGAGCGATAAAGCGCCCCGGAGTAGCTACGATAATCGGCGCGCCTTTTTTCAGCGCCCGTCGTTCCATTTCCATTTCCTGACCGCCCCGGCCGCCGTATATGGCTACGGAGCTGACCGGTGTATAGAAGGAGAAACCCTCCAACTGCCGGTCTACCTGCATGGCGAGTTCCCTGGTGGGCTCAAGGATGATGGTATCCACCTTGGAGTTGGGCTCTTCGGTAAAGCGATTCAGGATGGGCAGCAAGAAGGCAGCCGTCTTACCGGTACCGGTTTGGGCAACGGCCAGAATATCTTTTCCTTCGATGGCTGCGGGGATGGCCTGTGCCTGAACAGGCGTAGCTTCCTCAAATCCCATATCGTAGAGTGCGTCGAGTAACTCGGGCACCAAATCCATATCCTCAAAATACACAGGCGGGGGAAATTTAGTGGCTTCCGTTGGATTGATGGATCAATCCAAAAAAAGCCAATTCAAACGCGAAGATACGACTATCTATTCATCCGCCTTTTTACAGTACAACACCCAAGCCGGGGGCATATTTTTCCAAATCCGCTTTTTCTCTACGCTATCAAAAGTTGAGCGATACCAAGGCAGTCGTTTCAAGCTGTAATGCACCTGATTGTAGGGCCCGCCGGGCCGCAAGCGTTGGTAAGAATAATTAATGATGTTTTGTCCCACTTCCGCAGGTAAGGCCGCAAACGGTAGGGAACAAACGATGGCATCAGCCTGAGGGGTACCCATTTTGTCCAGCCAAACGGGTAATTCTTCAGCACTAGCTTCAGCTACGATGAGTCGGTCGTCGTCGATCTCCCGCATATTAGCGCAAAGATCGGGGCTCAACTCAAAGGCCAACACTTTAGCATCGGGGCGCATGCGCTCTAGCAGGTAGCGGGTGATGACGCCGTCGCCGGCTCCCGTTTCTACGATGAGTCGGGCCTGATCAAAATCAATACGATCCACTGCGGCTTCGCAAAGCGCACGGCCGGAGCGAAAGACCGTACCCGTTGTTTTTAGGTGGCGCAGGCCTTCTTTGAGAAAGGAAAAGGTACTCATCGATAGATTAAGCTAGTAGGTGGTTGAATGATTGCTGCCTGGCTTTGCTGACCAACAGCAGCAGCGATATCCGAACACAAGAACGGATAAACCGGCGGAAGTGCAAAAGGAAGAGGAGAGTGATTAGTGATGATTTTCAGGTGTAATTAATGAGAAATTGTTACCAACGTATTGGAATGGGAGCAACTAGTATCGATCCTTGAATTAGCCGAACGATTGCTGCTTGCTGCTAGCCAATTCTACCGACGACAACCATTGCATACACATATTAAGCAAAATGGCAATATGGGATTATATCCATAATAAAAGGGAAAATTTATGGGCTACCTCATTTGGCCTCCATAAAAGGGCGTCAAAAACCACAATTTGCCAATCATAAGGTCAAAATCAACTAAATAAAAACGGACTTTTTATGCGCAAATTAACATTAGGTGGAAACACGAAACCCAAAAAAGGAGGAAGTAGAATTCCCCGCCCCCCAAGATCAGCTTTAATCGTCTATCCACGCCGTGGAAACCATAAAGCAGAGATCATACAGATCACCAGCACCGATGACCTGGTCAATCAGTTGGGCCTGGTCTATAAAGTGAAGCTTCGAAACTCAAGCGGAAAGATCGAAACCGAGACAATTGTGATCAAGGAGCACGATGATTTCGATCTGGATAGCATTGTTGCCAAATCCAGAATACTCAGCAAGCTGAGGTGGAAGAAAGAGCTCATGCAAAGTTTTATTGAAGAATGGAGTGGTGATGACACCAGCTTTCAATCAGAAATTGGCGAACTCATTGCCAACGAAGTCAGAAGGAAACAGGCCCTTATCCAATTAAGACTGCTAAAAAAAGCACTAAAAGATGGTTCGCAGCGATCTGACTTGTTGCAGTGTGTGCAAACTATTTCCCAAAATCAATAAAAATCGATGATGGAAATTACACTAACAGATACGTCGATCACTAAGTACCGGCCAGTCATTTCAACTCTCGAAGAGCTTGATTTTCTGCACCCGGAACACTCCATTCATGGTTTGCTGATGGAGCTGTCAGACGAAACCGCTATTGACGAGGTCGTCGAAGACCAACTTGAAGTACTAATCGATCAATGCATTCAAGTACTTGAGTCGAAGGATGCCGACAGCCGAATCATGGCAATGATAGAAAATGATTATCCGCTACTTAAGCAGTACAGCGATGAGAACATCAAGGTCATTGAATCAACTATTCAACCCGACCGGGACGCCGCAGATGGTGTGAAAGGGATGTTCGATAATGCGAACGGGAACGCGGAGGTGGTATACGCCGCCTTGGTCAACGAAAAAAAATTTGACTCAAACTCCAACCAGAGTCACCTCAATATGCTGATCCAGTGTCTTGAGGATCAGTGGTACGCCTACTACTTAGACGAATCACCGTTTTACGTCGGATACGCCGGTGGACAGATCAAGAACAAGTCGGTGGTTGACAAGCTGATGAAGGTTGGGGAAAAAACCAAGGCACTGATCGTGCTCGATGCACAATCAGCTACTACTGCCAAAGGAACACTGAAATTGGCAAAAAAATTCGGCTATGGTGGCGATGACCCAGCTAAAAGTCAGCTGGTTATCACTACTACCGATATTGAGGTGAGAAGCGGATACTCGGAGAACAGCCCGCCAAGGTACATCGGTTCATCCCTGTACCTGCTGGGGAAAATCCTCAGTAAGGATGAAGGAGAACCCGTTGTGGGGTTTTACGGCGCACAGGGTGAGTTTTCTGGCGTCAAGAGTGTGAAATTTCATTCCGACTCAAGAGATGGAGGTGATTTTTTGGAGAACGGACTCGTAAAGGTGTTCTTTAGAAAAGGAGCTGCCACCTTTATAGGTAACCATACAGCTTATCTGGGTGACGTTGAAAGCCTTAAGGAAATACATAATGTGGTCATTACGAATCGTTTTGAAAAAGACTGCGTCGCCTTCGGCAACCTTATGATAGGCGCTAAGCTCGGCAAGCAAGAGCTTGCTGCCTTCAAGTCCAAGCTGGAAATGTACTTTAATGGGTACCTGAAGTCCGGAGCGATTGCCGGGTATACGGATATTACCGTCGACACGACCGTACTCGCTAATGGTCAAAAGGTAGTTACCGTTGATGTTGGCATTGAATACGAAGAATCCCTTGGCTTCATAGAATACAATATCCAGGGTGTGAAGGGGAAACTCGACATGACCAGGAAATAACTAACCTAATTATTCGGCATTGGCAATTTCACCATCCCGATGGCATGCCGGTCATGTCTCGAACGAGTTTTTATTGTCCCGAGTAGCTAAAATTTAAATCCATTGTTATGGCTAATCAACAGAATAGAACGATTAACAAAGTCAGGCTAGAAACCAACAACGACAATCAAATCAATGAATTGATTCAAGGCGATCTTGACCTGGAACAGATGTTCCACCAAGTCAAAGGGCACCCTACCGGAGAAGTAGTCTTTCGGCCAATGGAGGTCACTATAATCAATGATGGTACTTCCTACTACTTTGATTCAATCAAGAATGAGACCAAGGTAGAAAAGGGGTTTTTATCCTTCTACTTCGGCAATCGTCTGATCAGTAAAATCGGCTTCGAAGCTTACCTCGTGGGGCACAAGCTGAAGATCGAAGATCAAGAGATCAAGGAAATACTAAAATTTTCCATCATCTCACTTGAATGGGGTGGGACCAAGTTCCAGCGGTCGGACAACTAATTACATTTTCCAGCGAGTGTCTGTCAGCAGGACAGACGCTCGCTGACCAAAAACTGAAGGCGATGGCTATCGTAGATAAATGCATCTTGCACGAAGGGAAATCCATTCTGGAAAATAGTAGCATACAGCTCGAACAGATTTATAATGATCACCATAAGTGTACCATCACTACCGACTTTTCCAATGATGAGCAGCTGAGTCATGGCGATATCGAATCTCTTCTCGGTGCGTTTTTAGACATTCAAATCAATTCCAGGGGTACACAAAGCGGTATTCGATTCATCGGATTCGTCGATACCATCGTACCTGCTTTCACGCAGGAAGGCGCGATGACGCTCCAGATCGAAGTATATGCTCCGACCCTGCAGATGGATATCATGCCTAAGTTTAGAACATACTCAGCGACTACTATCGAACAGATCTTCACAGACATCTTATCTGAGTATCAGGTGAAGGTATTTCCTAAATTAAAGCAGAACGGGCCGTCGGGACTAGCCGTTGATTATGCCTTTCAAGCGCAAGAGTCAGACTTCCGGTTTTTACTGCGACTGGCCGATCGAATGGGTAAAACGTGGACCTACGACGGCTTTGACTTGATTCTCGGAGAACTCGATGAATACGCTAAGCCAAGCACCACTCTACGTTATGGAACAGGTGAGTTAGATGACCTGCGATTGGCCATTAACCTAGCTCCCTTATCTTTTGGGGTTAAAGGATACGTCAGAAATACGGATCAGGTAGAAGAACAAGAGAACGAAGATATTCCCAATACGGATGACCTGATCAAAAGTGCTATTGATAAATCCAAGCTCGTTTATTCGACTTCCTGGATTCGGGTGAATCACTTCCTACACGAGGGTAAACTCGCAAAAACGATCGAGCGATTTCGTTCAAAGGTAACGCATGATCTCGTTGCGCTTACCGCTACTACAAGTGTGCCCGAGCTGACCATTGGCTCGGTGATTACGATAGAGAACAAATCGGATCGGGAAATTCCGATGAGCTCAGAAAGTCGGTGGACTATTATTCAGATTAGCCACCACGTGAGCGACACCAACGACTACGTAGCTCACTTCCTGTGCATTCCAGCGGAACACCCTTTCAACCTGAGGAGTCACCGAGCTGGAGCTCCATTTACCGGTCCCTTGATCGGTATAGTCGAAGAAACTCCACCAGCCAATTCCGCAGAGGCGGGACAAGTGAAAGTGAGGTATTTACTCGATGAGAACGAAACCGCCATTTGGATGCCACTGGTCGTGCCTACCACGGCAAGCGGAGGAGTTTACCTGCCGCCCAAAGCAGGGGAAAGGGTTATCGTAATGTTTGTGGATAACGATTGCCATTCGCCCTTTGTCCTTGGAAGCTTTTACACTCCCCACCTGACGCCTGCGGCCTTTGAGGACAGAGTGGGTATCATATCCGATGGTACGGTACTCGTGAAAGCGGAGAAAATCATCTTCGAGGCCCAAAAAATGGAAATGAAGGCCGGTGTTATTCAGGCCATTGCGGAGCAAGAGATTATCCAGCAAGCCCGCAAAAAAATCAAGTCGAACGCCGATGCCATTCTTCTGAACTGTAAAGATTAGTGCTTTATGACGTATACACATGACACAATATATCAGCGCCTGTTGAGGCAAGCACTCAAACGCAACAACCTGCTCAACGAGGAGGACCTAGATATTGAGACCCGTTACACGCTCGAATGGGTGGCCACGGAGCTACGCGCACTTCATGCACAGCAACGAACAGCCATTTCCAGTATTAAAAAGGAGATACTACATCGGGTACTTCCCGCAGTACTGACCAGAGCGGTGCCAGGTGATGCGATAGTTAGTGCGGCACCAGCAGGAGATCGACAAATCGTTAAACCGGAAGCGGTCTTTACCCTGGCTAACCCTTCTTCGGGGGGTAAAGACGGTGTTTACTTTTCTCCCTGTACAGAGACTACGCTGCTCAACGTGCAGGTAAAAGCCATGGCCTTGGGAAAAACAGTGGTTCAGTTCCCGGCCACGGGCGAACCAGAAGTTGCTGAACTTCCCACAGTGCCTGTAATTCCTGACTCGGTAATCTATTTGGGACTTGCCATTCCCGAATCGATTCCTAATCCGGTGCAATTGAGTTTATACTTTGATTGGCAGTATATGGCCAATGAAGTGAAGCAAAAGCATGCGCAGTGTCTGCCCTATATCCAATGGGAGCTTGATGGCATTGACTTATCGTCTAAACCTGGATTTTCCGATCCCGAGCCGCGAACAAGTCGGCACTTCGATGAAGAGATTCTACTTCAATCGACACTGGAGCAAGAAGCTATAGCTAAGTATAACGATCGCTTTTTACAGGTCTCTTTACCTAAAGATCTTGACCTCAACAGCAGTAAGCGGCTTTGGCCAACTGCTTGGGCAACTATCGAGGCAGATTCAGTCGAAACAACCGAAAGATTGCTCTGGCTCAAGTTGTACCTACCCGATCATTTCCAACGTGAGCATTTGACAATAAAAACGAATTGCTTCCCGGTAATGAATCGAAAATGGGTAATGGAAAACTTCACTACCGATAGAACCAGAAGGTGTTTAGCACTGGGAAGTGGCAAAGGGCTAGCTATGGACGAGTACTTCTTAAACGTACAAAGCGTGCACAATCATCGGATTCAATTTCGTCCTCATATCCGGTCGGATTACCGTAAGGCTTCGCTCGGCAGCTATCGCCTGGTAGCAGGCAATATCGAAAAGTTCAATGCCTCCAATGCCCGGGAAGCCATTCTTGACCTTGAACATGTGCTATATGAAGAGGCCCTGCATTTCGGCCTAGATTCTAAGGCCAAACCCGTATTAGCCGACCTGGCCAAAGGGTTTGACAAACTAGAAAGTCTGCGGGATAAAATACCTAAACGACAAGCCTACTGGCTATACGTCACCCCCGAGCAAGAAAGCGAAACCATATTCACCAGGTACTGGACTACTCAGGGTGAAAACATTACTGGCCAGTGCAGAGCAGGAGCTGCGCTACAAGCGGAAAAGAAGGGCAACTTCAAAAAAGATTCGATACGGCTGCTCAGTACTCCTAGTGGGGGTAGAGCTCCGTTGAATCAGAGCGAGCAGATGGATTATATGAATTTTCTATTAGCCCAAAGCGCTTTTCGCGAAGACACCTATACCCTGCTAAGAACACTGATCCCGCTACAGAGTGCAGGCTAATGGTTAGCCAGTCTCTGCAGCAAAAAACAATTTTCATGAGTGACTTTTCACATTTCGGATTCCCAGCCAATAGCTTGGCTATTGAATATCGAGCTCGTCACCATGCAGCATCTATTGGTAAGCCAAAGGATAGGGGTGTTTTACCGAGCAAAATATTAGGTATGAAACTTTGTGTCGCTCAATTACAGCCACTGGCATTTGATGTAGGTCTTTCCCACTCAAAAGATGAAAAGGGCAGATACATTTTCTGTCTTGAGGTAGAGGAATTCATGAGAGCTGGGGTACAGTTTGCGCATAGGTTTATTCACGATTACACAGTAAGACTAGCGTATATACAAGAGCTTTTAAAACTATCAGCAGACTACTTATCAAAAGTTAAACTAGGGTTGCTTTCTCCTTTTAATGCGGCCGCTCTTGTAAGTAAAGAAAGAGGTGTAATTCTGGATAAAACAAGAAAAGTAAGCTCAGATTTCGCAAAAGCATATGCTAAATGGCGAAAAGCCGAAAACCCAAGCTTGCATTCGCTATGCGAAAAATACGCTGGTAGAAAGTTTGAGAAAACGTTCTCGTCATTAACTAAAAATCAAAAAGACGAAGTCTTTAAAGCCATTATTGAGGCCGCCGGAAGGGACAGTATACGCGATACTACTTTGGCACGCAACTTATCAAAGGCCGGGAAAGTACTGTTGGTGCTTGGTTTAGCAGTAGCTGTATACAACGTGACTACCGCTGAGAATAAACTCAAAGCTGTAGGAAAAGAAGCAACAATATTTGCTGGCGGAGCAGCAGGGGCTACTGCTGGTGGAGCAGCAGGGGCTTTTTGTGGTCCGGGAGCAATTGTATGTGTCCCAATTGGCATTTTCCTCGGTGGCATGTTGGGTGCAAACGGAGCAGAAAAACTCTTTGATCGAATCTTCAAATAGAAACCAATGGAACAAATTGATCAAGGCAGTGGTAACAAGTTGCAGAAAAAGCAGAGCAAAAATGCAATGTCGCAAGACATCAGTATACGTAGTCTGTACCAACAGAAAGATACTCGCCTCCTTAAGAATACACTGCTAAGTTTTATTAGCGAAAGAACTAGCCAAGCCCCAGGGATACTCCACTCAACTACCCTATCTCAACTCGATCCAATCTTAGAAGATGAGTTCTTCTCCGTAGCGGTGGCCCTGGAGGTTTGGAAAAGAGAGCAGTTGCTAGCTACCCCATTATTCTACCATCATGTTGACGAGTCCGATGAACTCAAAGCGGATCAGCTGAAATTGCTGCAATTTTTCCTGCCCCATGCTGCAACACTGGAAAAGAACCTACCGCTTCTGGAACGGTGTTTCGCTTCTTTTTTTGACGATCAGGTTCTCATCAAAATTTCCGAAGCTATGCCACGATTTCAGCAAAAATCATACTCAGGAATCCCCCTGGGCGGCTGGTGCTTAGACGCGCGTGCACCTTTAGCCGGTGAAGGTTTTAACCGACTACCGAGCATCGTGGTCAAGCTTGAAATTCAAGATCGATCGATCATTAGTAAATACATCCCCGGCAGTACCAATTGGAAATTACTGGAGCAGTATCTCTGCAAGCTATTTCTGGCCGGAAACTACGACTGGAATATCAAGCTAGTAGCTGTTGACTCGGCTATATCAACAAGCTGGCAATTGGACCAGGAAAATGCTCCCTGCTACCTGGGTATCAACACCGTCCTCAGTTAGACGGCCTGAACTGCATGCACACCAACAACGAATAATCAGCTATGGGTATGTCTAACGTCAAGACCTTAATCGCAAAAATAGAATGGCTACAAAACCCTTTGGTTAGAGCGGTCATTATCCACTGTAGCGTATTTATTGCTGCCACCCTAACTTTTGGCTTATGCCTTAAGCAGTTTGGAGGAATAAGTGCCACTTGGTTTTTTCTGGGATATGTAGCCTTCTTCTTACTAATCGGCATAATTCATTCCTGGCTTCTTAACCAGTGGTACACTTTCAAGTTTTCGGTGGAAACCACTTTCAATTGTGTATTGGTTGTACTGGGCTATTTGCTGGTTTTTCTGGGCTTGATCACATCAGATCATGCACTACCCACCATTACTTGGATGTCCGCTTCGGCGATCGGATTTATTTACCCATTCTACATTGGAAAAGCACAGCAGGCGCAGTACGTACCAGAACGTGCCGTCCTGTCGTGCCCGATCAGCGAACTGGAAAGTGCCCGCGAAAAAGACTACTTCATTGCCAGTGATCACTACATCAAGTGGAAAATCATTCATGGGCAGCCAGGTATCAGCCATGTCGATACCCTACCGGTTAATGCGGTAGGAGTCTCTATTCAACCGGCGGTCTTGACGCAAGAACCTTTGATCGATCTATTCAGAGCTTTCCTGCTCTACCATAATAGAAAATTGATTTTGAGCCACAACCTCAAGTCCGAAATCGACACTGAATACACCTGGTCTACTGTCGACCAGCAACCTACTACCGATTCCATTACTGGTCAGGATTCGTGTGCAGAACATGAGCATAGCTTACGCTCGCTAACCAGCACCGAAGAAGCCTTGAAGGCAGGAGTACATTGCTACCATTGGTGCTTTTATGCCGACAAGCCTCTTTGGTTTGGAAAGAAAAATCTGGATCCGCACCGGAGCATTACGGGCAACCGATTAAAATTAAAATGGCATAAGGAACGATCGCTTATCGGCAATGAAATGACCATCAAGCAAATCACAGTTTATGCTATCCGTCAACCTTCCTCTCAACACTTAAAGCAATTGAGAAATGAATTTATATAAGCGATTTCTAAAGTACTATGTAGGAGGCTATAATATGCGTGCAGAAGACTTCAGGGACGATAGTGATACCCGAGATTTACTCCTGGCAGATGCCATCAGCATTTCGTCTGCCTGGAACGAATACGGTCTGGCCTATCAATCAGAGGCGAGCACCTTCGATCTCCCTTCGATTAGCGGTAATACCATTACACTACAGCGTCTTTTGGGAATAACGGAAGGAGGTCGTGTGGTTTACTACGATCAAAGGGCTTTCCCCAGTTTAAGCGCTACCCTCAATACTACGACAAAGTCATTGCAAGATGTCTACCTAGTGGTCGAAGCCAGTAAAAAGGCCTGGAGAGGCCACGAAGGAGAAGACTCGCTACAACGATTGAAACACAGTATCCCTAATTATCGCCTTGAAGTTACCGAGCAAAAAGAAGATAGTATTCTCAACTTCCCGAATGTTCTGAAAATTGCTGAAGTCGAGAGAGTAGAAGACCGCTATGTATTTCGAGAATACATCCCCCCTACGGCGCATGTAGGAGCGTTTGATGGGCTCTGGAAAAAGAAACTAGAGTATGAGTATGTATGGGAAAACCTTCGCGAGTATACTCGACAAATACTACATAAAGTAAGGAAAGACAGTAATAATTTGGATATCACAAACCTACACGCCCTCGCAGACAAGGCAGGATATTTTCTTGCGGCGAACACGATCCGTTTTAGAGCGCTCAATCCGAAGTCTCACCCTTTCGAAATGTTCTCGCTTTTCATGGAATTGGCAAATGTCTTTGAATACCAGTTCCAATCCATCAATAGGAAAGACCAACTTTTAGAAGTGTTCGCTAAATACACCCATTCTACTACCAGCTACATATTTGAACATCAAGGTTTTCAGGATGAGATAGCTGCCTTAGCAACTCATTCTTATGATCACCAGAAAATTCTGAATAGTGTCTTGCAAGTGGATGCGTTCCTTGCAGCATTTATGCCCGTGTGGCGGCGATTGGCCTTAGCCAGCCAGATTACGCACGGAAATATTAGCTCACCCAGAGTCATCGGACTCTAAAAAACCTTTCGTAATGAAAAAGCAAATTGCTCTTGCAGCGGCAGCGCACATATGCCCGGCATTTGATGGATCAAAAGCCCACGTCGGCGGTAATGCCACTGGAAATTCATCCACTGTCTATGTAGAAAACAGGCTGGTGTGCCGAACCGGCGACGAACTAGCTTGTCAGAGCTCCAATAAGAATAAAATTACCGGCGGTTCTGGTTCGGTCTTTATCGAAGACCAACCCGTGGCCAGGATAGGCGACTCAACCGCTCACGGCGGAACGATAATCGCAGGAGGATCTATAACTGTACATATATCTTAAAAAAAGAACCATGTCAAACCAAACCAACCGAAAAGCAGCCATCATAAAAGCCCTTTTATGGAATGTCGTTCCACTTGTGCTCGTCGCATTAATTGCCTTTACTTTGAGCGCGACAAAAATAACTGAGCTTAACAAGCAAATTGTGACTCAGGCAGGGATGGTTACCTCTCTGGAAAAGGAGCTTAAAGCACACCAAGATACTCTTGAGAGTCACGAAGAACGGATTCAAATATTAGCTGATTCCCTAAGCTTTGCTATCGCCGAAAGAACAGAGATTGAACGCGAACTGGAAAATCTCATCCGGGAAAGAGATCGCATTAATGATCGAATGGCGTATCTAAGAGAAATAGTACGAGGTCTGCACACCGATGGAAGTCTCATACAGCAGGAGCTACGCGAAAAGCAGGAAGAAAACGACCAGCTTCTGGCGAACATCCGGATTTTACAAGATAGCAAGGGCGGCGCCACCGCCAATATAGAGGCCCTGCAACAAAGAATCAGTAATCTTCAAACGGAAATCTTACGTAACGAAGAAGAGAGCACGGCACAAACAGCGTCTCTGCAAAAGGACAATGAAACATACACACTCGCACTTAGAGCACAAAATAGTATCATCATGACTCTCTATGACGTTGCCCTAAAGAACAAGGACAATCGCCTCACGACGAATGTAAGTAAGATAAAAAGGATGGAAATCGACTTTACCGTAAGTTTCACCGATGTTGAATTACTCAAAGGTCACTTTTTCAGCGCAGAGGTATTCAATACAGCAACCGGTAAAGCACTGCCTTTAGAGGAAGACCCTTTGAATACCGGAAAGAGAACGAGGAGGTATTTCGAATACCAAGAAGGCATGATTTCACTTTATTTCACTAATCATGAACCTAAAGATAAGGATGATAAATATGCTCTTCGACTGTATTTCCATCCGTTTGCACAATCTATTGAAGATGCTCAAAACAGTGCAAATGAAATTCTAATTAAGGGACAACTTCCCATTACCTACGCCACTGAGACACCTACACTAAGTTCGAGGTAAGGCTCCTCAGCTGTTACCGTTTAAGCGTATTCAGAATGTGCTCACATTGTGTTTTTCATCCGCAGGAATTCCCGAAATGGCCAAACCCTTCAAACAAAGGTATTTGAGTTGACTGACAAGGCGACAACCTCCTACAAAACAGGGCTTAATAAGCATCCTGAACGAAACGCTTACGCAGAAAAGCTTTTTTAGCCGTAAAAGTCCGAATAGAATTCACCCCAGGCAGTTCGGATAAATGAATTGACATATATTTAGTTCAACATTCACAGTTCGTCGTAAATCTACACCCATTAGTTTTGTCAAACTTCTTCAAAAAAGTCGGTTCAGGTATCTTAAACGACCTAAATCCAAACTGGAATTCTTACAGTAGAGGCTCAAATTTCTTGCGCGTAACCCTTGTGATCTCAGGTATCATTGGATTAATATTAGCCATCTGTATACTGCCAAATAAAAATAGGTTTGGAGCAAAAATTGCTTACTCCGAAGCAGCATACGAGGAGGTAGCAGATGACATTGAATCATTGAAAGACAAGTATTTATTTGACACTACCACCTCCAATCATAAAATCCAAGTCTTATGGCAAAGGTGGCAAACCGAAAGTAATCAAATACTAAAAGGACTTGCTCTAGACACTCTCGTTATCAGCTCCATAGCTCTCGAACAGCTTCAGCTTAGCGAAAAAGACACCACTGCCGTGTATTTGAGCAAGTCAGATACGCTTAGGAAAAGAAACTACCGCACTATAGAAAAGTCTTCAGAAGTACTACTTAACCAAGTAAGTGAAAGAATAGAAAAAAAGAAAAAACATATTTTTTCTTCTATTATCACTGCCCTAGTCAGTCTATTTTTCTCTTGCTTCGCTGGTCTTGCTTTTATATTCATCTATAAAGATTCTAACGAACTGATTCAAAGCAAAAAAGTAATCTTGTATAATGATAAGAAAAATGACGAAGCCAATTTATTTTTATCTGCGGCCTTAACCGTCTGGGTAATCATAGATTTACTAGTATTCTACAAACTCTTCTTTCATCAGCTTACCGAAGTCCTTTGGCTTACGATTATCAGCTTAGCATCTACCATAAATAGTTTCTTCTTCCTGAGAGCTATGCTCGAGTTTGATTACAAACCACCAGGCCCAATTTGGAAAAACTACAACTGGTACAGAAATGGCTTGGGCAATAAGAAAGTCATACTCACAATAACTCTTGGAGCCATCGGGTTAACCATCTTAATTGGGGCGTTTATCGCAAGAATTGGAGATGAAAATTTGAACTGGGGAATTAGAATCCCGGATATGATCTTATCCCTGATCACTATCACTTTGCTTGGGCTCCATTTAAGAAGCGCTTTCGTTGAACGGGGCAAGCGCGAATATAATGTCCTAGTACTGCTCACCCTCGCACTCGTATTGCTTTACCAAATCCTTCCGCTTCCAATCTTCAGGAGTAGCAACCTTATTCAAGGAGTTGCACCGATCCTAAGCGCACTATACCGCATACTATTGATTAGCTTATTTTTATTCTTATCATTCAGCTGGGTCGACTTTTTCAGAGGAAGAAGACTAACCATCGAAAAAGAACAAATAGAAAAAGAAAGGGCAACGCAATACAAAGCATACAAAAGAGTATCTCACCGACTTAACAACTTTCTAACAACACATCTAGGAGGCACAATACACGCCTATGAAAACACGAAGGAAGTCAAGTCAAACAAACGTTTCTCGGAGATAATGAAATCTTTGGGCGTCTACACCTCTACACTCATTGAAATACATAATACCGTAGAAACAAAAAAAGACGGAAAAACCAATAAGAGTCTGTATAAGTTCTTGCAAGACTTAAAAATTGAATTCGAGCAATTGTTCTCCGGAGAAGAGAATCACTTCTACATGGGCATACATGAAGAATGCAAGAACATCTACAATGACGAGGAGGATCACATTTTTGCAACATTCATTGGTACATGCTTAAATGAATTAATCACCAACGCTAATAAACATAGAAAAAATGACAGTATCCCTAAGTGGGTATCCGTAGAAATAAAAGTTATCAAAAACATCTTACACATTTCTGTTTCAGACAAAAATCAATATTTTGATTTAGAAGCAATTATTAAACAACAAAAAGAAGAAAAAGACTACCATGGAATTACAATAATTGATGGAGAGGTCAATCAACGTGGAGGCAAGTTTGACAAGTCAGGGAAACACGAAGTTGGGAACAGAGTGAACATTTACTACCCGATAACAAGAAATTTTAGCAATCTGTAACATTTAAAACAACCAGCCGCTATGGAATTGGTATTAGTCTTAGACGACGAGCCAGCAAAAGGAAGAAAAATAGAATCTGCGATCAGGGATGCAGGCTATGAGTGTAAATATGCAATAAATCTAACTGAAGCTCGCTCTTTTCTCAAAAACGAGAACGTAACCCTCGGTGTATTTGACATCAGCCTTGAAAACATCGCCCCCGATCTGACAAGTATCGATTTTGTCATAAAAGAAGTACAGCCCAAAATACCCACCCTCTTTATCACCCAACACGTTGAAAGTAAATACAATGAGTACTTTGATGACATCGTAAAAAGACTCCCGCATGCCTCTTGGATCCCAATGAAAGAACAGAAATATCTCAAAGAAAATGTATTAAGAGGCATTACGTTAGCCAAAGAAAAATTCAAACTATTTGAATATAAAGAAAACCGAGCTCTGGTAAAGAATATTACTTTTCAAAACAAAATCACATTTAAAGAACGACAAGCAGGAAGAGTCGACCGGGATGAAAACCCAGCGAAACGACTATTTCTTAATAAAGACGATATACTATATATTACTTCTGATGACACGGAAAGCAATACGGTAAAAATTGTCACCACCGAAACCTCATACTTCTTAACCTCCGGCATAGGAGCGGTCGCCAAACAATTATCGCTTTATCAACCGATCGGCTATAATTTTTTGAGAGTTCAGAAATCCTACATCGTGAATACCGATAAAATTGAATATTGGGACACACAAAACAATCTCCTATGGATCGCCGGCAGTTCTAAGATTCCAGTCGGCAGTTCTTTTCTCAAAGAACAAAACTTAAGTGACCTATTTCCTTTTCTTCCATCTGATTAGCCGTCCTGATCGCAAATGGCTGTTAGCTTAATCAGGCAACAAGCCAGTGAAACAGCTCACTACCCGTATACACCAAACAGCTGACCAGAACGGCCTCACCAATCAGTACCCCCGTAAAAAGATAGCGATAAGGAATACCGACAACGCCGGCGGCATAACAGAGCAAATCGGTTGGTACTAGCGGAAAGAGTGACCAGCCCACCACGAAAGCGAAGCCCCCTTTTTTACTCAGCCGCCGCTCCCAGAGCGCTAGCTGCTTGGGATGATGGCGTTCGAAATAAGTGCGCACCCCCGTAAGATGGTGCAGATGATACACAATGCTCCCAGAGAATAAAATGCCTAACAAAGAAATGCCAATGACCCAGAAGGGATCCTCGGGAAAAAGCATGGCCCCGACAATGACGATGGGTGTATTGGGAATCAAGAATAGTCCTCTCACCAGACTAACGATAACAAAGCCCAGCCAGAGACTGCTACAGTTGGTCTCGATAAAATGGGCAATATTTTCCGGTCGGAAGGCCGCAGGGTTTTGCCACCAATACCAACCCAAGGCTAACAATAGTAGCAGCCAAATACCTATGAAAAGGTGTTTCAAACCAAGGGTAACGGGCATCGTTTAGTAAAATACTAGGTGGTAAATGCAAGCCAGCCTGCCTAAGCTAAGGCCAACAAGCATACGAAGGTCAAAAATTATGTGACTAAGCCCCTAATTTATCGACGAAGGGCCATTTATCGCCGCTGCATCTCGGTACGCGGCTCGATAAAATAGATAATATAGACATCTCGTTTGCCGTAGCCATCCTTGCGATCACTGGCCAGAAAAGCCGTGTAGGTATCCGGAGCCAGGCGAAAATGGGTATCGTCATCCGCGGAGTTGAGCGGTAAGCCCAGGTTCTCTGGTTGCAGGTAACGGTCTTCTGATGGTAAATAAAAAGAGCGCAGTACATCGAACCCCCCCAGGCTAAAGCGCGGACTATTGCTACTAAAGTAAAGGGTTTGCCCATCAAGCGACAAGAAAGGGCAGATCTCATCGTAAGGGGAATTAATCTGTGCACCTAGGTTAATGGGCTCGCTCCATTGACCTTCCACATTACGTTCAAGGCGGTAAAGGTCCAGGCCGCCATAGCCGCCTGGTAAATCACCGGCGAAGTAAATCAGGTCCGTTGAAACAAAAAAGGGCGTTACGTCTCCCCGATCGGGCGCTAAAGGAGCATCTGCCCGGAGCGTGTTGAACTGTCGCTCGCTATTTTGCTGAAAGGTATCGACCAGAAAAGCCCCTTCTCGTTCGTTATGGCCCCGGAAGTAATAGAGTCGGTCTCCAGCAGGGCTGATGTCCAGCAAGAGTTCATGGCGAGGGCTACTCAGATAGGCGTGCAGAGGCCGGGGTGCCGACCATTCCGTACCGTTGAGGTTGGTCAATACGATATCGCTCTGTAGTTCCTCTTCGTTCCCACCAGGTAGCGGATTCATAATGCTGAAGTAGACTCTACCCGTACCCGTTGGACTAGGGACCGGCCCAAACTCATCCTGGGCGGAATTCACCTGAGGCCCCAGGTTTTCGGCGATCATCCCCTCAGCACTGTAGCTATTGCGCAGTCCATTATCGCACATCCGCAGCAAGTCAATGGTCACCCGTCGCTCGGGCGCACTATCGGGCAAGCTGCGCAGATAACGTTTGTAATAGGTACCAGCTTCGGTAAAGCGATGCTGGCTGTGATAAAGCCGCGCCAGATAAAACCAGGCAGAGGGGTAGCTGTTTCGACCGCTGGCGTCTTCTTCCGGATTTAGGCTTTGGAGGAGCGTTTCTGCTTCTTCCAAACGATTGAGACGATAGTAGCAGACGGATAACAGGAGCGCTGCATCTTCATTCCGTCTTACCAAATTGCGGTTTTCAGTCAAGGTACGAGCAGCACTGGCATAGTCTCCTCGCTGAAAGAAGGCTTCTGCCTGCTGCATCTTTTGACGTTGGCCAACCAGCGGCAGGGCCAGCAATACACTTAATACTAGGAGTAGATATTTAGCCATCAGGGCGAGGTTTCACACAACGAAGGTCACGATTTAGCGCAACGATCGTAAGGAATGGCCTTTAAACAACTAGCGGCTAACCGATAAATCTTCGAAGGCACTCAATCCACAACGCAAAAAGGCCTCGTATTCGTCTACATCGGGGGTGTAAGCTACCGGCGGGTTAAGGGTTTCTCCATTGGGGGTCACTAGTGCGTAGTAAGGCTGGGCGTTGTAATTGTAAGCCTGCTGCTGCAAGTAGTGCCACTTTTCTCCGACGCGGTCTAAAAGGATGGTGCCCTCCCGACCGTCCAGGCGAGCTACGCGTTCCTGCTGCTCTTCTGGCAGTTCGGAGCGATCGTCGACGTAGAGGCTGATGAGGACGAAGTCGTTACAGAGCAGGTCACGAATTTGCGGTTCGGTCCACACATTCTCCTCCATTTTCCGACAGTTAACACAGGTGTAGCCCGTAAAATCTAACATGACCGGCATGTTGTGTTCTTCGGCATAGGCCAGCCCTTCGCCCAGATCTTTGAAGATTTTATCGCAGTCTCCATTCTCACAGGGCTGGAAAAAGTTATAGCAAACGGGTGGTGCCAAACCACTCAGCATCCCCAGCGGTTGATAGCTGCCTAAATCTTCGTTGGTCCGAAAGCCAGTTCCCAGATAGACTGCAAATAGCAAACTGGCAATAGCCGTAGCGGCACCCAGACCTTTTAGTCTGCGCCCTTTAGTATCGTGGGGGAAGTTGATCCAACCCATGAGGTAAGCGACAATACCCAGACAGCAGACGATCCAGATGAGATAGAAGGGTTCCAGTTTAAGCAAGCCCCATTCGCCGACCAGATCAGCATTCGACAAAAACTTAAAGGCCAGTGCCACTTCTACAAAGCCTAGTACCACCTTTACACTATTCAGCCAGCCACCAGATTGAGGTAGGCTGCGTAAAACCTGCGGAAAGGCAGCAAAGAGCGCAAAAGGCAGGCCAATGGCCAAGCCAAAGCCGGCCATGCCCGCCGTTAGTGGCCAGGCGCCTTCACTAGCCGTACCAGCTAGCAGGCTACCCAGAATGGGACCCGTACAGCTAAAGCTAACCAGCGCCAGGGTCAGTGCCATGAAGAAGATACCAATCACGCCTCCAGTACCTTCTGCCTGGCTGGAACGGTTAGACCACTTTTCGGGTAGCGTTAGTTCGTAGAAACCGAAGAAACTACCCGCAAAAACGATGAAGACGGCAAAGAAGGCCAGATTCACCCAGACGTTGCTAGCGATGGTATTCAGAATACCCGCGCTCACGCCTTCCACCAGGTGAAAGGGAATCGATAGCAGTATATAAACCAAGAATATAAAAAAGCCGTAAAGCGCCGCCCGCCGAATACCAGCCGCCCGGCTTCCAGAACTCTTATTAAAAAAATTGACTGTCAGGGGAATCATTGGAAAAATACAGGGCATGATCAGGGCAAAAAGCCCCCCCAGCAAGCCATAGCCAAAGGTCTTCCACATCCCCAGGCCCTGTGCGTTGAGCGCACCCGTGTTGCACTGAGCTTTGGGCTCCGGATCGATTACCGAAGCATTTTCGGGATCCTCATTGACGGGTGCAGTGGCCAGGTTGGCCATTTGCCCATCCAGCATCAGCTGCAGCGGATTGGCCTGCAAGCTAAACTCAAAGCCTCCGGGAATACATTTGCCTTCTTCACAGACTTGGTAGTCGAGTAAAAAATCAACTTGATCGGCTTCCGTCAGCCGGATACGTTGTTGTAAAACGACGGGTTCGGGGCCCGTAATTTTGGGAATGTCCATGCCCCAGATCTCGTCGAAAGCCGTTTTGCGGTTAGGCGTTGTTTCCGTCATTTCGCCCAGTAACTCATAGCCTTCAGCCGTAGTGACGACCAGCTCCGTCGGTAGCGGACCAATTTCATCCGGCCCCAGCTCCAGTTGTGAGCTGTAAGTATACCAGCCATCCAACAGATGACCAATGAGTCGAATGTCGTACTCCTGATTGCCGAGATCCATCACCTCCAAATCCCAGGTCAGTGGATCCTGGATCGTCGGTGAGGGGCCGGGGATACTCAAGTTAGCCGCCCAGTCTGAAGTTTCAGTCAGCTCGGTATTCGCCGTTTCAGCGGGCGCCTCTTCCTTCTCTTCCGCAGTAGTTAGGTCGATATTTTGTACTTCCGCAGGTGCAGTGGCTGCGGGGGCAGTTTCCGCAGCAGGAGCTTCCGTAATACTGATTTCAGGCGCTGCTACTTCCTCTACAGCTCCTCTTGCTGGCCCGGCCGGGACCACCTGAAAGCTAAAGGGTTCTTCCGTAGGCGGTAGACATTGCTCGTGATCACAGCTCATATACTCCACAAAGCCCGTGATCGGTTGGCTATAGTCCAGTACCTTAATGCGCTGCTTAAACACGACGGGCTGATCACTCAAGTATTTGATCACCTCCATCATGAAAAACTCATCTTCGCCAGATTTGCGGTGCCCTTCTTCGGAGGTACTGCCTAACAGGTCGTAATGCTCTCCTTCCTCCCAGAAGAAAGAAGTGGGCACCGGACCACCATCATCCAGCTCCTGACTGTAAATAGTCCAACCAGCGTCCAGACTGGCCGTAGCGATTAAGAGGGCCTCGTCATTTTCCAGGCTTTCCACGGAAAAATTCCAGGAAACGGGAGTAAGGATCTGAGCAGAAAGCGTACCGCTCAGTACGATGAGGCCAAAAAACAGCAATAATCGTTGCATGGAGATGGGATTATACAATCGAATGAAGTCAATCAATGACTGACACAAACAACAATACGAACGGCAAAAATACTTAAGCTCTGGCAAAGAATTAAGAAAATAGCCAACTATTTACGACAATTGTCGTAATTCGTAGTGGTAATAGTCTCTAATAAAGTCCGTTCTTTACAAAAGAAAAAGATGCCTTTATGGCTAAACGGCTGTATCCATCTAACCAAACCCTTTAATTTTCACCAACCCATTTTCTAATGAAAAACCTATCCTTCCTATTTGCCTTTGCCCTTCTTTTCACCATGAGTTGTAACGACGACGACGGTGGAATCAGCCTTGATGTAGATGATCTGACTATACGTCTTAGCTGGAATCAGGCGGATGCCGATCTTGACTTGGACTTGAGTCTCCCTAATAATACTTTTATTGGTTCCGGTTCGACCCAACATAGCGGAGATGTACTTTCTGGTCCTGGCGAGGAAGTTATCACCCTGGACGACGAAGCGCTAGACGGTGCTTACATCATTCAGGTAGAATGGTTCAGCGGTGCTGGCGATGTCTCTTACCAACTTACTGTTGAGTCCCAGGGTACTTCTCGCACTTTTGACGCCGACATTGATGCTATTATTGATATCGACCTAATCAATTTCACCAAAACGGGCGGCACCCTAAGTTTCTAGCTTATTGCTATTAAGTAAGAAAGCCCGACGGAATAAATCCCGTCGGGCTTTCTTATAGCCTGGATTTAACTAAATCTTAGATCCGAACCGTAAAGCTATGAGTCCCAATAGTGACCGTAGCAAAATCATCACAAGCACCGTTGCCAAAATCAAGGATAGCCGACTGGTCGAAAATGACGAAATCATACTGTAGTTTCCCGCTCACGGGCTTACTACAGAAGACGGGCCGAACCAAAGGTTCCAGGGTAGAGATAGTAAAAGAATTACCCAAGGCACCTGTGCCGTTAGCCACCACTGTTTCTTCGAAGACATCATCGAGGATACCCGAAAGGCCGTCGGTGAAGAAGTTGGTGGCCTGTCCTTCGGTTTGCACATGGTTCTCCGCCGCTTGGTAAGTCAGGATAGTCGTACCGTTTTGCTGTAAGACGCCATTGTCAATCCGGTGAGTAAAAGTGCGCTGGCCTTCCGCATTGAGTCCTTCATTTCGGACGTTATAGGCACCATCAACCGCATAGGTATTAATCGAAAAAGCATCAAAATCAACATTGATGTTGGTGCCTTCCGTAAGTAGCAGGCCATCAAAAGTGGCCGTAATTACCCCACTGAGATTTTGTCCCAGCTCATTGACGCAACCCTGGCCATAATTCAGGGTCAGTAAGGCGGGCCAGAAGTTGTCGGGGTCGGTCGAGAAGCTCACGGCAGCGCAGCTATTGGGTGGGCGCTGATCGTCGTTGGTCGTCGTAAAATCATTGAGATTATCTTCTTGTTGTGCCTGATAGTCAACTTGTTCGTAGCTACTGGCGAAGGCATTGCGGCCCGACCAGCTGGCTTCAATCATATTGGCCGCTTCCTGGGCCTCTGACTGATTGATTGGAATAGGCTCAGCTTCAGCATCACGCTGGCAAGAGCTGAGGGCCACTAGTGAAATTACTACTGCGGGGAAAAGGAGGGAAAGTCGCATAAAGCAGAAATTGGTTTTTGGATACCCCAAAGAACCGCTCTAGCTTTCCTAAAATTGGTTAAGGCACTAGTAAAGGGAGGTTAAAGCCCATCAAGAAACCGCCTAAAGCAACGATCAAGGCGATGCGGAATAGGCTATTAGTATTAATAGCTGGCATAAAGCTCTAATTGATGAATAAAGATCGACCAAGCTGAATGCTCAATAATTCAGCCTGGTCGAGAAAAAGTAGGTCTACGCCTAGAATAGTAAGATAAGGATACGCTCTTATTGATAGAGGCGTACATAGTCTACCTCCATGGTAGATTCCATAAAGTTGGGGTCGATGTCACCGCCGAACGTTCCGCCCATGGCCACGTTCAGGATGAAAAAGAAATCCGAATTGAAAGTAGTAGAAGCATCGTTGGCGAAGGAGTGATAGAGCAAATCATCCACGTAGAAGCGGATAGAGGTGGGGCTCCAGTCTACTTCGTAGATATGAAAATCATCGGAGACTCCAGCCACGGTCGTACTTCCCGTATTGGCGTTACCGCCTGAATTTCCTGGATAGTGCAAGGAACCAAAGATGCGATCTTGCTGGTTACCTACATGCTCCATGATGTCAATTTCGCCGCAGGCTGGCCAGGTATTGGTGGCATAATCTTCTCCGAGGGTCCAGATCGCTGGCCAGGTACCGCCGCCGGTTGGAAGTTTAGCACGGGCAACCATTCTTCCGTAGGTGAATTCCTGCTTATTCTCGGTAGTAATCCGGGCCGAGGTATAATTCTGCCCCCCGAAGCTCTCCCGCCTAGCCGTAATTTTCAGCACGCCATCTTCTACCCGTACATTCTCACTGTTTTCAGTGTAGTATTGGGCTTCGCCGTTACCCCAACCATCATTACCAGTACCAACATTGTAGCCCCATTTGGCGGGATCGGGGGCACCATCTACCTCAAATTCGTCCGACCAAACCAGGTCGGTATACTCTGTTTCCGGATCATCAAAGGGAGGAGTAGTTGTGAAAACTAAATACCAGGCCAAACTGGGGTCATTACCAGGGACTGCACGTAGGTACATCCGAGTGGAGGTCAACTCTAGAATCTCATAGGATGATGTACCGATGTAATAACTCATAAAACCACCACCGCTGATGTTAAGCACATTCCCGGTAGAAAAATCGTCAGGGAAGCCTGCTTCGGAAGGGAAGATCGTCACGTTTTTACGCCCTGACACATCAAAGTCATAGCAAAAATCAAAGCCTTCACTACCGCCAGCTACACTTTCGAAACCTACATTAAAGTAAGTCTGTCCAAAGTTTTCATGGTCGAAGAAAATCTGCTCATTTTCCAGGCTAAAGGTCAGTTCGCCCATGTACAGGCAAGCACTTTCACCGCCTGCTTTCTCGAAAGGAGTCGCGGCATAAAAGGCCGGAAAGAAAATTTCATTCGTCCCATTGTCACTGGGTCCAACTCCTAAGTGGCCCGGTTCGGCTGCTGCCCAGTACCAGGTTTTGGAAGAGTTTGCGGTAAGATTGGCCAGCACTTCCGGGTCGATAGTAATCGCTACTTCTACTGCTATCTCTTCGCTATAAGTAGAAGCAATAGCCCCAGCTCCAAAAGCGATGACGCGAACCACGTAGTTTCCGCTACTGCTATAGCGTAGGCTGGCTGTACCACCTGGGCTGACGACGACGACATCTTCCGTAGCAGATTGTCCGGCGTAAATATGGAAAGCCAGGGCATTATCCGCTGAGGGAATTACCGTGACAATGCCAGACTCGTCTGCACTTACAGTAATTTCCGCACTTACGTTGGTAGGCACCTGTAAATCGTCCTCTGATACGCCGTATTGTTCGGGAATACAAGCTTGAAAAATGGCCAGACTCGCCAGGAATAGCAATACTGAAATTAATGGCAATCGGTTCATGATGTTTCGTTTTATGCACTCAGTTGATTAGGGAAAAATATCGGTTGTTAGCAGTAGCTCAATTAGCGACTTACGTCATCGAAGTAGTAAATGGAATCATCACCATCTACGCCAAAGTCGAAGAATAGCGCCAACCGTTGGAAAGTCGCGCTAAGATCCCGTCCACTGAAATCCCAAGTGAGGATTTCCCATTGGTTGGCAACGGTTGTAGTTGCTGGCAACTCATCGAACAGGGTATTATCATCTGCGTTCTCAATTTTGAATAGTACCTGCGCTCCAACCTTAGGCGACCAAACTCTCATCGAGAAGGTTTGCGTAGTAGAAAAATCGATAGGATCGTCCATCAGAATGCTCACACCAGCCCAGGTGGGAGCACCTGAGGGTTTGGTGAACTCAGCAACTTGTGCACTGCTATTGCCATTCATATCGGGATTAGCGATGACGGCAATTCCTGCTTCTACCGGAGCGCCAAATGGTGCGAAGGGGTAAGCATCAGCCATTTGCTCAAAATCAAGGGGAAAAGCAATGATTGGATCATTACCGCCACCTTCTCCCTGGTCGATATCATCGAAGTAGTAAACCGAGTCATCGCCGTCTACTCCGAAGTCAAAGAATAGCGCCAATCTCTGATATACTGCGCTAAGGTCCCGCCCACTGAAATCCCAAGTAAGGGTTTCCCATTGGTTGGCAACGGTTGTAGTTGCTGGCAACTCATCGAAAATGGAGTTATCATCGGCATTCTCAAACTTAAACAATACCTGAGCCCCAACTTTCGGGGACCAAACTCGCATTGAGAAGGTCTGTGTAGTCGAGAAATCGATAGGGTCATCCAACAAAACCGTAAAACCAGCCCAGGTTGGAGATCCTGAAGGCTTAGTGAACTGACCGACCTGAGCACTGGAGTTACCACTCATATCCGGATTAGCTACAACCTCAACTGCCGCACTTACTGGATCGCCAAAGGGCATAAAAGGGTAAGCTCCGGGTGCTTGTTCGAAATCAAGGGGAAAGCTAATCTCTGCTGCGACATCATCTCCCTGCGTGATATCGTCGAAGTAAAAAATGGAACCATCGCCCGCAACATCAAAATTGAAGAACAGGACAATACGCTGGTAGACCTGTGATTGATCAATGGCGCTGAAATCGAAGGTCAGTTCCTCCCAGCCATTAGTTACCGTATTCGTTACAGGTATTTCCAGAGCGATATTGTTATCATCGGCATTTTCGATCTTCATCAGGAAGGTAGCCCCCGCCACTGGTGACCAAATTTTCATCCTGAACAATTGCTCGCTGGAAAAATCAATCGGTTCACTCAAAAGAATGCTTGTTCCGGCCCATGTTTCTGCACCGACGGGCTTATTGAATTCTCCCACCTGAGCACTTGGGTTACCATTCATATCTGGGTTGGCTACTACACCAGCCCCAGCATTTCCAAAACTGCCAAATACGTAGGCTGAAGTATCCAGTTCAAAATCAATTGGTAGCAAAATGGGGTCGGTAGGAACGATTACCGTTACCGGAATTTCTATAAGTGGGCGTACAGGGTCACAGCCGATAGCCGTGACGCTCACCGTATAATCTCCTTCTGCGGCGTAGGTATAGGTCACTGATTCGCCGGGCATAAAGCTGACTGGATCAGCAGAAGCGTCATCACCAAAAGTTACCTCAAACAAAGTGGCGTTATCCGCAGAGGCCGTAACGGTAATCTCCATGGGGTTTTCAGCATTAAAGCTGTGGGACGCCTCAAAGTTAGCCACCGGATCGAAGGACATTTCGACCACTGCACTGGTCGTAGAGGTCTCTCCACTAACTCCGGTGGCCACTAATTGTACGAGGTATACCCCTTCTTCATAGATATGCTCCACTGTGCCGCCAACGGCTACTTCGGTTGGAGTTTCTCCTTCGACGTCGCCGAAGAGGATTTCAAATCTATTAGCGGCCGTAGCCGTGGGGGAGATTCTTACTTTGCCCTTCACGCTTTCGTCCATAGTGATGATGAGCGAAAGGTCGCGCGGGACAGTGGTGTCGCTATTGAAATTGACAATACTTTCTTCTTCACAAGCACTGCACAGAAATAACAGGAGCATGCCTAGAAGTGAAGCAGATATAGTTCTTAAGGTCTTCATGATCGAATTTAATGTATCGCGAACAAGCCTAAAGGCTGGTGAATTAATGATGGTGAAGGGCTTTTGGGCTGTCTTAATTTCTTGAGGCTGTCAGACAGTTGCCTCCCCAGCGGAATGCGCTTATTTCCCAGGATTAATAGCCAGGATTTTGCTGCCAATTACCTTGAGAAAACTCAATTTCTTCTAGGGGTATGGGGAAGAGTTCATGTTTGCCTGCTACGAAGCCATCTATAGCTTGAGCAGCACGCCCCGTACGCACCAGATCAAAAAAGCGATGCCCCTCACCCATCAGTTCTGCCCGTCGGTCCTGGTAGATCGCCTGGAGGAGGTTATTACCGTTAAGGTCTAGTGACGATAGTCCTGCACGAAGCCGTACTTGATTGAGATAGGACTGCGCTAGAGCATCGTCCAGATTACCACGGTTAAGTGCTTCTGCCGCCATCAGGAGTACGTCAGCATAACGGATGGCCCGGTAGTTATTTGGATTGGTCAGGTTCTGATCCCCAGTATTCAAATCTCCCTGACGGGCGATGTACTTCCGGTTATAATAGCCGGTATGCTCAAAACCCTCACTGTAGGTAGCACCATTAGCAGCGGCCCAGGCAACAATGTCGAGAATAGCCACATCGCGCCGGCGATCAGCAGCCTCGAAAGCATTGTAGGCTTCTTCTGTGGGTACGTTGAAACTGAAACCAGAATCAAATTCGGGGCCGGCGTAGTTGCGGATGCCGTTAAAACCTACGGCAACATTTCCTTCACTACACTGCAAGCAACCGAATCCGGCCCCCTCGGCGTCTGTATACTGTATTTCGAAAACGGATTCAAGGCCATTTTCTCCAATGTTTTCAAAAATCACATTGTAATCTGGCACTAGTTCAAAGGGGCCATTACGAATCAAATCGTTGAGGACATTCGCCGCTTCGGCAAACTTGTCTTGGTAGAGGTAGGCCTTTCCCAGTAGTGCCTGAGCGGCACCTTTCCCAGCACGGCCCACCTGGGCTGGCGTATAAGTAAGGATGGAGGCAGCAAATTCTAAATCTTCTTCGATCAAAGCGTAGACTTCAGCAGCAGGGGTGCGCGGTAGGCTTGTTTCATCGCCTACCCCGAAGCGAGCATCGCGTTTCAGCGGAATCGCACCAAACCACTTGACTAACTCAAAATTGTAGTAAGCCCGCAGGAAGCGAGCTTCCGCAATGATGATTTCCTTGCCTTCGAAATCGATTTTGTCTTGAAACTCTAGCAGGTAATTTGCACGTTGAACGCCGGCAAACATCCAGTCCCAGATATCATCCAAATTGTCATTAACGGGGTTGTGAGTCATATCGTCAATCTGCTGAAAACCGATTACGTCCGTTGCACTCTCCCCTCCACAAAGGGTATTATCAGAAGCGATCTCCCCTAGCATTACATTGACGTAGGTGGATTGGAGTAAGTCGTAGGCTCCAATCAGAGCATTGTAGTAATCCGCCTCAGAGTTGAAGTAATTCTCAGAGTCGATGGTAAAGACAGGATCTCGGTCAACAAACTCATCGGTACAGGCGGTAAAACCTGCGGAAGTGATAAAAATCAAGCAGAAAAAACGGGAACGAATCGATGCAAACATGATCACATTATTTTTCGCGAAGCGGGAAATCGAGGTGTTTAGAATTTCAGGTTTAAGCCAAAGAGGGCAATACGCGGAATGGGGTAAAAACCATTGTCGATCCCCCCACCGATGGGTGCGCCACTGGAGGCGCCGGGATCGTAGCCCTGGTAGTTGGTGAAGGTGAACAGGTTGTTGACCGAGGCATAGAGTCGGAATTCGTCGATGCCAAATTTGGACAACAGGCGTTCTGGGAAGGTGTAGCCCAGCTGTAGATTCTGAATCCGGAGAAAGGAAGCATCTTCGACATAGAAATCAGAGAAGACGTTATTCGACGTGGCTCCAGTCGTCAGGCGAGGAACTTCGGTACTAGTGCCAGGCCCCGTCCAGCGGTCTAGGTAATAAGCCAGTTGATTAACGTTGGGCTGGATGCGCTCATAGTTACGCACCATGTCGTTGCCGATAGAGGCAAAAAGGAAGGTAGAAAAATCGAACTGCCCAACCGTAAGGCTCAGGTTAAAGCCCATCGTCATCTCGGGAATAGGATTGCCAATATTGGTCCGGTCATCGGTGTTGATGACACCGTCTCCGTTAATGTCTACAAAGCGCAGATCACCCGGGCGGGCGGCTCCACCTAGTGCAGACTGATCAGGATGTCGTTCTACTTCCGTCTGGTTTTGGAAGATGCCATCTGTCTGATAGCCGAAGAAGTAGCCAATAGGCTGCCCCACTTCCATGCGCGAGGGTGCGGGTTGGCCCACGCTGAAACCTCCTCCTTCGATAAAGTCTGCACCATTAATGGCGGTGACTACATTATCGAGGGTGGTCATATTGAAATTAAGGTCCAAGCGCACTTTCTCATTGAGGTTAAGGCCATAGCCCATAACCAGCTCAAAACCCTGGTTGCGCACCGAACCTGCATTGATGGTCGGTGAGCCAGCACCCGGGGCGGCCGTACCGAAAATGCCCGATACCGGAATGAAAGGAATCAGCAGGTTACTTCGGTTATTGATGAAGTAATCAGTGGTTACGCTCAATTGATCATTGAAGAGCTTAAGGTCCAGACCGACGTCGAACTTGCGGGCCTCTTCCCATTGCAGATCAGGATTAGGGAGAATACCAATGGCATTACCATTAACCAAGGCCCCGTTGATAACGTAGGTAGCCTCACCACTCAGTGAACCCACATAGCCATTGTTAGGAATCTGATCATTACCCAGGACCCCGTAGCTGGCCCGCAGCTTGAGGAAATTGAACATGCCTCCCTGCGGGAAGAAGTCTTCGTCGGAGATGACCCAGCCGGCCGTGACTGAAGGGAAAATACCTACCCGATTATTAGGACCGAATTTAGTAGAGGCATCCCGACGCAACATCAGAGACACCAGGTACTTGCGCTTGAAATCGTACTGTAAACGACCGAAGAAAGAAAGCCGGCGCTCATCATAGGCGTAGGAGCCGTTGGAAGCATCTTCCCCGATACCATTGGCTGTGCTTAAGTCGGCGAATTCCCAGGCGTTGTTCTGTACGTCCAGACGGGAGCCGAATAGGCCATCGCCGAATTGCTTGAAAACGGTGGTACCCACAGTAAAAATCACATTGTGATGCCCCCAGAAGGTATTGGCGTAGGTATTGTAGAGATCAAAGGTGACGTCGTTGTCATTGATCTTAGAGAGATTGACCTGACTGCGGTCTACATTGAAAACCTTACCTGAACCGTAGTCGTAGATCGGCGTGAAGTTCCGTCCTTCGCTGTGGGCGGTATTGAAACCAACCCGTGCGGTAATGGTGGTGTTGGGCAGATAATTCCATTCGCCGGTAAAGGCACCGTTGAGCTTATTGAAATCGAAATTGTTGTAGGTATTTTCGATTTGCGTAAGCGGGTTGATGACTTCATTGCCAAAGAAGCCGTTCACGTCTTCCTGATCGAGGCCGAAGGTAGGCGAGTAGTTGATGGCATTGAACAGTACCGAGCCCAGGGAATTTTCGGCCAGCGTGCGGCGGCGGAAGTTGGTATAGGTTAAAACCGTGCTGATCTTGAAATCGTCCGTAACGTCGATAATCAGATTAGTGCGAGCTGTACCACGGGTGAAGTCGGACTTTTCGCGGCCAATGATCCCTTCCTGATCCAGGAAGGAACCGCCTAGTGAGTAGCGGACGTTGCTGCTGCCTCCAGAGATGGAAACATTGTGACTGTGCATGGGGGCATTCTCGAACAATTCATCCTGCCAGTCGATATCGTTTTCGAATTCGCTCAGTACGGGAAAGAGTGGTGTTTCTCCTCCAGCAGCGTAGCGTTCGTTGATTAAGATGCCGTATTCCAGACTATTGAGTAGATCCAGTCGGCGGGTAGTTTGCTGAAAACCAGTATAGCCATCGTAACTGATTGATGCAGGGCTATTTCGTTGACCAGATTTGGTCGTGACCAGGATAATTCCATTAGCACCGATCGTTCCATAGATAGCTGCTTGGGCATCCTTTAGTACGGTGATGGACTCAATATCTTCGGGATTGAGGATACTTAAGTCCCCCTGGATCCCATCAATAATGGCGATGGGTGCGTTTTGTCCGTTGGTAGCAATACCACGGATTCTAATGTCCAGGCCAGCTCCAGGTGAGCCCGATTGGGTGGTGATGTTCACTCCAGCGGAAGTCCCTTGGAGGGCTTGTTCTATTTTTACCGGATTGAGCTTACTGATGGTCTCATTATCAATAATGGAGACTGCGCCCGTCACATCTCGCTTGTTTTGGGTACCGTAACCAATTACGACGATTTCATCCAGGACAGCGACATCCTCGCCCATCTCGATGTTTAGAAAGCTATCGTCAGTCACGACGATTTCTTGGGTAGCGTAGCCGGTATAAGTCAGGATGAGGGTTTCACCGATCTCCACATTGGGAAGGCTGAAATTTCCATCTAAATCGGTGGTAGTTCCTCGCGCAGTGCCCTGAACAACGACGTTTACACCGATCAGGGTAAGCTCCGAGTCGGCCTCCGTGACTTTCCCGCTAACCGTAACGGTCTGTGCTATTACTGTATGGGCCATAAATAGGCCTAGAAAGAGTACAACAAAAGACTTCATGCATCTACTTTAAGCGGCCTAAAAGTAGTGCAAACACTAGGCCTTAGCAAAAAAAAGCACCTATACAAAACCTATACACAGTATAAAAAACGGAAGAACGCCCCAAAACCAGCAAAAGGTCTGAATTACAACTTCAGTATATAGTTCACCAGGTTCTCCCCTTTGACTAATCCCAACTTTTTTCGCAAGCGGTAGCGCTTAATTTCTACCGAGCGTACGGAGATGTTGAGCAGAGAAGCGATTTCCTTTGAGGAAATATTCAAGCGGAGGTAGGCGCACAGTTTAAGCTCACTAGGACTGAGTTGGGGATGAAGCTCCTGCACTTTATGAAGGAATCCCTGGTCGGCATTGTCGAAAGCTTCTTTGAAGAGGTTCCAGCTTTCCTCATTGGTCAGGTTGGCATTGATTGCCTTGATGACCTTTTGGACTCCTGTTCGGTAGGGTCCGGTAGCAGCCGCTTTTGTTGGAGTCAATTCTCGCTTGCTGCTGGACCGTTTACCCTTGACGACTTCTTCCAGCATTTCCCGAATTTCGATCAATTGTTCATTCTTCTTGATCAGACTCATAGTAGAGGCCGCTAGCTCTTTGCTTTTACTCTCAATATCGCGTTGCAGTTGGGCATTCCGCAATTGAGTAATCGTCTGCTCACTCTTCAAGCGCTCTAGTTCCAGTTTTTTGCGGTTTTCTTCGATTAACTTCTGCTGTTGATTGTGGTAATAGCGCCGGTAGAGACTATGGACAGCAAAGCCTGTAATCAGCGCTAGTAAGCAGTAAGTAGCAATCGCCAAATTGGACCAATACCAGGGTCGGTCAATATTAAAACTATAAGTCACCACCTCGGACATTTGACTGCCGATTCGCGCTCTTACCTCAAAACGGTATTCTCCAAACCTCAATTTTTCAAAACTCGCTGCTGAGGCTTCTGACCAGTCCGACCACTTAGACATCGCTCCTACCAGTCGATATTGATAGACCACCGCTTGGAAGGCATCATAGGTGGGCACGTTAAACGTAAAGCGCAGGCTATTTTGCTGGTAATGCAGCGCTTCTTCCGCTTGCAAAGGGAGCCGAATTTCCGATTCACCCAGACGATGTACACTTAGTCCATTGATGTAAAGCGGGTACTGTTGCTGCCAGGTAGCAAAATCATCGGTCCTAATTACGGTGTAGCCAACGGTAGCTCCAATCAAGTAATGTGCAGCATCCAAGGCCGTAACATTTTCATAGCCCCGCATGAGTTGAAACTGACGAGTTTCGACCGGATAGGTTTGAATGGATAATTCGCCGGACTCCTCGGGGCGGATATGCGCCAATTTATCCTGGTAGAACAACCACAGCTGATTAAAGCGATCTACATTCATATGGCCGGAGAAAAAACCATATTCCATCGCTAATTGGCTCAGGCGCTGATCCTTTTCGAAGCGAGACTGACCGGGCGCTAAGGCAAAAACTCCGGCCTCCGTTGTATAGTAGATATTGGGTCCCACTTTAGCCAAACCGGGAAAAGCATCAGCAGGCAGATAATCGAGCTGCTTAACGGTAACTGCAGCTTGTAGGTCATCATCCAGTTGCACTTCAAACAAACCATCGAATACGTGGCTAGTGTAAATCTTTAACTCATCGGTAATCTCAAAGAATCGACCAAAGGCATCGTAGTTATCAATGGCGTGGCTGAATTGCCAACGACCTGCTGTTTTCTGTAGGACACTAAAGCCCTGATAGTGCCCTTGAATTAATAGATCTTCTCTCCCAGGTACTGGTATAATTTTCCAAGTGCCTGCCTCCTGGGAGATTAACTCTGCCTGCCCATCTTTAATGAGGGAAGTCCCCACATCGTGTCCGCAAAACAAGAGATCGCCAATGATGGTCAGTGACCAGACCTGTCCCGGCACCTCCTCAACGATGGAGAAGTCCAACTCGCTGTTCATGGGTTTGGAGAATAAGCCTTGGTTAGTCCCCAGATATAATTGCCCTTGAAAAACAGCAGCAGCGTAAACGGTGCCTAATACCCCCCGATTATCGTAAAAACTCTTGAAGGGGGTCTGGAGATTGATGCAGTTAATTCCATTGAAAAGTCCTAACCAAAGGTTGCCTTCTCGATCCTCAAACAGGTTGAGGATGTTATTACTGTTTAGCCCCTGTGTCTGATCAATCTGAAATTTTAGTCGGCCGCTGGTATCCAACACCATGAGCCCTTGGGAAACAGTACCTAAGGCCAAATCACCATTAGTCAATTGCCTACCGCAAAAGATAGTACTTCCCTTCAGATACTCCTCCGTGTCTACACCTACCCAAGGCCTGAGCTGCCCGGCCTCTACGTAATAAAAGCCTTCCGACTGGGTGACGATAAGATGGCCCGCTCCCCAGCTAAAAATATTAGCTAGGCGCACGTTACTGATCCGAGTATCATCGCTGACTAATTGAGCATTGCCGTCTACCACTCGAAAGAGGCCCTGTTCTGGGTATTGCAGCCAGACTTCCTGCTCCAACTGAATCATCTTAGTCACCCCTTTAGGTGAGTCCAGATAACTAAAGGTTTGTTGGAGCGTATCGTAGACATAAACCCGGCTAAGCGACTGAAACAGGATGAAGTGATCCAGTTCTGCGATGTTCCAGAACTGCTCATCAGTAATTATCTCATCGCCTAGTTGCTGACTCAAAGACTGATACTGATAAACCCCTCTTAAATCTTTTTGCCAATAGCCAAATTCCATATAGCAGCCGCTATATATCCGATCGCCGATCGACCTGACGGACCGCATAATGGATTGGTTAGGGCTAGGATAAAAATCCCAGTCGGCTCCATTAAAGATCAATAAGCCCTCATTATTAGCCACGCAGATACTGGACTGCTGATCCTGGCTAATCATCCAATTCTGATTCCCGGCCTGATAATCCGTTGGTGGATAATTTCCAATAGGCGGCAGGTCCTGGGCAGCTAAGCTACTCAGGAGAAGGATCATCAATAAGCTGTAGATACACTTGCGCAGGAGCACGCAATTAAGGTAACAAAAACTTAGGGACTCTCAACAAAAGTCCCCTAGGACAAAGTAGTCCGCTTCAACTCCCTTTCTGCCCGCTTAGCCCAAAATGAAGGCGCATCCATCGAGCTGGCACTTCAGTTTTGTAATCAGCAAAGCGCCAATAGGTGTTACATCAGATCCTTCTATTTGCAAGGATGCAATAGGGTGTTCTCGAGGGGTTACCGAGCGTACATGCAAGGCGGTAATCCCTTTTTATTACCTTTCAACTATGGCCAACCCCTTTTTCAGCAGAAGACGATTGATTCGCATGGCCATCGTCTTATCTCCCATCATGGCGGTAGCCAGCATGACCCCCATATTGATTCTAAAGGATAACCTTAGTGGTCCTTTTATCCAGTCCCATTTCAATAGCTGGAGTGGAATCATTGAAATATTCTTGCGCCTGACGATGATCATAGGTTTCCAGTGGGCGATCAATATTTGGCTATTTACCCGAAAAAAGGCCCGGGAAAGCGAAAGAATAATCCACCTCAATTATTTATGGAGTTACGTTCTGGCCACGCTTCACGTCACCGTTCCTGTCTTCGTGCTTGGTTTTGAAATCCCTAAATTTGAGGAAGTTATTGCTGGTCTACGTTTCTACCCCGTTTTTGGTGCCCTGGCTAACAACACCCTAATTTTACTTTTCATTTCCCTGGCCCTTTCACGTAGTAAAAGTGCACAATTAGAGGTCGCCAATCTGGAACTCAGCCTGAGTAATTTGCGCGCCCAGCAGGAACAGCTCAAGCATCAGCTGCAGCCTCACTTTCTTTTCAATGCGCTTTACACCTTACAGTTATTGATCAAAAAAGAACCGCAGGCGGCCGAAAAATACCTGCAGCGTCTATCCAACTTCTTGCGTACCTCACTGCAACATGCCAAGCAGGATCAAATTAGTGTAGCTGATGAAATTGCGTTTTGTCGCGACTATTTGGAGCTACAAAAGGTACGCTTTGCCGGGGCGCTACAATACGAAATCGATATACCTGCGGAAGTACAAAACAAAAACCTGATCCCCATTTTCAGTTTACAGCTCCTCGCCGAAAACGCCATTAAACACAATGGTTTCACCCGGCAAAAACCGCTACACTTCAGCATAAGCCAGGACCAGCCCGGCAGGATAAAAGTGGCCAACAATCACATCCCAAAGATGGAGCAGGAAGCCTCTTTTGGCATCGGTCTGCAAAATTTAGCTGACCGTTTTAAACTCTTAGGATTTGGACTTCCGCAGGTCAACACCCAAGACGATTCTTTCACCGTTCATTTACCCATCGCTCCCCTATGAAAGTGATTATAATCGAAGATGAGCCACTGATCGCAGAGGGCCTCCAAAACGATATTGAGCGGCTACAACCCGACATTCAAATTGTTGCTTCACTGGCCTCTGTACAGGAAGCTCTATCCTACTTTAGTCAACACGAACTCCCCGACCTCTTTTTCTCAGACATTCAGCTACCCGATGGGCGCAGTTTCGATATATTTCAACAGTTACCCGAGCAAGTGCCCGTTATTTTTTGCACTGCTTTCGACGAGTACGCACTCGAAGCCTTTCGTCTCAATGGCATCGACTATCTACTCAAACCTGTAAACGAAGAGGCGCTGCGTGCGACCCTGGCCAAGTACGATAAACTGACCAGTTCAAGAACGCTGCCCAGCTTCAACCCCCAGCAACTATTGACTTACTTTGGGATTGCCAACCGGCCCAGCCCAGGTAGTATCCTGGTTCACCAGGGCGATAAAATCATACCCGTAAAAAAACAACATATCGCTCTGCTCCACAAAAAAGATGGCATCACTTACGTGCATACTTTCGACCGCAAGAAATACCACCTAGATCATAATCTTGACGAGTTGGAACGCAGCCTAGGCACCGATTTTTACCGGGCTAATCGGCAGTTCATCGTTCATCGCGAAGCCATTCAAAACGCTTCGCGCTATTTTTCGCGCAAGCTGGTGATCCGGCTAAACTTTGACTTCTCGGAGGCCATCATCGTAAGCAAGGCTAAAGCCAGTCATTTTTTAAATTGGTTGGAAGGGTGAAATTGATGCCTTCCCTATAACTTGGTTTCACGCAAGGGGCGCAAAGGGAGCTGAAGCTCATTTTGGTTTCACGCGACGGCGCAAAGGCGCAAGGTCTCGGTCTTTGCAAGCTCCGCGTACTTAGCCCATCATTGGCCCCGTCAAATATTCGCGCTAAATCATAAATATCCGTCCAGACTTTAGGGTAAGCTTATCTTTGGTCGCTTATTTCTCGAGTAGAGCCGACTGCACCGTAAACTTCAATCGTATTCTGGAATGGCATTAGAAATCGAAAGGAAATTCCTGTTAAAAAACAACAGTTGGCGAGACCAGGCCGACCCGGGCCACGAGATCAAGCAGGGCTATCTCAACTCCACTAAAGCGCGTACGGTAAGGGTGCGCCTTATGGACGGGCAGGGCTTTTTAACGATCAAGGGGCAAAATATCGGTACGGTACGACAAGAGTTTGAGTATCCCATTCCAGGGGCTGACGCTATGGCCTTGCTGAATTTATGCGAGCAACCGATCGTAGAAAAGACCCGCTATCACGTCCGTTATCAAGGTCTGACCTGGGAGGTAGACGTCTTTTCCGGAGTCAACGCTGGCCTGGAAATGGTAGAAGTCGAGCTGGAGGCAGTTGATCAAGAGGTCATATTCCC
Organism: Bacteroidota bacterium; assembly: GCA_039030655.1. Lineage (GTDB taxonomy): Bacteria > Bacteroidota > Bacteroidia > Chitinophagales > Saprospiraceae > Neolewinella. The sequence goes on along the minus strand of JBCCDS010000001.1, from coordinate 11,284 downwards.
AGACTGGGTTGGTGAGGAAGTTTCGTCTGATCCGCGTTACTATAATTCTAATTTGATTGCTCATCCCTACGGGAGCTGGTAGGCCAGCTTAAGGTTTTCAGCGCTTTGCGTACCAGTACTTCAATGGTCGATTTATACGGCGAAACCAGGAAGATGGTAATAGATAATAAAGCAGAAACAGCAACAAGCCCATTGAATGGGCATAAATAATATCAAAGATATTGGCTGGTCTTAATTCACCTTTACGACCCGAAGTCACAATTGGAGATCGATATAAGATGGTAAATCGCTTGGCCTCCCGTCGCCCCACACGCTTCAGTCGACGAACGAAATCGAATTCCTCAAAGGCGTAGAGTTCTTGACTGAAGCCACGGGCTTGTACAAAAGCCTGTCGCTCGCAGGCGATAAACACCCCACCACAATACTTGAAGAGGCGAAAGAAAAAATTGAGCCGCTCCATTCGCAACTTATTAAACCAACTTCCATTCTGCACTTCAACTGTCGTGCCGCAACCGATATGCTTTCCTCCTTCAATGATCTGAAGAATCTCCTGCATTAAGGCAGGTCGCGGATAGGAATCTGCATCTAGAAAAAAGAGCCAGTCACCATTAGCGGCCATCGCTCCAGTATTTCGGGCTCGGCCAATCTGGTTAATGGGCTCAAAAACCACTTTAGCTCCTGCTTGTCTAGCCAATTCGGCCGTAGCATCGGTCGAGTTATTATCACAAACGATGATCTCCCAGTCATACTTTTTACCAGCAAAAACACCAATGGCTTCCTGCAATTTTTGCAGCGTTACACCCAAGCCTTTAGCCTCATTGTAGGCTGGAATAATAATTGAAATGGTCACTGCTCTAAAAGTGAAGAGGGGCCATTAAGTTCTCGCTAGCTTGTTGCAGCATGCGCTCCAGCGAGGCGACAATTTCCTGATGGTTGGCCGCTACATTGTGCCACTCATAAGGGTCACGGGACAGGTTGTAGAGTCGAGCACTCAGCTGCCCTTCCTCATCTGGTTTATAGACCAATTTCCAGTCTCCTTCGCGAACGCCTTCCAGTACCCGCTCATTCAGGTAATAGAAGCTTTCCCGCTTTGAGGTTGAGCTTTCTCCTCGTAAAAAGGCGATTTCATCCTGACCGTGATATTCCCGATCGGCCGGCAATCTTGCTCCAGCCAGCGCGGCTACCGTCGGGTAAATGTCTAGGGTAGAAAGCAATTCGCTGCTGCTACGATCGGCAGTAATCTGCCCTGGCCAGCGCAAGATACAGGGTACTCGAAAGCCGCCTTCCCAGGTCGTGGCCTTACTGCCTCGTAAGGGACCGGCCGTGCCGGCATGCCATTTTTCGACGGCTTCGGTTTCGTACATCCGTGGAGGCATTCGGTTCCAGGGACCGTTATCGCTCGTAAAGATGACCAGCGTATTTTCACTCAAGCCTTCTTCTTCCAGTACGTCTAGAATAGCTCCTACGCTCCAGTCCAAAGTTTCGATTACGTCACCGAATAGCCCTCCGGCCGACTGTCCTGAGAAGCGTTCGGAGGTAGCAATGGGTAGATGAGGCATCGCGTGTGGCAAATACAGGAAAAAGGGTGCTTCCTGCTGCTCGCGGATAAAGCGGATAGCCTCCTGGGTATAGCGCTCGGTCAGGGTCGTTTGATCGACCGGGTATTCGGAAGTGGGGGTTTTATCTCGGTAGAGTTGCAGCGGACGTTCCGTATTCACCCAGGGCGGTTCCATATCGTTGCTGTAGAGGATGCCGTAATACTCATCAAAGCCATTGTCGGTAGGGAAAAAGCCTTCTACGGCTCCCAAATGCCATTTACCAAAGCAGGCGGTCTGGTAGTCTTCTTCTTGCAATAATTCTGCCAGGGTGATTTCCTCCTGCGGGAGTCCGTCGGGCGAATCTGGCCCTTTGTTACCGGGCATACCACATACTGTAGAGTAGCGCCCCGTCAGCAAGGCCGCTCGGGAGGGCGAACAGACCGCTGCGGCAGCATAAAAAGAGGTTAGGCGAAAGCCCTCTCGTGCCATTTGATCCAAGCGTGGAGTCTGGATAGTGGGGTGGCCGTAACAACTCAAATCGCCATACCCCAGATCATCCGCAAAAATGATAATTACATTGGGCGGGCGGTTGTCCGTAGCTGATGTTTGCTCTGTGGCTTGCGGTTCTCCGCAGCTCAGCAACAGCAGCAATAAAGACAGTATCCTGAGGTTTGGCATGGGTACAGACTTTAGACTGAAGGTGAAACTTCAGTTTCTTTTTAGTAAGGACGCTCTCTGAGGCATAAATGCTGACTCCCTCACAACTAAACTTCCCCATGAGGACTTAGGTAAACCTAACTTCTCTCAGCCAACCGTTTTCTAAGCACTCAAATTCTAACCTTCCTTGTTGTTTACTACTGCTCTTTCTAAGCACTTTTTAATCGCCAGCTTGCTGGTATTTTTTTGCCCATCTCTACAGGCCCAAAACCAAGACCCCGCCTACATCGGTCTTTTTGACTTCAACAATCAGCTTAATACAGGGCTGAAGTACAAAGACCTGGAAGTCCGTTTTTTCGCCGACGGGAAGGAAGCTTTTTCCTTCAGCAATTCTAATCTCGGATTTAGTCTGGGTGGAAGGATCGGAAAATTTGGCTTGAGCTATACTTTTCCCCTTGCTGATCTCGGTACTTCCACAGCTAACCAGGGTAGAAACTCTGGGCTCAATCTTCAATTCTTTCGGCCTAATTTTTTTCTACAACTCAGCGGACAGCGGGTTACCGGTTTCCAAGCGGGAGCCGCCGCTGATGACTTCCGAGCTGACGTTAAACTGTCTGACCTCACGCTCTACGGTTTTCGGGTGGAGAATCCTAAACTCTCCCTGCGAGCTGCTTTCCGTAATAATCGGCAGCAACTGATCAGTCAGGGTTCCTGGCTAAAAGCGCTTAGTCTTAATTATCAGGTACTCAATGCCGACAGTATCGCCTTCCCACGAGCTGAACAACCCGATTTCGCTATCGACCGCTACCAACAATACGAGCTAGGATTTGGACTGGGGTACGCCTACACCTTCGTACTAAAAAGTGATTTCTACATTACGCCTGTGGCCGTAATCGGGCCAGAGTTTCGACTTATTCGGTTTCGAGACCAACGTGATCAAAGCAAGGATGAAATTTTCCGCTTGAGTCCTCGTTTTCGTGGCCGCCTGGCCTTTGGCCAAAACGGGGAGCGACTCTACTGGTCGATTACTTATAGCCTACTGCCTGGCATCGCTACCAGCAATCGCCTCAACTCTCGCCTACAGGACAACCTAGTCCGCCTAAGACTGGGATGGCGCTTTAGCTGATTGATGATTTTATAGATGCAGTATCTTGCTAGGAAGAAGCCTGTTTAAAATGATCAGACCATTCCTATTTTCACTATTACTTGTAGGCCTCAGCTGTAGCCCTATACCTTCGACCAACTCAACTAGTACTTCAGCTAAGCAACACTATCCTACCGACCCTCAACTGGAGTATCTTGCCTACCGCCCCCAGGAAGGCGACCGGGTCATTTCACGCGCCACTTACGCCGATCAGCTCTACGGCTTTTGGCTGGGTCAGTGCATCGCGAACTGGACTGGGTTGATTACCGAAATGGATAAAATCGGTGGTGATGGCCTCGACGGAAAAGGTGCTGGATTTTATACCCGCGAGGACTGGGGCCAACCCGATCAGCCCAATATTTGGGGTGGGTTAGGACTAGATGGCCGCGCTCCACAAATCGATTTTTTCTTCGAGGGTGAAAACAGCACCTGGGGAGCCGACGACGATACTGATATCGAGTACATGTATCAATACTTAATGCACCAGCACCAGACTACTCAGCTGACCGCTGAGCAAATCCGTGATGGGTGGCTGAAACACATCTATTTCGACGACAATACGCCTTTTCGCCAGGCCAACGGAGCGCCTGAAAACTACCTCTGGGTATCTAATGAAACGGCCCATGAACTTATGCGAGAAGGTTTACGGCCACCGGCCACCAGCGATCCGGCTAATAATTCCAACTATGACATGATCGACGCGCAGCTGACCACGGAGATCTTTGGTCTGTTCACCCCTACCCGCCCGGAGGTCGGTGTTGAAATTGCCCGTTTACCCATTCAGACCACCGCGCGAGAAAATGCGCAGTGGATTGCCGAATTCTACGTCCGGATGTACGCGCTGGCTGCCATTGAACGCCCGTCGACCTGGTCGATGCGGCAACGAATAGGCGCCATGGCCATAGCTGCCCGACAGCAGCTGCCCGACAGTTCTTACGCGGCAAAGATGTATGACTTCGTACGCGCTCAAAAGATCAACGGCAAAAGCTGGGAGGAAGCTCGAGATGCCCTCCACCAGCGCTACCAGGTAGAACAAGCTGATGAGTACTATTGGTCTACTCAGGATAAAGTCTGCAACGGCTGCTTTGCTGCCGGCATCAATTTTGGGGCTAGTATCGTCAGTCTGCTCTACGGTGAAGGAGACATCAAAGAGACCATCAAAATTGGTGCCCTCTGCGGCTGGGATTCCGACAACCCCACGGCCACCTGGGGCGGCATGCTGGGATTCATGATTGGTAAAGCAGGGGTCGAGGAAGCCTTTGGTCGCACTTTTTCTGACCGCTTCAACATCCACCGCACCCGTGGCGGCTTCGATGGCGACGGTATCGACACCTTCGAAAACATGGCCCAAAAAGGCGTATTCATCGTAGACCGAATGGTGCAGGAACGGCTGGGTGGCGGAGTTGATTTGGAGCGGGATGTGTGGTTTGTGCCGAGGGAGTAGCAGACACTGCCGGTAATCAGGACACATCCATTTGAGGAAAATCGTCATCTAAGTAAAAAGCTTAGTATGCGACTGTTCACCTTACTTGTTTGTTGTGTTTTTTTAGCTGGCTATCCATTGCCAGAGCTACCAGCGCAATCAACAGCACTTAACAATCCCGATAATTGTGCCCTAGGCCGGCAAGCAGCAAGGGAAGATTTGCGGGCGGGTCAATTGGGTTACTATTTTATGGGGCACCCCAGCCCACGCTCTGGTCATTATGCCAGGCTATTTCGAGAAAAATATGGTGTAGCGACCAAAGGTGGCGGCTGTCTGATTTCTCAAGAGTTTGAATGTTATAATGAACTGATGCGTGCCGCCATTTGCCAAAAATTCGGAAGTGATGCATTCGAGCGTATCGGCCAGCAATTAGATAGTCTGTACGCACTAGACTTGGGCGATCGCGAAGCCTCCTTCATCGGCGGTGATTCAGCGCTCTATCATTACCTCTACTGTCAGATGGATCAGGAACTACTGGCCACGGAGCTTACTCGCACCCCATACGTCGTAGTGCTAGTCACCATTGGAAGCGATGGAAGTTTGGCCGAATCGCAAGTGGTCCGTGAAGGAAATGGAGCCGAAAACGATCTGCGCTATAGTCAGGCCGCACAGCGGGTACTATCCACTATGCCCAAATGGCAACCCAAAATCATCAATGGGCAAGCCTTATCCTCCCAATGGAACATTCCTATCTTTTTCCGACAGTCCGCTTACAATCGACATTGCCTATGTACCGATGGTTAATCTTTTTTCTCCTCCTCAATTTTGGTTGTCAAAGCACTGATTCTTTTAGTGGGGTTTACACTGGCGATTGGGCTGAAACGACCTGGAAATATACCTTTTACAGCAATCAGACTTTCGTGCTTGACATCAATGGCCATTATACCGTAGGAATCTTTCAGGGGACCTATAAAAGAAATGGAGATACGCTTTGGCTAACGGCTCAGGATAGTTCTTTACATGATCATGGTGTACTAGGTCCCTATTACCTGATTGACGGTGACTCTTGTATCATCGATTACTCAACTACTTTTGACTACTGTATTAATAGTAACTGGAGTAGAAGAAGAGCGATTCGCTATCCTCAGATTCCGACCAGCGATAGTGCCTTATTAGCTGATCTTCATTGGATGCTTCAGACCACTTTAAACAGTAATATAATTACCCAGAAATATGCTGCTAGTAATGACGAGTTGGTGCTGGAAAGTTATTACACCGTAAATGAAAATTATCCATTCGAGTTAAATCATTTAGGGCGACCAATATCAATCAAATCGTATCAAGAAATCCAACAAGCAGGTTTAGAAGAATGGATCAGGATTGACGAGATCAACTATCTAGCAGATATAGGAAGAATTGAAATACAGATAATGCCTTGGAAAGTTCCCGGACAAGTGCTTGCCTACTTTTCAAGAGAGGATGGGAAATGGATAACCAAGCTATACTGAGTTACTAGATTCACCAAAATCAACTCCCGACCCCAACGGGGTCGAATAAGGTTCACCCGAGTAAAACCCGGGAAGGATACTTTCCAAACCCTTACCTTCCCGCTAATATTAACCTATCTATCATGCCCCGCTACGTCTTTGCCCTGATCTTGTTGTCGATCAGTCTGAGCGCATCCGCGCAGCATACTCTGTTTAATCGCCAGGACAGTCTACGCGGCACCATCACACCCGAACGCGCCTGGTGGGACCTGACCTACTATGATCTGGACATAGCCGTTTTCCCCGACGAAAAGCGAATCACGGGCCGCAATCTGATTCAGTATGAAGTGTTGAGACCTGCGGAAGTACTACAAATTGACCTACAGCCTCCCTTACAGCTAAGGAGCGCGCTGCAGGATGGCGAAGCGCTGGAGATCGTCAAAGAGGGTAATGCCCACTTCATCCATTTAAAAAAACCGCAGGAGGTGGGTGCTATCGAAAAGGTGATTGTGACCTACGGTGGCCAACCACGTGAGGCGGTGCGCGCACCCTGGGATGGTGGCTTCAGCTGGAAAAAAGATCAGGATGGTCAGCACTTTGTGGCGACCTCCTGCCAGGGGCTAGGCGCTAGTGTCTGGTGGCCCTGTAAGGACCATATGTACGATGAGGTCGATAGCATGCGCATTTCGGTTGAAATCCCCACTGAGCTGATTGCCGTATGCAATGGTCGGCTGGAGGGCGTCTCCCAGGCACTGGGCGGTCGCGACAGCCACACCTACCACTGGAAAATAGACAACCCTATCAACAATTACGGCGTCAATGTTAACATCGGTAACTACGTCGGCTGGGAAGAGGTCTACGCCGGCGAAAAGGGACCGCTCGATGTATTCTACTGGGCACTAAAGCAGGATGAAGAACGCGCTCGCCAACAATTTCAGGAGGTACCCCGCATGTTGGAGGCCTTCGAGCATTGGTTTGGCCCCTACCCATTTTACGAAGACGGCTATAAACTAGTACAGGTCCCTTATCTCGGGATGGAGCACCAAAGCTCCGTCACCTACGGCAACGACTTTCAGCAAGGTTACCTCGGTAGCGATCTGAGCCGTACCGGTTGGGGTTTGAAATTCGATTTCATCATCGTCCATGAGTCCGGACACGAATGGTTTGCCAATAACCTCACCCACAAAGACATGGCCGACATGTGGCTACACGAAGGCTTTACCAACTATTCGGAGAGTCTGTTTGTCGAGTATTTCTTTGGCACCGAGGCTGGCCGGGAATATGCCCGAGGCACCCGCGGTCTCATCCTAAATGACCGCCCGCTGATCGGCGATTACGACGTCAACGATCAGCACTACACCAGCGATGTCTACTACAAGGGTGGTAACCTACTCAATACCCTGCGCAGTGTCGTGCAAGACGATGAAAAGTGGCGGGGTGTTCTTCGCTCTTTGGGCGAAACCTTCTACCACCAAACGACCAATACCGCAGCTGTCGAAGCCCATATGGCCGACTTTCTGGATTTCGACCTAGGTCCCTTCTTTGATCAGTACCTGCGTGACACGCGCATTCCTACCTTTGAGTATTATTTCCTCAATGAGGTTTTGTACTTCCGCTGGTCCAACGCTATTGCGAGCTTCAATATGCCGGTCGATGTCACCATCGGCAGTGCAGCCTTCCGCCTCTACCCCAGCACGGAATGGCAGCGACGCTCCCAGGCCGAAGCTCCTCTGAGCGTCGACCCCAACTACTACATCGCCCTCTTCAAAAGCCGCTAAGCCTCCCTGCCCCTATATCCCCGTCCCTGAAGGGGACGAACACCCATAACCCCGGACGCCAGTCCGGGGCAGCTAGTCCGAGCTGTGAGATGCCAGTCCGGGGCAGCTAGTCCGAGCTGTGAGATGCCTAGTCCAGGACAGTCAGCCCGGGAAGCGAAGCTTACCCCTGCCCCTCCTCTACAAACTCCGCCCCCGTACTCTCCTCTAGAAAATGGTGCAGCTCGACCATCTGATCATGCCCGGCTTTCTGGCCGAGATAAGCGACCAAATACAAGGAGCAAAACACTGCTAAAAGTAGGGGTACCAGCCAGAGAATACCTCCTGATTGCCCCAGGTACAAATTTGACAAACCAATCAGGCTAATAACCACCGTAGCTACGCCAATACAGAAATAGATAAAGACGAACATCGTCCAGACGGCTGGTCGCGGCCCGTATAGCCCTCTGACCCAGCTGCCGCCTTCTTCGTCCTCAAAAGAGAGGGACAGCTGAGGCGACCAATAATGCTGCTCCTCTGCGGGTAAAACTAGAGTAGCGTAGTGGCCGTCCAAAACCTGCCCTTTTACGGGAGCGTCAGCTTGGGCCAGCGCCTGACTGATCCTACCAGTCAGTTCCTGACTGGCTAGTGGGCTGAATTGCTTGAACCGTGGTCTTACGCGATAATGTGGAAGGTGTTCTTCACTGGTGGCGATGGAGGTAGACATAGCAAGGTGGAGATAAGCGGCCTTGGACTAAACTACGGTTTTATAGCCTGCGACAAAGGTGATTCTTATCACTTTTCAGCCCAGTGATAGCCCTCCACAAGCTGTGCACCGCCTTTCTTAGGCTACTCCTCAACGGAGAAAGAAGGTAAGATGAGTAGTCGCATAAACATAGGGAGTTGAAAACAGCAGCTATTCAGCTGCTTAAGCTGGCGCACGGTTCTTATCCAAAATGGATTTATCTTGCTAACCGTCAGTCTTCTTTATGCTCATCAACCACATACTGCTAGATCGAAGCACTTAGCCACTCAATCATCACCCATGCCTAAATTCGAAGTTGAAAATCGATCCGGAGAGCTGATCATTCGCTGGAAGAACCGCCCGGCTGCACGCTGGTTCCTCCTCTTCTTTTCCGTAGTATGGAATGGCGTAATGTTGGTGATGTTTGCGGCCTTACTCCAGGGTTCAGAACTCCCCTTCTGGATCAGTTTTCACTTCCTCGCAGGTATCGGGGTAGCTTATTTCACCTTAATTCTCTTCCTCAACAAGAATGAAATCAACGCCGGTCGTAGTGGCCTGGTCGTTAAAAAGGGTCCGATTCCTACGATTGGTCAAAACCAGCACTATCGCTACGAAGAGGTCGAGCAGCTCTACGTCAAGCAAAACGGTAGCTCTACGACTAACGGGCGCAAGACCTACTATTATGCCCTTACCTTGCGTACTAAAGGCGGTAAGGATAAATCGCTGGTTGGTTGGCTGAAGCAAGCAGAAGCTCTTGAGCTGGAACGACGTATCGAAGACCACCTGGGTATCGAAGACGCTCCCATTGAGCTGGATAGTCGAGCCGTCGACATGCTGCGCAAATGGAAACCGGAATGGGCGGACATGGCCGAACAAATGCACCGTCAACAACAAGGAAAAGCTAAAATCACCACCACCCGGCCACGACACCTCCCCGGCCCCGAACGTGACTACGCCCCTGAGTTGCAACACGCAGAGCCCGGTTTTATTATCAGTCTGCGCGGCAACAATCTTGCCATGACCGAAGGGCAACAATTTGATTGGGAAGAGCCCGAACTAAGCGACCGCCTACTCAGTGTCTACGATGCCACGCAAGCGGAGAACTACTTCCTCTACTGCGAGCAAGGCAGCAGTGCCTGGTCCTACTTTGAGGAGCGCCCCTTAGACCAAGAAGAGTACGCGAAAATCGGCTGGGAAGAGGGAGAAGTTTTACCCAACCAATTGGTTAATGGTGATGAAGTCTTCCACCTGCGCGAACAACGAGCAGGACAGCATTTCATGCTGCCTGGCCCACAAGTCAACAGTATACAGCAGCGCATCTACCAAAACCACGAAGGAAGCAATCGTTTTCGGATCTACTGGACGCAAGGCCAACAAGATTATCAAATCGCTATCCAAGAGCAGTTGCCCGCGACGGATATTGGCGATGTATTAGCAGATTAATTTCGAAGGCGGAGTGTTACAATCGACAAATGGAGAAAGTGGTCTATCCATATCGTAGATGCCATCGCCTCCGTCGATTATGCCTTTCTGGATGCGACCTTCTACGATGCCGAAGAGATCAATAATCGCGACATCGCTGAGATTACACATCCTTTCGTGGTCGAAAGTTTAGCGCTGTTCGCCGATTTAAGTCCTGAAGAACGGGCCAAAACCCACTTTATACACTTCAACCACACTAATCCGCTTTTGCGGACTAATTCTGAAGCGATGAAAGTCGTTGAAGCGGCCGGCATGCACATTGCTCAGTCCGGTCAAAAAGTAAACCTCTAATTAAGCAAGCACCCATGATTAATTTCTTCCTCCGCGCCAAACATTGGCAGGTTTTCCTGCTCATCCTGAGTTTGCCCATCCTTGCTCAGTTCCTCTTTTTCGGTTTGTTCTTCAACGATCTAAACAACTTATCAGACCCTGCTGGAGCTGCGAGGGCTTTTGACAGCTACCTGCGCTTCATCCCCTGGCTTATTTTGCTCAGTATGGGCGGACTGCTAGCCTGGTTTTGGTCCATTGGGCAGGGTTTACAAGCTCAAATTCCGGAAGATTTGCGCCCCAAAACCAGTTTTTTTGCCATCAGTATAGCCTTTCCTTTACTCTATTTCTTTCTATTCTTCCAGGTTCTGATGCCCGATCTATTTTTGATGAGCCCGGACTCCTTTCCCCTTGAAAACTTCCGGTGGTTGGGTCTCATCATCCCCCTACATTTCTTTGCTATGTTCTGCATGTTCTACAATATGTATTTCGCTGCTCGTAGCATAAAGCTGGCCGAACTACAACGACCGGTTCAGGCCGGCGACTACCTTGGTGATTTCTTTTTGTTCTGGTTCTTCGTCATCGGCATCTGGTTCATCCAGCCCAGGGTCAATCAGCTGGCGGAGGAGGGGCCTACCAATTGGCAGAGCGATATTCTGGACGATTAAACCCTACTTGCTATGACCGACTTCTTCCTTCGCGCTAAAAACTGGCACGTCTTCTTGCTCAACCTGGGAGCACCGCTGGTCTTCCAGCTCTATTTTGTCTATGAGTTATTCGGCAAAGG